>NZ_JBFUEH010000002.1:0-765014 GCF_056404295.1 Pedococcus sp. P2_D7
GCCTGGGTCACCACATACGCCGAGGACGTGCACACCATGGTGGCGCCCGGCGCCAACGTGGTCGACGGACAGGTCACGGTCACGGCCGGACCCGCGGGGGCGACCAGCTGGTCGGCCACGCCCACCCCGGTCAGGGTCACGTCACCGGTGTTCTCCACGGTGAACGAGAACGTGACCTCGTCACCCACCCCCGCCAACCCGTCATTGTTGCTGTCGGTCGACAGCGAAGCCGACTTCACCAACGTCAACCCCGACCCCGACGGAGCGGGCGTCACAGTGGTCGAGGGCGGAGTCACGACCGGCGGGCCGGTGGGTGGGGTCCCGGACGCGGTCGCACTGTTCCGCACCGCGCCGGCGTCCACATCAGCCTGGGTCACCACATACGCCGAGGACGTGCACACCATGGTGGCGCCCGGCGCCAACGTGGTCGACGGACAGGTCACGGTCACGGCCGGACCCGCGGGGGCGACCAGCTGGTCGGCCACGCCCACCCCGGTCAGGGTCACGTCACCGGTGTTCTCCACGGTGAACGAGAACGTGACCTCGTCACCCACCCCCGCCAACCCGTCATTGTTGCTGTCGGTCGACAGGGCCGCCGACTTCACCAGGGTCAGGCCGGGGCTTTGGGCCACGCAGGTGGTGAAGTCGTCACTGTTGTTCGTTGCCGTCGGGTCGGCCTCATTCCCCACCACCGAGGCCGTGTTCACGATGCATCCGAGTGTGCTGGGCGCGGTGGCCGTGATGGTGATGGTCGCGTCGGCTCCCACCGCGAGGACGCCACCGAGGCAGCGGACGGCATTCCCGGTCACGACGCATCCCGGCGTGCTCGATGACACGTTGGTGTACCCCGCAGGCACGACGTCGTTGACCACCCAGCCTGAGCTGATGTTGGGGCCATTGTTGTGGACCGTCAGCGTCCAGGAGACTTGGCCATTGGGCAGCACCGTCGCCGGACCGGTCTTGGCAATCGACAGGTCCACCGGACTCGGCGGCGCGGCGATGGTGAGCCGGTAGTCCTCGACCTCGCCCGCGTCTGCGGCGCCGATGGGTGACTGCGTCTGGGTGGCGTTGTACCCGACCCGGAATCGGGCGTACGTGTCTCCAGTGGTCAGGCCGGAGATGCCGGTCCAGGTGAGCGTCGCGGAGGTGGCGCCGGCGGCGAAGGTCGCGCAGGCGCGCTCTGCGGGGTTGTCGAAGATCCCGTCCTTGTCGAAGTCGACCCACCCGCAGACAGTGCCTGCCTTGCTGGCCCCAGAAAGGGCGACCGTGGTGCTGTAGCTGGTCGTCGCGGTGGTCAGTGGGGCGAGGGTGACGCCGTTGTCGGCGCCGTCCAGCGCGGCGGTCGCGCTGGCATTCGGCGAGACGGTGCCGTTGGCGACGGTGGCGTTGTCCTCGGTGACGCTGGACCCGAGCTTGACGTCGGACAGGACCGCGCGGGCCGCGTTGCCCTGGTCGTAGGACGAGGGGGCGTCGCCGAAGTCCTCAGGCGCCGTGACCGCAATCGCGAACCCGTCCTGGTTGTGCCCCGGGTCCGCCGCGTTGTTGTCCGTGTGCGGCTGGACGCCGGCCGTCGTCTGGGTGAAGATCGCGCTGACACTGAACGTCACCGACGTGACCGTCCCGCTCACCCGCACCGAGCCGCACGCCGCGGTGGTCGCGGCCGAGGGGAGCGTCGTGCCGGTCGCCGAATCTGACTGGGCGGTGGTCTCGCACCGATAGGACGCGTTGTCGTTGTTCGTGGTGATCTGGTTGCCTGAGACGGCGAGGTTGCCACCGCTCAGGTCAGTCAGGGTGACCCCGGGCGTGGTCAAGGTCAGGATGTCGTGCAGCTGAGAGATCCCGGTCACGACGTTCCCCGGCCCCAAGAAGTGCACCTCGCCACCGAGGCCGGCGAGGCTGAGGATCGGATTGGTCACGGGCTGGCTGAAGTTGATCGTGATCGTGCCCAGCCCGGAGCAGGTGCCCACGGCAGGACAGTTGTTGATGGCGTCAGTCAGCACGTTGACCGCAGGAGTGGTCGACGCCAGCCCGGGGGTGTAGTCGCTCGCGACGTACCCTCGCCCACCCAGGGTGGTCGCGCTGGTCACCGACGTCAGACCCGTCGCCGAGATCGACGTGGTCAAGGCAGACCCTGGCATGGTCGTGGTACCGACGCCACCCACCACGGTCGCCGGCGTGGTCGCCACCTGGTAGGCCTGCGCCGCCGGGTTGAACAAGCCAGAAGACACCAGCAGAAGCGCCACGATCGCCGCGACCCGAGGCCAACGGCCCCGAGCCCTCGGACCGCCAGAGCGGGTCAAGGTCATGACAGGCATGCAGGGGTCCAATCAGCATTCGAACAGGGGGCGGCCGCGTCGCGCGGTTCTCGCCTTAGGGAGTGCTGAATCTCCAAAATGTGTCGCGGCCGGAATGTGATCTAGGTCACATTGGCCTAGCGGAGGCCCGGCGCAGGGCACACCACAGCGGCAGACGGCCGGGCCCGTTACGGGCTGCTCCATTTCCTCGGAAGCGCCGGATAGAGCGCGGCGACCTCGAACTTGAGGGTGTCGCCTGCGGCGGCCTCGATCTCGATCCGCCGCTCGAACTCAGCCGCGGCAATGGCCTCCAGTGCGCTCCCATATGGGCCGGAAAACGACATGTTGCATCCACTCGAGTCCCGGCAGACCACGATGTGGGGCAGGTCCATCTCCGCGGTGGCAATCTCCGTCAGGAACTCCCCGATCCGATCCCCCAGCCATCCGTTCGACGACTCGTCACGCCAAGTCTTCACGTCTCTTCCCATCGCTCGGTCGTCTCGACACCCTCATAGACTCGACTGGGCCCTGGAGATGACACCCGGGCGTCGCGACCCCGGTGTGATGGCATAGGGGACATGACCTCTCGAGCGGGCACAGGTGGCGAGCGGAACGCTGGTGGCGACGCCAAAGAGGGTGACCTCGCAGTGCTCGCAGAGCGGGCGCGTGGTCTGGCTGCGAGGGCAGCTGCCTCAGGACGTGGTCGCGCCGTCCTCGGCGTCACCGGCGCGCCCGGGGCCGGCAAGACCACCCTCGTGCGTCACCTTCTCGCCGAGCTCGCGGACCACCCACTGGAGGGCGTGGACGCGGACTGGGTCGCGCACGTGCCGATGGACGGGTTTCACCTCGCGGACGCCCAGCTGGAGCGCCTGGGGCTGCGTCAGCGCAAGGGGTCACCCGAGACCTTCGACGCCGCCGGGTATGCCGCGCTGCTGGAGCGGGTGCGTACCGAGACCGCCCAGACCATCTACGCGCCGGGGTTCGAGCGCGACCTGGAACAGCCGATCGCGGCCGCCCTCGCCGTGACTCCGACGACGCGGATCGTCATCTCCGAGGGCAACTACCTGCTGCTCGACGAGCCGGTGTGGCGCCGGGTGCGAGAGGCGATGGACGAGGTCTGGTACTGCGACCTCGACGAGCCGACGCGGGTCGAACGCCTGGTGGCACGGCATGTGGAGTTCGGCAAGGAGGCCGACGCAGCTGCGCTCTGGGTGGAGCGGGTCGACCAGGCGAATGCCGACCTCGTCGCAGGAACGCGAGCCCGCGCTGACCTCGTGGTGACCGCCACGCCCTAGTGGCCGCCCCCGGCCCCGAGGAGGACGGTCAGAAGCCGTCGCGGGCCATGTTGGCGAAGCGGGAGTAGTGGCCCTGGAAGGCCAGCACGATGTCCTTGGTCGGACCGTTACGGTGCTTGGCCACGATCACGTCGGCCTCGCCCTCACGGCCGGGGTCGGACTTGTCGCGGTGGAGCAGGATGACCATGTCGGCGTCCTGCTCGATGGACCCCGACTCGCGCAGGTCCGACATCTGCGGCCGCTTGTCGGTGCGCTGCTCGGGACCACGGTTCAGCTGGCTGATGGCGATGACCGGGACCTCGAGCTCCTTGGCGAGCAGCTTGAGGGCACGGGAGAACTCCGAGACCTCCTGCTGGCGCGACTCGACCTTCTTGCCGGAGCTCATCAGCTGGAGGTAGTCGATGACGACGAGCTTGAGGTTGTGCTGCTGCTTGAGCCGCCGGCACTTGGCCCGGATCTCCATCAGCGACATGTTGGGCGAGTCGTCGATGAAGAGGGGGGAGTCGGTGATCTGGCCCATGATCCGCGCGAGCTTCTTCCACCCCGCGTCGCCGATGGTGCCCTTGCGCAGGTCCTGGAGCTGGATCTGGGCCTCGGCCGAGAGCACCCGCATGGTGATCTCGGAGCGGCTCATCTCGAGCGAGAAGACGGCGGTCGCCATCTTGTGCTTGATCGCTGCGGCCCGCGCGATGTCGAGCCCCATCGTGGACTTGCCGACCGCGGGTCGTGCCGCGAGGACGATCATCTGGCCGGGGTGCAGGCCGTGGGTCAGCTCATCGAGCTCGATGAACCCGGTGGGCACCCCGATCATCTCGTCGGTGCGCCCGGCGGCGACCTCGATCTCGTTCAGCGTCTCCTCGAGGATGTCGCCGAGCGCGTGGTAGTCCTCGCCGCCCCGCTTGTCGGCGACCGCATAGACCTCTGCCTGGGCGGCGTTGACGATGTCCTCGACGTCGCCGTTGCCCTGCTGGTAGCCGAGCTGCACGATGCGCGTGCCTGCCTCGACCAGCCGTCTCAGGACGGCCCGCTCGCTGACGATCTCGGCGTAGTAGCCGGCGTTGGCGGCGGTCGGGACGGCCTGGATCAGGGTGTGCAGGTAGGCCTGGCCACCGACCCGCTGCAGGTCGCCCCGCTTGGACAGCTCGTCGGAGACGGTGATCGCGTCGGCGGGCTCACCCCGGCCGTAGAGGTCGAGGATCGCGTCGTAGATCAGCTCGTGGGCCGGCCGGTAGAAGTCGGTGCCGCGCAGGCCTTCGACGCAGTCGGCGATCGCGTCCTTGGAGAGGAGCATGCCGCCGAGGACGGACTGCTCGGCGTGGAGGTCCTGGGGCGGAACACGCTCGTCGCTCGGTGGGGGGCCATCGCCGCCGCTCCCGAACGCACTCGTGCTCAGCTCCGCAAGGGACACTCGGGCAACTCCCTGTCACAATCCTCGACGCCACCGGGTGCCGTTCGACGGCCACCGGCGACGAACTCCACCTGTGTGATTCGAGTACACCAGTCGGCACCGACAAACCTCCGCCGACACCACCGGGACCCGTGATCGGCACAACGTATGGCCGCCCGACCCGCAGCTCAAACCAGCCCTGTGGAAAGGCTGGGGACAAGGTGTGCGCAACGCCCGGGTCCCTTGTGCACAGTCAGGGGATAACCCTGTGGATTTCGCGACGGTCCGTCCGACGCAGGGGTGCTGACCTGCGGTTTCATGATCCACGGGGTGTGGACCCAAGAAAGTTTCGGGCGTGTCCACGCCCGGGGTCTTCCACATGACGCAGGACACACTCGGCGCCCGCGACGTAGCCTGAGGGCATGTGCCGCAACATTCGCCAACTGCACAACTTCGAGCCGGCCGCCACTTCCGACGAGGTCCGCGCCGCCGCGCTCCAGTACGTCCGCAAGGTCAGCGGCAGCACCAAGCCGAGTGCTGCGAACCAAGCGGCCTTCGACGAGGCGGTGGCCGAGGTCGCCCACGCGACCCAGCACCTGCTCGAACACCTCACCACGACCGCGCCCCCCAAGGACCGCGAGACCGAGGCCGCGAAGGCCCGCGCCCGCGCCCAGGTGCGTTACGGCGCGGCCTGATCCGCCGGCACCTCACCTGAGTCACGCGGCATACCACTCGTGGTATGCCGTGGGGCTGCGACCCACGCGTGCCGCACCGCGGCGAGGCCTGTGGATATCCCGGCGAGGTGTGACTGGCGCGCTGCCATCGTGGGGCCATGCCTTCAGCCAGCACCGACTCACCTAGCCCCGCGACCGACCGCCGCCGTCCCCGCATCACGCACCTCGTCCTGGTCGACGGACTCCCGGCCGACCACTGGGTGGAGGAGAGCGCCGACATCGCGCGTCCCGTCCGTCCGCGCGCCGCGAGTGGCCGGGCCGGGAGGGCCGCTGCCCTGACCACGGAGGGCGAGCAGCGCGACGCCGAGCTCCGGTGGCTGGAGGCGCTGGTCGGCGGGCGTGCCGCCCTGCTCGCCCTCGACGACCGCCAGCTCGAGCAGCGGGCGCTCGTCGTGCCCGACCTGGGTCCCGCGCTCAGCGACCGGGCCCGGGCGATCGGCGCGGAGTGCGACCGGCTCGCGGTCGACGTCTTCGGCGACCAGGAGCTGGGGGCAGCCCTGCGTCGCCTGTGGGAGGCGGTTCTCGTCGCCGACCCGGGGATGCTCGCTCGGAGTACCCGCGACGACACGGCCGTGGGGGCGCTGGTGTGGGCGGGCGCCCAGGCCAACGGGCTGCTCGGACCAGAGGGGCGGCTGCTCGCCCGCGACCTGTGGCCACGGCTCGGGGTGCCGGCCTCAGCAGCGGGTCGCGGGTCGGCCCTGCTCGAGCGACTGGCTCCGGGCGCCGACCTGCTGGTCGCTCCCCCGGGGGCGCCACGGCTGCGCCCGACGGGGCGGCCCGAGGTCCTCCTCGCGCAGACCCGCGCACTCCTCGTCACCCGACGCGACGCGGTGGTGGCCAGCTGGTCGCGATGAGTTCTGGTGCCGGCCTCGGTCAGTACCGGTGAAGCAGTTCTCAGCAGACCCCAGCCAGAAGCACCCACACCACCGAGGACATCCCATGAGCGACACCAGCTGCACCACCGAGGCGAGGCCCGCCGATGTCGACGCCGTCAATGCCCCACCGGTGAGCGACGTCAACGTCGCCCTGGTGATGCGGATCCTGACCCTGTCGACGTTCGTGGTGATCCTCAACGAGACGATCATGGTCAACGCGATCCCACGGCTGATGCGCGACTTCGCCGTCCCCGCGACGAGCGCGCAGTGGCTGTCGACCGCGTTCATGCTGACGATGGCGGTCGTCATCCCGGCGACCGGCTGGTTCCTCCAGCGGGTGACGACCCGCACGGCCTACGCCCTGGCCATGGGGCTCTTCCTCACCGGCACCGCCCTCGCCACCCTGGCGCCGACCTTCAGCGTCCTGCTGCTTGCCCGCGTGGTGCAGGCCAGTGGCACCGCGGTGATGATGCCCCTCCTGATGACGACGATGATGACGCTGGTCCCCGCGCAGGAGCGGGGCAAGGTGATGGGCAACGTCACCCTCGTCATGTCGGTCGCACCGGCGCTCGGGCCGGCCGTGTCCGGCCTGCTGCTGGAGCTCGGCTCGTGGCGGCTCATCTTCGCCATCGTCCTGCCGATCGCGGGCGTCGTCGGCAGCCTGGGGCTGCGCGAGCTGGTCAACATCGGCGAGCCCACCAGCACCAGGATCGACCTGCCCAGCGTGGTCCTGTCGGCGATCGGCTTCGGGGCGCTCGTCTACGGCCTCAGCGGCCTGGGTGAGGGCGGCCGCGCGACGCACACCGTTCCTCCGGCCGTGGTGACCGCGGCCGGCGTCCTCGCCCTTGCCGCGTTCGTGCGGCGTCAGATCGTCCTGCAGCGTGGCGCCGGCGCCCTGCTCGACCTGCGCACCCTCACCTTCCGCCCGTTCGCCGTCTCGCTCGGCGTGATGTGCCTGGCCTTCATGGCGATGATGGGCGCGATGATCCTGCTCCCCCTCTACCTGCAGGAGGTCCTGCACCTCAGCACCCTGATGACCGGGCTCCTGCTGATGCCGGGTGGGCTCGTCATGGGTCTGCTCGGACCGGTCGTCGGTCGCGCGTACGACCGGTTCGGCGCCCCGCGCCTGGTGGTGCCCGGCGCGATCGTCATGGCAGCGACGCTCGCCCTGTTCACCTTCGTCGGCACGGACACCTCGCCATGGCTGCTCCTGGTCAACTACGTCGCGCTGATGGCCTCCCTGGGGCTGGTCTTCACCCCGGTCTTCACCTCGGGCCTGTCGGTCCTGCCCCCGCACCTCTACGCCCACGGCAGCGCCGTCCTCGGGTCGCTGCAGCAGGTGTCCGCCGCGGCCGGCACCGCCATCGTGGTCAGCGTGATGGCCGGTCGGGCCGCCTCGGCCACCGTCGGCGGCGCCGCTCCCCTCGACGCGTTGAGCACTGGGGTCCGCTGGGGCTTCGCGGTCGGAGCAGTGTTGGCCCTCGGTGTCGTGGCCGTCTCGTTCGCGGTCCGCACGCCGTCCACCGCCGGGGCGCCCGCGCAGCACTGACCTCGCGCTGCACAGACCCTGTGACGCCCTGGCCGCCTGCGGTCAGGGCGTCGTCGGTGTCGTCGTCGGCGTCGTCGTGGACGTTGGCGTCGTCGCCGCCTCCCCGGCGACTTCGCGGCAGCGCGTCTGCTGGTCCGGGTCCATCACCGTGAGCGGCACCTGCTCCTTGGCCGCCACCGCACCGAGGAGACGGCAGAGGTCCTCGACCTCGGCAGCGCTGGCCGGTCCGTCGGGGGTCCCCCAGCCGTTCTGCGACTGGAGCTGGTTGACCACCTGGTTGGAGATGCTCCCGGTGTCGACGTAGGGGTCGTCGTCGTTGGCAGCTCCGCAGGACGCCAACAGGATCAGCACCAGGACCACGTTGACCCACGTGGGCAGCTGCACGACCGGCGGCTTGGGCGGCGGCTGGACGGGTTGCTGGATCGGCTGCGACATGGACTCCCCCTGAGAAGTGCGACGACGGTGCGACGGCGACAGTGTGACGCGCGAACGGGCATGCTGGCTCCGTGACACACCCCGTCGTCCCCGCGATCCGGACAGCGCTCGCCGCGGCCGGCGACCCGGATCGCGCCGCTACCCAGCAGGCGTACATGAAGTCGCAGATGCCCTACTGCGGCATCACCTCACCCGAGCTGAAGGCGCTGCTGCGGCCGATCCTGGCCGACCCGGCGCATCGGATCGCCGAGCGCGGGGAGTGGGAGCGGGCGGTGCGCGACCTCTGGGACGGCGCCACCCACCGCGAGGAGAGGTATGCCGCGACGGCCCTCACCGGGCAGCGCGCCTACCGCGCGTGGCAGGACCCGGACACCCTCCCGCTGTACCGACACCTGGTCGTCACCGGCGCGTGGTGGGACCACGTCGACGAGGTGGCGAGCAACCGGATCGGACCGATCCTGTTGTCCCACAAGGCAGAGGTCACCCCGCCGGTCGAGCAGTGGATCGAGGACGAGGACCTGTGGCTGCGGCGGACGTCGATCATCTGCCAGCTCACCCTCAAGGAGCGCACCGACGTCGGCCTGCTGCGAGCCGCCATCGAGCCCAACCTCGAGGACCCCAGCTTCTGGATCCGCAAGGCGATCGGATGGGCGCTGCGTCAGTACGCCCGCACCGACCCGGACTGGGTGCGTTCGACGGTCGCGGAGTACGACGGCCGGCTGAGCGGGCTGAGCCGACGCGAGGCGCTCAAGCACCTGTGAGGGCAGCGTCCTCGACGCCGCCCCGCACGACGCTGCGCGCGATCGCGAGCGCAGCCAGCGAGGCAACCGCCGCCACGAGGAAGGCGCCACCGATCCGCCCGGCGTCCGACAGCGAACCTGCCGCGGCAGCGCCGACCGACGAGCCGACGAGGAACGCGGAGATCAGCCACGCGAAGGCCTCCGTCGTCGTCCCGGACGGGGCGAGCCGGTCGACCAGCTGGAAGACACAGGTCAGCACCGCGGGCAGGCCCACGCCGCTGCCGACGGTGAGCACCCCCATCACCCAGGGGTTCGAGGGGACCACGGCCAGCGCGGCATACGTGACGACGAGGACACCGAGCCCGAGCAGGAGGTCACGCCGCGGATCGCGGTGTGGGGCGAGCGGGCTGTAGGCGACGCCACCGATCAGGGCACCCAGGGCGTTCGCAGCCACCAGCCAGGGTGCGAGCCCCCGGTCGCCGATCGACTCGGCGTAGGCGACGAGGGCCACGGCCGGCACGCCGATCGTGAGTCCTACCAACGCGATTGCCGAGTAGAGGACACACAGCCGGGGCGAGCGCAGCGGACCCAGCCAGTGGCGGTCCTCGTGCACCGGGGGGACCCACGCGCCGGATGCCCGCGACGCCACGAACCAGACGGTGCCGATCAGCCCGACCACGCCCGCGGCCACGAGGCCGCCGCCGTCACCGCCGACCTGGGCGAGCAGCACTGCAAGCGGCCCGAGGACGAAGATCAGCTCTTGAGCCGCCGCGTCGAGCGCAAAGGCCGAGGGCACCTGGCGCGGGGACAGCACCGACGGCCAGAGGGTCCGCAGCGCCGGCTCGAGCGGCGGAGTCGACAGCCCGGCCACGAGGGCCACGACGAGCGCGCCACCGGACGGCACCCACGGCAGCACCGCGAGCGCCAGGGACGACACCACCCCGCCGAGCACGAGGGCCGGGCGCTGCCCGCGCAGGTCCATCACCCGCGACAGCGCCGGCCCGCCCAGGCAGCAGCCGAGCGAGTATGCCGCGGTGAGCAGCCCCGCGCGCCCGTAGCCGCTGCCGGTGTCGCGGGCGAACAGGACCAGGGCCAGCGGCACCATGCCGTTGGGCAGTCGTCCCGCCAGCGCCGAGAAGAGCAGGCGCGCGACCTGGGGACGTCGCAGCAGGGCACCGGGGCCGAGGGACTCCGCAGACGGTGCGGGCTCAGCCACCGAACGGCCAGCCGACCTGCATGGTGGGGTGCTCCTCCCCGTCGATGCCGGGCTCGAGGTAGTGCTCACGGCCGAAGAACATCGCGAAGAAGTCGTCAGGCATCGAGAGCATGCCCTCGATGTCGGTGGCCTGGCTGCGGTGCGCCTCCAGCGAGGCCCGTCGCTGGACCAGGTAGTCGCTGGTGTCGACCTGCCAGGTGATCTCGGCCTCGGGAGTGCCGAGCGGGTTGCCGTCGTCCATCGGGCTGTCCGGGTCGAAGGCCTGGTCGCCGGCGCCGGCGGCCACCGCTGCCTGGAACACCCCTCGGACGATGTCGCGGTTCATCGTCGACTCGAGCAGCCGCGGTCGACGGGCGGCCAGCTCGGCCGCGCGGTGCACGACGGGGTGGACCTTCACGTGGTCGGGGTGGCCGTAGCCGCCGTGCCAGTCGTAGCCCACGAGGACGTCGGCGTCCTCCTCGTCGAGGATCGCGACGAGCCGCCGGGCCGCCTCGTCGACGTCGGCGCCGTGGAACGCGTTCGCGTGGGTGTTCTGCTCCCACCCGGTCATGCCGGAGTCGGCGTAGCCCAGCCACTCGATCCGCTGCACCCCGAGGGCGTCGGCACTGGCCTGGGCCTCGCGGCGCCGCCAGTGGACGAGCGTCTCACCGTCGGGCAGCCCGGCTGCGGGGAGCTCACCGTGGTCGCCGTTCGTGGCGAACACGGTGACGACGCGGTGGCCCTCGGCGACGGCGCGAGCCATCGCGCCCGCCGTCTGCGAGGCCTCGTCGTCGGGGTGGGCGTGGAGGAAGACGATCGTGGACACGACGCCATCATGCCAACGCCCCCCGACGCCCGGTCCTCGGCTGTCTCACCCTGCGAAATAGTTACCTCTACCTATTTACGCCACTGGCCCGGGTCCCGACACTGAATCGGTGACCACCACCGACTTCCCTGCCCTCGTTGCCCGGCTCGACCTCGAGACCAAGGTGCGGCTGCTGACCGGCGCCACCTCGTTCACCCTCCACGGGGAGGACGAGATCGGCCTCGCGCCGATGGCCTTCTCCGACGGCCCCACGGGCGTCCGTGGGCTGAAGTTCGTCGGGGGCGACCACGTGGCGCTCTTCCCGAACGCGACCCTGCTCGCCAGTGCCTGGAGCGAGGAGACCGCCCACGAGGTCGGCGAGATGCTGGCCGAGGAGGCCGAGCGCCAGCAGATCCACGTCGTGCTCGGCCCCACCATCAACCTGCACCGCTCACCCCTCGGTGGCCGGCTCTTCGAGGCGTACTCCGAGGACCCGCTGCTCACCGGCCGGCTCGCCGCGGCATACGTGCAGGGCTTGCAGGGCAAGGGAATCGGCGCCTGCCTGAAGCACTTGGTGGCGAACGAGTCCGAGACACTGCGCAACTACATGAACTCGGTCGTGACGGAGGACGTGCTGCGCGAGGTCTACCTGCTGCCGTTCGAGATCGCGGTGGAGGAGTCGCAGCCGTGGTCGATCATGGCGGCCTACAACGATGTCAACGGGGTGCCGGCCACCGAGCAGGTCCACGTCAACACCGAGATCGTGAAGGACGAGTGGGGCTGGGACGGCCTGCTCATGAGCGACTGGTTCGCGACCAAGACGTCGGCCCCGGCCGCACTCGGCGGTCTCGACCTGGTCATGCCCGGTCCGGACGGCCCGTGGGGCGAGGCCCTGGTGGCCGACGTCCGCTCGGGTGCGGTCGACGAGTCGGTCATCGACGAGCACGTGTGCCGCCTGCTCCTGCTCGCGCAGCGCGTCGGTGCCCTCGACGTCCCCGGCTCCACGGACGCCCACCGCAGCTGGCCGACCGACTCGCTCGCGGCTGACGCGCCGGAGCGTCGGGCCCAGCTGCGGCGACTGGCGACGGACGGCATGGTCGTGCTGCGCAACACCGACGGCGTCCTGCCGCTGGCGGCGGGCCCGACCGGCGGGTCGGTCGCCCTGATCGGTCGGCACGGCATCGAGACCGTCTGCATGGGTGGCGGCTCGGCCCAGGTCAACCCTCCCCACCAGGTCTCCCTCGCCGAGGGGCTCCGCGCCCAGCTCGGTGACCGGCTCGTCGTCGTCGACGGCGTGGACGTGCGCGAGAGCCCGCTGCCGGCCGCGCTCGACGCCATCCGCGACCCCTCGACGGGGGAGCCGGGGATGCGGGTCGAGCACGTGGACGCCGAGGGGGTCGTGATGCTCGAGGAGCACGTCGACGGGGCCGAGGTCACCACTGGATGGGACGACACCCTGCCCCGCCAGACCGAGCAGGTGCGGCTCAGTGCCCGCCTCGCCACGGGCGGGCGGGTGCGGGTGGGAGCCAAGGGCGCCGGTTCGTGGCGGGTCAGCGTCAATGGCACCGAGATCGGCCGGGCCGACCTGGTGTCGACCGGGGCGGACCCGGGCGAGGCGATGTTCAAGCCGCCGGTCTGGACCGCCGACCTCGAGGCGGGCGCCGGTGCGCTCATCGAGGCCGAGCTCACCGTGATCCGTTCGGAGCCCCAGCCCGGCCCCGACGGCACAATGAGCACCCTGTCGCACATCCTCGCCTCGGGCATGGGCACCAAGACCCTCGTCGTCGCACCGGTGCCGGCCCCGGTCGACGAGACGCTCGCAGCGGCCGCCGCGGCGGCGCACGGCGCCGACGTCGCCGTCGTGGTCGTCGGCCTCACGCCCGAGCAGGAGACGGAGGGCAGCGACAAGACCACGCTCTCGCTGCCCGGTGAACAGGACGCCATGGTCCGCGCCGTCGCGGCGGCCGCCACCCGGACGGTCGTCGTGGTGAACGCCGCGACCCCGGTGCTGATGCCGTGGGCCGACGAGGTCGACGCCATCCTCGTCGTGGGCCTGCCCGGACAGGAGGGCGGCCACGCCGTCGCCGATGCCCTGCTCGGCGTCCGCGAGCCCGCGGGCCGCTTGGTCACGACCTGGCCGGCCGCCGACGGGGCCGCGCCCGCGTGGACCGTCGAGCCGACCGACCTGCAGCTCGACTACACGGACGGGTCCTTCGTCGGCTACCGCGGGTTCCACGCCGGCCGCGCCGCTGCTCCCGCCCACTGGCTGGGCGAGGGCGAGGGCTACGGCGCCTGGGACTACCCGGCGGCGGCGCTGGCCGGGACCGAGCCGTCCCCCACCGTGTCGGTGACGGTGCGCAACACGGCCGGTCGCGACTCGCGCGAGCTCGTGCAGGTCTACCTCCAGCCCAGTGAGACCGACCAGCCCGTGCGACTGGTCGGCTGGTCCACCGTCGACGTGGCGGCCGGGGAGTCGGCCACGGTCGAGGTCACCACCGACGCCAGGCTGTGGCGTCGCTGGGACACCGCGGCCGGCGCGTGGGCGAGCCTGGCCGACGGCGGCGAGCTGCTCGTCGCCCGTGGGCTCGGCGACATCCGCTTCCGCCTGCCGCTCGCGTGACCACGCGGCATACCGGAGAGCCCGCTCGGCGGGGTCGCGGTCGACCCCGTGGTCCGGGCGGCGAGGCGACCGCCGCCACCCGGGAGCGGATCGTCTCGGCGGCTGCTGAGCTGTTCGCCGAACGCGGGTTCCACGCGACCCCGATGACCGCGGTCGCCGAGGCCTCGGGGCTGTCGCAGAGCGGGCTGCTCCACCACTTCCCCAGCAAGGAGGGGCTGCTCGCCGAGGTGCTGCGAGCGCGCGACGTGCGCGACCTGGCGACCCTCGCGACCGGTCGCGACCGCGCCCCCCGCGGCTGGGAGGTGTGGGACGACATGACCCGGCTGGTCCGGCTGAACAGCGACCGCGAGGCCATCGTCCGGCTCTTCACCAGCCTCGCGGGCGAGGCCGTCGACCCCGACCACCCGGGGCACGGGTGGCTCCGCGAGCACCACCGCAGCGCCGTCCAGGCCCTGACCCGTGCCTTGCACGACGCCGTGGCGGACGGCTCGGCCGACCCGGCCGTCCCGGCGGAGAGCCTGGCCCGTCAGGCGGTCGCCCTCATGGACGGTCTGCAGGTGCAGTGGTTGATGCGGCCCGACGAGGTCGACATGGCCGGCGACTTCGCCTCGTTCGTCGACGGCGTGCGCACCCGCTGGACGCCCTGACGACCTCGTCACGGGTCGCGGCTACCGTGGCGCGGTGAGCACCGGCCCCGGCAACCCCGCAGAGCAGTGAGATGACCCAGCGCCGCGAGATCCTCCGGCTGGCCGTCCCCGCCTTCCTCGCCCTCGTCGCCGAGCCGCTCTTCCTGCTGGCCGACTCCGCGATCATCGGCCACCTGGGGACCGCCCAGCTGGCCGGGCTCGGTGTCGCCAGCGCGACCCTCATCACCGCGGCCAACATCTTCGTGTTCCTCGCCTACGGCACCACCTCGATCGTGGCCCGGCAGATCGGTGCGGGCAGCGAGCGGGGAGCGCTCGAGGCCGGCATCGACGGCACCTGGCTCGCCGTCGGGCTGGGCGCGCTGACGTCCGTCGGTGTCGCCGTAGCGGCCGAGCCGCTGTGTCGCGTCTTCGGCGCCTCTCCGGACGCGATCGGGTATGCCGCGACGTACCTGCGCATCTCGGCCCTCGGCATCCCGGCCATGCTCGTGGCGCTCGCCGCCACCGGCGTGCTGCGCGGGTTGCAGGACACCAGGACCCCGCTGGTCGCCTCCGTCGCCGGGTTCTCCGCCAACGTGGTCCTCAACCTGGTCTTCGTCTACGGGTTCGGCTGGGGCATCGCGGGCTCGGCGTGGGGCACGGTCATCGCCCAGACCGGGATGGCCGCCGGACTCGTGACGGTCATGATCAGGCACGCGCGCCAGGCGGGCGCCGGCCTGCACGCACACCCGGGACGCGTGCTGCGGGCTGGCCTCACCGGCATACCGCTGCTCGTGCGCACGCTCGCGCTGCGCGCCATCATCCTGCTCACCACCTGGGTCGCCGCAGGACTCGGCGACGTGCCGCTGGCCTCGCACCAGGTGGCGGCGACGGTGTGGACCTTCCTGGCGTTCGCCCTCGATGCCCTGGCCATCGCCGCGCAAGCGCTCACCGGCCGCGCGCTCGGGGCCGGTGACGTCGCCGCGGCTCGCGCCGCCACGACCACGATGCTCCGCTGGGGGGTCTGGGGCGGAGCCGTCCTCGGGCTGCTCGTCCTTGCCGTCCACTCGCTCCTGCCCGCACTCTTCACGACCGACCCCGCCGTGCGGGCCGCGCTCTCGGCGGCGTTGGTGGTGGTGGCGCTGGGCCAGCCGCTCGCCGGCTACGTCTTCGTCGTCGACGGTGTGCTGATCGGCGCCGGCGACGGCCGCTGGCTGGCCAAGGCGATGGCCGCGACCCTGCTGCTCTACGCCCCCCTGGCCCTCTGGGTGCACGCGAGCGGCGACGACCTCGTGGCTGCTGGCGCCCCTCGGGCGGTGACCGTGCTGTGGCTCGTGTTCACGGCGTTCATGGCGATCCGGGCGACGTTCTTCTGGTGGCGCATCCGTGGCGACGACTGGGCGGTCACCGGCGCGGCCCGCTAGCGACCTTCGGCTTCGGGCCCGCCGAGGGCACCGCGGTGCTTTCGGTCGCTATGCCGTGCCCCACCCTGGGGGGCACGGCATAGCACGCGGAGTGCGCGCTGCTGCCCGTCCCCGCTGCCTGTCGCCGGTGAAGCGAGGGTCGAGCCGGCTGGCCTCAGGAGACCCGGGTGGCCGCCTCCCGGCGGGGGTCCCCTGCGGCGTCGAGCGACCCGTCGGCCAGTCGTCGGGCGGCGCCCACCCCGCCGAAGAACATCGACGTCGCCCCGTGCGAGAACGACTGCAGCCCAAGGCGTTCGATCGCGGTCGAGATCTCGGGGTCGTCCTCGTGGTCGACCCGCGGCGTGCCATCGTCGAGGATCCGCACGTGCACCCGGGGCGCCTCGATCGCCTCCTGCATCGGGGTGCCGGTGAGGCAGTGCCGACCCAGCACCTGCATGAGGGCCGTGGTGATGCGGTCGGCCCCGGGGCTCCCGATCGCGAGCGCCGACCCCGACGAGGACCGCGCCACCGAGGGGGCCATGTTGGAGGCCAGCCGCGTGCCGGGCGCCAGCGCGTGCAGCCCCAACCGGTTGAGCTCGGGCTCGCCGAGGCAGTTGTTGAGCATCAACCCCGTGCCGGGCACCGTTGCGCCGGAACCATATCCGCTCGAAGCGGTGATCGCGCAGATGGTGCCGTCGCTGTCGACCGCCGAGACGTGCGCGGTCGAGGACGAGGTGGGCAGTCCGGCCAGCCCGTTGCGGTCGATCGACTCGAGGAGGGCGTAGCCGTCCTCCTCCAGGTCCGTCGACAGGTCGTGCACCTGGTGGCGGAACGACAGCACCCGGCCCTGGATGTCGATGATCCGTGACCAGTCCCAGCCCACCGCCGCCAGCTCGCGGAGCATCACCGCGAGCATCGGGCCACCGACCGAGGGTGGCGGGTTGAGCGCGAGGTCCCACTCGCCGAGTCCCAGCCGCAGTGGTGTGCGGACCACTGCCCGGTATGCCGCGAGGTCGGCTGCCGTGACCAGCCCACCGCGGGCGTCGCTGTCCGCCGCGATCCGGGCCGCGAGGTCACCGGTGTAGAGCGACCGGGCCCCCTCGACCGCGATCTGCTCGAGGGTGTCGGCGAGGTCGGGGTTGGTCGCCAGCTGCCCTGCGGTCACGATGGCCCCGTCGGCGCCCCTGACCAGGGGTCGGGTGTTCTCGTCCCAGCCGAAGACCAGGTCACCGGTGATCGCCAGGTAGGTGGCGGCCGCGCCGCCGATGGCGTACCCGGTGCGCGCGGCGTCGATGCTCGGGGCCAGCACCTCGCGCCACGGCGCAGATCCGTGCCGGTCGTGGGCGACCCCCAGGGCCGCGAAGGCGCCCGGCGTCGCGACCGAGCCGTGCCCGGCATACAGGGTGAGGCCACCGCCGTAGGAGGTGCGCACCTCGTGCAACCCGGCCCCGAAGCGGGCGGGGTCCTGGCCGCGCCCGGGCATCTCGACGTTGCCGTCGACCAGCTCGGGGTCCCCGCCAGCCGGCCAGATGCTGACGAACGCGCCACCGGCGGCCGAGACGATGCCGGGCTCGGTGGTCATCGCCGAGACCATCGCCGCGATGGCGACGTCGACGGCGTTGCCCCCGGCAGCCGCGGCGGCCAGGCCGGCGTCCGCAGACGCGGGACCGGTGGCCGCGATCGACACGCGTCTGTCCATGCGCTCGATTCTGTCCCATGGCCCCTGCCGGTGCCACGGCTGCCGCTGCGCGTCTAGCTGGCGGGCGGTGCCTCGGTCGGCGTCACGAGGGCACGCTGGTCGGCCTTGTGCGCCAGGTAGGCCTCGTGGGCCGCCTGCGTGCTGTCGAGCTCGCTCACCTCGGCGACGGGCACGTCCCACCACGAGCCGCTGTCCGGCGAGTGCACCGTCGGGTCGGTCTGCACGTGGATGACGACCGGCCCGGGGTGGCTCGACGCCTTCGCCTGCCGCACCGCGTCCTCGAGCTCGGCTCGGGAGCGCACCTCGATGACGTGGGCTCCGAGGCTGCGCGCGTTGGCGGCCAGGTCGACCGGCAACGGGTCGCCGTCCAAGCGGCCGGAGGAGTCGTCGCGGTACCGGTACCGGGTGCCGAACCGCTGGGAGCCGAGGCTCTCCGAGAGCGACCCGATCGAGTGGAACCCGTGGTTCTGCACCAGCACCACGATCACCTTGACCCGCTCCTGCACGGCGGTGACGAGCTCGGTCGGCATCATCAGGTAGCCGCCGTCGCCCACCATCGCGAAGACGTCCCGGCTCTGGTCGGCGAGCCGGGCGCCGATCGCCGCCGGGATCTCGTAGCCCATGCAGGAGTAGCCGTACTCGACGTGGTAGCCCTTGCGGTCCCGGACCCGCCACAGCTTGTGCAGGTCGCCGGGCATCGAGCCGGCAGCGCACAGGACGACGTCTCGGGGATCGGCGAGCTCGTTGACCACCCCGAGCACCTCGCCCTGGGTCAGCAGGCCGTCGGCGAGCGCGTCCGTGACGGCGGGAGCAGGGTGGTAGGTCGCCTCGACCTGCTCGTCCCAGGCCGACCACAGCTCCGCCTGACGGGTGCGGTGCGCCTCGTCGACGGTGTACCCGACCAGGGCCGCAGCGAGCGCCGTCAGGCCCTCGCGGGCGTCCGCGACCACCGAGAGCCCGCCCTGCTTGACGGCGTCGACGGGCGCGGCGTTGAGGTTGATGAAGCGAACTCCGTTGTCCCGGAAAGCGCTCCGCGATGCCGTGGTGAAGTCCGACCACCGGGTGCCCACCCCGATGACGACGTCCGCCTCGGCGGCCAGGGCGTTGGCAGCGGTCGTGCCGGTCGAGCCGATGGCTCCCACGAGCTGGGGGTGGCCGTGCAGCAGCGAACCCTTGCCCGCCTGCGTCTCGGCCACCGGGATCCCCGTGGCGGCACACAGCGCCGCGAGCGCCTCCTCGGCGCCGGAGTAGTGGACACCGCCACCGGCGACGAGCAACGGGCGGCGGGCCGTCCGGACCACGTCGGCGGCAGCGGCGATCCGCGACGCCTCCGCCGGGGGGCGGGCGATGTGCCAGGTGCGCTCGGCGAACAGCTCGACCGGCCAGTCGAAGGCCTCCGCCTGCACGTCCTGGGGCAGCGCGATGGTCACGGCGCCGGTCTCCACCGGGTCGGTGAGCGTGCGCATCGCGCCGAACAGGGCGGACGGCAGCTGCTCGGGTCGGTTCACCCGGTCGAAGAACTTCGAGAGCGGTCGGAACGCGTCGTTGACGGTGACGTCCGCCGCATACGGCTGCTCGAGCTCCTGGAGCACCGGTGCGGAGACGCGGGTCGCGAAGGTGCCCGAGGGCAACAGCAGCACCGGGATCCGGTTGATCGTCGCCAGCGCGGCACCGGTGAGCATGTTCGTCGAGCCGGGGCCGACCGAGGCCGTGCAGACCCAGGTCTGCAGCCGGTCGCGCTGGCGCGCGTAGCCGACCGCGGTGTGCACCATGGCCTGCTCGTTGCGGGCCAGCACGTAGGGCAGCGGGTTGTCGCGCTCACGCCCCTCGTACGCGAGCTCCTCCTGCAGCAGGGCCTGCCCCACCCCGGCGACGTTGCCGTGGCCGAAGATGCCGAGGCACCCGGCGAACAGCCGCTGCCGTTCGCCGTCGCGCTCGCTCCACTGCTGCCCGAGGAACCGCACCACCGCCTGGCCGACGGTCAGCCGCACCGTGTCACTCATGTGTCGTCTCCGAACGTCTGTTGTCTCCGAACGGCAAGCGAGGGTCCACGGCCTGGGTCGCCCAGGTGTCGCGCACCCAGGTGTGGGCCGGGTCGTCACAGATCATCCACGCCCGCTCCGGCCCGGGGCCAGCCATGACGTTGAGGTAGTAGAGGTGCGCCGCCGGCGGAGCCATCGACGGACCGTGCCAGCCGTGCGGCACGAGGACCACGTCGCCGGTGCGCACCTCGGCCAGGACGTCGATCGGCCGCTCGTCCGTGCCGTAGACCCGTTGGTAGCCAACGGGATCCGCGACCTCCGGCGCGCCGCCGACGGGCCGCACCTCGAAGTAGTAGATCTCCTCGAGCTCGGTCTCGACTCCCGCTCGTCGTTCGTCGTGCTTGTGGGGCGGGTAGGAGCTCCAGTTGCCGGCGGGGGTCACCACCTCGCACGCGATGATGGAGTCGGCGTCGAGCACCCCGGGCACGCCGAAGTTGCGCACCTCGCGGCTCGCCGCCCCGGCACCCCTCAGCTCGACCGGCACCTGCGCAGCAGGCACCACCGTGACGGCCGGGGTATGCCGCGTGCGCGCCTTCGCGCCGCACACCGCCACCCGCGCCGGGCCACCCTCGGCGACCACCGTGAAGGCGACCTCGCTGGCGAGGTGGACGATGTCGGTGGGGCCGGCGAAGACGTGCGCCCGCCCGGCGAGGACCACGTCGTCGTGCCCGTCGGTCCGCACCCGGACCGACCCGTTCAAGGGGACCACCACGTGCTCCCACTCACCGGCCGTGCGGCTGCGTTCCTCGCCGGCGGCGAGCGAGGTGACGGCCAGGCTGGTGTGCTGCCACCCCTCGACGGTGTCGTCCACGGCGACCTGCCAGCCGTCGGCCGACGCGGACCCCAGGGGCAGCACCCAGCGGGCGTTGTCGACGCCGCTCTGCGTCTCCTTCACCGGTGCGCTCCGTGCACGAGCTCCCCGGCGATGTCGACGGCGGCCGCGACGTCACCATCCGGCGGGTAGAGCAGGGCCCGGCCCACCACCAGGCCGCGGACCGGCGGCAGGGTGAGGGCGCGACCCCACGAGGCGTAGGTGTCCTCGGGGTCGCCCTGCGGGTCGCCGCCCAGGAGCAGGGTCGGGAGGGTGGTGGCGTCCATGACCCGCTCGAGCCCGTCGACGACCGGCAGCTTGAGCCAGGTGTGCGCGCTCGAGCCGCCCAGGCCCGACGCGATGTGGATCGAGCGGATCGTCGAGTCGGGGTCGAGCAGGTTGACCACCCGTCCGTCACGGCGCTCACTGAGGAACGGCTCGACCATCGCCATCAGCCCGCGCGCGGCGAGCTCGTTGACGGCGTGCGCCGTGGCCTCCAGCGTGGCGACGGTGCCCGGGTCGTCGTAGCAGATGCGGGTCAGCGTCTTGCCCCCGTTGAGGCCGCAGGCGGCGATGTCCTCTGCCCGGTAGGCGGTGAACCGGTCGTCGAGCTCGAAGCTCGCGCCCTGCAGGCCGCCGCGGTTCATCGAGCCGATGACCACCTTGTCCTCGAGGGCCCCGAGCAGGAGCAGGTCGTCGAGGATGTCGGGGGTGCCCAGGACACCGTCGACCCCGGGTCGTGAGACGGCCGCGACCAGGCGTTCGAGCAGGTCGTGCCGGCTGGCCATCGCCCACGGGTCAGCGCGCACCCCCAGGGCACCCCGCGCGGGGTGGTCGGCAGCCACGAGGAGCAGCCGGCCGTCAGCGCGCAGCAGGTCGCGGCGGGTCCGGGCGGCCCAGGCCCGGGCGATGCCCTCCGGGTCGGTGGCCCGCAGCTCGGTCAGCTGGGCCACGTCGACCGCACCCGTCGCGGAGCCGGTTACCGACCCGGTCTCCGGGCCGGTCACCTGCCCGGTCATCGGAGCGCGTCCTGTCGCCCGGCTCCGGCGAGCCGGGCCAGCACCTCGGCGGTCGTCGGCATCGCGCTGGAGCACTCGAGGTGGGAGGCGACGATCGCACCCGCCACGTTGGCGAACTCGATGGTGCGACGCAGGTCCCAGCCCTCGAGCAGCCCGTGCACGAGCGCGCCGCCGAACGCGTCGCCGGCCCCGAGGCCGTTGACGACCGCCACCGGGAACGGCGCCACCTCGACCCGCTCCTCGCGGGTGGCTGCGAGCACGCCCTTGGGGCCCTGCTTCACGACAGCCAGCTCGACCCCTCGCTCGAGGAGGGCGTCAGCCGCGCGCTGCGGGTCGGTCTCGCCCACCGCCACCTCGCACTCCTCGCGGTTGCCCACCGCCACCGTGACGTGCCCGAGGGCGCGGTCCACCTGGGCACTGGCCTCGGCGGGGTCCGGCCAGAACATCGGCCGGTAGTCGAGGTCGAGCACGGTGTGCTGCCGCCGGGCGCGGGCCTCCCAGGCGGCGAAGTGGGCCGAGCGGCTCGGCTCCTGCGAGAGGCCGGTGACCGTGGACCAGTAGACCCGGGCGTCCCGGATCGCCTCGAGCGGCAGGTCCTGCGGCTCGATCAGCAGGTCGGGGGCCGTGGGGTAGCGGTAGAAGTAGAGCGGGAAGTCGTCCGGCGGGAAGACCTCGCAGAACGTGACCGGCGTGGGCGGCCCGTCGACCGGGGCGACGAACCGGTCGTCGACCCCGAACCCGCGCAGGGCCAGGTGGATGTAGCGACCGAAGGCGTCGGCGCCGGTGCGGGTGACCAGGGCGACGTCCCGACCGTGGCGGGCCGCGGCCACGGAGACGTTGGTCGCGGTGCCGCCGAGGAACTTCTGGAAGGTCTCGACCTCCTCGAGCCCGACGCCGAACTGGAGCGGGTAGATGTCGACCCCGGTGCGCCCCATGGCGACCAGGTCGTAGCCGCCGTCGTGCGCCTCGTCGGTGATCGGGTCGGTCACGTCAGATCCCCACACCGGAGTGCTGGGCCGCGAGGCCCAGCAGGTAGTAGTAGCTCGCCTCGACGTCGGCCGCGGGTCCGTCGCCCTCGGGAACGCCCGGGAGGATGGTGTCCTGCTCGAGGACGTACCACCCGGCATACCCGCTGTCCTCCAGGGCCAGCACGATGGCGGCGATGTCCACGTCACCCTGGCCGAGGGGCACGTACATGCCGGCGGCGACGGCGGCGGTGTAGGTCGTCTCGCCGGCCTGCACCTGGCGGGCGAGGTCGAGCCGAACGTCCTTGAGGTGGGTGTGCGCGATCCGGTCGGGGTGCTCGCGGGCGACGCGCACGGGGTCGCCGCCGCCGATGAGCAGGTGACCGGTGTCGAGGCAGAGCCCGATCCGGCTGCCGGCGAGCACGCGGTCGGTCTCCTCGCCGGTCTCCACCATCGTGCCGACGTGGGGGTGCAGGGTGGCGGTGAGACCCCGGGCGGCCGCTGCAGCCGCCAACCGGTCGAGGTTCGCCAGCAAGGTCGACCAGCCCTGGTCGTCGAGCTGCGGGCGGTCGTCATAGCCCTCCGCGCCCGTCGCGGCGGCGATGACCACCGTGGACGCAGCGGCTGCCACGAGGTCGACCATGGCGGTCTCGAGCTCGGGCAGCGGGTCGTGGCCGGGGTCGTGCAGGACGAGCGGCACGAACTGGCCCACGGCGGCGAGCCCGTGCTCGCGCAGCGTCGCGACCTTGTCCTGCGCCGAGTCGGGCAGGAAGCCGTCGGGACCGAACTCGGTGGCGGCCAGGCCCAGGTCTGACATCTGGGCGAGCACCACCTCCGGGGACAGCTGGTGACCCCACCCGGGCACCTCGCAGACCCCCCAGGAGATCGGCGCCCCGGCGATGCGGTCGGCCAGGGCCTCGGACGGAACGCCGGCCATGGTCAGGCTCCCTTGATCTCGGTGAGGTCGACGACGCGGCGCTCCGCGCGCGAGATCTCGCAGGCCTCCGCGACCCGGAACGCCTGGAGCGCGTCCTCGAGCGTGCAAGGGCTGGGGATGCGGCGCGCGGCGACGTCGAAGAAGGCGGTCAGCTCGGCACGGTAGGCGGGCAGGAAGCGCTCCATGAAGGACATCTTGACGGGCCCGCGCGGGAAGTCGACCCCGTCCTCCAGCGAGCGCAGGGCCAGCGAGTCGTCCAGACCGACGGCGACCGCCCCGTGCTCCCCCAGGACCTCCATCCGGACGTCGTGGCCGGCCCCGTTGTAGCGGGTGGAGGAGACCTGGGCCAGGGTGCCGTTGTCGAGGGTGAGCAGGGCCGCGCCGGTGTCGACGTCGCCCGCGTCGGAGAAGAAGCTCGCCCCCTGGTTGGAGCCGGTCGCGTAGACCGAGACGACCTCCCGGCCGGTGACGAACCGGAGGATGTCGAAGTCGTGCACGTTGCAGTCGCGGAAGATCCCGCCACTGGTCGGCACGTACGCGGCATGGGGTGGCGCGCTGTCGCGGGTGTTGGCCACGACGGTGTGCACGAACCCGAGCTCGCCCGAGGCCACCACGGCACGCGCCCGGCGGTAGCCCTCGTCGAAGCGCCGCTGGAACCCGACGTGGACGGGCACGTCGGCCTCGGCCACCAGTCGGGTCAGCTCGATCGTCTCGTCGAGCGTCGAGGCGACCGGCTTCTCGCAGAACGTCGCGATGCCCCTGGCGACCCCGGCCCGCAGCAGCGGGGCGTGTCCGGGCGTCGCGGTGGCGATGACCAGCGCGTCGAGGCCGGAGTCGAGCAGCTCCTCGGTCGTGGCCGTCCACTCCAGCCCACGCTCGGCGGCGACCTGCTGGGCGCGCGCCGCGTCGACGTCGGCCACGACGAGCTGGTCGACGGCGTCGAGGCCGCGAAGGGTGTCGGCATGGAAGGCGCCGATCCGGCCGACGCCGGCGAGTCCGATGCGCATGTGCAGGTTCCGTTCACGGGTGAGGGGCGGGAGTCGGACGCAGGGCGGCGACACCAGCGGGAAGGAGGGCGTCAGGCCCGACGCCAAGCGTGCCGTCGGGGTGTGAGTCGTGTCAACCATTTGTAAGGACATTCTGACGTCATGAGATTCTCACCTCCGCACTGGTGACCGGCTAGAGTGCCTCCGTGGCCACCCAGCTCGACATCCGGATCGACCGGTCCTCCCCCGTGCCGCTCTACCACCAGCTCGCCGAACAGCTCGCCGCCGCCATCGACGACGGGGCCCTGCACCCGGGCGACGCGTTCGAGAACGAGGTCGCCATGGGGCTGCGCCTCGGCCTGTCCCGCCCCACGGTGCGCCGGGCCATCGCCGAGGTCGCCGCACGCGGGCTCCTGGTCCGCCGCCGTGGCGTGGGCACGACCGTCGCCAACCGCACCGTGCACCGCCGGGCCGAGCTCACCAGCCTCTACGACGACCTCACCCGCGCTGGCGCCCACCCCACGACCACGGTGCTCTCGCTCGACATCGTCCAGGACGAGCGGGTCGCGGGCGCCCTCGACCTCGCCCCCGACAGCGAACTGCTCGCCATCGTGCGGCTGCGGCTGTCCGACACCGAACCGCTGGCGGTGCTGCGCAACTGGTTGCCACCGGCCCACCTCGACGTCACCAAGGAGGAGCTCGAGGCCGAGGGCCTGTATGCCGTGCTGCGCCGCCGCGGCGTGCGTCCGGTCGTGGCGCGGCAGCGGATCGGGGCCAGGCCACCCAGCCCGAGCGAGCGCCGCCACCTGCGGATGCGAGGCAACGAGCCCGTGCTCACGATGACCCGCAGCGCCTTCGACGAGGTGGGACACCCGGTCGAGTACGGCGACCACTGCTACCGCGCGTCGACCTACACGATCGAGGTCATGGTCGACGAGCGCTGACCGAGCGAACGGGCTACTGAGTGGTCAGGCGCACGCAACTGAGGCGTGAGGCGCAGGCTACTGAGTCGTGAGGCGCAGGCTGAAGTCGGCGCTGTTGCCCTCGCCGGTGATCGTGAAGCCCAGCGCGGAGAGCCCGGTGAGGTTCTTGGCCTCGTCGGCGCCCAGCTCGTCCTTGAACTCGGTCAGCAGGCCGGCGATGTCGACGAAGCCGGCGACCCGGGCCGAGTCGGCTCCCTTGACCGCGTCCTTGAATCGGTCGGTGTCACCCAGGCCGTGCTCCGTGCCGAGCTCGTCGGCGTAGCCCTCGGACAGTGACACCACGGTGGTGCCACCCGTGGTCCTGAGCGTGAGGGCATCGGAGCCCATGCCCTGGCCCGCGTCGGAGATCTTCTGGAGCACAGACGGGTCGCCGTCGGTGAGGGCCGCGATGCGCACGTCGCTCTGGCCCTCACCCATGCCACCGAACACCAGCGAGAACTGGCTGCCCAACGCGGCATACAGGTCGTCGGGCACGGAGATGCCCAGCTCGCTCTCGAGCTCGTCGACACCGTCGGCGAACTCCTGCTTGCCCATGGTGTCGGTGATGGCCTTCTCCAGCGCCGGCCAGCCGGCCTTCAGCTGGTCACCGGCGTTGGCGACGCTGACCGCCGCGAGGGTGGTGTCGGGCAGGTCCCCGAGACCGGTGCCCTCCCTCGACCCGGCGAACTTCACGCTGGCGCCGTTGGTGTGACCCGCGAGCTCGAGGTGCGGTCCGTCGAACCGCAGGGCCAGCGCGACCCGACCGGTCTGCGAGGTGGCCGGGCCACCGGTGAACCCGGGGATCCTGCCGCCGACGCTCAGTGACTTCGTGGCCTGGCCCACCTGCTCGGCGTCGAACCATGCGGCCACGACGCCGTCCTCGCCGAGGTCGGCCATGTCCTTGCTGAAGTTGGCGGAGTCGGCGAGGGTGCCCTTGGCCGCGGCGGCGGCGACCCCGGCGGCCTTGCCGGTGCCGTCGGTGCAGAGGGCGAACTCCTCGACCAGCTGGCACTCGGCCTCGTTGGCCTTGGCGATCCTCGGCAGGCTCGCCTTCGCCCGGTCGGCGTCGGTCACCGCCAGCGCCACCACGACGGTCGGCTCGGCGTCAGCAGTGGCGCCCGGCACGAGCCCGACCCCGATCCGCTGGCCCAGCCATGGCTCGACGTCCTTGGCGTAGTCGACGCCCTTCAGCTGGCCCTCGGCCTGGAGGCGGGTGATGACGACCTTGCGCAGGTCGGAGTCCTCCTTCACCTCGTCACGGGTGGCGGGGAACTTGCGGATGAAGCGGATGCCGTCGAGCTTCTGGTCCGCCGAGGGGTCGAGGTCGATCTTCGCGAAGGCGATCGTGGTCGCGGGCAGCGCCGACTCGGGCTGGGCTCCTCCGCCGCCGACCTGCTGGAACGCGAGCGCGCCCCCGGCACCCACCGCGACGATGGCAAGGATCCCGCCGACGAGGGCGACGGTGCGGCCACGGCCCGGCTTGCCCGCCGCCACCGGCTCGGCGCCGGGCGGGTAGGTGGCCTCGCCCGCATCGAACGGGTTGGTCTGGCCGAACTGGCTGGTCTGCCCGAACGGGTCGGTCTGCTGGAACGGGTCAGCCGGCTGGCCCGGCTTCGGTACGTGCTCGAACGGGTTGCTGCTCATGTCGTGGATCCCCCAGTGCGGACTGTCGCCGCCAGCGGTCCCTCGGCGGCTGCGCCGCAGAATAGAACAGGCCCGGTCCACCCCGAGGGGCGAACCGGGCCAATCCGGACCGAATTGTTACGTCGGTCTCAGACCAACGTCTCAGCCGGCGACGACGTCGAGCGTCACCTTGGCCTGCACCTCGGGGTGCAGGCGGATGAGCGCCTCGTGGCTGCCGACCGACTTGATCGGGGTGGTGATCTCGATCTTGCGCTTGTCGAGCTCAGGGCCACCGGCCGCCTTCACCGCGGCAGCGATGTCGGCGGTGGAGACGGCACCGAACAGGCGGCCGGAGGCGCCTGCGTGGGCCGCGACCTTGACGGCTTTGTTCTCGAGGTTGCCCTTGATCGACTTGGCCTCCTCGAGGGAGTTGATCGCGCGGACCTCACGGCCCTTGTTGATCGAGTCGACCTGCTTCTGCCCGCCCTTGGTCCACGCGGTGGCCAGGCCACGGCGGAACAGGAAGTTGCGGGCGTAGCCGTCCTTGACGTCGACGACGTCACCGGCGGTGCCGAGGGTGGAGACCTCGTGGGTCAGAATGACCTTCATCTTCTCAGTCCTTCCTGACTCAGCGAGACGAGCTCGAGTAGGGCAGCAGCGCCATCTCGCGGGCGTTCTTGACCGCGGTGGCGATGAGTCGCTGCTCCTGGACGGACACACCGGTCACCCGACGCGCGCGGATCTTGCCGCGGTCGGAGATGAACTTGCGCAGCAGCGCAGTGTCCTTGTAGTCGATGTTCTCGACCTTCGCCGCCTTCAGCGGGTTGGCCTTCTTCTTGGGCTTGCGCACAACGGGCTTGGCCATCGTGGTGCTCTCCTTCTGCTGAGCTGCTCAGCGGATGAGCCCTGGTCTCCCAGGGATGGTGTTCTTCAGTGGATGTATGCCGGGTGGCTGGCTTCCCGGGGAAGCCAGCCATGCGGCATACCGAGTGATCTGGACCCTTGACCCGGCTCGGTCAGAACGGGGGCTCGTCGTAGGACGGCGCGCCGCCGCCCCACCCGCCAGCCTGCTGGCCGCCGGACTGGGGAGCCGCGGCAGGAGCGGACGACGGGCCGGTGGCCCAGGGGTCCTCCTGCTGGCCACCCTGACCGCCGCCCTGCTGACCGCCGCCACCGGAGAAGCCTCCGCCGCCGCCGGTACCCCGCTGGGTCTTGTTGACCTTCGCGGTGGCGTAGCGGAGCGAGGGGCCGACCTCGTCGACCTCCATCTCCATGACGGTGCGCTTCTCGCCCTCTTTGGTGTCGTACGAGCGAGACTTCAGCCGGCCCGAGACGATGACGCGAGTGCCCCGCTGGAGCGACTCGGCGACGTTCTCCGCCGCGTCCCGCCACACCGAGCAGCGCATGAACAGGGTCTCCCCGTCCTTCCACTCGTTGGACTGCCGGTCGAACTGGCGCGGCGTGGAGGCCACGGTGAAGTTCGCGACGGCAGCACCCGAGGGGGTGAAGCGCAGCTCGGGGTCGCCGGTGATGTTGCCGATGACGGTGATGACGGTGTCGCCAGCCATGAAGCGTGTCCCCTGTTCGTTTGGGTCAGGTGGTGGTGCCGGTGGTGCAGATCAGGTCAGATCAGGTGCAGCTCAGGCGCCGGGGCGCAGGAGCTTGGTGCGCATGACCGACTCGTTCAGGCCGAGCTGGCGGTCCAGCTCCTTGGCCGTGGCCGGCTCTGCGGTGAAGTTGACGACGGCGTAGATGCCCTCGGCCTTCTTCTTGATCTCGAACGCCAAGCGACGGCGGCCCCAGATGTCGATGTTGTCGACGGTGCCCTTGTCCTTGGTGACGACGGTGAGGAACTTGTCGAGCGAGGGCGCGACGGTCCGGTCGTCGAGCTCGGGGTCGAGGATGACCATGAGTTCGTACTGACGCATGCTGATAACCCGCCTCCTTTGGTCTATGGCGGTCACGGTCTCTCCGTGACAGGAGGGTTGCAGTGCGATCCCCCTGGACACACCGTCGAGGCGTGCTGCGGGAGAACCTGACAAAGAGTACCGGCCCGTGAGGACTTCGCCGAATCGTCATCCACAATCCTTCCGCGCAGCCTGAGCACTCCCTGGGGCGCCCAGGTTGCGCCGTCCCCGACTCTTTCGCACCCGGGCCCAGCCTGGGTGCGCTTGGCTCAGATGAGGTCCCGCAGGGCGTCGTCCGGATCGATCCGGCTCGCGCGCCAGCCCGCCCGCACCGCTCCGAGCACGATGCACAGCGGGGTCAGGAAGGCCCCCACAAGGACCGCGGCCGGGCTCGGGAGCCCCCATGGGTCGACTGGGAGCAAGGTCAGGCGACGGCCGGCAATCAGGGTGGTGACGAGCGTCGAGCCGGCCAGCCCGGCCAGCACCCCGACCACGGCCGTCCCGGCACCGAGGACGGCCACTTGGGCGAAGACCGCGGCCGCGATCCTGCGCCGCGACCAGCCGATGGCGCTGAGCAGGCCGATTTCGCGTCGTCGCTGCTGGACCCACGAGGCACCCACGGAGCCACCCACGAGCAGGCTGAACACCACCAGGACCACCACGAGGGCGAGGGACGCCCACCGCAGCGCGGCGAACAGCCCCCCGAGTGAGCGGAGCTGTTCCGCGACGCTGCGGACGGCGAACCCTTGCTCGGACAGCTCGCGCTGGACCCGCGGCACCCGCTCGGGGTCCGCCACTCGAACGTAGGCCGTCGTAAACATCGGCGCACCAGTCGCCGCCCCGGAGCTGGCATAGAGGTCCTCGAGAGCCTGCTCGGACAGGTAGGACGGAGTCGGCCCGGCCTGTCCCGGAATGGTGTTGTCGGCGATCCCGACCACTCGGAAGACCCGCTTCGCGGGCTCGCCCACCCCGGGTCGGACGACCTTGGTGAACTCCAACGTGACGGACTTCCCGAGTAGACGGTCGAGCCGGCCACCCGGGACCGACGACGGCAGCACGACCTCGTCGGCCGCCAAGCCCGCGGCCGGGAGGGTCCCGGCGAGGAGCTGGGGACTTAGTCCGGGGATGAGCGGCGTGCCCCACAGCGCACCGGGATTGACGTCGGGGTCCGGCCAGTCGGCGTCGTGGCTCAGCGCTAGGTCGACCTGGAACCAAGGGTAGGCCCCCGTCACCCCGCTCAATCCGGCCAACCGTCGCAGCGCCGCGCCGTCGAGTTCCCGGGTAGCGCCCGGGCCCTGCGACGACAACTCGATGAGGTTGAGGGCCGACCGGTACTGGACGGACCTGGCGTACCGGGACACCCCGGCGCCCACCACTCCGTTCAGGGTCAGCATCGCCGCAACGCACACGGCGATCGTGACCAGCAGCTGTCGATGGGACCGGAGCCCGGGTCGCAGCGTCGCACGCGCGAGCAGGGCGACGTCAGACAAGACGGCCTCCGTCGATGGTGAGGACACGGTCGGCGACCCGGGCCACCTCGTCGTCGTGGCTGGCGATGACGATCGCGCGGTCCGCCCGCCGGGCCCGGCTGAGCTCGTCGAGGACCATCGTGCGATTGGCGGGGTCCAGACCTGCGGTGGGCTCGTCCGCCAACACCAGCCGCGGGTCGTTCAGCATGGCTCGGCACAGCGCCGCTCGCTGGGCCTGACCGCCGGACACCTCCTTCGCGAGTCGGGCAGCGACCTCGGCCAGCCCGAAGTCGGCCAACAGCCGATCCACCGCCTCGCAGACGGGTCGCCGCGCCGCGATCGCGACGTTGTCGCGGACGGACAGGTCGGGCAGGAGGTTGCCGTTCTGGAACACCATCCCGACCCCGTCGCGGCGAGCGCTCGCCCCCTGCATGGTCGTGGTCGGCAGACCGCCGACAACGACCATGCCGGAGTCGGGCGACGACAACAGACCCGCGATGCGCAGCAGCGAGGACTTGCCGGAGCCGGACGGACCCCGCAGCCAGACGACCTCACCGGGAGCGACCTCAAGGCTCACCGCGTCCAGCACCTTCGTGCGGCGCCCACGCGACAGGTACGACTTGGTCACGCCCACGAGGGCAAGTGATACCTGGACGGGTTGGCTGAGGCGGATGGGCGCCGTCACGGTAGGAATCCTGGGATGGCGATCGCCTGAAGGGTGAGCGCCAGGCTGCAGGAGCCACTCCCGGACAGGTCGGTGGACAGGAGCGTGCGCGCATCCCGACAACCGCGTTCTGACCGGAGTTCGGCACCAACCCCGTCGAGCAGTCCCGGCGGGACGTCGACACCCACGTGGGACAGCGCCGCTGCGGACGCGACACGCTGCATCGGTGGGAGGTCGTGCCTACTGGCCCACGTCGGGAGCTGCGCGACGATGTCATTGAACGATCTCGCCGGGGCGCTCGGGTCGATGAAGAGATAGTCGCTGTTGATGGCCGCCAGGGCATCCCGCTCGGCGAGTTCGTCCCCCTCCGGCACCGCGAACCGGCGGAAGCCGGCCTTGGTGACACCCGCCTCAATGTCCACCGCTGGCGTCATGACTGCGAGATAGTCGGCGAGCTGCTCGCGGCCAACCTCCCGGGGTTGCTGCGTCGCAGTGGAGCGCGCCAGGGGGATGAGCTCTCGCCACCGGACGTCTCCAGATTTCCGAAGAGCGACGGCAGCGGTGAGTCTCGTGGACACCGGCGCACGGACGTCCGTGGCGACGGCATACAGGGCGTTCTTGGTCCTGTCGCCGGCCACCTCGGCGAATCGCGAGTCGAGCAGCTTCGCGAACAGGTACGTTGCGTTCACCTGACCGTGCGCCGGGACCCGCTCGAGCAGCAGCCCGCTGCGAGGGTCCGCCTGGCCGGTCAAGGCGTCGGTGACGGCCCGGGGAATGGTTCCACCGAGAGCTTTCGCCGTGGTCAACGCGCTGCCGCGGACCGCGGCGTCCACGCCCTGCGACACGGCGACCCGCAGTGCGGCCTCGAGCACCTCGGCCCGCCGATGCCGGGTGCCGCGCGCTGCGTCGAGGGACACCACGGCTTCGGTGTCCAGCCAGCTGCGGTCGTCGTGCGGCACTCCAAGCGCGACATCCCGGAACTGGTCGCGGAGGTCGCGCGAGTCCTCCCCGTCGGCGAGACCCAGGCGCTCGCGCGCCTGTTGCAGCCGCCAGGCGAGGTAGGGCGTGCGCGTAAGGTCCGCCCGCGTGAGCCGGTCGAGACGCTCCAGCGCGGAAGCAGCGGGAGGGGGCCCGATGCCCCAAGCGCGCAGCGACGCGTACGTGGCGGCATACGTCGCGACCACGCCCACCTCAGCGCCCACATCGGCCCGTGGAGGCAAGGTGACAGCGGTCCACAACCTCGTGAGTGCGGCGCGATCGGGCCGAGTTCCCGAGCGTCCCAAGATGGTGACGTACGCCCAGAGCCCCGCGAGATCCCCCTCGCTCGGCTCGGCACTGCGAGCCGCCCGAGTCCAGTCGAACCGCCTCGGGAGGAACGCAGCAAGCTGAGCCGTGGCGAAGGCCGACCCCTCGCTGGTGGGTGCTTCGGGCAGCCGGAACAAGCCGTCCGGCATGAGGAACGCGCGGGCATCAGCGACCAGGGCGTCAGGCACACCCGAGGACTTCAAGGAGGCGTGGTTTGCGGAGCAACCGGTGACCGCCGCCGCGAACAGCACAGCGGCGGCGATGAACCGTTGGCACGAGGGCAGCACTAGACGTGTGCCGTGGTGCTCCGCAGGTTGCCGTAATAGAAGGCTTGCGCTGTGGTGTCGGCACCGACGTAGAGGGCACCCCACCCGCCACAGACCTTCCCGCTGATGTACGAACCCCTCGACCCGTTGCTGTTCGTCCACGTCACCGAAGACGAGGAGCGGTCGGAATCGAGGCTGGCCCCCTTGATCGACATCGACCCGAGACCGATCTGGTAGAAGGCGGTGTGGTTCTTGATCCAGTTCGGTGACGCAGTCATGACAGCTGAGGACTGGAAGGACCCACAGCTCGTCCAGGTGAAGGACTGGATCCAGATGTTCGCGGTCAGGGTCTGGCCGTTGTCGAAGCGGGTCGACTCACTATCGCTGTTCGCGGATGCCGCCGAGGCACCCCCGCAGACGACTGCTGCGGCAACTACCGTGGCGATCGACACCTTGGTGAGGCCGTTCGTGCGCATATTTCTACTCCCAACTCTGGATGGAATGGCAGTATGGCTAGAAACAAAGCCTTAGTTCTCCCCATATACCCCATGTTTGTTTGAACATAGGGGGCTAGTGACCAGAAATCAAGGGAGCTCGCACATGTTCTATCGACAGAGCCTGGCGTCGCGTCGGGGATGGCCCTATGCGAGGCGGACCAGCAGCCGATCCTCGGCGTCGGTGAAGTCGCCGGCCAGCTCGTCCGGGTCGCCGTCCGAGTCTGCGTAGTTCGGAAGATCCGCCGGGTCCTGGTCCGGCTCATCTTCCGAAGAAACGGGGTCGGGGAGGGGCTCGCGGGCTGCGGCGGTGTGCCACACCCGCCACACGAGGTAGCCGACGGCGGCGACGCGGATCACGAGGAACACGGCATACCAGCCGGGCGGGAGGCCACGGTCGGGCTTGGAGAGCCCGCCCACGTAGAGCCACACGGTGACGAAGTGCAGCGACTCGGCGGCAGCCCAGAGCAGGTGGTCGCGCCACCGCACCCCGCACAACGCGAGGAGGGGGAGCAGCCACAGCGAGGCCTGCACCGGGAACGCCTTGCCGGTCAGCAGCGCCAACGCCACCAGCACGAAGGCGACCTCGGCCACGCTGGGCCGTCGCGGGGTGCTGAGCGCGAACACCGCGCCGACCGCGCAGGCGACCAGCAGGCCGACGACCGCGAGCAGGGTGGTCGCCCCGGTCGGGAGCGGGTGGCTCACCAGCTGCGGGATCATCCACGGCGAGCCCAGGCCCGCGGCGCTGTCCCACCAGACCTGGGTGGAGCGCAGGATCGCCGTCGGATTGGATCCGACGAGGAACGGCAGCAGCACGACGGCGACCGCACCTGCTGCGGCGCCGAGCGTGCGGCGCACCGCCTCGAGCCGGCCGCTGCGCAGCCCGAGCAGCACCAGCGCGAGCAGGATCAGGAGCGGGTAGGTGCGCGCCGTGACGCCGAGACCCAGTAGCACCCCGGCCGCGACCGGCCGACGACGGCTCCAGGCCCAGATGCCGGCGCTGGCCAGGGCCACCCCGAAGAGATCGGGCGACAGCATCGCGGTGAGGAGGAGCACCGGGCTGAACGCCACCTGGGCGGCGTCGGTGACGTGCAGCGGACGCGACGCCGCGGTGAGGTAGACGACGGCGATCGCGAGCGCGGTACCGAGTAGGGCCCAGAGGGCGAAGTACCAGCGGGTCTGGTCGAGGAACGCGCCGTTCGGCACCAGCCCACCGACCCAGGCCATCACCGCACCGGTGAGCACCGGGTGGTCGGCGCGGGCGCCCTCGCCGCCGACGTAGGCGGCCAGGCCGTGGTCGAGGTTGCCGAGCTGGTAGAGCGCAGGGAGGTCGGAGAAGCAGGCGTGCCAGAACTGGTCGGAGCCGACCCAGCCCTTCTGGATGCAGTGCGTCCGCTCTGCGACCGACAGCGCCATCGTGGCCGCCGTGGCGACCAGCAACGGCACGACGGTCGCGGCCCAGGACACCGCCCGGGCCGAGACGTGACGGCCGAGCGGCCCGCCGGCGACAGCCAGCGAGCCCCCCGGCAGCAGGTCCCCTCGACGGGTCACTGTGGTGTGGCGGTCGTCGGTGGCGCCCCACCCAACGTGATCGTCGTCGGAGGCGGCGGGCCGGGGGTCTTGGTCGGCTTCGTCTTGGTGGTGGTCGGCGTCGTCGTGGGGGGCGTCGTCGTGGTCGTGGTCGTGGTGGTCGTCGTCGTGGTCGTGCTCGTCGTCGTGGGCGGCGGCGTGTAGACCTGGTCGTCGCCAAGGCCATCGCGCTTCGGGAAGTCCAGCACCTTGGCACCCTTCAGGGCGGACTGCATGTAGTCGGTCCAGATGCGGACCGGCACCGTGCCACCGGTGATCTCGGAGTAGCCGCCGATGTCGGTCATCGACAGCTCGGTGCCGCCCTTGCCGGTGCGGTACATCCCGACGGTCGTGGCCAGCTGCGGGGTGAAGCCGTTGAACCAAGCGGCCTTGTTGTTGGTCGTCGTGCCGGTCTTGCCGGCCACCGGCCGCCCCAGCGCCTGGGCGTACTGCCCGGTGCCCTGCTTGACGACCTGCTGCATGGCGTCGATGGTGTCGGCGGTGACCGCCTTGTCGAACGCCGCCTTCCTGGTCACCTTGACCTTGTAGTCGAGGTCGCCGGGACCGCCCTTGACCGTCTTGATCAGGTAGGGCGTCACACGCACGCCGTTCGAGGCGATGGTCGCGTAGGCGTTGGCCATGTCACGGACGGTCACGCTGTCCGTACCGAGCACGTTGGCGTAGTTGGTGCCGAGACCCTTCTCGGGCAGCCCTGCCGCGACCGCGGCCGCCTTGGTGTTCTTGGGGCCGACCTTGATGTTGAGCTGGGCGTACACCGTGTTGACCGAGTGGGCCGTCGCGGTGCGCAGGTCGATCCGACCGAAGTTCTCGCCGCTGAAGTTCGTGACGCGGCCCCGTCGGGCGTTCTCGTCGCCCGCGCTGTCCTCGAACTCCTTGAAGTACTGCGGGGTCGCGCCGTTGAACATCGTCTTGGTGCTGATCGGCTTGTCCTGCGACAGCCCGGCCAGCAGCGCGAACACCTTGAACGTCGAGCCGGCCTGCATCTTGGCGTCCGTCGCGGTGTTGAACTGCTCCTTGAGGTAGTCCTCGCCGCCGTAGAGCGCGACGATCGCACCGTCGCCGGGCTTGATGCTCGTCAGGCCGACGTGCAGCGAGTCGGTGCCCTTGCCGGTGGGCATCCGGTCCTTGACGGCCCTGACGGCCGCGGCCTGGGCATTCCGGTCGATCGTGGTGACCACCTTGTAGCCGCCCTTGTCGATGTCCGCGTCGGTCATCTTGAGCTTGCTCTTGAGCTCCTTCTTGACCAGGTCGACCAGGTAGCCGGTCGGGCCCGAGGCCCCGGTGGTCTTGCGGGGCTTCTGCAGGGTCGGGAACTTTGCGGCGGCGCGCTGCTGCGGCGTCAGCCAGCCCTCGGTCACCATGCCGTCCATGACATAGGTCCACCGTGACTCCGCGTTGGCCTTCTGCTCCGCCCCCAGGGCCGGGTCGTAGAACGACGGGCCACGGATCACCGAGGCGAGGAACGCGCCCTCGGATGGCGTGAGCCTGGAGACGTCCTTGTTGAAGTACGCCTTGGAGGCGGTCTGGATGCCGTAGGCGCCGCGGCCGTAGTAGATCGTGTTGAGGTAGTTCTCGAGGATCTGGTCCTTGGACTCCTGCTTGGCGATCTTGATCGAGATGATGATCTCCCGACCCTTGCGCGTCAGCGTCTGGTCCTGGGTGAGGAAGTAGTTCTTCACGTACTGCTGGGTGATCGTCGACCCACCCTGGGTCGCACCGCCCTTGAGACCCACCCACACGGCGCGCGCGATGCCGGTCGGGCTGATCCCGGAGTTCTGGTAGAAGTTGCGGTCCTCGGCGGCGAGGTGCGCCTCCTGCACCGGCTTGGGGATCTGCGCCAGCTTCACCGACTCGCGGTTGACCTCGCTGATCCGGTCCATCTCGGTCTTGCCGTCCGCGTAGTAGATGATCGACGCCTGCGCGTTGGCCAGGTCGTTCGGCTTCGGGGTGTCGACGAGGGAGTAGGCGACGAAGAACGCGATGACCGCCAGCAGGAAGCCCGCCAGCGCCGTGATGCCGAGCCCCTTGGCCCAGCGCTTCTTCCGGCTCGTCGTGGCGCCGCCACCCGTGCCGCCACCCCGGCCGCCACCCCGGCCTGCGCCGCTGGTCGAGCCGCGCCGGGCGCCGGAGCCGTTGCCGGCACCGCCCTTGGCGGCGCGCTGCGCCGCCTTCGCCTGGGCGCGCGTCTTCGGACGTGAGGTGCTCATGGGACCTTCCCGATCGGCATACAAACAGGCACGGTCCAGGCCTTTCGGCCACGGTTCCGCACCGTCAACTGACGCTCAGTATGACTGGCGACCTTGAGAATCGTGCATTCGCCCGACCCCGCGTCAACGAACCCCCGGGATGAAAGGTCACGAATCCCAAGATATATCGGCTCGATATATCTGGTGTACGCTTCCCCTGTCGTCGGACGTCCGGCGGGCCTGCACGGACGCGGTCCGTGGCGATCCGTATCCAGCGCGTGAGGGAGGTGCAGCCAGTCATGAGTCGTCGCTCGGATCTGCTCGAGTTCGCGGTCCTCGGACTGCTGCACGAGAGCCCCATGCACGGCTACGAGCTGCGCAAGCGGCTCAACGCCGCGCTCGGCGCCTTCCGTGCGCTGTCCTACGGCACGCTCTACCCCTGCCTGCGCGGCCTGCTCGACCAGGGCCTCATCGCCGAGGCGAGCGGCACCCAGCACGCTGCGGCGACGGCGGGCTCCAAGCGCGCCCGGATCGTCTACGAGCTCACCGCGGACGGCAAGGAGCACTTCCAGGAGCTGCTCAAGGAAGCCGGTCCGACGGCGTGGGAGGACGACACCTTCGACGTCCACTTCGCCTTCTTCGCCCGCACCGAGGCCGAGGTCCGACTGCGCATCCTCGAGGGACGCCGCAGCCGGCTCGAGGAGCGGCTGGACACCATCCGCACCAGCTCGGCCAAGAACCGCGAGCGCTTCGACACCTACACCGCCGCCCTCGAGCGGCACGGCCTGGACTCCGCCGAGCGCGAGGTCCGCTGGCTCAACGAGCTGATCACCGCCGAGCGGAACATCCCCTTCTCGGCAGCCCCGAGCACCACCTCGAGCACCACCTCGAGCACCACCTCCAGCACCGCCTCCAGCACCACCTCCACCCCCATTACCCCCAACAACTGAGGAGTCTTCCCATGGGATCCGTTCGCGTCGCCATCGTTGGCGTCGGCAACTGCGCCAGCTCGCTGGTCCAGGGTGTCGAGTACTACAAGGACGCCGACCCGGCCGGCAACGTCCCCGGGCTCATGCACGTGCAGTTCGGTGAGTACCACGTCAAGGACGTCGAGTTCGTCGCCGCCTTCGACGTGGACGCCAAGAAGGTCGGCTTCGACCTGGCCGAGGCGATCGGCAACTCGGAGAACAACACCATCAAGATCGCCGACGTGCCCCCGACCGGGGTCACCGTCCAGCGCGGCCACACCTACGACGGCATCGGCAAGTACTACGCCCAGACCATCGAGCAGTCCGACGCCGAGCCCGTGGACATCGTCCAGGTCCTCAAGGACACCAAGGCCGACGTGCTCGTCTCCTACCTCCCGGTGGGCTCCGAGGTGGCCGACAAGTTCTACGCCCAGTGCGCGATCGACGCCGGCGTGGCCTTCGTCAACGCCCTCCCCGTCTTCATCGCCTCCGACCCCGAGTGGGCCGCGAAGTTCGAGGCGGCCGGCGTGCCGGTCATCGGTGACGACATCAAGTCGCAGGTCGGCGCGACCATCACGCACCGCGTGATGGCCAAGCTGTTCGAGGACCGCGGTGTCACGCTGGACCGCACCTACCAGCTGAACGTCGGCGGCAACATGGACTTCAAGAACATGCTCGAGCGCGAGCGCCTCGAGTCCAAGAAGGTCTCCAAGACCCAGGCCGTCACGTCCAACCTGACCGGCGCCCTCGCGGGTCTGACCGACAGCCGCAACGTCCACATCGGCCCGTCCGACTACGTCGCGTGGCTCGACGACCGCAAGTGGGCCTACGTGCGCCTCGAGGGTCGCGCGTTCGGTGACGTGCCGCTGAACCTCGAGTACAAGCTCGAGGTCTGGGACTCCCCCAACTCGGCCGGCATCATCATCGACGCGATCCGTGCGGCGAAGATCGCCAAGGACCGCGGCATCGGTGGCGCGCTCATCAGCGCCTCGTCCTACCTCATGAAGTCCCCGCCGGTGCAGCGCGAGGACACCGAGGGACGCACCAAGCTCGAGGCCTTCATCGCCGGCACCGAAGAGCGCTGACCCAGCGACTCAGCCAGACGGCACACGAGAGGGGCACCTTCCGCACCACGCGGAAGGTGCCCCTTTCGTCATGCCGCCTTGCCCGCCCGAGATCCCAGCTCTCGGGCCTCACTGCGGCGCCACGACCCGAGAGTGGAGCTCTCGGGAGGATGGATCCCGGCCGGTATGCCGCGTGGCCATCTCGCCGCCCGCCGCCCGCCGCCTGCGTCCGCGAGCGCCCGCCTGTCCCAGGACTTGTCACTCGTCGAAGCCACCGTCACCGGAGTCGACCGCAACCACGACCACCGACACGTTGTCGCGGCCACCGGAGTCGACGCCCGCGGCGACGAGGGCCTCGGCGCAGGCCTGCGGATCGTCGTGCGCGGCAAGGATCTCGCAGAGGCGGTCGTGGCTCAGCTCGTTGGACAGGCCGTCGGAGCAGATGACGAAGCGCTCGCCCGCCTGCGGGGGCAAGAGCCAGATGTCGGGCGTCGGCGGCGCCTCGGACCCCAACGAGCGAGTAATGACGTTGCGCAGCGGGTGCCGCGCCGACTCCTCTTCGGTGATCAGCCCGGCGTCGATCATCTCGCGCACCTCGGAGTGGTCCACGGTGAGGAGCCGGAGCTGGCCGTCAACGAAGCGGTAGACGCGGGAGTCGCCGACGTTGAACACGGCCCAGTGGTCGGAGCCACCCGCCTTCACCACGGCGAGGCCTGCTGCGGTGGTGCCCATGCCGGTCTGCTCGGGGTTCATGGCGACCGACTCGAGGATGCGGCGGTTGGCCAGGGCAAGGGCTTCGACGAGGTCCTCACGGCTGCGCTTCGGCGCCGAGGCGAGCTCCCCCAGGGTCGCGGTCACGATGCCACTGGCCACCTCGCCGGCGGCGTGGCCGCCCATGCCGTCCGCCACCACGAAAATCGTGCGGTCGGCCAGCACGCTGTCCTCGTTGTGCTGTCGCACCCGTCCGACGTCCGTGGCCGCACCGGCCCGGACGGTCAGTCCGGGGAACTGCTCGCTCGGATGCTTCAGGGTGGGCATCGCAACCTTTCGGGGAACCTCGCGAAAACCGGGGGTGGACCGACGAAGGCCAGGCCGATGACCGGTCTGCAAACTCTTGCTGACTCTAGTGAGGCTGGCTCTCCGGCTGCTGGGCCCACCACTCCTGCAGGGCAGTGACGGCCGCGTCACGGCCGACCATGCCCCGGTCGAGGCGCAGCTCGAGCAGGAACGAGTAGGCGCGCCCGAGCACGGGGCCGGGTGGGATGCCGAGCACCTCGGCGATCTCGTTGCCGTTGAGCTCGGGTCGGACCTTGGCCAGCTCCTCGGCCTCCATCAGCGCCTCGATCCGCGTCTCGAGCGCGTCGTAGGTCTGGGACAGCCGGGCCGCCTTGCGGGCGTTGCGGGTGGTCGAGTCCGACCGGGTGAGCCGGTGCAGGCGCTGGAGCAGCGGGCCCGCGTCGGTGACGTAGCGGCGCACGGCCGAGTCGGTCCACGCCCCGTCGCCGTACCCGTGGAACCGCAGGTGCAGCTCGACCAACCGGGTCACCGCCTTGACGGTGTCCTTGTCGTAGCGCAGCGCCTTGAGCCGCTTGGCGGTGAGCTTGGCGCCGACCACCTCGTGGTGGTGGAAGGAGACCCCGCCGCCCTCCTCGAACCGGCGGGTCGCCGGCTTGCCGATGTCGTGGAGCAGCGCCGCGAGGCGCAGCACGAGGTCGGGGCCGGGCACCGACGACTCGGGGCCGTCGGGCGGGCCCTCGAGCGCGATCGCCTGGTCGAGCACCCGCAACGAGTGCTCATAGACGTCCTTGTGCCGGTGGTGCTCGTCGATCTCCAGCTTGAGGGCCGGCAGCTCGGGCAGCACGTGGTCGGCCAGTCCGGTCTCCACCAGCAGGCGCAGCCCCGCGTGCGGCGACGCCGCGAGCACCAGCTTGGTCAGCTCGTCGCGGACCCGCTCGGCCGACACGATCTCGATCGAGGCGGCCATCGCCGTCATGGCCTCGCGCACCTCGGGGGCCACGTCGACCTCGAGCTGGGACACGAAGCGGCAGGCCCGCATCATCCGCAGCGGGTCGTCGCCGAACGACACCTCCGGCGGTCCGGGGGTGCGCAGGCGACGCGCGGCGAGGTCGGCCAACCCGGCATACGGGTCGACGAACTCCATCGACGGCAGGCGCAGGGCCATCGCGTTGACCGTGAAGTCACGCCGGACCAGGTCGTCCTCGAGGTTGTCGCCGAAGGCGACGACCGGCTTGCGGGTCTGGCCGTCGTAGGCGTCGGCGCGGTAGCTGGTGACCTCGACCACGTGGTCGCCGCGACGGGCGCCGATGGTGCCGAACTCGCGGCCGATGTCCCAGTGCGCGTCTCCCCACGGGCGCAGGATGGCCAAGGTCTCGTCCGTCGAGGCGCTGGTCGTGAAGTCGAGGTCGGGCGACACGCGCCCGAGGAACGCGTCGCGCACCGGGCCGCCCACCAGGGCGAGCTCGTGGCCCTTTGCGGCGAACAGCTCACCGAGCTCGGTGAGCAGCGGCACGACCGGCGCGAGGTGGGCGGTGGCCCGGCGCATGAGCTCGGACAGCGGCTCGCGGGGATCGGCGGTGGACACGGAGGTCAAGGGTAGGCGCTCGTTAGAGTGGCACGGTGACCTCCCCCGCTCGCGACCCCGAGAGACTGGCGCCCAGCCGGCCTCGGCTTCCCTCGGTCGAGGAGCGTTCGGCCGGGGGGATCGTCGTCGACGTGCACGACGGCGTCGCCCGGATCGCGGTCATCGCGCGGCGCAACCGGGCCGGCCGGATCGAGTGGTGCCTGCCCAAGGGCCACATGGAGCAGGGCGAGACGCTGCAGCAGGCCGCGGCCCGCGAGGTCGAGGAGGAGACCGGCATCGAGGGCCGCGTCCTCACCGAGCTCGGCACCATCGACTACTGGTTCGCCACCGGCGAGCGCCGCATCCACAAGTTCGTGCACCACTACCTCCTCGAGGCCACCGGCGGTCACCTCACCATCGAGAACGACCCCGACCACGAGGCGATCGACGTCGCCTGGCTGCCGCTGCGGGAGGCACACGAGCACCTCACCTTCCCCAACGAGCGCCGCATCGCGAGGCAGGCCTGGCAGCGACTGGCCGGAGACGGGTGATGCCCCGCGCTTCCGTATGCCGCGTGCTCGCCGCGGCGGCGCTGGCCGTGCCCGCGTGGTTCGCCGTCGCCACCCCGGCCTCCGCGGCCGACCTCACCCTCGACCTCAGCTCGGTGACCCCGGCGGTGGCCAGGGCCGGTGACGACCTGGTCGTGACCGGCACGCTGCACAACGGCTCCGGTGCAGCGCTGTCGCGCCCGACCGTCTCGGTGGTCATGGGGTCGATGGAGCCGACGCGCAAGGCGGTCCGCGACTGGGCCGCGCAGACCGGTCCGGCCGGCGGGAAGGTCGTGGGGCAGGTCCGGCTCACCGGTTCGGTGCCCGCGGGGGGCAGCCAGGCGTTCTCGGTGAAGGTCCCGAAGCTGGCCGCGCTGGGCCCGGCCGCCTACGGCGCCATCCCGCTCAGCATCCAGTCGGGCCCGGCGAGCATCCGGACCTTCGCGGGCTACCAGCAGACCAAGCAGTACCAGCCGATGTCGATCAGCTGGGCCGCCCCACTCACCCTCGACCCCGACCCGAACCTCTTCGGCGGCAGCGGCGCGGCCCGCGAGACCGCCTGGAGCGAGGCGCTGGGCGACGGTTCCCGGGTCTCGCGGGTCATCCTGGCCACCGAGGACGCGCCGGTCACCTGGGCGATCGACCCGACCCTGACGCCCACCCTGCTCCCCGACGACGTCGACATCGAGGCCGGCTCCGCCCAGGGCCGGCAGGAGCGCGCCATCCGGGTCGCCACCGAGGAGCGGATCACCGACCTCGCACCACGGCACAGCCCCTGGGTGCTGCCCGACACCGACGCCGACCTGGCCGCCGTCGCGGGCATCCGGGCCGGTGAACCGCTGATGCGCAGCTTCGTCGACCGCGCCGACGGGGTGGCCAGGAAGCTCGACGGACGCGCCGACGTGGCCTGGCCCGTCGACGGCGGCTACACCGCGACGCGGGAGAGCGCCCTGCGCCGGGTCTTCCGCGTGCCGGCCCTGGCCGGACAGGTGACGTCCGCCTCGGCGCTCGCACCCGCCGGGTCGGCCACCACGCCCAGCGCCGCCCAGCGCAGCACGACCGGGCTGCCGCTGCTCGCCTACGACGACTCCCTCAGCGGGCTGCTCACCCGCACCACGTCCCCGTCGGACGGGGTGCTCAGCACCCAGCAGTTCGTCGCCGACTCGGTGGCCCTGCTCAACGAGCTCCCGGGCACGGAGGGGCGCAGCGTCCTCGTGGCCGCCCCCCGCTCGTTCAACCCTGACCCGGCGACCGCCCGGAGCTTCTTCGCCGCCACTGCCACGATCCCGTGGCTGGCGCCGACCACCACGGACGCGCTGCTGGCGCAGGCTCGGCGGGCGGTCCCGACGAGCTCGGCTCCGGTGACCCGTCCCATCCTGCCGGCGACCGGCGGACGAGCCGTGCTGACCACCGCCAAGGTCGGGCAGCTCGAGCAGACCGTCCGCACGGTCCGCGGCGTGGCCCAGATCCGTGACGACGGTGACGCGTTCCTGCGCACCTGGACCCGTGCCGCCGAGCAGCTCGCCTCCACCCGCTGGCGGGCCGCCCCCACGGCCTGGAACACCCTCAGTGGGCGGGTCTCCGAGGCCGCCCGGCAGACCACGACGGCGGTCAAGGTCTCGGCCAGCACGATCAACTTCCTCGCCGACTCCGGCCGCCTCCAGATCACCGTGACCAACGACCTGGCCGTCCCGGTCGACGACGTGAAGCTCACCGTCGAGGCGTCGAACCCACGGCTGCGGATCGACAGCCAACCCGGGGTGCTGCGGATCGGGCCACGCAGTCGCGCGACCGTGACGGTGCGCGTGACCGCGCTCGCCGCCGGACCGGTCCCCCTGCGCACCACGCTCACCACCCCCGACGGCACGGTCATCGGGCAGGGCGCCGACGTGCAGGTGCGGGTGACCCCCACCGGCCACTGGATCTACTGGGGCCTGGGTGGCGTGGCCGGCGCGATCCTCCTGCTGGGTATCGTGCGGACCTTCCGACGTCGGCCCGGATCCGGACCGGGCTCCACCGGGCCCCCGCCGCCGACCGCTCCCGACCCGCTGCCCCGAGAGGCCACCACCGCATGACCCTGCATCGATGACTGACGCACCGTCCGGCGAGCGCAGCCTCGCCCGGTCCAGCGCCCTCATGGCCGCGGGCACCGTCGTCTCGCGGGTCCTCGGCTTCGGGCGTGCGGCGCTGCTCAGCGGCGCCGTCGGCATCGGCCTCGCCGCCGACACGTTCCAGGTGGCCAACACGCTGCCCAACCAGTTCTACCTCCTGCTCGCCGGGGGCGTCCTCAACGCCGTCCTCGTCCCCCAGATCACCAAGGCGGCGAGCCACGACGACGGCGGGCACGCCTTCGTCAACCGCCTGCTGACGCTCTCGCTGGCCCTGCTCGTCGGCGCCACCGTCCTCGTCACCCTCGCGGCGCCCCTGCTCGTCCGGGTCTTCGCGACCCACGAGTGGGACTCCGACGCCGTCGGCCTCGCCGTGGCGTTCGCGTTCATCTGCCTCCCGCAGGTGTTCTTCTACGGCCTCTACACGCTCTTCGGCCAGGTGCTCAACGCTCGCGGCCAGTTCGCGGCGTACATGTGGGCACCGGGGCTGGCGAACCTCGTCGCCATCGGCGGCCTGGTCTGGTTCAAGGTCGCCTATCCCCACCCGGGCAAGGTCGGCGAGTGGACCCCGGGCATGGTCTGGATCCTCGCGGGCACGGCCACGCTGGGCGTCGCGGTGCAGGCGGCGGCGCTGTGGCTGCCCCTGCGGGCCAGTGGCTTCCGCTACCGGCCGGTGTGGGGCTTTCGCGGCGTCGGGCTCGGCAGCGCCTCGAAGGTCGCGGGGTGGACCTTCGCGGCCGTCGCGCTGAGCCAGGCCGGCTACATCGTGACCTCGCAGGTGATGACCCGTGCCACCCACCTGCTCGACGTCCGCGGTCAGGCCGGGGAAGGAGCCGGTCTCGCGGCCTACGGCTACGCCTTCCTGCTCTTCATGCTCCCCCACTCGCTGATCACGGTCTCGCTCGTGACCGCGCTGTTCACGCGGCTCTCCCAGGCTGCCCATCGCGGCGACAGCGGGGCGGTGGTGGCCGACCTCGGCAGCGGGCTGCGGATGCCGGCCGTGCTGCTCGTGCCGGGCACCATCGCCATGGTCGTCCTGGGGACCCAGGTCGCCCGGGTGGCCTTCTTCGACAACACCCCGCAGGAGTCCGCCGCGATCGGGCGCGTGATGGTGGCGATGATGCTGGGCCTGGTGCCGTTCGGGTGGCTCTACCTGATCCAGCGCGTGTTCTACGCCTACGAGGACGCCAGGACGCCGTTCCGCCTGCAGGTCGTCGTGACCGTGGTGGCGACGGCCGCGAACCTCGTCGCCGCCACGGTCGACCCCACGCACACCGGGATCGTCGTGGGTCTCGGCCAGACGCTGAGCAACCTCGCCGCCGCGCTGCTCGGGTTCGTCCTCCTGCGCCGCCGGCTCGGGTCGCTGCACCTGCAGCCGAGCATCCGCGGCTACGTGCGACTGGGGCTGGCCTCCGCGGTCGCCGGGATCCTCACCTGGCTGGGCGTGCGTGCGCTGGAGGCCGCCGGCCTCGACAGCACGTCGTGGACCGGCGCGTTGGTCGAGGTCGTGGCCGGTGGAGGGGTCTTCGTCCTCATCGCGCTCGGGCTCGCCCACGTGATGCGGGTCCACGAGGTCGCCTTGCTGCTCGACCCCCTGCTGCGCCGCCTGCGACGAGGCCGCTCCTGATCGGCACGCCCTAGGATGAGGCCGCGGCTGGCTGGTGCAGCCGGGGTGGCACATTCGGACGTGGTGGACGTGGTGGACGAGACCGTAGGAGGCAGCGTGCACGGGGTAGGCCCTTCGACGGTGCTGGGCGGTCGCTACGCCGTCCAACGCCGGCTCGAGCAGCTGCCGAAGGCCGAACGGTGGTCGGCCCACGACACGACCCTCGAGCGCGATGTGGTCATCGTCTGCTTCTCCGAGCACGAGGCCCACGCCGACACCACCCTCGACGCTGCCCGCCGGGTCGCGGGCCTCGACAACCACCGGCTCGTGCGCGTGCTCGACGTCGGGCGGTCCGAGGGCATCGCGTTCTTCGTCGAGGAGGCGATCAGCGACTCCCACACCCTCACCCACCTCCTGGAGCAGGGCGGCCTGCCCGCCGAGGAGGTGCGGCGCATCGCCGGCGAGGCCGCGACCGGACTCGAGGCGGCCCGCGGTCGCGGGCTGCACCACCTGCGGCTGACCCCCCACTCGGTCCTGCGCGCCCACGACGGCACGATCAAGGTGCGTGGCGTGGCCACCACCGCGGCGATGGCCACCGACGACGACGTCGACGCCACCCGCGCGGCCCGCACCGACGCCGTGGGCGTCGTCGCCATCACGTATGCCGCGTTGACCAGCCGGTGGCCGCTGCCCGGCCACGTCGCCGGGCTCGAGTCGGCCCCGCACGTCGTCGGCGGCGTGCCGGCGCCGTCCGAGATCGCAGCCGGCGTCCCCGGTGACCTCGACGCGTTGTGCCGCCTCACCCTCAACGAGGACCAGGGCCCGCTCACGCCCGGCGACTTCGCGACCCAGATCGCCCCCTGGGCGATGTCGCAGGTGCAGGGCCTCGGCGGGACGCGGCCGGTCGACGACGGCAGCACCCGCACGATCGCGATGCCGCGCGACGAGCTCGACGCCGCCCTGGCCGCCGAGTCCGCGCCGCCAGTGCCCGCTCCGTCCGTCCCCCCGCCGCCGGTCCACCCCGACGAGCAGGGTCCTGAAGACGCAGCCGTGCACGGCCAGCACGAGGCACCGTGGCCCACTCCCGCGGGCGCGGTGTCCGGCGCCGCCACCCCGGCCGAGCCGACCCCCACCCAGCCGCTCACGCCTGTCACCGGCGCCCACGGCATACCGGCGAGCACCGGCGGTCCCACCACCGAGGGCGCCGCTGACGACGACACCGACGACGACCAGGGTCCTGAGCAGGCGGGCACCGGCGCCGCCGCGGCCGCCCAGGCCGCGGCCGCCGCGAGCGCGGTGGGCACGGCCCTCGGCACCGCGGGTCACGCCGCCGGACAGGCCGCGGGTGCCGCGGCCCACCGGGTCGGCAGCTTCGCCCGCGCTGCGGCCGACAAGGCGGCCGAGCGTCGCGCGCAGCGCCAGGCGACCGAGGAACGGGCCGAGGAGCGCCGGATCTCGCTCAACCAGGCCCTGGTCGAGGGGCAGGAGCCGCTCGGGCCACCCCTGCCGATGCTCTCCGCCGAGACCGGCACGGCACCGACCCGTGACCAGACCAAGGTGGTCCTGGCGATCATGGCGGCGTTCCTGGTCGTCGCCACCCTCCTGGGTTTCTGGGGTGCCTCGAGGATCGGCTCCAACAGCGACCTCGGGCTGGGTGGCGCCCCCGCCCCCAAGACCACCGTCAAGGTGACTGCCCCCGCCGTCACCGTGACGCCCACCGCCCCGGACGCAGGCGGCGGCGGCGACTCGTTCGCCATCCTCAGCGCCACCGGCTTCGACCCCGAGGGCGACGGCGCGGAGCGCAACGGCGAGGCCCCGCGCGTCTTCGACGGCAAGACCAACACCTACTGGAGCTCCGAGGGCTACGCCAGCCCCAACCTCGGTGGCCTCAAGAAGGGCGTCGGCCTGCGACTCGACCTCGGGCAGAACCGCAGCGTCTCGACGGTCGGGCTCGTGCTGCCCAACGCGGCCGACGTGACCGTGTACGTCGGCGAGGACCGTGACTCCCTGGGCAGCGCCACCGCGATCGGCTCCTCGAAGGGCAAGTCCGGAGCCGTGACCCTCAAGGCCCCGTCGGTCGTGAAGGGCCAGTACGTCTTCGTCTGGTTCACCGCGGTGACCCAGGTGTCCGACGGCCGGTTCCGCGCCACCGTCGCCGAGGTCACGGTCGGCTGAGCCGGCGCGGCAGCCGACCGGACATCGATGAGCAGCCTCCCGTTGCACGAGCAGGACGACCGCGCGTTGCTGCGCGCGCACGTCGAGGGCGACCCGGAGGCGTTCGGTGAGCTGTTCCTCCGCCACCGCGACCGCATGTGGGCGGTGGCCCTGCGCACCACCCGCAACCGTGAGCTCGCCTCCGACTGCGTGCAGGACGCGTTCATCTCCGCCTTTCGGCGGGCCGGGTCCTACCGGGGTGACGCGGCGGTCACCACCTGGCTGCACCGCATCGTGGTCAACGCCTGCCTCGACCGGTTGCGGCGCGACAAACCCACCAGCGAGCTGCCCGAGCACGAGCTGGCCGACCGCCACGACGCGGAGTCGTCGGTCGACACGCGGCTCGACGTCCGGGAGGCCCTGGAGCGCCTCCCCGAGGGCCAGCGGATGGCGCTGATCCTCGTCGACATGCACGGGATGTCGGTCGCCGAGGCGGCCGCCGTGCTCGAGGTCGCGGAGGGCACCGTGAAGTCGCGGTGCAGCCGGGGCCGCGACGCCATGGCCGAGCTCCTGCGGGAACCATCGGGGCAGCCGTGACGTCGTACACATGTCGCCACCGCCGTGCCCGCACCGGCAGCCGCGCGACCACGAGACCGACACCCATCGTCTGGAGGAAGTCGTGGTGAGCACACCCCGCGTGCCCCCGGCGGACCATGGCGTCCCCCCGCACGGCAGCACCCCGCCGGACCCGCGCGGCGCGAGCGCCGGCAGGCACGACGACACAGAGCACGACCCCACCGGCATCCGGGCGCTGCTGTCGGCCCTGCCCGACCCCGGTCCCATGCCGGCCGACCTCGTCGCCCGCATCACCGCCTCGATCGCGCAGGAGCAGTCCGCCCGCCAGGGTGGCACCGTCGTGCCGCTGCGCCGGCGCAGCTGGGGCTGGCAGCACCTGGGCGCAGCCGCCGCTGCCGCCGTGATCCTCGCCGTGGGCCTCCCCGCCCTGCTCACCGGCACCGGTCCCGGCGACGTGATGGCCTCGCTGAAGGGCACCTCCTCGGCCGACAGCGCCAGCAGCGCAGAGGGCAACAGCGGCGCCCTCGCCGACTCCGGTGGCGCCCCCGCCGCTCCGGGCTCGACGTCGTCCCCCCAACCGTCCACCCTCGGCGACCAGAGGGTGCGTGGCCCGGTCGGCGACGTGGCCCTCGCGGCGACCGGCACGGCATACACGACCGCCGGGCTCGCCACCCAGGCGGCGACGCTGGGCTCCACGTTCGAGGCCTCCTCGGCAGCCAAGGACTACGCCGTGCCCTACGGCGAGGCCGGGCTGCGTGGCTGCCTCACCGCCCTGGGGGTCAAGGACGGGCTCCCGGTGCGCGGCGACGTCGCGACCCTCGACGGCGTCCCGGCGGTGATCGCGCTGGTCGACCGGGGCGGCACCGAGTCGGTGTATGCCGTGGCTCCCGACTGCGACGCGCAGCACCCCAGGCTGCTCGCCGGGCCGCTCACCCTCCCCTGAGGGCGCCTCGACCACTCCGCCTTCTGCGCTCGCCCGCGCGTCGGGCCGGTCAGGCGGCGGTAGGGAACATCGAGGCCCTACGATCAGTTGAAGAGTCCGGCACCGTATGTTGCGGTGCACCGCCTTCTCGACCACAAGGGGCTGTAACCGCGTGACCACCACCGCACCCGCCGACATCCGCAGTCTGATCATCATCGGCTCGGGCCCGGCGGGCTACACCGCCGCTGTCTACGCGGCCCGGGCCAACCTCCAGCCGCTGCTCTTCGAAGGCGCCGTCACCGCAGGTGGGGCGCTGATGAACACCACCGAGGTGGAGAACTTCCCGGGGTTCCGCGACGGGATCATGGGTCCCGACCTGATGGAGAACATGCGGGCCCAGGCCGAGCGGTTCGGGGCCGAGATCATCACCGACGACGTCGAGTCCGTCGACCTCGAGGGTGCGGTCAAGACCGTGGTCGACGCGGAGGGCAACACCTACCGCGCCCACGCCGTCATCCTCGCCATGGGGTCTGCCTACCGCGAGCTGGGTCTGCCCGACGAGAAGCGGCTGTCCGGCCACGGCGTCTCGTGGTGTGCGACCTGCGACGGGTTCTTCTTCCGTGACCAGGACATCGCCGTCGTCGGTGGCGGCGACTCCGCCGTCGAGGAGGCGACCTTCCTCACCAAGTTCGCCCGCTCGGTGACGATCGTCCACCGTCGCGGCGAGCTGCGGGCCTCCAAGATCATGGCCGAGCGCGCGCTGTCCAACGACAAGATCAGGTTCGCCTGGAACTCCGCCGTCGAGGCGATCCACGGCGACGCGAAGCTGACCGGCATCACGCTGCGCGACACCGAGACCGGTGCGACCCGCGAGCTGCCCGTCACCGGCCTGTTCGTCGCGATCGGCCACGACCCGCGCAACGAGCTGGTCAAGGGTGTCGTCGACCTCGACGACGAGGGCTACGTCCTCGTCCAGGGCCGCACCACGCTGACCAACCTCCCGGGCGTGTTCGCCTCGGGTGACCTGGTCGACCACACCTACCGGCAGGCCATCACGGCGGCGGGGTCCGGCTGTGCCGCGGCCCTCGACGCCGAGCGCTACCTCGCCGACCGCGAGCATGCCGGCGCCCCCGCGGCCGACGCCGCCCTCACCGGCGAGCCGGCACTGACGCACTGACCCACCGGTCCGCCTGTCAGACCCCGCGGGGATCATGAGAGGCAGACGCAGCCACACCGCTCCACCAGCTAGACCGCAGAGCCATCAACCGCAGCACCACCGAAAGGAGCCCCCGAGTGGGAGCCATCAAGGACACCACGGACGCCACCTTCGAGGCCGACGTCCTCCAGAAAGACAAGCCGGTCCTGGTGGACTTCTGGGCACCCTGGTGCGGCCCGTGCCGCGCCGTCGCCCCGATCCTCGAGGAGCTGGCCGTCGCCCACGCCGACAAGATCGAGATCGTCAAGCTCAACACCGACGAGAACCTCGCCGTCAGCAGCCGTTACGGCATCACCGGCATCCCGACCCTCAACGTCTACGTCGGGGGCGAGGTCGTGAAGACCCTCGTGGGTGCCATGCCCAAGCCCAAGCTGGTGCGTGAGCTCGCCGACTACCTCGGCTGAGTGACCCCGTGACCGCCTGCCGGTCGCGCCCGATGGTGGGCGCGACCGGCATCGTCGTTCCCGGGCCGGTCCGGTTGGTCCGCGAGGCTGTTCTGACTTAGGCTCGGGAGTCGGACACGGTGTGCCGCGAGCGTGCCCACGGGGCCGGCGCACCACCGCTGACCTGCACAAACATCCATCTGCGATGATCCGTTCACCGGGCGTCGCCCGCCATGCCGAGGAGGCCGCGTGTCAGACAGCAAGTACGGCCTGCTCGGCCTCGGGAGCCACGGGCCCGAGGTCGCGGACGTGCGAGCCCGGCTGGCCGCGCTGCCCCCCGACCAGCTGCCCGACCGGCCCGACCTGCAGGCCGACGACCCCAGCGTGTTCGACGCCTCGATGGAGCGGGCCGTGCGCGCCTTCCAGCAGCACAAGGGCCTGATCGTCGACGGCGTGGTGGGGGTGGAGACCTTCACCGCCATCGACGGCGCCCGCTGGGCCCTCGGTGACCGGATCCTCCTGCACACGCCGGGTCACCTGCAGCGCGGTGAGGACGTCGTGACCCTCCAGGAGCGGCTCAACACCCTGGGCTTCGCCGCGGGCCGGGTCGACGGCCGCTTCGGCCCCGAGACCGAGCGGGCCGTCCGCAGCTTCCAGCGGGCCTACGGCCTGTCCGGTGACGGTTCGGTCGGTCCCCACACCCTCCGGGCCTTCGAGGACCTGCGCCGGTCGGTGTCCGGCGGCTCGGCCAACGTGCTGCGCGAGCGTGAGCTGGTCCGGCGCTCGGGACACAGCCTGTCGGGGCGCACGGTCGTGCTCGACCCCGGCCACGGCGGCAGCAACACCGGGGCCGCCGCCCACGGGCTGGTCGAGTCCGAGGTCGTGATGGACCTGGCACGACGGATCGAGGGCCGCCTGACCGCGATCGGCGTCTCCGTCGTCTACACCCGCACCGAGCACACCAGCCCCACCGAGGACGAGCGGGCCGCGCTGGCCAACGAGGCCGGGGCCGACCTCGTGCTCTCGCTGCACTGCGACTCCCACGACGCGGCCGAGGCCAGCGGCGTGGCCACCTTCTTCTTCGGTCGCGACCGCAAGACGTCGTGGTCAGCCGTTGGTGAGCACCTGGCCGACCTCGTGCTGCGCGAGGTGGTGGCCCGCACCGGGCTCGAGAACTGCCGCTCGCACGGCCGCTCGTGGGCCCTGCTCCAGCAGACCCGGATGCCGGCGGTGCGGATCGAGGCCGGCTACCTCTCGCACCCCACCGACGCGGCTCGGCTCGCCGACCCGCTCTTCCGCGATACCCTCGCCGAGGCCGTCCTGGTCAGTCTCCAGCGGCTCTACATGGGCGACGATGACACCGCCACCACCGGTGTCCTGCGACTCGGCGACCTGCGCGCCTACCTCGCCTCGCACAGCTGACCGCGCAGCACGAATCCACTACTGCCGCAACGGTTTTCCCGCCGAGCCTTCCCTACCCCAGCTCAGGCGCTGCGGTCGAGGCCCAGCATGTCGACGATCCGGTTGAGGTCGTCCACTGACGCGAACTCGACGGTGAGCTTGCCCTTGCGCTGCCCCAGGGCGATGTTCACGCGGGTGTCGAAGCGGTCGGAGAGCCGGGCCGCCAGGTCGTCGAGCTGCGGGTGCCGGTTGCCGGCCCGGGGACGACGCGGCTTGGCCACCTCGTCGGGCCCACCCACGGCCACGATCTCCTCGACGTTGCGGACGCTGAGGCCCTCGGCCACGATCCGCTGCGCGACCCGCTCCATCGCGGCGCCGTCGGAGAGCCCCAGCAGGGCCCGTGCGTGGCCGGCGGACAGGACGCCCGCGGCGACCCTGCGGGCGACCAGTGGCGGGAGCTTGAGCAGCCGGAGCGTGTTGGAGATCTGCGGTCGCGAGCGACCGATGCGGGCGGCCAGCTCGTCGTGCGTGCAGCCGAAGTCCTCGAGCAGCTGCTGGTATGCCGCGGCCTCCTCCAGCGCGTTCAGCTGGCTGCGGTGGAGGTTCTCCAGGAGGGCGTCGCGCAGCAGGTCGTCGTCGTCGGTCTCCTTGACGATGGCCGGCACGGTGGCCTTGCCGGCTGCCTGCGACGCCCGCCAGCGGCGCTCGCCCATGATCAGCTCGTAGCGCACGCCGTCGGCCGCGTTGTCGAGCTCGTCAGGCCCCTGACCTGCGGGAATGGGCCGGATCACGATCGGCTGGAGCACTCCGATCTCGCGGATCGAGTGCACCAGCTCGGCCATGTCGTCCTCGTCGAAGACCGACCGGGGCTGGCGCGGGTTGGGCCGGATCTGCTCGACCGGGATCTCACCGTAGGACACCCCGGGCACCGGCGCGAGCTCCGAGCCGTCGGTGGCCGTGGCCCCGGCGCCGTCCTGGTCGCCCCCCTGGGTGGTGTCTGTCTCCGAGGTGGGAGCTGCGGTGTCGGCGCCGTCGACGTCGGCCACGGCGACTCCCCCACCCTGGTCGCCCTCGCCGGCCGGTGACCCACCGGCATACGCCGTGGCCGCGCCGGGGCGCGAGTCGGGGAAGAAGACGTCCACGGGACGGCCGTTCGGGGAGGTCGGGGCGTTGGGGATGAGGGCTCCCAGGCCCCGGCCGAGGGCGCGGCGCTTCTCGCTCATGGTCTCTTCTCTCAGTTCTGCGCGGATGCGGTCTGGTGGTCGGCGGTGGTGGCGGCGCCGCGGTCGGCGAGCTCTGCGGCGGCGCCGAGGTAGGACAGCGCCCCGCTCGAGTTCGGGTCGTAGGTCATCACGGTCTGGCCGTGGCTCGGTGCCTCGGAGATCCGCACCGAGCGGGGCACCGTGTTGCGGAGCACCTGCTCGGGGAAGTGGGTGCGCACCTCGTCGGCGACCTGGGCCGAGAGGCGGGTGCGACCGTCGTACATGGTGAGCAGGATGGTCGACACGTGCAACGTCGGGTTGAGGTGGTTGCGGATCAGCTCGATGTTCTTGAGCAGCTGCGAGAGGCCTTCGAGGGCGTAGTACTCGCACTGGATCGGGATGAAGACCTCCTGCGCGGCGACGAAGGCGTTCACCGTCAGCAGGCCCAGGCTCGGCGGGCAGTCGATCAGCACGTAGTCGGGCGACGGGCGCCCGGCGGTCGACCCCTGCTCGAGGTAGGCGGCGATCGCCTTCTGCAACCGGGTCTCCCGCGCGACGAGCGAGACCAGCTCGATCTCGGCCCCGGCGAGGTCGATCGTGGCCGGGGCGCACCACAGGCCCGCGATGTCAGGGCACTCCTGCACCACGTCCGCGAGCGGCGTCCCCTCGACCAGGACGTCGTAGATGCTCGGCACCTCTGCGTGGTGGTCGATCCCCAGCGCGGTGCTGGCATTGCCCTGGGGGTCGATGTCGATGACGAGCACGGTCAGTCCGGCCTGCGCGAGACCCGCGGCGACGTTGACGGTGGTGGTGGTCTTGCCCACCCCACCCTTCTGGTTGGCGACGGTCAGCACGCGGGTGGTCGGCGGCTTCGGGAAGACCCGGCCGGTCAGGGCGATCCGCTTGCGGGCGTCGGCGGCCACCGCCCGGGCCAGGGGGGTGTCGTGGTCCCCCTGCGGCAGGGAGGAGGCCAGCTCCTCGCGGTCGTCCGTTTCACGTGAAACCACGGCGGCCAGCGCCTCGAGGGCTTCCGTGGCAGCGACCGAGTCGCCGGTGTGCGGCGCGGCCTCAGAGGCAGCTACCAGCTCCACATCCGGCTCCGGCTCCGACTCCGTGGGCGGCTCGCTGACTGGCGTGCCGATGGGCTCGCCGGCTGCTACCCCGTCGGGGTCGACCGGCGCGTCCGACGGCTCCGTTCCACGTGAAACGTCGGCCGAGTCGTGGAGGTCGACGGTCCGTGGGAGGCCCGCTTCGACGGCGGTTTCACGTGAAACAGCGGCGCCGTCGGCGCGCTGGTCGCGCGCTGGCCAGCCGAGCGCCGTGCTGGCGCGGCCGAGCCGCTGAGGCCATCCGAGTCCCTGGGTCAGTTGCACCGTTGCTGTGCTCACACAGTCTCCTCGTTGGCCATGGACATCATCCAACCCTACGTCGTGGCCGAGTCACAACGCGGGAGGCGGCGCCTACGCCGACCGAGTGAAACCGGCACAGCGCACACCACCCGATCCGTCGACCAGACGCGGGTCGGGTGCGTCAGCGCGAGGGTCGGGTCGCGCCCTTGCCCTTGGCCGCCCGGCGCGCCGCACCCTTGGAGCGACCCTTCGGCGCCGGTCGGGAGCCGATCGTCACCTGGAGCGTGGTGGTCGGCACCGGAAGCAGCTCGGCGCCATGGGTCTCGATCCGGGCTGAGGTCATGCCGAGCTTGCGCAGCGTCTTCCGCTCCGCGTCGAGCTCCTCAGCGGCCGAGCCGCCCTTGAGCGCCACCAGGGTCCCGCCGTCCTGCAGGAGGGGGAAGGTCCAGCGTGCCAGCTTGTCGATGCGGGCGACCGCCCGGGCGGTGGCATAGGGAGCCGAGAGCACGCCGGCGAACTCCTCGGCCCGACCCCGGTGCACCGTGCAGTTGTGGAGCCCGAGCTCCTCGATCGTCGTCGACAGCCAGGTCGTGCGGCGCAGCATGGGCTCGACCAGGTGGAGGTGCAGGTCCGGCCGGACGATCGCGAGGGCCAGCCCGGGGAGGCCGGCCCCCGACCCGACGTCCACCACGGCGACCCCCTCGGGGAACGCCTCGTGGGCGACGGCGCAGTTGAGGATGTGCCGGTCCCAGAGGATCGGCACCTCCCTGGGGCCGATCAGCCCGTGCGAGACGCCGGTGTCGGCCAGGATCGCCGCGAACTGCTCAGCCAGGGCCAGCCGGTCCCCGAACACCACGGCAGCAGCGGGAGGGGCCACGGGCACTGTCATCGGGGCAGCAGCCGCAGGGCCGTCGGTCGCTGATGCCGCGACGGGCGCGGTCCCGGTCTCCCCGGTCCCGCGCCCGTCGTCGGTGCGCTCGTGCGATGTCATGCGCGCTGTTTCACGTGAAACACAGTCGTCGTCGCTCGCGTCAGGCCGGGAGGATGACGACGAAGCGTCGCGGCTCGACGCCGTCTGACTCGGAGGACAGCCCGGCGGCCAGCACCTCGTCGTGGACCACCTTGCGCTCGAACGCCGTCATGGGGTCGAGGGCGGCCTTCTCACCGGAGGCCTTGACCTGCTCGATCACCGTCTGGGCGAGCTCGACGAGGGTGGAACGACGCTCGGCGCGGTGGCCGGCCACGTCGAGCATGAGCCGGCTGCGCTCACCGGTCGCCGACTGGACGGCGAGCCGGGTCAGCTCCTGGAGGGCTTCGAGCACCTTGCCGTCCTGGCCGACGAGGCTACGGGGGACCCGGCCCTCGTCGGAGTCGACGATGGACACCGCCGCGCGGTCGCCATCCACGTCGACGTCGATGTCTCCGTCGAGGTCGGCGATGTCGAGCAGCGTCTCGAGGAAGTCAGCGGCGACCTCGCCCTCGCGCTCGAGGTCGGCCACCTTGGCCGGGCGGCGGCGCGGGGCCGCGGACGAGTCGGCACCCTCTTCGGCACCCTCTTCGGCACCCTCGTCGTCGGCGTCAGCGTCAGCGTCGGCGTCAGCGTCAGCGTCAGCGTCGGGGTCGGTCGAGGCGTCCACGGTCGCCTCGTCGGTCTGCTCGTCGCCGGTCGGGGCGGTGGTCTCGCTCGTCGCCTCGGCGGCCGGCCTGGCAGCCTGGTCGCTGGCGGGGGTGTCGTCCACGACGGTGTCGTTGTGCTCGGTCATGGTGATCACTCTCAGTTGTCGGTCTGGGGCGTGGAGTCGGTGGTGGAGGCGGGGGTCTTCGCGGGCTTGGCTGCCGGCTTGGCCGGGCCACCCTTCTTCTTCTTGTTCCGGGTGGGCTGCACGCGCTGGCCGCTGGGCTTGGGGGCCTCGGTCTCCGCGGGCTTGTCGAGGCCCTTGACGGTGAACTCCTCGATCGGCTTGCCCTTCTTGAGCCGCCGCTCCTGCATCGCCTTCTCGGCGAGGGAGCCGGGCGCAGGCATCTTGCGGATCACGTAGAACTGCTGGCACATCGACCAGACGTTCGTCGTGAGCCAGTAGAGCAGCACGCCGATGGGGAAGTTCACGCCGGAGATGGCGAAGAAGATCGGCATCAGGTAGAGCAGCATCTTCTGCTGCTTCGCGAACGGGTTGTCCAGTGCCGAGGCCGGCATGTTCTTCATCATCAGCTGGCGCTGGGTGGTGAACGTGCTGGCCGACATGAGGATGATGAGGACGACCGTGACGATCTGGACGGTGAGGCTGTTGGCGCCGATGAACCGGTCGGACAGCTGGGCGCCGAAGAACGTCGACGCCTCCGCCTCACCGGCGAGCTTGCGGGTGATCGGCCCGATCGGGTCGGTCGTGCCGTCCGAGATCTTCTTGAGGCCGTTGAGCACCCGGAACAGGCCGAAGAAGAACGGCGACTGGAGCAGGATCGGCAGGCACGAGCTGAACGGGTTGGTCCCGGTCCGCTTGTAGAGGTCCATCGTCTCCTGCGTCATCGCCTGACGGGAGTCGGGATCCTTCTTGTCCTTGTACTTGGCCTGGATCTTCTGCATCTCGGGCTGGATCAGCTGCATCCGGCGCGAGGCGTGGATCTGCCTGACGAAGAGCGGGATCATCGCGGCGCGCATGACGACCACGAGCCCGACGATGGACAGGGTCCACGCCACTCCGGAGGCCGACGGGATGCCGAGGGTCGTGAAGAGGGTGTGCCAGCCGTACAGGATCCACGCCACGATCCACTCGAACGGGTAGATCAGGTCACTGAAGCTCATGTCGTCCTCAATCTGGTGGTGTCCCGTCTAGGTGCCGGTCCACCGGTGGTTCCGGTCACGCAGTGGGTAGGCCGCGTGGCCGGCAGGTCTGGTGCCCGGCCGCTAGGCGGCGTGGGCGGGTGGTGCTGCCGGCTGGTCGGCCGGTGGTGCCTGCGTCGTCCCGTCCGGTGCCTGCGGGTGGCGGGCGGGGACGTGGTCGACCCCTCCGGCAGCCCACGGGTGGCACCTACCCAACCGCCGCAGCGCCAGCCAGGTTCCCTTGACGGGTCCGAAGCGGCGGATCGCGGTGAGGGCGTACGACGAGCAGGACGGGTAGTAGCGGCAGGTCGGGGGCGTCATCGGGGAGATGAAGCGCTGGTAGAACAGGAGCAGCCCGATCAGGGGCGCCGCGGTGACTCGCTTGAGGGTGGTCACGCTCGACCCGCCCCCAGCCGCGCGGACACCCGCGCCAGGAGGGCGTCCAGCTCGACCGCCAGGGAAGCCGAATTCGCTTGTGCTGCAACGGGATTCGCGCGGATGACGAGGTCAGTCCCAGCGGGCACGGCCCCAACCCGGGCCGCCATCAGGGCACGCAGGCGGCGCTTGGTGCGGTTGCGGACGACGGCGTTGCCCACGGCCTTGGAGACAACAAAACCGACCCGCGGCGGTTGTCCCGCACGCGCGTCGGCCTGGTTGGCGTGGACCACGATCAGCGTGGCGCCAGCTCGGGCTCCCCTGGGCCCCCGGAAGGTGGCCGCGAAGTCCGAGCTCGCACGGAGCCGGTGCCCCGCGGGCAGCACGGGGTCGTCCTCAGGCGGAGAGCTCGGAGCGGCCCTTGGCGCGGCGGGCCGACAGGATGGCACGACCCGCACGGGTGCGCATGCGCAGACGGAAGCCGTGGGTCTTGGCCCGACGACGGTTGTTCGGCTGGAAAGTACGCTTGCTCACGAGGATCTCCGTTACTGGTCAGGCCCGGGTGGCCTGCTGAGTGCTTGGGGCGCCTGTTCGGCCGCAATCGGAGGCCCGCGCCTCGACCAGCGGTGGGACTCACCGACGATCCAGGGGCGTCACGGGCATGCGAAAACGGCCGACAGGCCTGGTCAAAGGTACGCGAGCGCGGCGGGCAGGGTCAAACCAGCGCCGACCACCCGGCATACCTGGGGCTTTTAGCACCGCTGGTCCCGGTTCAGGCCGGGGACACGCCGACCTCGCGCACTGATTTTGGCGCAAGCGGGCCAATTTTCGGCCGTTTCGGTTGCCGAGGCACCGCCGCTGTTGTTACCGTCCCTCCTCGTCCCATTCCTTGCCCACAGGTTGTGGATAACCATGTGGACAAGGCATGCTGAGGCAGCAGACCAGCACAGACCCTGCGACAGGGCAGATCCGCGAAGACCGTCGAAAGGGATGTGGACCGGTGAGTGACACAGATCTGGACTTCACACAGATCTGGCAGAACACCATCGCCACCCTCGACGCCGACGGACTGCCGGCCCGCGAGCGCGCGTTCCTCACGCTGGCCCGCCTGGCCGGCCTGCTCGACGGCACCGCCCTGGTCAAGGTCCCGAACGACTACACCAAGGACGTCGTCGAGCAACGAGTGCGCGACGCCGTGACCCGGGCGCTCTCCTCGCAGCTCGGGGAGCAGGTCCACCTCGCGGTCACGGTCGACACCTCACTCGACGAGGCGCACCACACCGAGGACACGACCGGCTACCCCGACGAGACCGGGTCGGCTCTCGCCCTCACGCTGGGCTCCGACCTCCAGGCGGGCATCAACTCCGGCATCAACTCCGGCATCAACTCCGGCATCAACTCGGGCACGAGCTCCGGCATCAGCTCCGGCATGGGTGCGCCCGGGCAGGGCGACAACGTCTACGCGCTCACCCCCGCGACCGAGCCGCAGCGCCGACCGCGCGACGAGGTCCCGAGCATCACCGACGAGTCGGCGACCCGGCTCAACCCGAAGTACACCTTCGACACCTTCGTCATCGGCGCGAGCAACCGGTTCGCCCACGCCGCGGCGGTCGCGGTGGCCGAGGCGCCGGCGAAGGCGTACAACCCGCTGTTCGTCTACGGCGAGTCCGGCCTGGGCAAGACCCACCTCCTGCACGCGATCGGCCACTACGCGCGCAACCTCTACCCGCACGTGAAGGTGCGCTACGTGAACTCCGAGGAGTTCACCAACGACTTCATCAACAGCATCCGCGACGACAAGGCGAGCAACTTCCAGCGCCGCTACCGCGATGTCGACGTCCTGCTGATCGACGACATCCAGTTCCTCCAGGGCAAGGTGCAGACGCAGGAGGAGTTCTTCCACACGTTCAACACCCTGCACAACGCCAACAAGCAGGTCGTCATCACCAGCGACCTCCCGCCCAAGCTGCTCAGCGGCTTCGAGGAGCGGATGCGCAGCCGGTTCGAGTGGGGCCTGCTCACCGACGTCCAGCCGCCCGACCTCGAGACCCGCATCGCGATCCTGCGCAAGAAGGCCATCCAGGAGCGGATGAGCGCGCCCGACGAGGTGCTCGAGTTCATCGCCAGCCGGATCTCCACCAACATCCGCGAGCTCGAGGGCGCCCTGATCCGCGTCACCGCGTTCGCCAGCCTGAACCGCCAGAGCGTCGACATGGGCCTGGCCGAGATCGTGCTCAAGGACCTCATCCCCAACGAGCAGGGCTCGCAGATCACCAGCGCCACGATCATGGCGCAGACGGCGGCCTACTTCGGGCTGACCATCGAGGACCTCTGCGGCACGTCGCGCTCGCGGGTGCTGGTGACCGCCCGGCAGATCGCGATGTACCTCTGCCGCGAGCTGACCGACCTCTCGCTGCCGAAGATCGGCCAGCAGTTCGGGGGCCGCGACCACACCACCGTGATGCACGCCGACAAGAAGATCCGGCAGCTGATGGCCGAGCGCCGGGCGATCTACAACCAGGTCACCGAGCTCACCAACCGGATCAAGCAGCAGTCCCGCTGACCTCGGTCCCCCTTTGCCGGGACGTTCTCCACAGGGTTGTGCACAGCTGTGAAGGTTTGTTCATCCTCCCGACATCTTCGTCCGGCGCCCGGTCAGACGTGCTCAGACGAGCACGGACCACGCTCAGGAACCGGACAAACGCGGTACCCGGCCCGTGGTCCACACCTGTGGACAACTCTGTGGGTATGTATTCCGCCCCTACGACCATCGTCTGAATGGATGATCTTTTCCCAAGGCCTGTGGACAACCGGTGGACAACGCGTGCACGACACCCCCAGGACTGGGGACAAGCGGGGTATGCCGTGTGGAGCCGGTGTGGGCGGCCGGGCCGCCTCCACAACCACGACCAGCTTGTCCGCCGGCCCGTCCACCGCTCGTGCACACCGGACGCGCCGCGCTGACCTGCACCGATGTCGGTCGTCCACAGGATCCACACCCCCTATGACAACGACTACCCCTCCCTAGTCATGGATCCAGCCCCGAGTACCAAACCCTGGGCCCACCCGGCCCGAACGACAGGGAACGACCGGATGCTCGACGACCGAGATCAGGGCCAGCGGATTGCCCGATCCGGGTTGGCCGACCGCACGGTGAGCACTAGGGTCAGTCCGCAATCACATTCTTGAAGTTTTCAGCGGCGTGGCCGCACGCGAAGGGCAGGTAGTCACGGTGAAGTTCCGGGTCGAACGTGAGGTCCTCGCCGATGCCGTGACGTGGGTGGCCCGCGGCCTCCCGGCCCGTCCGCCGGTGCCGGTCCTGGCCGGCGTGCTGCTCGAGGCGAACGAAGAGGGCACCTTGACCCTCTCGGCCTTCGACTACGAGGTCTCCGCCAAGATCACCGTCGCGGCCGAGGTCGCCGAGGGTGGCACCGTCCTGGTGCTCGGCCGGCTCCTCGCCGACATCTCGCGCAACCTGCCGTCCAAGCCGGTCGACGTCGCGACCGAGGGCAACAAGGTCTCGGTCGTCTGTGGCTCGTCGCGGTTCAGCCTGATGCAGATGCCCGCCGACGACTACCCGACGCTGCCGACCTCCCCGACGGCCAGTGGCACCATCGCCGGTGACGTGTTCACCCAGGCGGTCGCCCAGGTCTCGATCGCGGCCGACCGTGGCGACACCCTCCCGATCCTGACCGGCGTGCGGGTCGAGATCGACGGCGACAAGATGACGCTCCTGGCGACCGACCGCTACCGGCTGGCCATGCGCGAGCTGACCTGGAACCCCGAGGCCACCGACGCCAGCCACCTGGCGCTGGTCCCAGCCCGCACCCTCTCCGAGACGGCCAAGGCGCTCGGCGCGTCCGGCTCGATCGAGCTCGCCCTCGGCTCGTCGGCCGGCGGCGACGGCCTGGTCGGCTTCGAGGCCGGGCAGCGGCGCACCACCACCCGCCTGCTCGACGGCGAGTACCCGAAGGTCACCTCGATCTTCCCGACCACCGTCGACACCGAGTCCGTGATCAAGACGTCGGAGCTGATCGAGGCCGTCAAGCGGGTCGCCCTCGTGGCCGAGCGCAACACCCCCGTGCGACTGAAGTTCAGCGACGGCCAGGTCGCCATCGAGGCCGGCACCGGCGACGACGCCCAGGCCTCCGAGGCGGTCGAGTCGACCCTGACCGGACCCGAGATCGAGATCGCCTTCAACCCGCAGTTCCTGCTCGACGGGCTGGGCGCGGTCGGCACCGACTACTCGCGGTTCTCCTTCACCCAGCCCTCGCGCCCGGCGGTCCTGTCCGGCCAGGACGAGCTCGACGGTGAGGCGGACACCACCTACCGCTACGTGCTGATGCCCGTTCGCTTCGCGAGCTGACCACCCCCGGGCGTAGCCTGAGCGGGCCGCACCCCGAGGTATGCCGCGAAGCCGGCTCCGCGGCATACCGCACCACCCACACGAAAGGGCGTCGCATCATGCAGCTTGGTCTGATCGGTCTCGGCAAGATGGGTGGCAACATGCGCGAGCGGATCCGCCGCGCAGGGCACGAGGTGGTCGGCTTCGACCGCGACCCGAAGGTGTCGGACGTCAAGACGCTGGCCGGTCTGGTCAAGGCGCTCGACGCCCCCCGCACCGTGTGGGTGATGGTGCCGTCGGGTGCGCCGACCACTGACACCGTCGCCCAGCTGGCCAAGCTGCTCGACAAGGGCGACATGGTCATCGACGGCGGCAACAGCCGGTTCACCGACGACTTCGAGAACGAGAAGCTCCTCAAGGCCAAGGGGATCGCCTACCTCGACTGCGGGGTGAGCGGTGGCATCTGGGGTCTGGAGAACGGCTACGGCCTGATGGTCGGCGGCACTGCGGCCAACGTGCGCAAGGCCATGCCGATCTTCGACGCGCTGCGCCCCGAGGGCCCGCGCGACGAAGGCTTCGTCCACGCCGGCAAGGTCGGCGCGGGCCACTACGCGAAGATGGTGCACAACGGCATCGAGTACGGCCTGATGGCTGCCTACGCCGAGGGCTACGAGCTGCTCGAGGCCAAGGACATCGTCACCGACGTGCCGGGAGCGTTCAAGGCCTGGACCCGTGGCACCGTGGTCCGCTCCTGGCTGCTCGACCTGCTGGTCGACGCGCTGGAGAAGAACCCGCACCTCGACGACGTCTCCGGCTACACGGTCGACTCCGGGGAGGGCCGCTGGACCGTCGAGGAGGCCATCGCCAACTCGGTGCCCATGCCGGTGATCTCGGCCTCGCTGTTCTCCCGGTTCGCCTCCCGCCAGCAGGAGTCGCCGACCATGCAGGCCGTCGCAGCGCTGCGCGGCGGCTTCGGTGGGCACCAGGTCATGTCCGTCTCCGAGGGCGAGAAGCTGCGCGCCGACGGCGCGCCCAAGCACGAGAAGGCCGTCGCTGCGAAGGTGGCCCCCAAGGAGAAGCCGACCAGGAGCGCCGCCAAGGCGGCAGCCAAGGGACGCAAGGCGGCCTCGGCCGGCCCGTCCTCCGGCACCGGGTCCACGTCAGGCTCGAAGTCCGGTCCGACGTCCGGCACCGGGTCCACCCGCAAGCGCGCCGCCAAGAAGTCCAGCTGACCCAGGCACTGCGCGCCCAGCAGCCGACCCACGAGCACCAGATCGGGCGACCATGCACGTCCGCCACCTGACCGTCGCCGACTTCCGCAGCTACCGGACGGCCGAGCTGCCGCTCGAGCCCGGCGTCACCACGCTCGTCGGGCTGAACGGACAGGGCAAGACCAACCTGGTCGAGGCGATCGGCTACCTCGCGACGCTGTCCAGCCACCGGGTCTCGACCGACCAGCCGCTGGTGCGGTTCGGGGCGGAGCAGGCCGTCATCCGGGGTGCGGTCATGCGCGACGGCCGCGAGACCATGCTCGAGCTGGAGCTCAATCCGGGGCGCGCCAACCGGGCCCGGCTCGGCCGCTCCCCCGTGTCGCGACCGCGCGACGTGCTCGGCACCCTGCGCACGGTGCTCTTCGCCCCCGAGGACCTCGCCCTGGTCAAGGGTGACCCCTCGGAGCGGCGCCGGTTCCTCGACGACCTGCTCGTCGCGCGGCAGCCCCGATGGGCCGGCGTCCGCAGCGACTACGACAAGGCACTCAAGCAGCGCAACGCCTTGCTGAAGTCTGCACAACCATTGCTGCGCAAGGGATCTCGTCGCAGACCACCTTCCCGACCTGCCGACGAACCGGTGGACGACGCCCGGGCGTCGGCGCTGCACACCCTCGACGTGTGGAACGACCACCTGGCCGCGGTCGGGTCGCAGCTGCTCTACGCCCGGCTGCGGCTGCTGCGCGACCTCGGCCCCTACCTCGCCAAGGCCTACGACGAGGTGAGTGCCGGGCAGTCCGACGCGCGGGTCTCCTACAAGAGCAGCCTGCGGGAGTCGGTCGCCGCGTCTCTGGCCGCCGGGGAGGTGCCCGAGATCGAGGTGCTGCGCGCCGAGCTGCTGGCCACCTTCGCGGAGGTGCGTGACAAGGAGGTCGAGCGCGGGATCTCCCTCGTCGGACCCCACCGCGACGACCTCGTGCTGTCCCTGGGCGAGCTGCCGGCGAAGGGCTACGCCAGCCACGGCGAGAGCTGGTCGTTCGCGCTGGGACTCAAGCTCGCGGCATACCAGCTGCTGCGGCACGACCTCGGTGAGGACCCGGTGCTGATCCTCGACGACGTGTTCGCCGAGCTCGACACCGGGCGCCGGGAACGGCTCGCGGCCATGGTCGCCGACTGCGAGCAGGTGCTGATCACCGCCGCCGTCGACGCCGACGTGCCGACGAGCCTGGTCGGCCAGACCTTCCACGTGACCCTCGGGGCGGTGGCGCGGCGTGAGTGACGAGCCCGACGACGAGGGTCCCGTGACTGACCCGACCCCTGAGGTGGATCCCGGCGCGACCGGTGCCGAGCTGCTCGACGAGACCGTGCTGGTCGATGACGCGGCCGAGGCGGCCCTGCTGCGGGCCCGTGCGGCGGCGCGCGAGAAGGGCTTGCGACCCGGGCTGAAACCCATGCGCCGTAGGCAGATCGGGCGTCCCACCCCGGGCGCACCCACCGACCGACGTGACCCGCTCCTGCTGGGCGACCAGATGGACCGGCTGATGGCCGACCGCGGGTGGAAGGTCGACGTCGCCGTGGGTTCGGTGATGGGGCGCTGGCCCGAGATCGTCGGCGAGGAGGTGGCGCAGCACTGCACGCCGGTGAGCTTCGAGTTCGGGGTCCTCACCGTGCGGGCCGACTCCACGGCCTGGGCGACCCAGCTCAAGCTGCTCGAGTCGTCGATCATGGCCCGCCTCGAGGGCGAGGTCGGCAAGGACACCGTGACGGCGCTCAAGATCGTCGGTCCGAGCGCCCCGTCGTGGAAGAAGGGGCCGCGTCGCTCGACCGGACCGGGGCCGCGCGACACGTACGGGTGAGCGGCTCCCTGCCTAGGATCGGACCATGACGGCCGACGCCGACCGGTCCCCGGACCGAAACCTGACCCGCGACCACTTCGACCACGTCACCCGGGTCACCACGCGCTGGTCGGACAACGACATGTATGGCCACCTCAACAACGCCGTCTACTACGAGCTCTTCGACTCGGCGATCAACGCCTGGCTGATCACCGGGGGCGAGTCCGACACGATGGCCGGACCCGAGCTCGGGGTCGTCGCCGAGTCGGGCTGCCGCTTCTTCCGCGAGCTGGAGTACCCGCGGCCGCTCGACGTGGGGGTGCGGGTGGAGCGCCTCGGCCGCAGCAGCATCACCTACGCCCTCGGCCTGTTCGACGCCGAGGACTCCGCGATCGCCGCCCTCGGCCACTGGGTGCACGTCTACATCGACCGCGACTCGCGCGGCACCGTGCCGATGCCGCCCCTGGTGCGCGAGCTGCTCGAGCGGGCCGTGGCCCAGCGTTGATGAGGGTGCAGCGCTGATGCAGATCACCGGCGCCGTCCTCGAGGAGGTCGGGCGCACCCCACCCTTCGCCGTGAGCCGTCCGCTCACCGTCGGCACCCTCGACCTCGCCGCACCCGAGGCCGGCGAGGTGCTCGTGCGGATCGAGGCTGCGGGCGTCTGCCACTCCGACCTGTCGGTGGTCAACGGCAACCGCGCGCGACCGGTGCCGATGCTGCTCGGGCACGAGGCGTCGGGTCGCGTCGAGCGGCTCGGGCCGGGGGTCACCGACCTCACGGTGGGCCAGCGGGTGGTGATGACCTTCCTGCCCCGGTGCGGCGAGTGTGCCGGCTGCGCCACCGGCAGACGTATGCCGTGTCGCCCCGGCTCGGCGAGCAACAACGCCGGCGAGCTGCTCGGCGGCGGGCGACGGTTGTCTCGCGGCGGCACACCCGTGCACCACCACCTCGGGGTGTCGGCGTTCGCGACGCACGCGGTGGTGGACACCAGGTCGGTCGTCGCCGTCGCCGACGACGTGCCGCCCGCCGTGGCCGCGGTGCTCGGGTGTGCGGTGCTCACGGGAGGAGGGGCACTCCTCAACGCGGCGCCCCCGGAGTCGGGCCAGACGGTGATGGTGGTGGGCCTCGGCGGGGTCGGGATGGCGGCCCTGCTCACGGCCCTGGCGCTCGGCGCGGGAGATGTGGTCGCCGTCGACGCGGTGGCGGCCAAGCGTGAGCAGGCCCTCGAGCTCGGTGCCACCCGGGCGCTCAGCCCCGACGAGCTCGCCAGCACCGGGACCACCGCCGACGTGGTGGTCGAGGCCGCCGGCAACGTCCGGGCGTTCGAGGCCGCGGTCACCGCGACGGCGCCGGGAGGACGGACCGTGACGGTGGGCCTCCCCCACCCGGACGCCAGGGCCAGCATCTCGCCGCTGGCGCTCGTGGCCCAGGCGAAGACCGTGATCGGCAGCTACCTCGGGTCGGCCGTGCCGGCGCGGGACATCCCGGTGCTCGCCCGGTGGTGGCGTGACGGGCGGTTGCCGGTCGAGGCCCTGGTGTCGGCGCGGATCGGGCTCGACGACGTCAACCATGCGATGGACGAGCTGGCCGCCGGGCGAGCGGTGCGCCAGGTCATCGAGCTGTGACTCAGCGGTCCTTGCGGCGCAACCCGGCTCGGTCGACGACCTCGACCTGTCCGCGCCCCAACCGCAGCAGGCCCTCGGTCTCCAGGGCGCGCAGCACGCGGTTCGTCGACGGGCGGGTGGCGCCGGCCAGCTCGGCGATGTCGGTCTGGGTGAGCGGGATGACCACCGGGCGGTCGGGCGGTGCGTCGTACTGCTCGCACAGGTCGAGGAGCCGGCGCACCACCCTGCGGTCGGTGGGCAGGAACAGCGCCTCGAGCAGGTGGTCGGACAGCCGCTTCACCCGCGCGGCGAGGAGGGTGGCCAGGTGGGTCTGGATGCCGGGGTGCGCCGCACACAGCTGGGCGAACTCGGCGAAGGTCAGGCTCAGGGTCGTCGTGGGCTCGAGGGCACTCACGGTCGAGCTGCGCCGCTGGGCCGTCGACACGACCGCGACGTCGCCGAGTGCGCGCCCGGGCCCGATCACCCGGAAGGCCACCGAGTCGCCCATCGGTGAGGTCCGCCGGGCCATCACCCGGCCCTCGGCGATGAAGTGCACCGTGTCGGCGGGGTCACCCTCGTGGAAGAGGATCTCGCCGCGCTTGAACTGGCGGCGCCTCGCCATGGCCAGGACCTCACGGCGCTCCCCCTCGGTCAGGTCCCGAAGCAGCTGCCACTCCATGACTCAGTGCACCACATGCGGCTCGGAGTGCCACCGGGCGCTGCGCTGTGTCACGACGAGCACACTCGCTCCGTCCGCCCGTGCACAGACCGGTCGGCCCTCGTCCGCGACCGTGGAGTGACCACCCGGAAGCTCCGGGAGGGACGGACGAAGGAGGCGGTCATGAAGCGGAACGCCCGACACCACCCCGACCTCGCCCACCACCACCCGGTCGTCCACAAGGTGCGCGGTAGGTGGGTGTGGTCCTGCGAGTGCGGTAGCGCATCCTGTCGCACCGACCTGACCCAGCTGAACTGGCACCAGGTCGTCGTCGAGGCGCTGCGGCACGCCACCACCATCGCTGCCTGAGCTCATGACGCGCTCGGGGCCACCCTCCTCAGGGGAGAGATCTGGGGGTGGCGGCGGAGCGGGCCTCGGAGAGGAGGATCCGCTCCGCCCTGTCGTAGCACTCCTGCGCCTTGCCGGCGGTGTCGCCGACGGCCGTCATCCCCACCCGGCCAGCCTCGGTGACGGAGCTGATCATGTGGAACACCACTCCCGTCTGGCTGGCGGGGTCGAAGTGCAGCCCGGTCCGGGCCACGACGTCGAACAGGTCGTTGACGCGAAGTCCGCGCAGGCTGGGGTCCTCGAGGTGGTCGGTGGCGACGAGGTGCTTCTCCCGACCGGCCGGGGTCGTGAACAGCGCGGTCTGGCTGTCGTACCGACCGTTGGTGAGGAACTGCAGGGTGAGGAAGGGGTGCGTGGTCCCGCCCTTGCGCAGGTTGACCTCGATCGCGTACGAGTCCCAGCGGGCACCGCGTCGGACGACCACGAAGTCGATCGCGAACCGCCCCAGGACGCCGAGCTCGGCCAGCCGGGCACCCACCGCGCTCGCCTGCTGCGTGATGGTGCCGGCATACTCGGGGTCGGCCGGGAAGCGGCAGCCGAGGTAGGACTGACCCGTGGGGCCACCGAGGATCTGGTCGTGCGTCGACAGCACCTCCACCTCCCCGAGCGGGGTGATCCGCAGCTGCACGCTCGGGCTCAGCACCTCTTCGCCGATGATCCGCTCCTCGACGATGCCGGCGCGCTCGGCGAACTTCGCGAAGTACAGGTCGTGCGTGACGGTTTTGCCCTCCAGCTCCATCCTCCGCACCCGCCCCTCCAGGTCCGCGCGCTCCGACGCCGACCCCGTGGGTGGGAGTCCCCGGAGGTCGACGAGGGCGTTCCCGGCGCCGGCCACTCCTTCGTTGAGCTTCACCATCGCCTCCGCGACGCCGGGCCTGCGAGCGCGCAGCTCGGCGAGGGAGTCGACGATGGCGTCGACCGAGCGGAGGTCCTCGAAGCCGGCGGGGTAGTCCACGCCCGCCTCGTCGAACAGCCGCCGGCACCCGGTCTTCGTCCCCAGCGCGAAGTGCCTCGGGTCCGCCCCGTACATGGGGATCCCGAGCTCGAGGGCGAGGTCCCGCTCCAGGGTCGTGGTCGTGTAGGGCACCAGGTGCGAGCGGCTGCGGTCGGGGATGAGGGCCCCGATGTCGGCGAGGATCCGGGGCCGCTCCAGCAGCTTCTCGGTGAGGGGGCGCGGGGTGAGGTCGCCCACCGACACCAGCGACAATCGGGCGCGAGCATGGCTGGGGATGACCCCCGGCAGGAGCGCGAGGTAGTACTCGACGATCGCCGGGTCGACCGGACCCGAGGTCACGTAGACCATCCGCAGCCGGGGCTGCCGCAGCAGGAGCAACAGGAAGAGGTAGCGCTCCTCCATCGCCTGGTTGATCGCCCCGGCCCTGGCCGTGACACGGTCGAGGGACACCGACGGCACCACCACGACGGACTCGCCGGGCTCGTTGAGCCGCATGGATCTCCAGACCGCGGGCAGCCGGCTCTGCAGCCGGTCGTATGCCGCGTTGCGCTCCTCCTCGTTCAGCTCGCCCAGCGGTCGCGAGACGTCGAGCGAGGTCATGGCGTCACCCGGGCCGCGTCGAGGCCGAGGACGTCGAACACCTCGATCGGCCTGGTGATCCCGCGCAGCTCCATCGGCCCGAGCGAGCGGGTCACGGCGACCTCCGCCGCACCCGTGACGACCCGCTGGGTGGCGAGGATCTGCCCCGCCCGGGCGGTGTCCGACAGCCGGGCGCTGACATTGGTCACGGTGCCGATCGCCGCGTAGTCGTAGCGCCCTTCGAAGCCGACCCGGCCGAGGGTGGCGTAGCCCTGGGCGATGCCCACCCCGAACCCGAGGTCGTGACCGTGCTTGCGCCAGCCCTCCGCGAGCTCGGCCACCCGGCCCCGCATCGCGACGGCCATCCGCACCGCGCGCTCCGGCGCATCGGGACACGGGATCGGGTCGTTGAAGAAGACGAGCAGCCCGTCGCCAGCGAAGTGCTCGAGCGTCCCCTCGAAGCGGAAGACCAGGTCACCCAGCGCCTCGTGGTACTCCCGCAGGACCGAGATCACCTCCTCGGGCTCGGCCGTCTCGGCAAAGCTGGTGAAGCCCCGCAGGTCGCAGTAGACCGCAGTGATCTCGCTGCGGTGGCTCTGCAGGAAGGCGTCGTCGCCGCTCTCGACGACGAGGCCGGCCACCTGCGGCGACAGGAACCGGCGGAGCCGACCGACCCGCTCCAGCTCGGTCACCTGGGCCGCCACCTTGGCCTCGAGCTCGCGGTTCCAGCCAGCCAGCTCGGCAGCCTGCCGCTCGACCGTGTCGTGGTACCGCTTCACGCGCACGAGCGAGCGCACCCGCGCCAGCAGCTCGGCCTGCTCGAAGGGTTTGGTGACGAAGTCGTCCGCACCGGCCTCGATGGCGCGCAGCTTCTGCTCCTGGCCGCTCGCGGTCACCATCACCACCGGCAGGAAGGAGGTGGCCTCGTTGGCGCGGATCTGCCGACAGGTCTCGTAGCCGTCGATCCCGGGCATCAGGATGTCGAGCAGCACGAGGTCGGGGACCTGCGTCGACAGCCACTCGAGCGCCTCCTCCCCCGAGGTAGCGGTGTGGACGGTGAACCCGCGGGGGGTGAGGACGGCATCCATCAGCTTCACGTTCTGCGGCAGGTCGTCGACCACCAGGATCACGGCGTCGTCGGTCGTCATCGGGGGTCCTCCGTTCTGAGGTGGGCACGTACCTGGTCGGGAAAGCTGCGGACACTGATCGGCTTCTCGAGGTACCCGTCGAAGCCGGCCGCCAGGGCACGGTCCCGGTCCTGCGCCATGGCGAAGGCGGTCAGGGCCACGACCGGGATGTTCCACGTGGCCGAGTCGGCGCGCAGGAGGGACAGGGCCGCATGGCCGTCGATCCCGGGCAGCTGGAGATCCATCAGGATGACGTCGGGTGCGGAGCGCTGGGCGGTGGCGACCGCCTCCTCACCGGTCGTCGCGACGAGGACGGTGAACCCGGCATACTCGAGCACGTCGCGCGCGAGCTTGAGGTTGCGTTCGTTGTCCTCGACGAGGAGGACGACCTGGTTCGTCATCCGGCCTCCCGACCGCGGGACCGGACCGGACCGGCGGTGATCTGGGCCAGCCGGACGGCCAGCAGCCCGAGGTCGACGGCGCTCTTGGACGTGACGAACTCGATCCGCCCGTCGAGCAGCTCGCGGTCGTGGGTCGTGACGGTCTTGGCGGTGAGCACCACGACCGGGATCGACGCGGTCTCCGGGTCCGAGCGCAGGAGGTCGACCACCTGGAAGCCGTCGGTCTCCGGCATGAGCAGGTCGACGAGGATCACCGACGGCTGATGGGTGCGGATGAGGGTCATGGCGACGTCGGGGGTGGTGCAGGTGTGCACCACCCAGCCGGCCGGATCCAGCGCCAGCCGCACCAGCTCGAGGGCGATCGGGTCGTCGTCGACGAAGACGGCCACCTTGCGCGGCGCCTGGTCGACCGGCAGCGCGACGAGGCGTCGGAGGGCGGCGAGGAGGTCGTCCCGGGCGACCGGCTTGACGAGGTAGTCGGACGCACCGAGCGCGAACCCGCGACCGCGCTCGTGGATCACCGAGACCACCACCACGGGGGTCGACGCGGTGTGCGGGTCGCCCTTGATCGCGCCGAGGACGTCCCACCCGTCCATCCCGGGGAGCCGGATGTCGAGGATCACCGCCGCCGGGGACAGCTCGCGCACGGCGGCCAGCCCGTCGGGCCCGTTGGGAACAGCCACCGGTCGCAGCCCGGCGGCCTCCAGGTGCAGCGACATCAGCTCCGCCGAGCTGCGGTCGTCCTCCACGACGACCACCACGGGCCGGTCGTCCGCGGTCTCGACCGAGTGGTCGGGCAGCACCGTCGCGACGAGGCTGCGGCCGAGCGGGATCGAGAAGCCGAAGGTGCTCCCGTGGCCGACCTCGCTGTTGAGCCAGAGCCGACCGCCGTGGAGCTCGACGATCCGCTTGGTGAGGGTGAGCCCGAGGCCGGTGCCCTCGACCTGGCGGGCGGTGCGGCCCCCCTGCTGGAACGAGTCGAAGATCCGCTGCTGGTCTGCGGGGTCGATGCCCATCCCGGTGTCCGACACGGTGATCTCGAGGTCGCCGTCGGCCGTCCGGGCGTGCACCTCGACCCGCCCGCCGTCCGGGGTGAACTTCACCGCGTTGCTGAGCAGGTTGAGCAGGATCTGCTTGAACCGCAGCTCGTCGGCGCGGACCACGCCGACCTCGGGCGCCACCTCCCGGTGGAGCGTGATGCTGTGCCCCACCGCCCGCTCCCGGACCATCGACAGGGCGTAGTCCACGGTCTCGGCGACGTCGAACTCGGTGCGGTCGAGCTCCATGTGCCCGGCTTCGACCTTGCTCAGGTCGAGCACGTCGTTGAGCAGCGCGAGCAGGTGCCGGCCCGAGTTGAGGATGTCGCGCAGGTAGTCCTCCTGCCGGTCGTTGAGGTCGCCGAACATCCGCTCGAGCAGCACCTCGGAGAAACCGATCACCGCGTTGAGCGGGGTGCGCAGCTCGTGCGACATGCTCGCCAGGAACTCCGACTTGTGCTGGCTGGCCTCGGCCAGCTCGGCGCTCTGGAGCTCCAGCTGCTGGTAGAGCCGGGCGTTGGTCAGGGCGATCGTGGACTGGCTGGCGAACGCCTCCAGCACCTCGCAGGTCTCGTCGCTGAGCAGCCCGGGAGCCTTGCGGCGCACCACCAGGGCTCCGACGACCCGGTCCGAGCGCACCATCGGGATGGCGGCGACGGAAAGCCACCCGGCGGCATACAGGACGGACAGGTGAGGGTCCCGCTCCGTGAGCGTGAGGTCCTCGATCTGCTGGGGCGCGCGGTCGAGGCAGGCCTTGCCCACGAGGGTCTCGTCGATGTGGATCCTGGTGCCGCGCAACGCCTGCACCACATGGGGCTCGGTGCCGAAGGTGGTGCGCACCGAGAACAGCTGGGTCTTCTCGTCGAACTCCATCAGGGAGCCGCCGTCGGTGCCCGAGAGCTCGACGGCGAGGCTGACGATCGTGGTCAGGACCTCGTCGACGTCGAGGCTCGAGCTGACCGCCTCCCCCACCTCGGCGAGGGCCTCGAGCTGGTCGACCCGCCGGGCCAGCTCGGCCCGGCCGGCTTGGAGCTCCTGCACGAGCCGGACCCCGTTGATCGCCAGGGCGGCCTGTCCCGCGAAGGCGGTCACGATGGTCAGCTCGCGCTCGGCGAACGGGCTGACCTGGTTGCGCCACAGCACCAGCGCCCCGACCACCTCGTCGTCGACGACCAGCGGTGCGCCCATGGTGGTCCGGAAGCCGGCGACGCGCTGCAGGTCCAGGCGGCCGTACTCCGGGTCGGCCACGACGTCCTCGATCTGCTGGGCCCGGCGATCCAGCGCGACCCGCCCCATGAGGGTGTCCCGGTCCATCGGCAGGGGGTGCTCGGCGATGTAGGCGATCGCTTCGTCGCTGACGCCGACCGCCTTGATCAGCTGGAAGACGCGCTCGTCGTCGAGGAGACAGAGCTGCGCGGCATCGGAGCGACACAGCCGCAGGGCGCTCTCGACGATCGTGGCGAGGACCATCTCGGGGTCTCCCGCAGAGAGGCCGAACGCAGAGAGCACCTCGTTGACGGCCGCGAGCTGCTCCCGGCTCTCCCGCAGCTCGGCGGTGAGGTCAGGCCCCCCCTGCGACGCCCCAGCTGTGGGCGGCGTCGACCCTGCCGGTGTAGTCACTCGCATCCTCCCCGGACGAGCAGCACTCGAGCACTCGCGTCCCTGCGACGACTTCCACTTGGCAGTGTCCACCCTGCTCGCGGCGCTGACCAGCGCAAATCGTGAGCGTGCGCGGGCCGCGGGCGCGGCTCGACCGCCCCTTGACCTCGCGGGTCAGCTCGTGTGGAGGGTGGCCAGGACGTCGGCGGTGACCGCCGCGACGTCGCCACCTCCCACGGAGCTGACCGTGATCATGAGTCCCTGTCCTCGGGTCACGAGGTGGATGACCTCGGTGTCGGTCCGGCCCTCGGCCACCGGGTAGTGAGCCTGCGCCACCAGCACCTCGCCGGCGCCGGTCGACACGGTGCGCGTGCCGTCCACCTCCATCGCCAGCCGGGTCATCTCACTCGTGACCTGCTCCGGGGTCGGCAGCCTCGAGAAGCCGCCCTTCTGCACGTCGATCGACTGGTACCGGCCACCCGAGACCGGCCCGACGGCCGTGGCCAGCGTGCTTGCCTCCAGCTGGGCGACGAACTCCTCCGGGGTGTAGCCCTGCCGGGCGGCTGCCTCTCTGACGTACGCCTCGCTCCGGTCGCCCGAGCGGTCGTAGCGGTGCCAGCCGGCGGGCAGCGCGAAGCGCAGCGGGGGGTCGGCGACCACCAGCTCGAGGGGGCCCCGCACCGCGCGCACGCCGAGGAACCCGCTCACCCCCACGAGGAGGGCGACCAGGACCACCAGGACCGGGACTCGCCGCACGCGCGCAATGTAGCGACCGCACGGCCCCGGCTGGGCCCGAACGGCGAGGATGCGGCGCTCCCCCCTGCGGCGCACGGGGGCCGGCGGGGCGTCACGAAACGCGAGAATCGGGCTCTCAGGGGGTGGGAGACGTATCCCCACCCGTGAAAGGGCAAGTTTTTGGCGCAAATCCGTGTTCCCGGGCCTCCTGACGCGAGATCCGACACCGCCGACAGGTAGACTTGGGGGTGAATTCGCGGCCAGCTGGTCAACCCGGTCTGGTCGCGTGCCATGAGCGGGTCCAGCGAGCCAGGGGGGCACCCCCTGTTCGCTGTGCCACCGGAGAAGGAGCACCGTGTCCGAGGCTGACCACACGCCAGACCAGCACACCCCCGCAGCAGGCACCCCGGCAGACGCCGCAGCCAGCGCCCCGCAGCAGACCCCCACCGAGCACCTCACGGCCGCGGAGGCCGAGGCTGCTCGTGAGGTGGTCGAGGCCGAGATCGTCGGCGCGGCCCCCGGGTCCGACTACGACGCCAGCCAGATCACCGTCCTCGAGGGTCTCGAGGCGGTCCGCAAGCGCCCCGGCATGTACATCGGGTCGACCGGCGAGCGTGGTCTGCACCACCTGGTCTGGGAGATCGTCGACAACTCGGTCGACGAGGCGCTGGCCGGCTTCGCCGACACCATCGACATCACCCTGCTCGCCGACGGTGGCGTGCGGGTCGCCGACAACGGTCGCGGCATCCCGACCGACATCCACGCTGGCGAGGGCAAGTCGGCCGTCGAGGTGGTCTACACCCAGCTGCACGCCGGCGGGAAGTTCGGCGGCGGCGGCTACAAGGTGTCCGGTGGGCTGCACGGCGTCGGCTCCTCCGTCGTCAACGCGCTCTCCACCCGGCTCGACGTCGAGGTGCACCAGAAGGGCCACGTCTTCCGGATCTCGTTCAACTACGGCGAGGCGGTCGCCCCCCTCGAGCAGATGGAGGCGTCCGACCGCACCGGTACCACGGTGACCTTCTGGGCCGACGGCGACATCTTCGAGACCACGACCTACGACTTCGAGACGATCCGCGCACGGTTCCAGCAGATGGCCTTCCTCAACAAGGGCCTGACCATCAACCTCGTCGACGAGCGTCAGCCCGAGTCGGCCGAGGACGACGCCGACACCGTCGACGCGTCGGAGCGCAAGCCGCGCAAGGTCTCCTACAAGTACGACAACGGCCTGGTCGACTACGTGACCCACCTCGTCTCGTCGAAGAAGTCAGAGCCGGTGCACGCCGAGATCATCTCGATCGAGTCCGAGGACACCGAGCGCCAGCTGAGCCTCGAGCTCGCGATGCAGTGGACCAACGCCTACTCGGAGTCGGTGCACACCTACGCCAACACCATCAACACCCACGAGGGTGGCACCCACGAGGAGGGCTTCCGCGCGGCGATGACCAAGCTCATCAACGACTTCGCGCGGAAGCAGAACCTCCTCAAGGACAAGGACGACAACCTCACCGGCGACGACATCCGCGAGGGCCTGACCGCCGTCGTGTCGGTCAAGCTCGGCGAGCCGCAGTTCGAGGGCCAGACCAAGACCAAGCTCGGCAACTCCGAGGTCAAGGGCTTCGTGCAGCGCGCCATGACCGACGAGTTCGGCCACTGGCTCGAGGCGCACCCGACCGAGGGTCGCGACATCGTCCGCAAGTCCGTGCAGGCCGCGGCCGCACGGATGGCGGCCCGCAAGGCGCGCGAGGCGACCCGGCGCAAGGGCCTGCTCGAGTCGGGCGGCCTGCCCGGCAAGCTGCGCGACTGCCAGAGCAAGGACCCGGCGATCTCCGAGGTCTTCATCGTCGAGGGTGACTCCGCCGGCGGCTCGGCGGTGCGCGGACGCAACCCGCACAACCAGGCGATCCTCCCGATCCGCGGCAAGATCCTCAACGTCGAGAAGGCCCGCATCGACAAGGTGCTGGCCAACAACGAGGTCCAGGCGCTCATCTCGGCGTTCGGCACCGGCATCGGCGAGGACTTCGACAAGACCCGCGCTCGCTACCACAAGATCGTGCTGATGGCCGATGCGGACGTCGACGGCCTGCACATCCGCACCCTGCTGCTGACCCTGCTGTTCCGGTTCATGCGGCCGCTGATCGAGGAGGGCTACGTCTACCTCGCGCAGCCCCCGCTCTACCGGCTCAAGTGGAGCAACCACCCCCACGAGTTCGCCTACTCCGACCGTGAGCGCGACGCCATGATCCTGGCCGGCCAGGGCCAGGGCTGGCGCCTGCCGAAGGACGCCGGCATCCAGCGCTACAAGGGTCTGGGCGAGATGGACTACCAGGAGCTGTGGGAGACCACGATGGACCCCGACCACCGGGTGCTGCTCCAGGTCACCCTCGACGACGCGGCCGCGGCCGACGAGATCTTCGCGATCCTGATGGGCGAGGACGTCGAGTCCCGTCGTGGCTTCATCCAGCGCAACGCCCGCGACGTGCGGTTCTTGGACATCTAGGTATGCAGCCGGGCCGCGTTTCACGTGGAACCTGGCCACCCGGCATACCCACTGAGTGTGAATGGCACGGCTGTTGAATAGCTATGACGGACAAGGGAATTCATGACTGAGATACCGCCGATCGAGTACGACCGCACCGAGGCGGTCGACCTCAACACGGAGATGCAGCGCAGCTACATCGACTACGCGATGACCGTGATCGTGAGCCGCGCGCTGCCCGACGTGCGGGACGGCCTCAAGCCGGTGCACCGTCGCGTGGTCTACGCCATGTACGACGGTGGCTACCGCCCCGACCGCGGCTACAACAAGTGCAGCCGCGTCGTCGGCGAGGTGATGGGTCAGTACCACCCGCACGGTGACTCCTCGATCTACGACGCCCTGGTCCGGCTCGTGCAGGACTGGTCGCTGCGCTACCCGCTGGTCGACGGCCAGGGCAACTTCGGCAGCCCGGGCGACGACCCGGCGGCGGCCCCGCGGTACACCGAGTGCCGGATGGCGTCGCTGGCCATGGAGATGGTCCGCGACATCCACGAGGAGACCGTCGACTTCCGCGACAACTACGACGGCAAGACGCAGGAGCCGGTCGTCCTGCCGAGCCGGTTCCCGAACCTGCTCGTCAACGGCTCGTCGGGCATCGCGGTCGGCATGGCGACCAACATCCCGCCGCACAACCTGCGCGAGGTGGCCGACGCCGCCCAGTGGATGCTCGCCAACCCGGAGGCGGCTCGTGACGAGGCGCTCGACGCGGTGCTGGCGCGGATCAGCGGCCCCGACTTCCCCACCGGTGCGCTGATCCTCGGCCGCAAGGGCATCGAGGACGCCTACCGCACCGGGCGCGGGTCGGTCATCATGCGCGCGGTCGTCGAGGTGGAGGAGATCCAGGGCCGGCAGTGCCTCGTGGTCACCGAGCTGCCCTACCAGGTCAACCCCGACACGCTCGCGCAGAAGATCGCCGAGCTCACCAAGGAGGGCCGGCTCAACGGCATCGCCGACATCCGCGACGAGACCTCGGGCCGCACCGGTCAGCGCCTCGTCATCGTGCTCAAGCGCGACGCGGTGGCCAAGGTGGTGCTCAACAACCTCTACAAGCACACCCAGCTGCAGAACAACTTCGGCGCCAACATGCTCGCCCTGGTCGACGGGGTGCCGCGCACGCTGCCGATCGACGCGTTCATCCGGCACTGGGTCGAGCACCAGATCGAGGTCATCCAGCGTCGGACGAAGTTCCGCCTGCGCAAGGCCGAGAACGAGATCCACATCCTGCGTGGTCTGCTCAAGGCGCTCGACGCCCTCGACGAGGTCATCGCCCTCATCCGCCGGTCGCAGACCGTCGAGGCGGCTCGCGACGGGCTGATCGAGCTGCTCGAGATCGACGAGGTCCAGGCCCGCGCGATCCTCGAGATGCAGCTGCGTCGGCTGGCCGCCCTCGAGCGCCAGAAGATCATCGACGAGCACGACCGCCTCGAGGCGATGATCCTCGACTTCGAGGACATCCTCGCCAAGCCCGAGCGGCAGCGGACCATCGTGTCCGACGAGCTGACCGAGCTGGTCGACAAGTACGGCGACGACCGCCGCACCCGGATCGAGTTCTTCGACGGCGACATGTCGATGGAGGACCTCATCCCCGAGGAGGACGTGGTCGTCACCATCACCCGCGGTGGCTACGCCAAGCGCACCCGGGTCGACGCCTACCGCTCGCAGGGTCGCGGCGGGAAGGGCGTGCGCGGGGCCTCCCTGCGCGGCGACGACATGGTCGACCACTTCTTCACCACCACGTCGCACCACTGGCTGCTGTTCTTCACCAACCTCGGCCGGGTCTACCGTGCCAAGGCCTACGAGCTGCCCGACTCCGGTCGTGACGCGAAGGGCCAGCACGTCGCCAACCTGCTGGCCTTCCAGCCCGACGAGAAGATCGCCCAGGTCCTCGACGTGCGCGACTACGCCCAGCAGCCCTACCTCGTGCTCGCCACGAAGAACGGCCTGGTCAAGAAGACCCGCCTCGCCGACTACGACTCCCCCCGGTCCGGCGGCCTGATCGCCGTCAACCTCAAGGAGGGCGACGAGCTCGTCGCGGCCGACCTGGCGTCGGCGACCGACGACCTGCTCCTCGTCTCGCGGCACGCCCAGTCGGTGCGGTTCCACGCCACCGACGAGCAGCTCCGGCCGATGGGTCGGGCCACCAGCGGGGTGACCGGCATGCGGTTCCGCGGCGACGACTCGCTGCTGTCGCTGAGCGTCATCCACGAGGGCGAGGACCCCGACGTGTTCGTGGTCTTCGAGAACGGCATGGCCAAGCGCTCGCCGGCCTCCGACTGGAACGCCAAGGGTCGTGGTGGCCTCGGCGTCGCCGTCGCCAAGATCACCGAGCGCAACGGTGACCTGGTCGGAGCCCTCACGGTCAGTGAGGACGACGAGGTCCTCGTGATCATGGGCAAGGGCAACATCGTCCGTATGCCGGTGAGCCCGGTGACGAGGCGCGGCCGCAACACCCAGGGCATGAAGTTCGCCAACCCGGGCAACGGTGACTCGGTCGTCGCACTCGCCCGAAACCCCGAGCGGGCGGTCGACGAGGTGGACGACGAGCTGGACAAGGACGCAGCCATCGAGTCCGGTGCGGCCCCGACAATCCAGTCCGCCGCTGGCGCGGCAATCACGACGTCCGCTGGCGCGGCAATCACGACGTCCGCTGGCGCGGCAATCACGACGTCCGCTGGCGCGGAAGGCGACTCCGCACGGGTTGATGCCGTACCGTCGTCTGGAAACGAGCAGGGTGTTGGGGCCTCCGCGGAGGACTCGGACGAACCTGAGAGCGACGCCACCGGAGGTAGCGAGTGAGCACGGCAGGCCAGACCAGCAGGTCGGCCCTCCCCCAGGGAGGGGCCGCTCCTGTGAGCCAGACCCAGTCCCTGTCCCAGGGTGGCGCCCGCCCGGCCGGCGCTCGCCCCGCTGGTGGCCCAACGGCCGCCCAGGCCGCTCGCGCCAGGCGGGTCAAGCTCACGGTCTCGCGGGTCGACCCGTGGTCGGCGATGAAGATGTCGTTCCTCATCTCGGTCGCCCTCGGCATCGCCGGCGTCGTCATGGTCGCCGTGCTGTGGATGATCCTGTCCGGCATGGGCGTCTTCAGCGAGGTCAACCGCCTGGTCGGCACGATCATCAGCGACTCGGAGAACCCGTTCGACATCATGGACTTCCTCGGCTTCGGCCGGGTGCTGTCCCTGTCGATCGTGATCGGGGTCATCGACGTCATCCTGCTGACCGCGCTGTCGACCCTCGGCGCCTTCCTCTACAACATCTGCTCGGCCCTCGTCGGCGGCCTCCAGCTCACCCTCACCGACGACTGAGCCGAGCCCTTCTGACCGTTTTGGAAGTGCGTGTGCGCGTGCTGTAACCTCGTGCCTCGCGCCACCTCCCGTGGCGCAGCGGAGATTGGGCTCACGGGCCTATAGCTCAGACGGTTAGAGCGCTTCCCTGATAAGGAAGAGGCCACAGGTTCAAGTCCTGTTAGGCCCACCAATCCCGATCCCCGCGGTTGCTCTGCGAGGGAAGGCGACGGCCCATGAAGAAGCTCCTGCTCCTCATCGTGACGGCCATCGGCGCCACGGCAATCCAGCGGAAGCTCAAGGCCCAGAAGGCCGAGAAGGACCTCTGGGCCGAGGCGACTGACTCCCCTCGCTAGCAACTGGGGCGGCCCTGGCCGCCTGTCACACGAAGGTGTGACACCCAGGGGCCATGGCGCAATTGGTAGCGCACCTGCTTTGCAAGCAGGGGGTTAGGGGTTCGAGTCCCCTTGGCTCCACCATCTCCTCCGCACATCTGGCCAGGTATGCCGGACAGCGGCCCCCAATGTGCGGCCGCACCAGACACCGGTGGCCAGAAGTGCCCTTCGAACGGGCCGCCTACGCAGGTTGGTGGATGCGCCGGGCGACGACCGGGGCGCACGCTGGCTGAGGTCCACCTCGCACGTGGCGCGGTGGCTGTCCTGAGCGAGGTGGGTCGTATGTTCCGTGCCCGGACGGTCCTCGGATCGATCGTCTCGACCGTCGCGGTGATGCTGCTCGCGGCACCGGCCGCCGTGGGCGCTCATGCGGACCGGGTGATCGTGCTGCCCGGGGCATCGAGCACTGAGGGCATCGCGCGGGGCGCTGGCACGACCTTCTACGCCACCGATCTCTTCGCCGGTGACGTGTTCCGGGGCGACCTGGCCACCGGGCAAGTGGAGCGCTTCGTCGACAACCCGCCGGGGCGGGTGGCGGTGGGGCTCAAGGCCGACCTGCCGCATGGCCTGTTGTTCGTGGCAGGTGGCCCCACGGGTCAGGCCTACGTCTACGACCTCGACACCGGAGCCTCGGTCGCCACCTACCAGCTCACGACGGGTCCCGCCTTCATCAACGACGTCGCGGTCACCCGGACCGGCGCCTGGTTCACCAACTCCAATGCCGCCGAGCTCTACTTCGTCCCCGCCATGCGCAAGGCGACCGGGCCGGTGCGCACCCTGGCACTCAGCGGGCCGGCCGCGGACACCAGCGGCCAGTTCAACAACAACGGGATCGCCGCGACGGCCGACGGCACGAGCTTGCTGGTCGCGCACAGCGGTCAGGGCGCGGTCAACGTGGTCGACCCGACGACCGGGACGAGCCGGACCCTGGCCGGCGTGGCCACCCCGAACGTCGACGGCATCCTCCTCGAGGGACGCACCCTGTGGGCCGTGCAGAACTTCAGCAACCAGATCTCCACGTTCCGGCTGAGCGGCACCCTGTCGTCCGGGTCGCTGACCAAGGTCATCACCAGCGACGCCTTCCAGGTGCCGACGACGGTGGCCCGGTTCGGTGACCGGCTGGCCGTCGTCAACGCCAAGTTCGACACCGGCCTGCCGCCGACCGCGAGCGAGTACGAGGTCGTGGTCGTCGACCGCTGAACAACCCTCCACTTCTCCCACTTCTGGCCAGGTATGCCGCGTGGCTGGCTGGTTGTCGCGGCCACACCCCGCATCGGTGGCCAGAAGTGCGGGAGGGTCAGCCCACGGTGAGGCGCTCGGCCATCGCCTTCAGGTGGTCGGTCACCGAGTCGAGAGGTTCGAACGACCGAGCCGCACGGGCCAGCACGACGGCCCCCTCCGACGCTGCCATCACCATGGTCGAGAGCCCCGCGGCATCCTTCGCCGGCACGCCGCCGTGCTCCAACAGCTCCGTGAGCCGCGACCCCCAGGCTGCGAACACGGCCGCCGCGCCGTCGAGCAGCTCGGGCGACTCCCCCGACACCGTCACGGCGAGCACCGAGCAGCCTGCCCCGAAGTCCGACCGCTTCAGCACGCTGCGCCACAGCAGCATGAACCCGTCCACGACCTCCGCGGAAGGTAGCCCGTCGAGCGAGTCGAGCACCGCGACCGCCCGGGCGCCGGCGAGCTCGACCGCCGCCGCGACCAGCTGGTCCTTGCCGTCGGGGAAGTGGTGGTAGATCGACCCGCGCGGCGCTCCCGAGTGATCGAGCACCGACGAGAAGGACGTGGCCTGGTAGCCGTTCTTCGCCAACAGCACCACGGCGCTGTCGACCATCCGCTCGCGCGCGGAACTCCCCACGTACGTCTCCATCCCTTGACTATGACGGTCATCATAGTGGACTATGACGACCGTCCTACTATCGCACCAGGAGTCCACCATGCCGATGATCGACGTGTATGCCGCCAGCGGCACCTTTGCCGACCAGCAGCAGCTCGCGGTCGACCTGGCCAGTGCGGTGAAGGAGGTCGAGCAGGTGCCGGACATCCCGATGTTCCGCCAGAACACCGCCGCCTTCGTGCACGACCTTCCCGCTGACTCGCTCGCCAACGTCGACGGCGACTCGAACTACGTGCGGGTGCAGGTGCTCACCAACGCCGGAGCCCTCGACCGCGACAAGCAGCTGGCTGTCGTCGAGCGGCTGACGGCCATCGTGACGGCGGCAGCTGGCGACGAGTCGTTGTCGCAGCGGACCTGGGTCCTGCTGACCGAGGCGGCCGAGGGTGGCTGGGGTCTGTGGGGTCACGCCCACACGAACGCCGAGCTCGTGACCGCCGCCCGCACCCAGATCGCCGAGCTCACCCAAGGCTGACTGGTGGCCAGTGGTACCTCAGGGACCGGCCGAACTGGGGGTCTGGTGAGGCACCGGTGGCCAGATGTGGGAGAGCTAGGGGGCCAGCAGGACCAGGGGGACTCGGCAGTTGAGGCCGACGTGGTTGAGTCGCTCGACCAGGGGCTTGCCGTCGATCGTCGGCAGCTGCATGGGCTTCGGCTTGCCGGCTGCCAACGACCGCGCGTAGGCATCCCGGGCCGTGACGAGCCGCTGCCAGTCCTCGACCCACTGCGCCGCGGGCTGGTCGGCCTCGAGCCGCGCGTCCCCCAGGGCCTGCATCGCTGTGATCAGCTCGACGACCGCGTCGTTCTGGGCGTTGATCGCCCCGACGCGGCGCGGGATCGGCGACGTCGCGGCGACCGCGGACGCCGCGGCGGACTCGCGCATCTGGGCGCACGCCGCCGAGGCCACCCTCGTGATCGCGCCCTGCTCGACGACGTCGGGGTCGTCCGCGTTGGCGAAGGTCCACAGCTTCGAGAGCGCGACGAACACCACCACCGCTGCTACCACCACGGCGATGCGCGCAGCCCACACCCTCCACTGCTCCCCGGTCATCGTGGCCATCCTTGCCCGAACCCTCCCGGGCGCAACTCCGGCAAAGGCACTGCCTCACGCCACGCGATGGGCGCGGCGGACGACGGGGCCTCCCGCGGTAGACGACGAGGCCCCGCGCGGCATACCGGTGGGGTTGCCGGGCGAGGCCTGGTCGGGCCTGAGGTGGGCTATCCGTCGACCTCGACAGTGGGTGCCCCCGGCGCGTTCTTCTGCACCGAGGCGATGCCGTTCTCGGCAGCGGCCTTCGACTCGTACGCCTCACCCACGGCGATCACCTGGCCGTTGCTGGCCTTGAGCCGGAAGCGGTACTTGCCCGCCTTGTCCTGGTAGAGCTCGAACTTCCCCGCCATCACTGCACCTCCGTGAGTGGACCAGACTGCGAACGTTCGCAGCCTAGGGCCGCCGGTATGCCGCGTACAGGGCCAACGGCTCAGCGCACCTCGAGCGGCTCAGGCCGACTCCGCCATCGCCTTGAGCTTGGTCATCGCGTCCATCGTCTGCTTCGGGAGGTCGCGCCGGATCAGCGGCGTGAAGACCTTGCCGATCCCCTTGGTGGCGATGTCGATGCTGTGCGTGAGCGTCGTGCCGACGCCGTCCGAGGCCGCGACGAAGTCGACGGTGACGTCCATCATCCTGTCGGTGAACTTCATCGCGAAGTGCCGGTCGGGCTCGTGCGCGATGATCTGGCCGTCCATGGTGCCGGTGCGGCGGCCGTCGTCGTAGTGGTACTTCAACTCGGTGCCGACGTCGTTCGCACCCTCGGACAGCTTGTCGATGCCGGTGCAGCGGGACAGCCACAAGGGTGTCTTGGAGAAGTCGTCGACGATCGCGAAGACAGCTGACGGGGGTGCGCTCACCGAGAGCGTGTGGGCGAAGCGGGTCATGGCGGTCTCCGAGGGTGGGGGTGCGCACACGCTACTGCGTGCCGGCTCCCCACAGGAGGGCCTGCCTCAGATGTCCGGGTATGCCGGTGGCTCGGCTTCCGCGCGCAGGCTCGGCGGGGTGGGCAGCGGGCGCCGCGGCTCGCGCACGCCGGCCAACCCGTCACCCGGATCGTCCGGCAGGAACGCGCCCACCAAGCGACGGCCGCGCACCCGTCGGTGGCGGTACACGGCATACAGGTCGGCGTGGGTGTGGTCGCGGGCGGTGACCCGGCGCAGCGCCGGTCCGCCCATCATGACCGCCTCGCCGGGGCTGGACGCCGTGACGAAGACCGGGCGCCCGTGGGGCCGTCCGGCGCGGTCGTGGGCGATGAGCTCGTACCTGGCCATGCCCCCAGCGTGCGCCGCGGAGCACTCACTCACAAGGCCCTCAGCGGATCTCGATCCGAGGAGCCCCCGCGACGGTGTGGCCGATGACCGGGGCGCCGGGCACCTCGCCCACGACCAGCAGCCCGCCGCTGGTCTGGGCGTCGGCGAGCATGAGGAGCACGTCCTCGTCGACCGACCCACTCGCCACGTCGAGGTGCGGCCGGACCCAGTCGAGGTTGCGGCGGGTGCCCCCGCTGACGAACCCGTCGCGCAACGACTCCCACGCGCCATCGAGCACCGGCACGCACGCTGAGTCGAGCACGGCCCCGAGTCCAGAGGCGCGGAGCATCTTGAACAGGTGGCCCAGCAGCCCGAACCCGGTGACGTCGGTCGCGGCCTGCACCCCGGCCGACACCGCCGCTGCGCTCGCCACGTCGTTGAGCGACACCATCGACGCGACTGCGTGCTCGAACACCTCACCGGTGGCCTTGTGCCGGTTGTTGAGCACCCCCACCCCGATCGGCTTGGTCAGCGAGATCGGCAGCCCGGGCAGGGCGGAGTCGTTGCGCAGCAGGCGATCCGGGTCGGCGACGCCGGTCACGGCCATGCCGTACTTCGGCTCGGGGTCGTCGATCGAGTGACCCCCGGCCACCGGGCACCCGGCCAGTCCAGCCACGTCGAGCCCACCCCGCAGCACCTCGCGCAGCAGCTCGAGCGGCAGCACCGACCGCGGCCAGCCGACCAGGTTGATCGCCAGCACCGGCCGACCACCCATCGCGTAGACGTCGGAGAGTGCGTTGGCGGCTACGATCCGGCCGAAGTCGTAGGCGTCGTCGACGACCGGGGTGAAGAAGTCGGCGGTGCTGATCACCGCCGTGCCGTCGGCGACCCGGACCACGGCGCCGTCGTCCCCGTCGTCCAGCCCGACCAGCAGGTCGGCGGACACCTGGCCGCCCAGCCCGCGCACCACCTCCTCGAGCTCCCCCGGCGGGATCTTGCACGCGCAGCCGCCCCCCGCGGCATACTGCGTCAGCCGCACGGACACACCCGGTTCGGTCACGGTCCCTACGCTAGCCTCGCTCGCGGAGGCGTACAGGCGCCTGGTGGCCCTCCCGGTCTTCAAAACCGGTGCAGCCGAGCACCTCGGCTGGGCGGGTTCGATTCCCGTCCGCCTCCGCCACAGACAGGAGGCCGTATGCCGCAGCCGCAGCCCAGTCGTGGGCTCGACGCGCGTCGCCTCGTGCCAAGGACCGACGCCGTCCTCGCCAAACCCGCTGTGGCTCAGGCGATCTCGCGCCTCGGTCGCGACGTCGTGCGGGCTGCGGTGCAGCTGGCCCAGGAGCAGGTGCGCGCGGGCCGGATCGGCCCCGACGACGTCGTCGACGCGACGCTGGCCGCGCTGCCCCAGCGGTCGACGACCCTGACGCCGGTGCTCAACGCCACCGGCGTCGTCATCCACACCAACCTCGGCCGCGCCCCCCTGTCCGCCGCCGCGGTCGAGGCGATGGCGGCTGCGGCCGGCACCGTCGACGTCGAGCTCGACCTCGCCACCGGCCAGCGCTCGGCGCGCGGTCGGGGCACGACGGCCGCGCTGCTCGAGGTGCTCCCCGAGGCCGGGGCCGCGCTGGTCGTCAACAACGGGGCGGCCGCCCTGGTGCTCGCGACCACCGCGCTCGCCGCCGGTCGCGAGGTCGTCGTCAGCCGCGGCGAGCTGGTGGAGATCGGGGACGGGTTCCGGCTGCCCGACCTGATCGCCAGTGCCGGGGCCCGGCTGCGTGAGGTCGGCACCACCAACCGCACCACCCTCGCCGACTACGAGTCGGCCCTCGGTCCCGAGACCGGCTGCATCCTCAAGGTCCACCCCAGCAACTTCCGGGTCGAGGGCTTCACCTCGGCCGTCCCGGTCACCGAGCTCGTGGCGCTCGGCCAGCCCGTCGTGCACGACATCGGCAGCGGGCTGCTGCGTCCGCACCCGTTGCTGCCCGACGAACCCGATGCCGCCCGGTCGCTCGCCGACGGTGCCGCCGTGGTGACCTGCAGCGGCGACAAGCTGCTCGGGGGCCCGCAGGCCGGGCTCGTGCTCGGCCGCGCCGACACCGTCACCCGCCTTCGTCGGCACCCCCTGGCCAGGGCGGTCCGGGCCGACAAGACCACCCTCGCGGCGCTCGAGGCCACGCTGCGCGGCCCACGGGCGCCGGTGTGGGATGCCCTGCAGGCCGACCCGGCGGTGCTCCGCGCCCGGTGCGAGGCGGTCGCCGCCAGCCTCCCCGAAGGACTCGCCAGCGTCGTCCCCGCCGACGGCGTCGTGGGTGGCGGTGGCGCCCCCGGTCACACGCTGCCCGGCTGGGCGGTCGCCCTCCCCGAGTCGTATGCCGCGTCGTTGCGCCTGTTGGACCGGCCGGTCCTCGCCCGGGTCGAGCGCGGACGCTGCCTGGTCGACCTGCGATGCCTCCCGGAGGACGCGGACTCGTTGGTGGCGCAGGCGATTCGCGACGCCGGGCAGTAGGGCGCGATGGCTGTCGTCGCGACTGCGGGGCACGTCGACCACGGCAAGTCGACCCTGGTGCGCCTGCTCACCGGGCAGGAGCCCGACCGGTGGGCCGAGGAGCGACGTCGCGGCCTGACCATCGACCTCGGCTACGCGTGGACCGACATCGACGGGCGGCGGGTGAGCCTGGTCGACGTGCCGGGTCACGAGCACTTCACGGGCAACATGCTGGCCGGGCTGGGTCCGGTCGACGCGGTGTTGTTCGTGGTGGCGGCCGACGACGGCTGGTCGGCGCAGTCCCGCGAGCACGCGCGGGCCGTCGCCGCGCTCGGCATCGCACATGTGCTGCTCGTGGTGACCCGGTGCGACCTGGCCGACGGGGCGCCGGCCCGGGACGAGTCGTTCGACCGGATGGCTGCCCTCGGCGTCCACGTCTCGGAGAGCCTGCTCGTGTCGGGCGCGACCGGCGCGGGCCTCCCCGAGCTGCGGGCGGCCCTCGGCCGGCTCGCGGCAGCAGCGACGCCCGCTCCGGTCGACGCCAGTGGCACCATCGCCGACGGCCACGCGCCGGTGCGGCTCTGGGTGGACCGCTCGTTCAGCATCCGTGGCGCCGGGACCGTCGCCACCGGCACCCTCCCGCAGGGGCGGATCGCCGTGGGCGACGAGCTGCTCCTCGACGGGGCGGCGGTCGGGGTGCGCGGGCTGCGGACCTGCGGTGCGGAGGTGGCCTCGGTCGTCGGTCCGGCCCGGGTGGCCGTCAACCTACGCGGGATCGAGGTGGGTCGGGTCGGCCGCGGCACCGCGCTCACCGGTCTCCAGTGGCCGGCCCACCCGTCCGTGCTCGACGTGGACCTCGTGCCCCTCGAGACGACGATCGAAGGGCCTCGGTTGCCACGCCAGCTCACGCTGCACGCCGGCACCGCCGCCGTGCCGGTGCGCACCCAGGTCCTGCCGGACGGCCGGGTCCGGCTGCGCCTCGCCCGCCCGCTCCCGCTGGTGGTGGGCGACCGCGCGGTGCTGCGCGACCCCGGCCGGCACGAGGTCCTCGCGGGGGTGCGGGTGCGGGTCGTGGACCCGCCCACCCGCCGCGGCGGCGGGCGCGACCGAGGCGAGGCCGCGGCATACCGGGTCGTGCTGACGACAGAGGAAGAGACCCGACCCGGTGTGCGCGAGCTGGTGGCCTGGCTCGGTGACCACCCTCTCCAGGCGCCGACGCGCGCGCAGCTGGACGGCTGGGCGATCACCGCCGCCGACCTTGCCGCCGCCGCCGACCGTGGTGAGGTCACCCGGCTCGGCGGTGTGGTGCTGACCGGCGACGCCGTGCACCGCGGGGAGGCGGTCGTGCGCGGGCTCGGCCAGCCGTTCACCGTCGGCGAGGCCACCCGGGCGATGGGCACGTCACGCCGCGTTGCCGTCCCGCTGCTGGAGCGGCTCGACTCCCTGCTCGTGACCCGACGACTGCCGGACGGCACCCGCGAGGTGCGCCCGCTCAGGCCGTGATCGTGCCGCCCTCGAAGGTGCAGGTGAGCCGGTCGCCGCCGGCCTGTGTCGTGTCGGTGACGGGGTAGCCGTAGCCGCCGGTCGCCCCGCCTTGGGACTTCCACTGGGTGAGCACCGCACCGTGGACGCGTCGCGGCGTGCCCGACCCGAGGGCCCAGAGCTCGCCGCGCTGGAAGAACTGCGCCAGCCCCCGGGGCTCGGTGTGGTTCGGCCCGGTCGGGTAGCCCAGGACGCCACCCTCTCGGCCGGCGTCGACCCACGGGGCGTACATCGGCGCGGGGACGGCCTCGGCCGGCACCGGCCCACCGGCGATCGCGCCGTTCTGGAACAGCTGGATCCAGCCGTCGGGCAACGTCTGCTGCGGCCCGGTGGGGTAGCCGAGCGGGCCGCGGTCGCGCGACAGTCGGCTCCACTTCAAGTAGCTCGACCCGGCGACCACCAGGGCGGTGGTGGACGGGGGGTCGACGATGGCGCCCTTCTGGAAGAGCTGGAGCGACCCGCCCTGGGTGCCCGCGGTGGGGGGCGTCGTCGGGTAGCCGAGGATGCCGCCCTCCCGGCCGTTGGCCTTCCAGATGGTCCAGTGGGTGCCCCACACGGCCTGCGTCGAGCTGTTTGCCGAGTCGGTGATCGCCCCGCGCTCGAAGGTCTGGAGCCAGCCCTTGTCGGCGGTGTAGACGATGTCGGCCGTGGCGTAGCCGAGCCGCGCGCCGAGCGGTCCACCGTGGGTCGCGTAGACCTTGCGGATGTACTCGGTGACGGCCACCGCGCCGTACTTCGACGTGTAGTAGATGACCCCGCCCTGGAACACCACGTAGCGACCGATCCCGTCACCGACGTAGCGGACCGGGCCCGTGGAGGCCTTGAGGTAGGACGCCTGCTCACCCATCGCGTGGTACTTCTGGGTGATCGCCTCCCAGCGGGGCAGGCTCGGGGCGCTGTGCTCGCTCGTGCGGTTGTCGGACAGCGACGCCGTCGTGCAGTTCGCGAACTTGTACGGGGGCACGCAGCTGACGACCCGGCAGTGCACCCCGCCGGAGCACTTCACGTGGGTGTTGCACTGGCCGTAGCGGAAGGCGTTGCAGCAGACCCGGCGCTGGTCGCAGGTCGCCGACGACCCGGTGCCGCACGAGCAGCTCCAGCACCTGGAGTCGCACATGCCGTCGCTGCAGCCGGTGGTGCACTTGGAGCAGCTGGCGTTGCAGTCGACGATGTAGCGGTAGCCGCCCCCGCACCACGACGAGTCGGCGGCCTTCCACCAGCCCGCGGCGAAGCTGCCCGGCGGACAGGTGTTGACGCCCTTGTTCACCGTGGAGCAGAACACCGTCCAGCCGCTCGAGGCGGTGTTGCCGGGCCCGCAGATGGTGGCGTATGCCGCGACCGGAGTGAGTGCGTACTCCTTGGGTTTGGTGGCCAGTGCCGTGGCGGCCACCGTGGCGCCCACGAGCACGTCGCGGCGCGACACCGGGCGCATCCGGCGGGTCAGCGCGGACACGAAACCCGCCATCCCGCCCGGCCCGGCGTTGAGGTCGTCGAGCGTGCTCACGGGCGTCCTCCCTGGCGGGCCAGGGTGGCCCGGTCGGTGATCCTGATCGTCGAGACGAGGGCAGCGGCCCGGGGCACGGAGGCCATCCGGCGCGCGTGGCTGCCCACGACGGTGAACAGGCAGAACGCCCGACCGCCGGAGCTGAAGAAGTGCTGCGAGGCACTGAGTCCGGGCAGCGGCCGCTGCAGCCGGTTCGGCCCGAACTGCGAGGGCGCGAGCCGCGGCATCCCCTGCTGCTCGAACAGTCCCTGGTCGGCGACCTCGGTGCCGTAGTCGACCAGCGCCACGAAGACGTCGTCGGGGCCGAGGAGGTCGACGACGTTGCTGCCGAAGTCACCGCGGTCGGCCGGCATCGGTCGCGTGCAGGCGTGCAGCACCGGGCGGGTCACGTCACCCTCGGGCGTGACGCTGCTCCCGGCCGTGCCACGCGCGGCCGGAGCGAGGGGGCCACCGGACTCGGCGCCTGGTCTGCGGGTCACGGCCACCTGCCAGCCCGGGGGGGCATCAGCCCTCATCCCGTAGTGTTCAGCCACAGCTCCTCAACTCCCCTGCGTCAGCTCGCGAACGCGGCGGCGGCCAGCACGATCGCCGCCGCTCCTCCCAGAGCCACCTTAGCGAGGGCTCGTGCCGGATTTGCCCATCTTTCGACCCGGATGAAGACCCGGTGCAGGTCGTCACGGTCGACCACGCCCGCCATCAGCAGCGACGGCAGCGCGCGGACTACCCCGAAGGTCGCGCCGATCGCCAGCCCCGCGCCGAGGTGGCCGGTGAGCGCCGCCAGCAGCACCGCGGCATACGTCGTGGTGCTGGTGATGATCGTGACCAGGCCGAACCCGAGCTGGGCACCGAAGCCGACGCCGTAGACCCAGCCGCGGTAGCGGGTCAGCCAGCGCTCGTCGACCTGGCGGCGCCACGACGGGACCGAGCGCTGGTTGCGCAGGTCGACGGCCAGCCCGACGACCAGCAGCGCGGCGACCACCACGAGGGTCCAGCGCGAGGTGCGGACGGCCCCGGGCAGGAGCCCGCCGAGCGTGGCGGCGAGTCCACCGACCGCGAGCCCCCCGGCCAGCGAGCCGAGGAGGTATGCCGTGGTGGTCAGCCACCACCGGGAGTGTCGGGCCCGCTCGCCGAGCGGGCTGATGCTCGAGAGCATCGACTCGCCTCAAGGGGACCAGGTCGCCCGGACGGCCGCGACCGCGGCCATCGGGAGACCCAGGGCGAGGGCAAGCGCGGTCACCGACATGTCAGTGGTCGTGCTGGTGCGTGTGGTCGTGCGCGTGGTCGTGGTCGTGGTGACCGGGCCCCTCGGGGGAGTCCTCGTCCGGGGCGCGGTAGAGGCTGGGGTCGCCGGGGCGGACGCCCGACGCGAGCAGCTCGGCGTCGATGCGCGACAGGTTGTCTCGTCCGCCCTCCCCCATCGCCTCACCCACGAGCAGCCCGGGACCGGTGCGGCCGGCGGCGGTGCGGGCCTCCTCGCTGTCGGCCACGCCCTGCGCCATCAGCCCGCGCACCTGCGCCCAGGTGGTCGCCGAGCCCTCGCCCGTGACCACGCCGTCCTCGACGTAGACGAAATAGGGCGAGCCGGGGATGTCGTAGTCGACCCAGGCCGCAGACGACTGCACCACGTCGCGGTCGCCGGCCAGCGTCCGCAGGCTCGAGATCGACTCCTCGCCGGACCCCTTGGCGATGATGTGCAGCGCCCCCTCGCCCGGCACGTCGACCGAGCCCTGGAACTCGTCCCAGAAGGTCTGGCACACCGAGCAGCCGCTGGTGAGGAAGGCCAGCAGCGTGCGCGTGCCGGGGGTCGTCACGGTGACCTGCTGCTCGCGGCGGTCGAGGTCGGTGCCGACGATGTCGTGGGCGGTGGTGGAGTCCTTGCGGGTGGCCTGCACCACGCCCGTCTCCAGCTCGACCGGCACGGGGCCGGGCTTGCCGCCGGTGGTCGCCAGGCTCACCCCGGTGCCAGCCTCCTTCTCGAGCTCGAGACCCGCGCCGAGCTCGTGCAACGCCTTGAGGATCAAGGCGTGGCTGCGCAGCAGCCCGAGGACGAGCACGCCGAGGAGCACGATGGCGACGCCTTCGGCGATCACGACGGCAAGCATCTGTGGGTCAGCCCTTCGGGTTCGGTGCGGTGGTGGTGCGGATGGCAGCCGGTGAGGTCGTCGGCAGCACGGCCAGCACCTGCCACGCGAGGAACCCGATGACCACCGCGAATCCGACCGTGGTGACGGTGGACCCGTCGACCGCCGCCCACGCAGCGGTGGGCGGGTCGACCGCCACCAGCAGCGCCGTGAGCGCCGCCAGGGCGGTGAGCACCAGGTGGGTGCGGGTGGCCGGGGTGTCAGGCTTGCCGAAGCAGCCGCACGACCCGAGGACGCCACCGCGCGTCAGCACCCGGGCCACGAAGGCAGTGAAGACGAGGTATGCCGCGGCGACCAGCCCCGCGGCATACCGACCTGGTGCGACCAGCGCCCAGGCACCCAGGGCGACCTCGAGGACGGCGAAGGCGCGCACGACCTGGCGATGGACCGGCACCCCTGCCGCGCGCAGGGCGCGGACGAGGGGCAGCGGGTCGACGACCTTGGGGACCCCGGCCACGACCAGCAGCCCCGCCGCGGCGAGGAACGGTCCGGCTGCCAGGTCCCACATGTGGTCCAACCGTAGTCGAGGCAGCCCCGTCGGCCGGGGTCAGTCGACCTTGTCGGCCACGTCGTCGGCGGCGTCCGCTGCCTCGTCGGCGGCGTGCTTGCCCTTGGCGGTGACTTTGTCCTTGGCGTCGGTCGCGGCCTCGGTGGCCTTGTCCTTCGCCTCGGCTGCCTTGTCCTTCACGGTCTCGGCGGCGCTGCTGGCCTTGTCCTTCGCGGCGTCCGCGAGGTTCGCGACCTTGCTGGTGCTGGAGTCACGACCGGTCGTCGGCGCGGTGTAGGGGTCGTCGAGCGGGGTGGCCCAGGGGTCCTCGCGCGGCGCCGACTTGCGGAACGCGGCGATGCCAGCGGCCACCGCAGCGGCGAGGCCGAGCACCAGGAGGAACCGGCCCTTGCGGCGACGGGGCTTGGCCACCGCGTCGCCCTTGAGCACCGAGTAGGCGTCAGACGACCGGTCGGCGGTGTCGCTCGCCGCGGTCTTCGCGGCAGCCGAGGCGGCGGCGACGGCCGCGATGGCCTCGGCGACCTTGGGGAGCAGCGAGTCGACGATGGTGTCGCGCGCGGTGTCGACCTTCGGGGCCAGGCCCTCGACGGCACCCTGCAGCTTGGGAGCGGCGACCTCGATGCCGTGGTCGACGCGGGGCTTGGCCCAGTCGCGGGCGGCCTCGATGCCGTGCTCGACGTGCGGCTTGCCCCAGTCCTTGGCCTGGACGGCACGCTCCTTGGCGACCTCGGCGGCCGGGGCGACCCGGTCCTTCAGTGTCGAGGCGTAGTCGGCGGCGCTCTGGGCGGAGCTGCTGACTGCCTCGGTGGCCTGCTCAGTCTTGGTCTTGGTGCGGAACACCGTGCCTCCTGTGGCTTGGCTTATCTGGACTCCGTGAGCCTGCGAACCGGTGCCCCGAAGGGTGCCGGGCGAAGGCCGGACGGACGACTTCTCGCTACCCATCCTGCCTTGTTTCCGCTGGTGAGCAAGCCCGTGGGGGTACTGGGAGCCATCTCGAGGGGGCCCGCATGGAAGGATGCGTGACATGGACGTCACCCTCAAGACCAACCACGGCGACATCAACGTCACGCTGTTTCCCGACCACGCCCCGAAGACCGTCAAGAACTTCGTGGGACTGGCCAAGGGCGAGCAGGAGTACCGCGACGACGCCGGCCGCTCGAACCCCACGCCGTTCTTCGACGGCCTGGTGTTCCACCGCATCATCCCGGGCTTCATGATCCAGGGCGGGTGCCCGCTGGGGCAGGGCTTCGGCGGCCCCGGCTACACCTTCGACGACGAGATCAGCCCCGACAAGGACTTCACCAAGCCCTACATGCTCGCCATGGCCAACGCCGGCAAGCGGATGGGCAAGGGCACCAACGGGTCGCAGTTCTTCATCACCGTCGGCAACGCCGCCTGGCTCCAGGGCAAGCACACGATCTTCGGTGAGGTGGCCGACGGCCCCAGCCGCGAGGTCGTCGACAAGATCGCCGCCGTCCGCACGGGTGCGAACGACAAGCCCGTCGAGGACGTTGTCATCGAGTCGGTCGTCGTCAACGACTGAGTGCGACCGACCACCGGTTCGAGGTGCCCGGCCCCCACGGGTCGGGCACCTCGCGCCGATGGCCCAGCGATGACACCGAGACCCCGGAGCGCGACCCATGAGTGAGCCCACCGCAGACCCGCAGCAGCAGGTGACCCCGGTGTGCCCGCGGCACCCCGACCGGGTCTCCTACGTGCGCTGCCAACGCTGCGGCCGCCCGGTCTGCCCGGACTGCCAGCGCCCGGCCGCCGTCGGGGTCCAGTGCGTCGACTGCGTGAAGGCCCAGGCCGCCACGATGCGCACCACGCGCACGGTGTTCGGCGGCAACGTCACCGACACCCCGAGGGTCTCCTACGCCATCATCGCGATCTGTGTCGCGGTCTTCGTGCTCCAGACCGCGCGCCCCGGCCTGAGCCGCGACATCTCGTTCGTGCCCTACCTCGGGGCCCACGAGCCGTGGCGGTTCCTCACGTCGGCGTTCGCCCACGCGACGATCACCCACATCCTGTTCAACATGCTCGCCCTGTGGATGGTGGGCGCGCAGTACCTCGAGCGACTGCTCGGCGGCGCCCGGTATGCCGCGGTCTACCTCGTCAGCGCCATCGGTGGCTCGGCCTGTTACCTGTTGCTGTCACCGGCGGTTCCCTTCGAGCCGGGCAACCCGAGCTCGTGGTACATCGGAGCCGTGGGTGCCTCGGGTGCTGTCTTCGGTCTCTTCGGTGCCCTGCTCGTGCTCAACCGGCACCTCGGTCGGTCGTCGGCCGGCATGTACGCGACGATCGGCCTCAACGCCGTGATCGGGTTCGTCGTGCCGGGCATTGCCTGGCAGGCCCACCTCGGCGGGCTGGTGACGGGGGCCGCCGTGGCCGGCGTCATCGCCGCGACCTCGTCGAAGCAGCGCCGCCGCTGGCAGTGGCCGGGGGTCGTGCTCGTGCTGCTGGTGGTGATCGCCGTCGCGGTCGCGAAGTATGCCGTGTCGCCGACCGACATCCTCGCCTGACCAGGCGGAGCCATCCCATGCAAAAGGCGAGTTAGCGCCGCCTGCTGCCGGCGCTAACTCGCCTTTTGCATGAGATACCGGCGGCGGATTACACGCCTGTCATTTGTCCCCAGCTGTGGAGAACCCTGTGGACAACCGGGTGGGGACAGAGGGGTCGGTCAGCGCCAGCGGGTGGTCATCGCGAAGCCCGAGAGCATCAGGCCGAAGCCGACGCCGAGGTTCCAGCGGCCGATCGCCTCGATGGGGAACCGCTGGCTCGTGATGTAGAAGACCACGATCCACAGGAGGCCGACGACCATGAGCGTCAGCATCACCGGCACGAACCAGGGCGGGTTCCCGACCTTGGCCTTCGCGGGCTTGCTCGGCGGGGTGTACGCGCGCTTGGCGCGACCCTTGGACTCAGGCACGGAAACACTCCTCGTAGCTCGGACAGCGCCATCACCGTCGCGACGTGTGGCATAGCGTAGTGCCATGGCGGACCAGCGGCTGACGTGGCTGACACGCCGCCCCACCGCTTGGTCGGCCGTCGTGCCCCTGGTCGCGCTGGGCGCGGGTGTGCTCTTCGCGCTGAGCGCGGCCACCGCCCGCGGGACCGACCTGCGCTCCTCCGGCGGGGACCTCCCCGGCCTGATCCGCGAGCACACCAGGCAGAACTCCGCGCTGGCGTCGCGGGTCGCCTCGCTGCGCGCCGAGGTGGACCGGTTGTCCGCCCAGCAGGCGCCGGGCGACCTGCGCGTGACCCAGCTGACCAGGGAGGGCGACAAGCTCGCGCTCGCCGCTGGCACGCAGGCAGTGTCGGGCCCCACGGTGCGGGTCACCCTCACCGATGCCCGCAACGTCCCGGCCGTGCTCCCCGACGGCATCTCGGTCGACGACTACGTCGTGCACCAGCAGGACGTCCAAGCCGTCGTCAACGCGCTCTGGGAGGGCGGCGCCGAGGCGATGATGCTGATGGACCAGCGGGTGATCTCCACCAGTGCGGTCCGCTGCGTCGGCAACACCCTCATCCTCCAGGGCCGGGTCTACTCCCCTCCCTACGTCATCACTGCCATCGGCAACCAGTCCGACCTGCGCGCGTCACTGGATCGCAGCCCGGCAGTCGCCATCTACAAGCAGTGGGTCGGCGCGGTCGGCGTCGGCTACGACGTGCAGTCGAGTCGTGAACAGACCTTCCCCGCCTATGCGGGCTCCATCAACCTCGAGAGAGCAAGGACCACCCGGTGAAGCTGGCGCGCTGGACCCTCGGCATCGTCGGCGACCTGTTGGTCACGGCTGGGCTCGTGCTGCTCCTGTTCGTCGGGTGGCAGCTCTGGTTCACCGACGTCACCGCCAACCGCACGCAGGACGCCACCGTCTCCCGACTGACCCGCGACTTCGCCAAGCCGCCCGCCAGCACCCCGGGCACCGAGACGCCCAAGGCGGTGCCGTTCGGGTCGGCGTTCGCGATCGTGCGGATCCCCCGGTTCGGCGCGGACTACGCCCGGCCGGTGCTCGAGGGCACCAGTCGTGACATCCTCCAGGACGGCATCGGCCACTACGACGGCACCGTCCTGCCGGGCGCCGTCGGCAACTTCGCCGTCGCCGGGCACCGCACCACCTACGGGCGTCCCTTCCACGACATCGACACGTTGCGCACCGGTGACCTGATCGTGGTCGAGACCAGGACGGCATACAGCGTGTATGCCGTGAAGCGGCACGAGATCGTGGCGCCCACCGACGTGCAGGTGGTCGCGCCGGTGCCCGACAAACCTGGCGTGAAGCCGACGGAGCGGTGGATGACGATGACGGCGTGCCACCCGAAGTACAGCGCCGCGCAGCGCTACGTGGTGTTCGCGCAGCTGGTGAAGACCTACCCGCACGCCGACGGCTTGCCCGCCGGCACCCTGACCGTCCCCCTGAGTTCCTCCAAGAAGGCGGCCTGAGCGATGATCTATGCCGCGATCTGGCGCGCGCTGCCCGGACCCCTCGTCGTCCGGGTGCTGCTCGCCGCCGTGCTGGTGCTGGCCGTCGTCGCGGTCCTCTTCGTGTGGGTGTTTCCCCGGATCGCGCCGTTGATGCCGTTCAATGACAACACCGTCGACCCGAGCGCCGGAGTCGTCGCCCACGTCAGGGAGGTCTGATGACCCGCATCCTCGTCGTCGACAACTACGACAGCTTCGTCTTCACGATCGTCGGCTACCTCCAGCAGCTCGGCGCCGAGTGCGAGGTCGTGCGCAACGACGCCCTGGGCCCGGCCGACGGAGCCGACTTCGACGGGGTGCTGATCTCCCCCGGCCCCGGCACGCCCGAGGAGGCCGGCGTCTCCATGGCGATGATCGAGGCCTGTGCCGAGCGGTCCCAGCCCATGCTCGGCGTCTGCCTCGGCCACCAGGCCCTCGGGGTCGTCGTCGGCGCGACGGTCGGGCGGGCGCCCGAGCTGCTGCACGGCAAGACCTCGCGGGTCCTGCACGACGACACCGGGGTGCTGGCCGGTCTGCCCTCGCCGTTCACGGCGACCCGCTACCACTCACTGACCATCGACCCCGCGACCGTCCCCGACACCCTGGTGGCCAACGGGCACACCGAGTCGGGGATCATCATGGCCGCCCGGCACCGCGACCTCCCGCTGCACGGCGTGCAGTTCCACCCCGAGAGCGTGCTGACCGAGGGCGGCCACCGGATCCTGGCCAACTGGCTGGTCGGCTGCGGGCTCGAGGACGCCGTCGCGCGCTCGGCCGGCCTGAGCCCGCTGGTCCACGACGCCGAGGGAGTGGCGCGCGCGGTCGCGGCCGGCTAGCTCCCTACGGCGTGAGGGTCGGCACCGTGGTGGCCGTCGTCGGTGGGGTCGTCGGCTCCGTGGTGGCGGTCGTGGGTGGGGTCGTCGGGGTCTGCACCGGCGGGGGAGGCTGGGCGATGGTGAGCGTGATCGTCGACCCGTCCTCGACCTTCGTCTTGGCCTTGATGCTCTGCTTGAGCACCGAGTTCTCGGGCTCGGTGCTGTCGACGTAGGTCGTCTTCACGCTGAGCCCGAGCTCGCCGAGGATGTCGGCGGCCTCGTTGCGGGTCTTGCCCACGACGTTCGGCACGGTCACCTTGCCCGAGGACACGTTGAGGTTGATGGCGGAGCCCACCGCGACGTCCTCGCCGGCGCCCGGTGACGTCGTGAACACCTTGCCCTTGTCGAGCCCGGTGTCGTCGACCTCCTTGACCGTGCCGACCTTGAGGTCGAGGTTGGCCAGTCGAGCGGTCGCCTCGTCCTGGGTGAAGCCCTTGAGGTCGGGCAGCTCGACCGTGTCCGGTCCGGCGGAGACGCTGATGCCCACCTTGGTGCCGCTGGCGACCATCTCGGCGGCGCCGGGGCTCTGGTCGACGACCACCCCGATGTCCTTGGAGCTGGCGACCTGGGTCGCCTCGGGGACCAGCCCGACGGCCCTGATCTTGGCCTCGGCCGCGGCCTGGGGCAGGTCGATGACGGTCGGCACGGCCACCTTCGGCGCGTCGGTCGGGGGCCGGTCGAGCAGGGCCTTGCCGGCGACGCCCAACACCACGAGCGCGCCGAGGACCGCGAGCACGAGCAGGAAGTAGGCCAGCCCACGCCGCTTGCGCGGCTCGTCGTCGGGGTCGTGGCCGATCGCGGGCAGGCTGGCGGTGTTGGAGCCCACCGGCTCCGGCGGTGCGTCGTACCCGCCCGTGGGGGCGAACACCGTGGTCGCGGCGGCGCCCACCGGGGCGGCGATCGCGACGGTGGGGTCGGCCGCGCTCCCGGCGGTGCCGCGCGCGGCGTCGCTGATCGGGCGCCCGAGCCGGGCGGCCTGGAGGTCGGCACGGAAGGCGGTGGCGTCCTGGTAGCGGGCCTCGCGGTCCTTGGCGAGCGAGTGCAGGACGACGGCGTCGAGCGCGGGGTCGACCGCCGGGTTGAGCGTGGACGGCCGCGGCGGCGGCTGCCCGACGTGCTGGTAGGCGATCGCGACCGGTGAGTCGGCCTGGAACGGCGGGCGGCCGGTGAGCAGCTCGAAGAGGAGGCAGCCGGTGGAGTAGAGGTCCGAGCGGGCGTCGACGTGGTGGCCCTGGGCCTGCTCGGGCGAGAGGTACTGGGCCGTGCCGATGACCGCCTGGGTCTGGGTCATCGTGGCGTTGGCGTCGGCGACGGCCCGGGCGATGCCGAAGTCCATCACCTTGATCTGGCCCTGGGGCCCGATCATGACGTTGGCGGGCTTGATGTCGCGGTGCACGATCCCCATGCGGTGGCTGTAGGCCAGCGCGTCGAGCACTCCCTCGGTGATGCGTGCGGCCTCCGCCGGGTCGAGGGGCGAGCTGGCGTTGAGCAGCTCGCGCAGGGTGCGCCCCTCGACGAACTCCATGACGATGTACGGCACGGGGACCGACGCGCCCCCGGTCTCGATGGCGTGGTCCTCCCCCGAGTCGTAGACCGCGACGATCGAGGCGTGGTTGAGGCCGGCGGCCGACTGGGCCTCGCGGCGGAACCGGTGGAGGAACTGGGTGTCGCGGGCCAGGTCGGACCGCAGCATCTTGATCGCCACCGGCCGCGAGAGCCGGGTGTCGTGGCCGAGGTGGACCTCGGCCATCCCGCCCCGGCCGAGCAGCTCCCCGACCTCGTAGCGTCCCCCGAGCAGACGTGGTGCGCTCACTTCTTCCTTCCCCCTTTGCCCTTGCCGGCGCCCTTACCGGGCGCGGGCTTGGGCGAAACCTTGACTGCGGTGGTGGTGCTCGACGGCGTGGCCTTCGTGGTGGCAGACGGCGTGGGTGGCGTGGTGGTGGTCGTGATCGGTGGCGTGCTGGACTGCGTCCCGGCCGGCGTGCGGGCGGACCCGCGCCCCCCGAAGGCGATCGTTGCCACGACGACCACGAGGACCACCGCAGCGGCGGCGACGGGGATCAGCCAGGCCGGACGCCGGGTGTCGTGCGCCCGGGTGTCGTGCTCGGTGGTGTGCTCGGTGGACGAGGCGCCCGCGACAGCGACCCCGAGGGGCGCCGAGGTGGGCAGCACCGAGGTGGGGAGCGGCTCGCCGGGGGCGAGGTCGAGCGGGACGCCCACGATCGTCGGGGTGACCGCGGCCGCCGCACCAGCCCTGAGGTGCTCCGGCACCTCGCCCGTGGGGAGCCGAAGCGCCTCGGCGAACTCGGCCGCACTCTGCGGGCGCTGCGCGGGGTCCTTGGCCAGCGCTGCCATCACGGTCGTGCGCAACGGCTCCTGGACGTCGTCGGAGAGCTGCGGGGCCGGCTGGCTGACGTGGGCCAGGGCGGTGGCCACCAGCGACTCGCCGGAGAACGGCCGCTCGCCGGTGATCATCTCGTAGCCGACCACCGCCAGGGCGTAGACGTCGCTCAACGGGCCGGCCTGGGCGCCCTTGGCCTGCTCCGGCGCGAGGTAGTGGGGAGTGCCCAGGACCTCACCGGTCTGCGTCAGGGAGGCCTCGCCCAGCGCGCGGGCGATGCCGAAGTCGGTGAGCTTGGCGTAGCCCTGGGGGTCGACGACGATGTTGGCGGGCTTGACGTCGCGGTGGACCACGCCCGCATCGTGGGCGGCCTGCAGGGCCAGGGCGGTCTGGTAGAGGATCTCGGTGACCTCGGCGTGGGGCATGGGCGCGCGCTCGTTGATCAGCGTCGACAGCGGCTCCCCGGTCATCAGCTCCATGACGAGGAAGGCCTGCCCGTCGTGCTCACCGAAGTCGTGCACGGTGCCGACGTTGGGGTGCGAGAGCTGGCTGCTGAGCCGCGCCTCGGCGCGGAACCGCTCGACGAACCCCTCGTCCTGCGCGCTGTCGGGCAGCAGGACCTTGACGGCGACGTCGCGGTCCAGGGTCTCGTCGTGGGCCCGCCACACCTCGCCCATGCCGCCGGCCGCAATCCGCTCGACCAGTCGGTAGCGGTCGGCGATGAGGTCGTCGGGTGCGTAGGTCATCGGCCCAGCACCGCTTCCATCACGGCCTTGGCGATCGGGGCTGCGACCCGGCCACCGGCGGCCTCGTTGCCCGCGTTGCCGCCGTCCTCGACGACGACCGCCACCGCGACCTTGGGGTCGTTCGACGGGGCGAAGCCGGTGAACCAGGCGTGCGGGGGCTTGCCTTGCTGGTGCTGCGCGGTGCCGGTCTTGCCGGCGACGTCGATCCCGCTGATCTGGGCGGCCCGGCCGGTGCCGCTCTTGACGACGGCCTCCATCATCCGGGTCAGGGCGGCGGCGGTGTCGGCGGAGACGGCCTGCGAGAGCTGCTCGGGCTGGGGCTCGTCGATGACCTCGAGGTCGGAGGACGTGACCTTCTTGACCAGGTGGGGGCGCATGACGACGCCGTTGTTGGCGATCGCGGCCGAGATCATCGCGACCTGCAGGGGCGTGACCCGCACGTCGTACTGGCCGATCGCCGACTGGGCGAGCTGTGGCTGGTTGAGCTCGGCGGGCACCGAGCTGGGCGTGACCGACATCGGGACCTGCAGCCGGTCGCCCATCCCGAACTTGGCCGCCTGGGCCCGGAAGTCGTCGGCCCCGACCTGCATGCCCAGCCACCCGAAGGCGGTGTTGCAGGAGATCTCGAGCGCGTGGGTCAGGGTCGTCTTGTTGTTGGCGCCGCACGAGCCGGAGAAGTCATTCGGCAGGTCGTCGCTGGTCTGGGGCAGGTCGAGCACGGCGGGGCCGGGGATCACGCTCTCCTCGGTGAACTTCCCGGACTCCAGGGCGGCCGCGGCCGTGACGACCTTGAAGGTCGAGCCCGGGGGGTAGAGGTTGCCGGCGATCGCACGGTCGACCATCGGCTGGGTCGAGTCGGCGTTGAGCTTCTTCCAGGCCGCGACGACCTTGTCGGTGTCGTGGCTGCTCAGCGAGGCCGGGTCGTATGCCGGGTGGCTGACCAGCGCGAGGATCTCACCGGTGGTGGGGTCGAGGGCGACGACCGCGCCACGCTGGTTGCCCAAGGCCTTGTCGGCCGCGGCCTGCGCCTTCGCGTTGATGGTGAGCTCGATGCTCGCGCCGGTCTGTTCCTTGCCGGTGAGGATGTCGGAGACCCGGCGGTAGAAGAGCTTGTCGGACGACCCGGACAGCAGGTCGTTCTCGGCGCCCTCGATGCCGCCACCGGCGCCGTAGGTGAACGAGTAGTAGCCGGTGAGGTGCGAGTAGAGCTCGCCCTGGGGGTAGGTGCGCAACCACTTCAGCTCGTCGTCGGTGGCCGTCGACTTCGCGACGGGCTTGCCGCCCACGAGGATCTGGCCGCGCTCGCGGGCGTAGTTGGCCAGCAGGGTGCGACGGTTCTCGGGGCGGTCCTGGAGCGACTTGGCCTGCACGAACTGGATGTAGGTCGTGGAGATGAGCAGTGCCGTGAACAGCATGGCCACGACGGTGGACAGGCGACGGATCGGGGAGTTCACCGGATCGCCACCACTTCGGTCCTGGCCTCACCCGACGGGCTGGGTCCGGCCTGGACCTCCTCGACGGGGCGGCGGGCGACGTCGCTGATCCGCAGCAGCAGGGCGACGAGGGACCAGTTGGCAAGCAGGGAGGAGCCTCCGTAGGAGAGGAACGGCATGGTCAGCCCGGTCAGCGGGATGACCCGGGTGACGCCGCCGACGACGACGAAGCACTGCAGGGCCACCGAGAAGGCCAGGCCACTGGCGAGCAGCTTGCCGAACCCGTCGCGCACCCCGAGCGCCGTGCGCAGGCCGCGCTCGACGAGGAGGACGTAGAGGACCAGCAGCGCGAACAGGCCGACCAGCCCCAGCTCCTCCCCGAAGCTCGGGAAGATGAAGTCGGACTCGGCGAAGTAGGTCAGGTCGGGACGTCCGCGACCCAGGCCGGTACCGAGGAGGCCACCGGCCGCCATACCCATCAGGCCCTTCGCGACCTGGTCGGACTGGTCGGGCGCGAACGGGTCGAGCCACAGGTGCACGCGCGCCTGGACATGGTTGAAGGCGAGGAAGGCGACGTACGCGCCGCCGCAGAACAACGTCATGCCGATGGCGATCCACGACGTGCGCTCGGTGGCGACGTAGAGCATCGAGACGAACAGGCCGAAGAGCAGGAGCGAGGAGCCGAGGTCCTTCTCGAAGACGAGCACGAGGAGGCTGAGCACCCAGGCGACGATGATCGGGCCGAGGTCGCGACCGCGCGGGAACGTGAACCCGAGCACCTTGCGACCAGCCAGCGACAGCGCGTCACGGGTCTGCACGAGGTAGCCGGCGAAGAACACCGCGAGCACGATCTTGGCGACCTCACCCGGCTGGAAGGTGAACGGCCCCAAGCCGATCCAGATGCGGGAGCCGTTGACCGTGCGCCCGATCCCGGGGAGCAGCGGGAGGATGAGCAGGCCGAAACCGACGACGGCCGCGGTGAAGGTGTAGCGCCGCAGCATCCGGTGGTCGCGCAGGAACCACAGGACCACGGCGGCGATCGCCACGGCCAGGGCGCTCCAGGTCAGCTGGCGCAGGGCCAGTCCCTCGGTGATGTCGCGGCCCTCGGCGATGTCGAGCCGGTGGATCATCACCAGGCCGAGGCCGTTGAGCAACGTGACGATCGGCAGCAGCAGCGGGTCGGCGTAGGCGGCCTTCCAGCGCAGCAGCAGGTGGAACGCGAGCGAGATGACCAGGAGCCCGGTGCCGTGCGTGACCAGTCCGGGCGGGAAGGCGCCCGAGACCGAGAGGCCGACGTTGACGTAGGCGAGCACCACGATCGCGACGGCGAGCAGCAACAGGACCAGCTCGACGTTGCGGCGGGTGCGGGGGGCGACGCTGGAGACCGTCGTCATCGTGTGGTCGTGGACGACGGGGACGACGTCGTCGTGGTCGGGCTGGTGGTGGTCGACGGCGTGGTCGGCGTGCTGCCGGTGCCGGAGTCGTCACAGGTCGTGGGACTGGCCGCACACCGCAGGGCCTCGGTGCGCAGCTGGCTCACCAGTGCCTCGGCGTCCTTGAGGGTGTCGGTCGACACCCGGTCCTCGACCTTGGTCCGGTAGAAGTCCGGGAGGTCGTCCACGCGGACGTCCGAGTCGGACTTCACCTGGGAGAGGCTGATCGGGCCGACGTCCTGCGTCACGCCCTGGTAGATGGCGACGTTGCCGTCGTGGGCGCCGACGAAGTACTGGCGCTGGGACCAGGTGTACGCGGCATACGCGCCACCACCGAGGACGATGAGCACGACCAACAGCACGGCGAGCAGCCGCAACCAGCGTCCTGGCCCGGAGGCCGGGCCCTCCTCGGCGAGGGTGACGTCCTCGACGTCGTCCGCACCGGAGGCTTCGCGCGACAGGGCGGCGGCCTTGGCGGCAGGCGTGACCGGGATGGCCCGGGTGCCCTTGGTGCGGGTGGCCGCGGCGCCGACGATCTGGGGCTGGGTCGGCGGGGCGGCGACCTTGGTCAGGTCGACGACGTCACCGATGACGACGGTGACGTTGTCGGGAGCGCCGGCCTTCAGCGCCAGGTCGACGAGGCGGTCGGCGGTGGAGCCCGGCGGCTGGCCGGCCAGGACCAGCTCCGCGATGGTGTCGCCCGCGACGTAGTCGGTGAGGCCGTCGGAGGCGATGAGGTAGCGGTCGCCGATGCGGGCCTCGCGCACCATGACGTCGGGCTCGTCGTCCTGCTGGCCGGTGAGGACGCGCGTCACGAGGGAGCGCTGCGGGTGGCCGATCGCCTCGTCCTCGGTGATCCGTCCCTCGTCGACGAGGCTCTGGACGAACGAGTGGTCCTTGGTGATCTGGGTCAGCTTGCCGTCGCGGGCGAGGAAGGCGCGGGAGTCGCCGATGTGGGCGAGGACCAGCTTGTTGTGCGAGCGCAGGATGGCGATGAGCGTCGTGCCCATCCCCTGCAGGCGCGGCTCGACCTTGGCCATCTCGGCGAGCTCGTCGTTGGCAGCCGAGATCCGTTGCAGGAGAGCGGTGCTCGCCTCGCTGCTCCCGAGCGCCTCGCCGTCGAGGTCGACCAGTGCACCGATCACGGTGGATGACGCGATGTCACCGCCGGCGTGCCCGCCCATGCCGTCGGCCATCGCGAGGAGGCGCGGCCCGGCATAACCGGAGTCCTGGTTCTCCGAACGGACCATGCCGACATCGGAGCGTGCGGCGTAGTGGAAGGCGAAGGGCATCGTCGTCGCTGCCTATCGCCTGAGCTCGATGACGGTCTTGCCGATCCGCAGGGTGCTGCCGGCCTCGACGCGCACCGGCCCGGTGAGGCGCTCGCTGCCGACGAAGGTGCCGTTGGTGGAGCCGAGGTCCTCGACGAACCACGCGTTGTCCCGGTGGAAGATGCGCGCGTGCCGACCGCTGGCGAAGTCGTCGTCCAGGACGAGGGCGCACTCCGGGTTGCGGCCGATGACGGTGCCGGACTCGCGCAGGGGCAGGCTGGTGCCGGTCAGCACACCGCCCGTGACGACGAGGGTCCGGGGAGCGCTCGAGTGGGGTTGCCGCTTGGGGCGCTTGGCGGAGGCGGCGGGTGCGGCGCCGCGAGCCTCGCCCCGGCGGCCGGCCGGGGCCGGCTTGCGAGGGGTCCGGCTCACGACACGGGTGCCGTAGAGGTCGCCGCGGAGCACGCCGACGACGCTGAAGACGAAGATCCACAGGAGCACGAGGAGTCCGAGGCGGATGATCGTGAGGGTGAGTTCACTCATGCGTGGGGATCACCGCCGTCCGGCGCGGTAGATGACGGAGGTGCGCCCCACCGTGATCCGGTCCCCGTCGGACAGGCGCTGACTGGTGATCCGTTCGCTGTTGACGAACGTGCCGTTGGTCGACCCCATGTCGCGGATGCTCGCGACCAGGTGCGGGCCGTCGTTGGTCACCCGGATCTCGCTGTGCCGCCTGGAGATGCCGGGGTCGTCGAGGATGATGTCGGCGCTGTCATCGCGACCGAGCACCGTCATGGCGCCCATCAGCGGGTAGCGCTCGCCGTCGACGTCGAGCCACGGCCGGTCGGCCGGGTTGACCCGCCGCGGCTGGGCCGGAGGTGCGACCGGCGCCTGGCGCTGCGTCGCCTCCAGGTCGTCGTCGGTATGCCGCGGGCTCGGGACCGGCGCGGCCGCCGGCGGTGCGCCGGGGCTGGGTGCCGGCTCCGCGGCATACCCCTCGTCGCCCCGCTTGGGCGCGGTGCCCGGGCGACGAGCGGTGGAGGTGCGGAGGCGGAAGACCCCGGTCTCGAGGTCGTTGGCGCTGGCGAAGGTGACCTGGAGTGGTCCGCCGGGCTGGTAGCGCTGCGACTCGGCGTGCTCCTGGGCAGCGGCGATCAGCTCGACCTCGAGCTCCTCGTCGTAGCCGCCGAGGCGGTCGTAGTCGGTGTCGGAGAGCTCCACCGTGAACAGGTTGGGCACGATCGTGCGGCCCTGGCCCAGGACGGCGGCGCGGTCGTCCATGGCACGGCGGATCGCGGAGGCGATCTCCACCGGCTGCACCTCGGACTTGAACGCGCGCGCGAAGGCACCGTTGACGGCACGCTCGAGGCGCTGCTCGACGCGGTCGAACAGACCCATGGGTGCCACCTCCTCACGTGTTGCCCGGGACGCCGGTCGGACCTCGGCCGGTCCGGTCTGGTCCACGATCGTAACCGGCTGCTCTGGGCTGGTCGCTCACCCGCGCCGGGGAGAAGGCCGCAGGTGGGGGCAGTCCGGGTCGGTTGGGTGCCTCGGCCCGCCCGGTTTGGTGAATTCGGGGGGTGTCCGCCACAATTGGCCGGTCCCACGCGCGAGTGGCGGAACGGCAGACGCGCTGCGTTCAGGTCGCAGTGTCCGAAAGGGCGTGGGGGTTCAAATCCCCCCTCGCGCACCCACCCAACGACGATGGTCCCGACATGCTGTTCGTCGGGGCCATCGTCGTTTCCCCGCACTTCTGGCCAGGTATGCCGCAGCCGGAACCGAAATGCGTCCCCACGTGCCGCATGGGTGGCCAGAAGAGCGGCAAACCTGCAGGTCAGGGACGTGCGCCGGACTGCGGGTCAAGCATATCCGGCATAGCCTGACGACAGCGGAGCCTTCCGCCGCACCCGTCAAGGAGGACGCCATGAGCACGACGCCTGACCCCGCCAGCTCTCCTGCCGCAACCGGACCCGACGAGGCCGAAGCCGTCGAGGCCACGAAGACGGCTGAGGCGGTGGAACCGGAGACCACCGAGAACACCGCCTCCACCGCCGCCGACACCGCGGAACCCGACACCTCGTCCGACGCGGACGAGGGCCAGGCGTCACCGCCCACCGCACCGACGCCGTCCAGCTCGACGTCCTCGACCCCCTCCTCCTCGTCCGACGACAGCACCTCGGACGGCGGACCCGACGACACGTCGGACGACGAGCCGCAGAAGTCGGCCGAGGAGTTCGCGGCAGAGCACGACCCCGCCAACCACGACGTCGCTGCCGGCGAGGAGTTCCGGCAACCGGGGGACTGGACTGCGGACGAGGCCGGTGGGCCGCAGGTCTTCGACGACGAGGGCAACCTCGTCTCCGAGGGAGGCGAGGGGACCGGCGCGGGTGCCGAACCGGACAGCGGGGACGGCGCCGGATCGTCCTCCGGGGGAGGACGCCGGGTCTCCGACCTCGACGAGGTCAGGGACGGTGGGTACAGCGTCGGTTCGGCGGCCACCCTCCACGACGGCGCCATGCCCATGGGCCACCCGGTCAAGGCCTGGGAGGACACCAAGACCTTCGTCACCGAGGACCACGACCACTACGACGAAGCGGAGCCGGACGTGTGGTTCACCGACGCCGACGCCGCCCAGCGCGCTGGTTTCCGGCCGGCCGACTGAAACCCTCCCCGGCTCACCCCCACTTCTGGCCACCGGTGCCGCACCAGCTGCCGGAAAGCCGGACCGGCTGCGACCTGAGTGGCCAGGAGTGGGGGGGTTCAGTCCTTGTGAAGGGCGTAGGTCAGGACGGCGTTGCCCGCGGGGGTGGACTGGCTCCGGACCAGCTCGAGCCGGGTGACCGGCACCGACTCGTCGAACAGCCGCCGGCCGACCCCGACCACCGGGTGCGTGGTGAGGGTCAGCTCGTCGATGACGCCTGCCAGGAACAGCGAGCGGATCGTGTCGATGCCGCCGACCACGCTGATGCCACCATCGCTGCCGTCGTCCTTCAGCGCCGACACGTAGGCGACCGGGTCGCCGTCGATGACGGTGCTGTTCCAGCCGAGGTCGCCGGACAGCGTCGAGGTGACGACGTGCTTGCGGACCGGGTTGATGAACCCGGCGAAGAAGTCGCCCTCCCCGGCGGCGGGCCAGAACTCCGACCACTCCTGCCACAGCTTGCGGCCGATGACGACGTCGGTGACGTCACCGATCGCCTCCCCCATCAGCTGCCCCTCCTCGGGGCCGAACGCGTCGAACTGCCACTCGTTCGGCGCTTCGACGACGCCGTTGACCGAGTTGAACTGGTGAGCGGTGACCTTGCGTGCCATGGTGCGGCCTTCCTGGGTGGGCGATCCGGTGCAGCGTTCCGGATGGTGGTGTCGATTGAGACCTTGCCAGTCCCGGGAAGTCATCGCGCGCGGACGGTCCTACCGTGGTCGCCATGACGAGCGCCCGAGTCCGCAGGCTCGGGTTCGCGACCCTGAAGGGCACCAGGCACGTGGCGCGCAACGCGGTGACCCTGGCGGCCGACGGACCCGTCGGGGACCGGGCCTTCTGCCTGGTCGACCCGGCTTCCGGGCGGGTGCTGCGCACGGTCGAGCACCCCTCGCTCATCCAGGTCGAGGCAACGAGCGACGGCGGGGACCTCTGCTTGCGCATGCCTGACGGACAGGAGGTCGTCGGCCGCGTCGAGGCCACCGACGAGGCGCCGCTCACCGCCGACCCTGTGCTCACTGTTGACTACTGGGGACGACCCGCCAGCGTGCGGCTCCTGGCCGGCCCGCACACCGCGGCGCTCACGGCATACCTCGGGCGTACGGTGCGGCTCGCCGCCACGGAGCCCGGCGACGTGGTCTGGGCCGGTGCGGTCTCGGTCGTCACCACCGGCGAGCTCGAGCGGCTGTCCGGGCGGATGCTGGCGGCGGGAGTCACCCCGCCTCCGGGACTGGATGCCCGGTTCCGCGCCACGATCACGCTCGACGCCGCGCAGGACGCAGCCCCGGGCACCCACCTGCGGGTGGGGTCGGCCACGATCGAGGTCCAGCGACGGATCGACCGCTGCGCCGTCGTCGACATCGACCCCGCCACCGGGCGCCGCCAGGTCCCCGTCCTCGCGCACCTGGAACGCCATGACGGCCTGCTCACCTTCGGCGTGGACTCCCGCGTCGTGGCGCCCGGACGGGTTGAGGTGGGCGACCTGGCGACGCCGGAGAACCCGCCGCACTAGGGTCAGCGCATGCAGTCCAGCAGCTTCACCCTGGCCACTCCTGACGGCACCCAGCTGCACGTGAACCGGTGGCTCCCCGACGGCCCGGCGAAGGCCGTGGTCCAGATCGCGCACGGCATGGCCGAGCACTCCGACCGGTACGCCCGGTTCGCCGAGCGGCTCACCGCCGACGGGTATGCCGTGTACGCCGGTGACCATCGCGGCCACGGCTCCACCGCGCGCACCGCCACCGACGCGGGCTACTTCGCCGACGACCACGGCTTCGACACGGTCGTCGACGACCTGCACCTGCTGAGCGACCACGCCCGCGAGGAGAACCCGGGGCTGCCGTTCTTCCTCTTCGGCCACAGCATGGGCTCGTTCCTGAGCCGGTCCTACGCGACCCGGTTCGGCGGCGACCTCGACGGGCTCGTCCTGTCCGGCACGGCCGGCGACCCCGGCGCGCTCGGCAAGGTGGGGCTGGCGCTCGCCACCGCCCAGGCGCGGCTGCGCGGGCGGCGGCACCCCAGTGGCCTGATGGACCAGCTGACCTTCGGCCAGTACGGCGCGGCGTTCAAGCCGAACCGCACGAAGTTCGACTGGCTCTCCCGGGACGAGGCCGAGGTCGACAAGTACATCGCGGACGAGCGCTGCGGCAACGTCTTCACGAGCGGGTTCTTCGCCGACCTGCTGGGTGGCCTCGGCACCATCAACTCCGACGCCTCGGTGAGCCGGGTGCCCAAGACCCTGCCGATCTTCGTCTTCTCGGGCGCGCAGGACCCGGTGGGCGAGAAGGGCAAGGGCCCGACGGCCGTGGCCGACCAGCTCCGCCGCCTCGGGGTCGGTGACGTCACGCTCAGGCTCTGGCCGCAGGGCCGCCACGAGATGCTGAACGAGACCAACCGTGACGAGGTCATGGACTCGGTGGTGGAGTGGCTCGACGCGCACCTTCCCGCGCAGGGCTGAACCACCCGGCATACCCGAAACACCGTCGGTGAGGATGTCGAGAACGGGCCGATGACTCCGTCCTCGGGGTGATGGCGGCCAGAATGGCCGACACGGACCGAGGAGGAACCATGGCGAAGTACCTGCTGCTCAAGCACTACCAGGGTGGACCCGAGCGCACGCCCGAGGGCTGCATCCCGATGGACCAGTGGACGCCCCAGGAGATCAGCGACCACATCAACTTCATGCACCACGTCGCGGACACGCTGCGCGAGCGCGGCGAGTTCGTCAGCGCCGACGGGCTGTCGCCCGGGGGGACGTTCGTGCGCTTCGACGGGGAGGGCAAGCCCCCGGTGACGGACGGGCCGTTCGCCGAGACCAAGGACCTGATCGCCGGCTGGATGATCATCGACGTCGACTCGCAGGAGCGGGCGCACGAGGCCGCCGCCTTCCTGTCGTCGGCCCCCGGAGCCGGTGGGGTGCCGCTGCGGGAGTGGATCGAGGTGCGCGCGTTCATGTCCGAGCCGCCCACCGTCACCGAGTGACCAGCCCCCGGTGACCCCCCGACCGGCCGAGCTCGAGGACCTGCTCCGCCACCTCGGCCCCCAGGTGCTCGGTGTCCTCGTCCGCCGCGGAGACGACTTCGCCGCGGCCGAGGACGCCGTGCAGGAGGCACTCGTCGAGGCCTTCCGGCGCTGGCCGGACGGGCTCCCCGACGAGCCGCGGGCCTGGCTGGTGACGGTCGCCTCGCGCAAGTACCTCGACATCGTGCGGTCCGAGGTGGCCCGCCGCCGGCGCGAGGAGCGGTTCCACGACGAACCGGAGCCCGGCGCCACCGAGCAGGACGACGACACGCTGCTCCTGCTCTTCCTGTCCTGCCATCCCGCGCTCTCCCCCGCATCCGCGGTGGCGCTGACCCTGCGGGCGGTGGGCGGACTCACCACGAGGCAGGTCGCCGAGGCCTACCTGGTGCCCGAGGCGACGATGGCCCAGCGGATCAGCCGGGCCAAGCGCACCCTCTCCGGCGAGCGCCTCACCCAGCCGGGCGACCTGCGCACCGTCCTGCACGTCCTCTACCTGATCTTCAACGAGGGCTACGGCGGCGAGGTCGACCTGGCCGCCGAGGCGATCCGGCTGACCCGCCAGCTGGCCGCCGGCAGCGACGAGCCCGAGGTGCAGGGGCTGCTGGCGCTGATGCTCCTACACCATGCGCGCCGCGCGTCGCGCTGCACCCCGACTGGTGAGCTGGTGCCGCTCGCCGAGCAGGACCGGTCGCTGTGGGACACCGCCCTCATCGCCGAGGGCGTCGACGTCCTCCAGTTCGCGCTCGCCCGCGACCGGCTCGGGGAGTATCAGGTGCAGGCGGCCATCGCGGCGCTGCACGCCGACGCCCGGTCGGCCGAGGAGACCGACTGGACCCAGGTCCTCGAGTGGTACGACGAGCTCACCCAGCTCACCGACAGCCCGGTCGTCGCCCTCAACCGGGCGGTCGCCGTGGGCGAGGCCGACGGACCGTTGGCCGGCCTGCGAGCGCTCGCCGCCGTCGACCGGGGCGTACCCCGCCACGCCGCCGTCGCGGCATACCTCCACGAACGGGCTGGTGACCTCGCCCGGGCGAGGGACCTGTATGCCGTGGCGGCCAGGGCGGCGACCAGCGCGGCGGAGCGCGACCACCTCACCCGACAGGCAGCGCGACTCCACGCGGCAGGTGGGTGACAGTGGTCAGTCGCGCTCGAGCCGTTCGAGCGCTCGCTCGCGGATCCGGTTCCCGAGCACCGGGAGCTCCTGCATCAGGTCGGAGAAGTCCCAGGCCATCAGGGTCAGCAGGCGCATCGTGCTGAGGGCGACGACGTTCGCCGACCGCGTGCTGTGGGTCAGGACCCCGATCTCGCCGAACCAGTCGCCCGGGCGCAGCGTGGTCAACAGCCTGGTGTCGTGGGCCGCGGCGGCCAGGCCGTCGACGACGAAGAACAGGCTGTACGCGTAGTCGCCCTCGCGCGCGAGGACGGTGCCGACGTCGACCTGCCGCTCGCTCAGCTTCTCCGCGACCATCGCCCGCTGCTCCGTGGTCAGATCGGCCAGAAGCGGTATCGAGGCGAGTTCCTGAGCATCCATGACGCCTCCCTGGACCGGTGACCCCTCGCCTCACGATGACCCCCGTGCGGGATCCCGTCAACCACCACCGGACGGACCGTGGCGATCGGTGGTCGGCGGTCGCACGGTCTCTGACAGACTCGGAACCATGGACCACGGGGCTTCACCCTCGAACTTCGCGTCGGCCTACCGGCACGGCTTCGCCCGCGTCGCCGCGTGCACGATCCCGGTGGCCGCCGGCGACCCGGCGCGCAACGCCGAGGCCGTCATCGAGCAGGTGCGGGGGCTGCACGAGGACGCCGTGGCGGTCGCGCTGTTCCCCGAGCTGAGCCTGTCGGGCTACGCCATCGACGACCTGTTGCTCCAGGACGTGCTGCTCGACGAGGTCGACCGGGCCGTGACCACCGTGGCGGCGGCCACGAAGTCGCTCCTGCCCGTCGTGGTCGTGGGCGCCCCGCTGCGGCACGGCAACCGGCTGTTCAACTGCGCCGTCGTGATCCACCGGGGCGAGGTGCTCGGCGTCGTGCCGAAGTCGACCCTGCCCAACTACCGCGAGTTCTACGAGAAGCGCCACTTCGCGCCCGGCGACGACACCCGCAACGACTGGTTCCACGCGCCGCACTGGCCGGGGGCCGACGAGGACGGCGACCTCCCCTTCGGCCCCGACCTCGTGTTCGACGCAGAGGACGTCCCCGGGCTGGCCGTCCACGTCGAGATCTGCGAGGACATGTGGGTGCCCGTGCCGCCGAGCGCGAAGGCCGCGCTCGCAGGCGCCACGGTGCTGCTCAACCTGTCGGCGTCACCCATCACCGTCGGCCGCGCCGAGGACCGCCACCTGCTCGCGCGCTCCGCGAGTGCGCGCTGCAACGCCGCCTACCTGTATGCCGCCGCATCGGCCGGGGAGTCGACCACCGACCTGTCGTGGGACGGCATGACGATGGTCTACGAGCTGGGCGACCTGCTCGGCGAGAGCGAACGGTTCCCCGACGGGCCACGGTCGACCGTCGTCGACGTCGACCTCGACCGGCTGCGGCAGGAGCGGATCCGGCAGGGGTCCTTCGACGACAACCGTCGGACCGAGCGGGTCGACGCCAGTGACGGGGTGGACTTCCGCACCCTCGGGTTCACGCTCAAGCCGCCGACCGGCGACATCGGGCTGCGCCGCAAGGTCGACCGGTTCCCGTTCGTGCCGGACGACGAGGCCCGGCTCGCGCTCGACTGCTACGAGGCCTACAACATCCAGGTCTCCGGCCTCGAGCAGCGACTGCGGGCCATTGCCACGGACAGCTGGCAGCCCAAGATCGTCATCGGGGTGAGTGGTGGGCTCGACTCGACGCACGCGCTGATCGTCGCGGCGAAGGCGATGGACCGGCTCGGCCGCCCGCGCACCGACATCGTCGGCTTCACGATGCCGGGGTTCGCGACGAGCGAGGGCACCAAGGGCAACGCCGTCCACCTCATGGAGTCGCTCGGGATCACGTGGGAGGAGCTCGACATCCGCCCCGCGGCCACCCAGATGCTGGAGGACCTGGGGCACCCGTTCGGCCGTGGCGAGGAGGTCTACGACGTCACCTTCGAGAACGTCCAGGCCGGGCTGCGCACCGACTACCTCTTCCGGGCCGCCAACCAGCGCGGCGGCATCGTCCTCGGCACCGGTGACCTCTCCGAGCTCGCGCTCGGCTGGTGCACCTACGGCGTCGGTGACCAGATGTCGCACTACGGGGTGAACAGTGGCGTGCCGAAGACGTTGATGCAGCACCTGATCCGATGGGTCGTCAGCAGCGGCCAGTTCGAGGGCGAGGTCAACGGCACCCTCACGGCGATCCTCGACCAGGAGATCAGCCCCGAGCTGGTGCCGACCAAGGCGGGCGAGAAGATCCAGTCCACCGAGGACTCCGTCGGCCCCTACGCCTTGCAGGACTTCACGCTCTACCACGTGCTGCGCCGTGGCTACCGGCCCAGCAAGATCGCCTTCCTCGCCCTCCACGCGTGGTCCGACGCTGCGGCGGGCGACTGGCCGGCGGGCTACCCCGAGAGCCGGCGCACGGCATACGACCTCGCCACGATCCGGCGATGGATGGAGGTCTTCGTGCAGCGCTTCTTCAGCAACCAGTTCAAGCGCTCCGCGCTGCCCAACGGTCCGAAAGTCGTTGCGGGAGGCTCGCTCTCGCCCCGCGGTGACTGGCGTATGCCGTCCGACGTCACCGGACGCGCGTGGCTCGAGGAGCTGCGCTCCTCCGTCCCGGAGAGCTGAGCGGCCTAGCACTCCTGCACTACTGCGCTGTCGCCGCCCGATGCGACAGTGGTGGCGTGGCAGTCACCGTCGAGGACGTGCGCCGCATCGCGGCGCCGCTGCCGCGCGCCTACGAAGTGGTGGTCCGCGACCGCGTGAAGTGGCGGGTCGGCAGCATCGTGTGGCTCGCCTTCTCGCGCGACGAGACGGAGATGGGTTTCGCCTTTCCGCGTGAGGAGCGGGCGGCCCTGGTCGAGTCGGAGCCCGACGTGTTCTTCATGCCCGGCCAGGTCGACCTGCGCTACCAGTGGGTCGAGGCGTGGACCGATGCGATCGACCTCGACCGGCTGCCCGAGCTGGTGCTCGACGCGTGGGCGATGGTCGTGCCCAAGTCGGTGTCCGCGCCCTACTTCGCAGGGCTCGGCGAGGGGCTCAGAGCTGACCGGTGACGATCCACTCGCAGGCCTGGTGGAAGGCGTCCCACGGGTCGGTGCCGAGCGTCGTCGTGAACGAGCCGGCGTGCCGGTTCTGCGGGTCGTGGAACGTGCCGGACCAGACGTCGCCCCGGGCGGAGGCGCTCAGCGTCGCCCGACGCAGGAGGGTGCAGGACGAGATCTCCACGGCCATGGCCCCGGAGGGGTGCAGGTCGCGCTTCACCGTGAACGCGTGGCCGAGCACGATGTCGGTGCAGCGGGCGGCCTCGGCGGCGCGGGACCGGGCCCGGTCGTAGCCGGCCTGCCGCGAGTTGCCCAGCGACAGCGCGAGCGCGGAGCGGGCCGGGTACACGCTGGCCACGCTGCGGGCCCGCTCTGCGTCCTCCCGAGCCGCTTCCCGCTCCATCCAGGCGCGGGTGACGTCGGCCGCGAGCAGGTCGCGGGCGCCCGGCGAGGCGTTCGCGACGTACCACGCGTTGTCGTAGAGCCGTTCGATGACCGTCATGGCGGTTCCCCTTGCACGAGCCAGATGGTGGTCCGGGAGGCGTCTGCTGCGACGTCCTCCCGGTAGTCACCATCGTGGGGCCGAGGGTGCTCCGTCACATCCGACAGTGGGGGGCAGACGCCCTCCACCACGTGCACGAGACGAACCCTGCGGATGCCGTGGTTTGGTCGCGGCTGTCCCGCACGACGCGCGTCAGCGTGGCCCGATCTCTGGACGGTCGGACTAGGCCAAAGCGGTGAGGTGGGAACGGCCGACGGGGTAGGGGTGGCGCCTGCCGTGCGCCCGGCGCATAGTGGAAGTCGGGCCGATGATGCGAGAAGCGCATGGCCCTGACTGACCGCCTGGAGGTGCCATGAGCCGCGTGACGACCCTGCCAGAGCTGGTGCCCGTGCTGTCCGCGGGCCGGCACCGCAACCCGCGCAAGGGTGCCTGCTTCATGGAGATGGCCTCGTTCCTCGCCGGCGAGCGCTGGAGCGACCACCCGGCCTGCACCCATCCGCTGCTCGCGTCGCTGGCCCGGCTCGTCAACGACTCGCTGGGCGACGCCGACCGTGGCCGGCTGGTCACGCTGATCCCCGACGTCGTGGGGCTGACCGGGTCGGACCTCGACCTCGACCTCGCGATCGCCACCCGGGCAGCAGCGGCGGCCCTGCCCGTGGCCCCGGCCACCCGCCAGAACGTCCTGGCGGTCGGACTGCTGACCGCCCAGCGGCTCGCGTCGACGCGTCCGGGCGTCCGCGACCTCGTCGACGAGCTGTGCGGTGCGGCATTCGCCGCCGTCCCGGAGGCACACGCCTGGGCCGAGCGCTATGCCCGTGGCGCAGTCGTCAGCGAGCGCACCTACCGCCGCCAGACCGCTCCCCACACCGTCGCGTATGCCGTGGAGGGCATCGCCGTGGCCTGCGTCCCCGACGTCGCGGACCGGCTCGTGCACCTCCTGGAGCAGGTCGTGGCCGACGTCGCGGGTCGCATCGAGCGCCCCGAACGCACCGAGCCGTTGCCCCACCTGGCGCACCAGCTGCTCTCCGACTGACCCCAAGTCGGCACCAAGTGGTGCCCAAGCGGGTGGCTGCACCGTGTTCCGCACACCAACTGACAGCGGAACAAGGAGTCACCCATGACCAGCCAGACCACCCCCACCAGCCTCCGCGCCGAGTCCCTGCGCGGGCTCTGCGACGGTGGGGTCCACCTGCCCGGGGACCCCGGGTACGACGCAGCGCGCCTCCCGTGGAACGCCGCCCTCGACCAGCGCCCGGCCGCCGTGGCCCAGCCGCGGACCGTCGCCCAGGTGCAGCAGGTGGTCCGTGCGGCCGCCGCCGCGGACCTGCGGATCGCGCCACAGAGCACCGGCCACAACGCCGGCCCCCTCGTCGCGCAGGGTCTCGACGACGTCGTCGTGCTGCGCACCTCGGCGATGACCGGCGTCACGATCGACCCGGTGCGCCGGATCGCCCGGGTGGAGGGCGGCGCCCTGTGGATGCACGCGACCGAGCCCGCGGGTGACCACGGCCTGGCCGCACTGCACGGCAGCTCTCCCGACGTCGGGATCGCCGGCTACTCCCTCGGAGGAGGCATCGGCTGGTACGCCCGCCGCCTCGGCCTGGCCACCAACAGCCTCACCGCGGTCGAGCTCGTCACCGCCGACGGCGAGCACCTGCGCGCCGACGCCCATCGCAACGCCGAGCTGTTCTGGGCGCTGCGCGGCGGTGGCGGCAGCTTCGGCGTCGTCACGGCGCTCGAGTTCCGCCTCTACGCCATCGAGTCGGCGTACGCCGGCATGCTGATCTGGGACCGTGAGGTCGCGGAGCCGGTGCTGCGCCGCTGGGCCCAGTGGGCTCCCGGCGCCCCCGACGACGTCACCACGTCGTTCCGGATCCTCAACCTCCCCCCGATCCCGGACATCCCCGAGATGCTGCGGGGCCGGTCGGTGGTCGTCATCGACGGAGCGGTCCTCGGATCGGACGACGCGGGGGCGGCGGCCATCGCCGACCTGCGCGCGCTGTCGCCGGAGATCGACACGTTCGGACGGGTGCCGGCACGGACGCTGGTGCGGCTGCACATGGACCCGGAGGGGCCCACGCCCGTGGTGTCCGACTCCGCGATGCTCGACGGGATGCCCGACGCGGCGGTCGACGCGTTCCTGTCCGAGGTCGGGCCGGGCTCGACCTCGTCGTTGCTCATGGCCGAGCTGCGGCAGCTCGGTGGCGCCCTGGGACGCGAGCACGAGGGGGGCGGTGCGCTGAAGCAGCTCGACGCCGCGTTCGTCTCCTTCGCCGGTGCGATGGCCCTCACGCCCGAGATGGCTGCGCAGGGCGAGCACGACGCGCACCGCCTCACGAAGGTGCTGTCGCCGTGGGCCAACGGTCGCAGCTACCTCAACTTCGCCGAGAACGCCGTCGACCCGCGGACCGCCTATGACGAGCGGGCGTGGTTGCAGCTCAAGGGAATCCGCTCCGCGGTCGACCCGCACGGCCGGTTCGTGGGCAACCACCGCATCCCGCGGCTCGTCGAGAACGGTCGGGTCACCGACTGACCTACCGACGCTCATCCATGCAAAAGGCGAGTTAGCGCCGCCTCCCACTGGCGCTAACTCGCCTTTTGCATGAGGTGGCGACAGGCGACGGCGGCGCATACTCGCCTTTTGTATGAGATGGCGACACGGGTGCGCCCGTATCCTCGGGCGGGTGAGAGTGGGTGTCCTCGGTGCCGTGCAGGCGTCCCTGGGCGACGGCCCCGTCGACCTGGGCACGCGCAAGCAACGTGCCCTGGTGGCTGCCCTCGCCATGAACCACGGGCGTCCGGTCTCGGTCGACGCCCTCGTCGACCTGCTCTGGCCCCATGGTGCGCCCCCCGGGGTGAGCGGCACCCTGCAGGCCTACGTCGCGGGGTTGCGGCGCTCCCTCGAGCCGGACCGGGCCGCCCGCGCGCCGTCGACCGTGCTGGTCACGGTCGCGCCGGGATACGCCCTGCGCGTCGCCGACGACGCACTCGACGCGGCGCGCTTCGACCGAGCCGTCAGCCGGGCGCACCGACGCATCGGCCAGCTGGCCGGGCTCCACCAGCCCAGCGGCCTGTCGACCGAGGAGCTCACGGCGGTCATCGCCGAGCTGGACGAGGCCCTGTCGCTCTGGCGCGGCACGCCCTACCTCGAGCTGGAGGACGCGCCCTCCGCGGTCGCCGAGCGGGCTCGGCTTGAGGAGCTGCGCGTCGTCGCGCTGGAGGACCGCGCCGTCGCGTCGCTCGAGCTGGGCCAGCACGCCACGGTGGCCGGCGAGCTCGAGTCGCTCACCACGGCCTACCCGTTGCGCGAGCGGTTGTGGGGGCTACGGGCCCTGGCGCTGACGCGGGCCGGCCGGCAGGCCGAGGCCCTCGACGCGCTGCGCGAGGTGCGCGACGTCCTGGCCGACGAGCTCGGGCTGGAGCCGGGTCAGGAGCTGCGCGACCTCCAGTCGGCCGTGCTTCGCCAGGACCCCACGCTGGACTGGCAGCCCGGGATCTCCGCTCCAGCCCCCGAGCCGGTGCGCGCGACGACCACGGCCCGCATCCAGTCGTTCGTCCCGACCCTGCCGCCGTGGCCCCTCGTCGGGCGGGACGACCAGCTGGCCGACCTCGTCGGTGCCCTCGAGCAGGCCGAGTCGGGGTCGGTCGCGCTGGCGGCGCTGGTCGGGGAGCCGGGCATCGGGAAGAGCCGGTTGGCCGGCGAGCTGGCCAAGCTGGCCGGCGAACGCGGCGCCACGGTGCTGCTGGGCCGGTGCTCGCAGGACGACGGAGCCCCGCCGCTGTGGCCGTGGCAGCAGGTGCTGCGGGCGCTGGGGCGCGACCTGCCCGAGGAGACCGAGGGCGACGAGGACGGCGGTGGCCGGTTCCGGACCTGGGAGGCGATCGCGGGAGCGGTGGCCGAGGCGGCGTCGGAGCGCACCATCGTGGTGCTGCTCGACGACCTGCACTGGGCCGACGTCGCGTCGTTGCGGGTGCTGCGACTGCTCGGCGAGACCGTCCAGCAGGGCCGGCTGCTGGTGCTCGGCACCTGGCGCAGCCACCCCGAACCCACCGACGCCCTGCTCGACGCGGTCGAGACCTTCGCCCGCAGGCACGCCGTGCGCCTCGACCTGCAGGGCCTCAGCGCCGACGACGCCTCGCGGGTGGTGGAGGCGGTCAGCGAGTCGACGCCGTCCGACGGTGAGGCCCGGGCCCTGCGGCAGCGCACGGACGGCAACCCCTTCTTCCTCGTCGAGTACGCCCGGCTGGCTCGCGAGGGTGGCGACCTGTCGGGGCTGATCGCGGAGGCGCACCCACCGGCCGCGGTGCACGACGTCCTCGCGCGGCGCCTGCAACGGCTCCCCGAAGAGGCGGTCTCGACCCTGCGCTGGGCTGCGCTGGTCGGACGGCAGTTCGACCTCGCCACGCTCGCTGCGGTGTCGCGGATCGACGAGGACGACCTGCTCGACCACCTCGACCCCGCGCTCGAGGCGGGTCTCGTGCGTGACGACGGCATCGAGCGGTTCCTCTTCGGTCACGCCCTGGTGCGCGACACCATCTACGCGGCGATCCCTGCGACCCGCAGGGCCAGGGCACACGCCCGCGTCGCGGAGGCACTGTCGGGCATCGCCGGCCGCGAGAACGAGGTGGCCAGGCACTGGCTGTCCGCTGGTCCCGCCCACGCCGCCCGAGCCTGGCTGGCGTGCGTGCGGGCGGCGACCGTGGCCCGCCGGTTGCACGCCTACGAGGAGTCCGCGGACCTGCTCCGCTCGGCCCTCGACGCCCTGCCGGGTGACCCCGACGCCACCCTCGGCGAGCGCTACGACGTGCTGATGGACCTCGCGGACGCCCAGCGCTGGTCCGGTGACTGGGAGGGGCTGGTCGGCACCGCCGAGCAGGCCATCGCCGTCGCCGACGAGATCGGTGACGTCGTCCTCCTCGGCCGGGCCGCCACCGCGACCTCCGTGGGGGCGCTCTGGCAGTCCGGGCCGCACGGGTCGGTCAACGAGGTCGTGGTCGGTGCGCTGCGCCGGGTGCTGCAGGGGCTGCCGACCACCGACGGCGCGTTGCGGTGCCGGGTGATGCTCGCGCTCGCGCTCGAGATCTACTACGGCTCCACCTTCGAGGAACGCAGCGCGCTGGTGGAGGAGGGCATCGCGATCGCGCGGCGGATCGGCGACGAGGCCCTCCTGCTCGACGCCTGCCAGCTCGCCTACGTCGCGCTGTGGCGGCGCTCGACCGCGGAGCTGCGTCGTGACCTGGTGAGCGAGGGGATGGAGCTGGCCCACCGCCTCGGCGACGAGCGCGCCTACGTGGTCACCACGACGTTGCGGGCGGTCGTGGCCGGTGAGCTCGGCCTGGTCGAGGAGATGTGGGAGCACGCCGTCGTGGCGCGCGACTGGGCCAAGCGGTTGCGACTGCCCTACGGCCTGATCGTCCTCGACAGCCTGGAGCTGCCGTGGCTCGCGATGGCCGGGCGGTTCGACGAGTGCGAGCAACGGATGGCCGACATCGTGCGACTCGACCAGGAGATGGCGCTGGGCCAGACCGAGGACGCGACCGCCGGGGCGCTGATGTCGCTGCGGCTGTGGCAGGGCCGCTCGGTCGAGATGGCGCCGATCCTGGAGCAGTTCGCCGAGCACAGCGTGCTGCCCGTGACCGCCACGATGCTGGTGTACTGGCTGCGGGCCGGGCAGGCGGACCAGGCCACGGCGTATGCCGCGACCCATCCCGTCGGCGTGGACGACGACGACTGGTTCTCGATGCTCAACTGGGGTGCCGCTGCCGAGGCCGCGCTCGCCCTGGACGACCACCCGCTCGCCTCCGCGGCCTACGACCGCATGGCGCCGTTCGCCGGTCACTCGTGCTCGGCCGGGTCGGGCAACGCCATCGGTCCGGTGGACGCGTTCCTCGCGCTCGCGGCCGCAGCGGTGGGTGAGCGGGAGCTGGCCGGCAGGCACGCCGACCGGGCGCTCGAGCTCTGCGACCAGTGGCAGATCCCGCTGGCCGCGCAGTGGTTGCGCGACCAGCGGGCGGCGTTCTCGTTCTAGTCGTTCCGGTCGAGCTCAGTCGAGGTAGCGGAAGGCCAGTGCCTCCCGCCGCTCGAAGCCGCGTCGGGTGAGCAGCCACAGGATGTGGTTGGGCCGACCGGTCTTCGCGAACACCTGCCGGCGCAGTGGTCCCGGGACGTCGTGGGCGGCCCACGGCACGAGCGCGAGGACCTGCGCGAAGGTCACGTCCTTGCGGAAGTGCTCCTCCTCGACCTGCTCCCACTCCTCGTTCGTCATCACCCGCTGGATGATGGCGATGGCCTCGGTCTCCTCGTGCCGCAGGTGGCGGCCCAGGCTCTCCCGCGCGGCGCACAGTCGCACGGCCAGCGCCGCCCGGGCGTCTTCGTCGGCGTGCTGCGCGAGGCGTTCGAACCCGGCAGCACACGCCGTCAGGATCGGGTCGATCTCGGCGTGCTCGGCCTCCATCGCCTCGAGGACCCGGCGCTCCGACTCGTCGGCGCGCTCGAGGAGGGTCGGCCAGAGACCGGCGTCCTCGCCCGAGTGGTGGTGGTGGAGCACCTCCGCGAACAGCTCCCACCGGGCGGCGAGGGCGCGCCAGGTGCTGCGGGCCTCGGTCGGGGTGACGCTGGCCGCGGCCGCGAACGCTGCCAGGTCGCGGCGGAAGCCGTGGTGCATCACGTACATCATCATCATGTCGACCGGGCCCGGGTGGGCCGCGGTCTGGCCGGGGAAGGTGAGCTGCTCCGGCCAGAGCGGTGTGGCTGTGGTGGTCATGGTGTAACGCCTTTCAGGTCAATGGTATTCAGAGAGTTGTCGGGAGTTCGCGGATTCAGTGGGTGGTGACGGGCTCGAGCTCCTCGTCCTGCAGCTCCTCGTCCCAGAGCTCGACGTCGTCGTCCTCGACCTCGGCACGGACGTGCGGGAGGACGCGGTCGAGCCAGCGCGGCACCCACCAGTTCCAGTCGCCGAGCAGCGACATGGTGGCCGGGACCAGGACCATGCGGACGACCGTGGCGTCGAGCAGGATCGCGACGGCCATGCCGACGCCGAGCTGCTTGACCACGACGTCGACCTCGCTGGCGAACCCCAGGAAGACCGCGACCATGATCGCCGCCGCGCTCGAGATCACCCGGCCGGTGGCCGACAGTCCCCGCACGACGCTCCCGTGCGAGTCGCCCGTGCGCGCCCAGTCCTCACGGATGCGGGACAGGAGGAACACCTCGTAGTCCATGGACAGGCCGAACAGGATGGCGAACATCAGGATCGGCACCCAGCTCGACACGGCCAGCGGGTGGTCGAGGCCGAGCAGGTCGGTGGCCCAACCCCACTGGAAGACAGCCGTGAGGACGCCGTAGGCCGCGCCGATGCTCAGCAGGTTCATGACCGCGGCCTTGACCGGGATCACGACCGACCGGAAAACCATCGCCAGCAGCAGCACCGAGACGGCCACCACGAAGGCGATGACGATCCACAGCCGCCCGGCCAGCATCTCGGCGATGTCGGCGAAGAACGCGGTGCCACCCGTGAGCTCGGCTCCGGCGGGCAGCTGCGCCCGCACGGCGCGGACCAGGCCCGCGGTGCGCTCGTCGGTCGGCCCGAAGGCCGGGATGGCGTCGAACACGGTGATGGCCGAGTCGGGCGACGTGACGGGCGGCGTGACGGCCACGATGTCGGCCCGGGCCTCGAGGTCGCGAGCCAGGCCGGTCACGGCCGACTCGTCGAGCTTGGCGCGGTCGACGACCACCGTGAGGGGGCCGTTGGTGCCGGCGCCGAACTCGGCACTGACGAGGTCGTAGGCACGACGGGTGGTGAGCTCGGTGGACTGGCTGCTCGGGTCCTGCGGCCAGGTGCGCATGTCGAGCGCCGGCACCGCCAGGGTGAGCATCACGATCGCGGCCGACATCGCCCACAGGAGCGGACGCTTGGCGACCTTGACCGCCCAGCGGGCGGTGAGCGGCATACGGACCGGCTTGGCGACGACGTCGCCAGTGTCGGAGCGACGGGCCGCCCGACGCACCGAGCGGGGCAGGAGCCGGCGACCGGCGAACCGGCACAGCACCGGCACCAGGGTCAGCGAGGCGGCCATCACGCTCAGCACCGCGATCCCGGTCGAGAAGCCGAACGAGCTGTAGACCGGCAGACCCGCGAGGCGCAGCCCCATGAGGGAGACCAGGACGGTGCTGGCCGCGAAGACGACCGAGCGACCCGCGGTGGCTGCGGCGCGACCGGCCGACTCGGTGACGCTGAAACCCTGGGCGAGGTACTCGGCGTGCCGGGTGACGAGCAGCAGCGCGTAGTCGATGCCGACGCCGAGCCCGACCATGGTGGCGACCATGGGGGCTGCGGTGCTGACGTCGGTGGCGGCGGCGAGCAGGGTGATGCCCGCGCTGCCGACGCCGAGCCCGACCAACGCGGTGCCGATCGGCAGGCCGGCGCTGACCACGGACCCGAAGGCGAAGACGAGGATGACGAGGGCGGCGACGATGCCGATGAGCTCCCCACGACCCGCCATCGGGGCGGCCGCGCTCTCGGGCAGCTCGCCACCCAGCTCGACCTGGACCCCGGTGGCCCGCAGGGGGGCGACGGCGGCCTCCATGGGGTCGAGGTTGCCCATCAGGTCGGGGTCGGTGACGGGGGCGTCGTAGCTGACGTTGACGACCGCGGTGTCGCCGTCGGCCGACCGCTCGGCCGGGAAGACCTGGACGACGTGGGGCATGGCCTGCAGCCGGGTCGCCAGCTCCGCGAGGGAGGCGTCGGTCGGTCGTGCGCCGGTGCGGTCGTGCACGACGACGCGGGCGGCGGTGTTGCCGGCGCCGGGCAGGTGGGCGCGCAGCTGGTCGATGCCGACCTGGGAGCGGGCGCCGGGGACGTTGTAGTCGTCCTGCGGGGTGCCGCCGATGGTGGCCGCGAGGCCGACGACGACGAGGGCGAGGACCACCCAGGCACCGAGGGTGCGCCACGGGTGGGCGGCGGCACCGTGGCCGAGGCGGTAGAGGCTGAGTCGATCGGAGCGGTGTCGGCGCGCAGTGGGCCGGGGCAGCAGGGCGGTCATGGTGGTCCTTCGAGTGGTGCGGAGGTGAACTGGTCGGGACCAGCGTCGGCTCACCTGCTTGTGCGCCACTTGGGACTGACTTGGGGTGCCTCCCCGCGCCCGAGCTCAGCCGGGGAGCGTGACCTCCACCCGCAGCGCGCTGTGGTCGGAGGCGACCGACGGCACGGATGGAGACGCCAAGGCGTGTTTGCGTGCGCCCTAGGGGCCTCGCAAACTATGGTGCCTTCATGGCGGGGGAGCAGTTGCGCGACGTGGCAAGGCGGCACTCGGTCGACATCACCAACATTCTCGCTGCCGATGAATTCAGCAGAAGTCGAATCGAACGCGCGAAGGTAGCCCTCAACGCTGACGGCGATGTTCCCGACGGTCTCGACGCCGTAGTCTTTGGGTCCATGGGTCGGCTGGAGGCTACCGCCGAGAGTGACTTCGACTTTCTTGTTATCGCGAATCGTCTGCCCGACGATCCCCAAACCATCCGACTTCTTCTTTCGAAGGTCGACGCACTCAGGCTTCAATGGGTGATCGAAGAGGGAAGGAGTCTTACGGAGGCGACGCGCCCTCCGGGGAGCAGCGGCCTTTTCGGACGAGCCATCGGTGCTTTCGACCTCATCGAATGCATTGGCCTGCAGGACGACACAAACCACTCCCTAACTCGGCGTATGCTCCTTCTCGAGGAGTCACGAAGCCTGATGCGCCCCGAGGTGCACCAACAAGTCGTCCGTGCCGCACTTGCTCGCTACCTGGATCTCGAGGGAGCCGACACTGGGAAGGTGCCGCGGTTCCTCCTCAACGACGTAGTGAGGTACTGGCGCACCATCACGGTCGACTTTCAAGCGAAGGCGTGGGGCGAGGAGTCGGCGTCTGGGTTGAGGTACCTCAAGTTGCTGATCCCCCGAAAGTTGATGTTCGCGGGAACGCTCATGTCCCTGCTCATGTGCGGCAAGACTGGGGGGCACGCGTCGACCGTCGATGACTTGTGCGACCAGTTCGAGATGTCGCCGTTAGATCGACTCGTTGCGCCCTACCTGCTTGCCCCTGGCCACGTTCAAGAGGCAATGGCAGACGTGGTGCGCATCGCAGATCTCTTTATTGAGTGCAGTAGTGCTGCTGAGTGGCGCACTGACGTCGCCAGCGCCAAGAGGTCGGAGCACGTCGTGGGGAGCAATTTTGCCCAGATGCGTGACGAAGCGAGCAAGTTGCAGGCCAACCTTGAGCTGATCTTCTTCGATTGGGAACTGCTCAAGGCGGACGCGCGAAAGATGCTGGTGTTCTAGTGTCGGGGCGCGGTGGTTCACTAGGCATGGACGTTCGTACGGGAGAGGACGAGACTGTGATCGTGGAAGCCCGACAGGAGGTCGGCGCAGGCGTGCGCGCGACGGTTGTGGAGCGCCTGGCGACGGATCCCGATCTGAAGGCGATATTGGCGACCTCTCTTGGAGTCCCAACATCGAGTGTAGAAAAAATGATTGAGCAGGAATTCTGGGACCTAGATCTCGGCCTGACCGTCGCAAATTTGCTGCGCATACCGCTGCGTGTAAGTCATGGTTGACTCACAGACGTTCGAGGACAGTTTGCCCTGTCCTGACTGTGGTTTTGTATTGTGGAATCCCATTGGACGGCTTACTTCGTCGTGGGTGGGATTGTATGACGATTCACGGTTTCCTGGCAGGCTTATCATCACCCTTCGATCGCACTTCGATCATTTTGACGAGGTGCCAGAGGAGTTGATGGAGGCGTTCGTGCGCGATGTTCAGAGGGCTGCGCAGGAGCTACGAAAGACACTGGGCGCGGACAGAGTGAATATTGCAATCCTCGGAAACCAAGAGAGTCATGTTCATGCCCACGTTATTCCGCGCATGTGTATGAACGAGCCATTGCCACAGCAATCGCCCTGGGCTGACCCACGGCCAAGAGGTGTGCTGGATCGGGCGACTCGAGACAAAATTCTCTCGACATTGGCTGGCGCATTTATCGACTGAGATTGACCTCTACCCGCAGCGCGCTGTGGTCGGAGGCGACCGACGGCAGCACCTGTGCGGAGACCGCCACCACTCCCCCGCCCACCCACACGTAGTCGATGCGACGCGGCGGCGGCTCGGCGTCGAAGGTGTGCCCCTCGCCCTCCCCGACGAGGGTCCAGGCATCGTCGAGCCGAGCCGCGAGGCACCGGTATGCCGGTGAGCCGGGTGTCGTGTTCAGGTCGCCGAGGAGCACGGTCGGGCGCGCGTCGAGGGTGGCCACGATCGCCTCGGCCTGTCGGGTCCGCTCGACCTCGCTGTCCCACTGCAGATGGGTGCCCAGCACCCTGAGCGGTCTTCCCTCGACCACCACGGTGGCCTCCAGCAGGCCGCGCTGCTCGCTGCCCTCGAAGCACGGCAACAGGGTGTTCGTCGACGACTCGAGCGGCAGGCGGCTGAGCAGGGCCGTGCCGTACTGCGAGCGCGGGGCGCCCGGGTGAGCGGGCTCCCCGTCGAGGTTCGCGGCATACGCGAGGTGCATGCCGAGCCGCTGGGCGAGGACGCCGGGCTGGTCCTCGAACCCGCTCTGCTCGCGGCGGAAGCGGTCGACCTCCTGGAGCGCCACCACGTCGGCGCCGCTGTCGTCGATGACGTCGGCGAGCCGGTCGAGGTCGAGTCGGCCGTCGAGCCCGACACCGCTGTGGATGTTGTAGCTGAGCAACCCCAGAGGCATGCGGGTCAGCCTTGCTGACGGCGCAGCATGGGTGGCAGGTAGGCCGCGCCGGGCGCATCGGGTCCGGTGGCCGCGCGGTCGGCGGGGTTGGAGATGCCGCACTGCTTGAGTGAGAGGCAGCCGCAGCCGATGCAGGAGTCCAGCTTGTCCCGCAGCGCCTCCAGGGCGGCCACTCGCTCGTCCAGCCGGGTCCGCCAGTGCGCCGAGATCCGGTGCCAGTCGGCCTTGGTGGGCGTGCGGTTGGACGGCAGGCCGGCCAGCTCCGCGCGGATCTCCTCCAGGGTGAGGCCGACGTTGCTCGCCGCCCGGATGAAGGCGAGCCGACGCAGCACGCTGCGCTGGTAGCGCCGCTGGCCGCCGGCCGTCCGGGACGCCTCGACGAGGCCCTCCCGCTCGTAGTAGCGCAGTGCAGAGGCCGCGAAACCGCTGCGGTGCGCGACCTCCGACACCGTGAGCACGTCGGTGGTGTCCACGATCTGCCTCCTTCGGTCGGGGGGGGGGGGGGGGGGGGGGGGGGGGCGCAACGGAGGGCACCTGTCATGAACACCGCACTCGTCACCGGCGGCTCGGCCGGTCTGGGCCTGGCCCTGGCCCGCGACCTCGCGGCCGACGGTTGGCACGTCGTGGTCGACGCCCGCGACGCCGATCGGCTCACGCACGTGGTCGGGTCGCTGCACGGCAGGGTCACGGCGGTCGCGGGCGACGTGACCGACCCGGACCACCGCGAGGCGCTGGCGGCTGCGGCCCTGGCCACCGGTCGGCTCGACCTGCTCGTCCACAACGCCAGCACGCTCGGCCCCACCCCGCTGCCGGCGCTCGCGGACCTCGACCTCGACGCCTTCGACGGCGTGTGGCTGACCAATGTGGTGGCACCGCTCGCGCTCACGCAGCTCGTGCTGCCGGCCCTGCGTGCCACCGGTGGGATGCTGCTCGGAATCTCCTCGGACGCGGCCGTCGAGCACTACGAGGGATGGGGTGCGTATGCCGCGTCGAAGGCCGCCCTTGACCAGGTCGTCCTCACGCTGGGCGCGGAGAACCCGGAGGTCGCCGCCTACGCGGTGGACCCCGGCGACATGCGCACGGCCATGCACCAGGCGGCCTTCCCGGGCGAGGACATCAGCGACCGACCGCTCCCGGAGTCGGTGGTGCCTGCCCTGCGCGCGTTGCTGCGCACCCGTCCGGCCAGTGGCCGTTACCGGGCCTCCGAGCTCGCCCCCGAGCCGGTCCACCCGTCGACCGAGGCGGTGTCCGCGTGACCCGCCTGTCCGTCGCGCCGCTGACGCAGTTCGCCAGCCCGGGCGACACCACGGCCCCGGCGCCGCCCGAGGAACGCGGGGTGGCCCGGGACGAGGTGCGCCTCTTGGTGGCGACCGACGAAGGGGTGGCGCACGCGCGCTTCCGCGACCTCGCGGCATACCTCGCGCCCGGCGACCTCGTGGTCATCAACAACTCCGCCACCCTGGCGGCGGAGTTCGACGCCGTCCTGCGGGGCCGCGGTCCGGTGGTCGTGCACGCGGCGACGAGTCTCGACGACGGCACGTGGGTGGTCGAGCTGCGCTCCGCCCCCGATGCCGCCCGCGCCGTGCTCGACTCCGCCGCCGGGGCGGAGCTCGACCTGCCCGGCGGTGGCCGACTGACCCTGCTGGCGCCGTATCCCCGGCCGCACTCCTCCCCGACCGGTCGCGGCAACCGGCTCTGGAGGGCGGCGGTCAGCGGCCCTCGACCCATCGAGCAGCACCTGGTCCGCTACGGACGGCCGATCGCCTACGGCTACCTCGATCGGAGCTACCCGCTCTCCGCCTACCAGACGGTCTTCGCCAGCCGACCCGGCAGTGCCGAGATGCCCAGTGCCGGAAGGCCGTTCAGCCACGAGCTGGTGAGCGACCTGGTTTCGCATGGCATCGGGGTGGCTGCGGTCACGCTCCACACCGGGGTGTCGTCCCAGGAGGCCGGCGAGGCGCCGCAGCCCGAGTGGTTCGAGGTCTCGGGTCTGGCGGCCCGGTTGGTCAACGCGACCCGCGCCGAGGGCGGTCGGGTGGTGGCCGTGGGCACCACCGTCACCCGAGCCCTCGAGTCCGCGGTGGAGCGGTCGGCCCCCGACGAGCCGGTCGTCGTCCCCAGGGCGGGCTGGACGACGCGGGTCGTCTCCCGCGACGACCCGCCCCGCGTGGTGACCGGGCTGGTCACCGGCTGGCACGACCCGCAGGCCTCGCACCTCCTGCTCGTGGAGGCCGTGGCGGGGCGGGAGCTGACCCAGCGGGCCTACGACGAGGCCACCAGGGGCGGCTACCTGTGGCACGAGTTCGGCGACTCCGCCCTCCTGCTGCCCGGTCGGGCACCACGGGGCGCGCCCAGGTCCTGACCTGCCTAGGATCCGGACATGACCTTGGGTGAGCTGCTCGTCGACGCCTTCGACCGGATCCGGGAGGGCGCGTGCGACGCCGTCGACGGACTGACGCCCGACCAGCTCGCCGAGCGCCCCAGCGACCGGGCCAACTCGATCGGGTGGCTGGTCTGGCACCTCGCGCGGGTGCAGGACGACCACGTCGCCGCGGTGGCCGACCGCGAGCAGGTCTGGACCGGCGAGGGCTGGCACGAGCGGTTCGGGCTGCCGTTCGACGCCGACGACACCGGCTACGGCCACACGAGCGAGCAGGTCGCGCAGGTGCGGGGCCTGGCGGCCGACGACCTCGTCGCCTACCTCGAGGCGGTGCACGCGGTCACCGTGGAGTTCGTCCGACCGCTGACCCCCGACGACCTCGGCCGCGTGGTCGACGAACGCTGGGACCCGCCGGTGACCCTCGGGGTGCGGCTGGTGAGCGTCGTCAACGACGACCAGCAGCACGTCGGGCAGGCCGCCTTCATCCGGGGGTTGCTGACCCGCTGACGCGGAGCCGGCTCAGCGGTAGCGGCGCGCCAGCTCGAGGGCGCGGTGCGGGTAGTCGGCCCCGAAGAGCACCGCGTGCACCAGCAGGGGGTGCAGCTGGTGCAGCGCGACGCGCTCGTGCCACTGGGCATCGAGGCGGTGCTGGCCCAGGTAGCCGCCGACCACGAAGTCCCAGTGCGGACAGCCGAACAGCGCGAGCATCGCCAGGTCGGTCTCGCGGTGCCCACCGTGGGCGGCCGGGTCGATGAGGACCGCCCCGGTCGGGGTCCACGCGATGTTGCCCGACCAGAGGTCGCCGTGGATGCGCGCCGGCGCGGACCCGTCGTCGAACTCGCCGTCGTGCAGCCGGCGGGCGACTCGCTCGAAGACGGCCCGGTCGTGTCGGTGGAACAGGCCCCGGTCCACCGCCGCTGCCAGCATGGGCAGGAGCCGTTGGTCGGCGTAGAAGGAGCCCCACGACTCGTCGGGGGTCAGCCCCAGCGGCAGCAGCTGCGTTGCCGGGCCGAGGAACCCGTCGCCCTCCCACCCCTGTGGAGGGCTCCCGAACGCGGGCGCGCCGGCGTCGTGCGTCTTCGCGAGGGCCGCCCCGAACGCCTCGGCCATCGCGGGGTCGGGGTTGGCGAACGACAGCTTCTCCAGGTCGAGGTGCTGGTCGCCCACGTCGAGCACCTTGACGACCGCTGCCCCACCCGGCGCGTCGGCCAGCCACGCGAGACCCGCGGCCTCCCACTGGAAGTAGCCGGCCGGGGCCGAGCGGCTGCCCTTGCGGAAGACAGCCGCCGGCTGCTGCTCGCTCACGAAGGGTCCCCCTCTCGGAGGCGCACGCCGACCATCCCGCCATCTAACCGCGTGGGCCCGCCGAGCCGCCTGCGCGGCATACCGGATCTTTGCCAAGCCCGGCCGGAGGGCATACCGCCCGTTCGCCCGTTGTATGCCGCGCGGCTGGCACGGTGCCTGCATGCAGCTCACGATCCGGGTGCGTCCCCGTCTGGCGGCCATTGCCGCGCTCCTGCTCGTCGCCTTCCTGGCCACCACGGCGCGCAGCGCCCTCGCCGCCACCCCCCTGACGGTGGCCCAGGCCATCGCCACGCAGGACGGCTCGAGCCAGGCGGTCACCGGCTACATCGTCGGTGAGCCGGTCGCCACCAGCACGGTGAACCGGTCGGGCTTCACCGGTGACCTGGCGATCGCGCTGGCGGACAGCGCCTCCGAGACGGGCACCTCGCGGATGCTCTACGTGCAGCTGACGACCCAGTGGCGCTCGGCGTGGGGGCTGAAGACGAACCCGTCGAAGCTCGGCACGAAGGTCACGGTCACCGGCCAGCTGACGGCCTACTTCGCCCACGCCGGCCAGAAGTCGCCGACCGCCATCACCGGTGGCACCCCCGACCCCGATCCGACCACGACGACCCCGCCGCCGACGACCACGACCAGCTCGCCGACGGACACCTACTACGCCAGCGCCCTCGGCAAGTCGGGTTCGGCGCTGCGCAGCTCGCTGCACTCGATCATCAAGAACCAGACGGTGCTGACCTACGACCAGGTCTGGGACGCGCTGAAGGACACCGACCAGGACCCGGCCAACAGCAACAACGTGATCGAGATCTACTCGGGTCGCTCGATCGCCAAGTCCGACAACGGTGGCGGGGTCGACCAGTGGAACCGCGAGCACGTCTGGGCCAAGAGCCACGGTGACTTCGGCACGGCGAACGGCCCGGGCACCGACGTCCACCACCTGCGCCCCGAGGACGTCACGGTCAACAGCGACCGCGGCAACCTCGACTTCGACAACGGCGGCTCGGCCGTCAACCAGTGCTCCGACTGCTGGCGCGACGCCGACTCGTTCGAGCCGCGCGATGCCGTCAAGGGCGACGTGGCGCGGATGGTGCTCTACATGGCGATCCGCTACGAGGGCGACGACGGCTGGCCCAACCTCGAGCCGAACAACTCGGTCGCCAACGGCACCGCCCCCTACATCGGGAAGCTCACGGTGCTCAAGGCGTGGAGCGCGGGTGACCCACCGGACGCCTTCGAAAAGCGCCGAAACCAGGTCATCTACGACACCTGGCAGCACAACCGCAACCCGTTCGTCGACCACCCCGAGTGGGTCTCCTCGATCTGGCCCTAGCTCCGTCGCGCCAAACCCTCGGCTGGGTCGCTGACCTGCGGGTACGGTGGTTTGGTGACGATCGACACCACCGACGAGGACGCGCGTCGCGCGGAGGCCCTCCACGAGGACGCGGGCCAGCGTGGCCTGGAGGCGGCCAAGCGCCTGATGGACGCGCTCGCGGGCAACCTCGAGGGGCTCGACGACCTCACGCCGTACCTCGAGCGGCTCGTGCAGGCGGTCAACGCCAACATCGACGGATGTGACTGCGTGGGCGTCACCGTCGTCATGGAGGACCGTCCGCGCACCGCCGCCTACACGACGGCCGGGACCCTCGAGATCGATGCGGTGCAGTACGCCGTGGGCGACGGGCCGTGCCTCGACGCCTTCCGCAACGGCCGGGAGAACCTCGTGGACCTCGCCGGTGGCGAGGAGCGTTGGCCGGCCTTCATCCAGGGCTGCGACCCGGGTGACGTGCAGACCCTGCTGGCGCTCCCGCTCGAGTCGGGTGGTCGTCGCTTCGGCGCGCTCAACCTCTACGGCTATGCGCGAAACGCTTTTGACCACACCGATCTCGAGCTCGTGCGGATGGCAGCCCGGCGCGCTGCGGATGCCCTGGCCGCTGCGGTCCACCTGGTCGGCGCACGCGAGGTGGCCGGTCAGATGGAGCAGGCGATGGCGTCCCGGGCCGTCATCGAGCAGGCCAAGGGGCTGCTCATGGGTCGGCACCAGATCGACGAGATGGTGGCCTTCGAGCTGCTCCGCCGCCAGTCGCAGGAGCAGAACCTCAAGCTGCGCGTGCTGGCTGCCCAGCTGGTTGCCGAAGCTCGATCTTCCCGTTCAGAGGCAATCTGAGCTAGTCTCCGAAGCACCTGAAGCAACCGGGTCGGCCACTTGGCCACTCGGTTGCTTTTTTTGTGCCCTGGAGGTTGCGAGATGCGCAGTACCCCTCACAGCTGTCGCGCGGGCGTCACCGACTGCGGCAGTCGGACCTCTCCCGGTCTCGGTGCGCGGTGCGCCCACGCGCCTCGTCGCCCTGCCCTGCGGAGCCCCGGCGGGACCGCGTTCGCTCCCCCGTCCACGGCCGACCCGTCGACGCTGCTGGTCTACGTGATGGACATCTACGACCCGGCGTCCTGGGCCTACCTCCCATCGGTCAGCGCCGTGTTGAGCGCAGCCTGCTCGCTCGTCGACGTCGAGGTCGTCCAGTCCGGTCGGTTCGCCACCGGGTCACCCGCGGCCTGCCTCATCGCGTTGCTGGCTGCGGCCGACCTCCCGGTGTCGACCGTGCTGGGTGCGGTGCAGCACCAGTACTTCGTCGGGGGCCAGCCCCTCGATGCGCCGGGTGTGCTCGGCTCGATCGCGAACGACCTGGGGCTGGACGGACCGGCGATCGAGATCTTCGCCCACAGCCCGCGCGCGCGGCAGCTCGCGTCGGAGGACTTCGAGCTGGCCCACGACCTCGACCTCGGTGGTGGCCCCGTCCTGCTGGCGAGTCGCGGTGAGCACATCTTCGAGTTCGACGGTCCGGGGGCGAGTGGGGACCGGTTGGTGGACCAGTTCAGGACGGTGCTCACGAGGCCGTAGGGTCTGGACATGGCCCGACCGCACGCCGCCTCCATCGTCGAGGACGCCTGGCACCGCCAGGTCGACTCGGTGCTGCGCCGCCGCGGGTGGCAGACCCGCATCGTCGCGCACACCGGCTACGGCTCGGAGGAGTTCGCGCGCGTCCTCGGACGGGTCCTGCTCACCCGCCGCTCCGATCGGAGCGAGGGAGGTGAGCGCGCCGACGCAGGCGCCTCGACTGCCGAGCTGAGGTCGGCCGAGGACGAGCGCCGTGGGTGGCGGGCCTTCATCACGGCCCCGGCCATGAACGTCCCGGTGACGATCACCCTGGGCGCCAAGACCGTGCACACCCGCACCGACCGCAGCGGTTACATCGACACCAAGGTGCGCGACCACGGCCTTCCGCCCGGCTGGCACGAGGCCAGGCTGACCGCGGTCGACGCCGAGGACACGACGGCCACGGTGCTCGTGGTCGGGTCCGACGAGACCTTCGGGCTGATCAGCGACATCGACGACACCGTCATCTCGACCTCGCTGCCGCGCCCGATGATCGCGGCCTGGAACACCTTCGTGAAGAGCGAGAACGCCCGCCACGTCGTGCCCGGCATGGCGACGATGTACCGCGAGCTGCTGGCCGAGCACCCCAACGCCCCGATGGTCTACGTGTCCACCGGCGCCTGGAACACCGCGCCGACCCTGACCCGCTTCCTCCGTCGCCACGGCTACCCGCCCGGCCCGCTGCTGCTCACCGACTGGGGCCCGACGAACACCGGGTGGTTCCGGTCCGGTCAGGACCACAAGCGCGCCTGCCTGCACCGGCTGGCCAACGAGTTCCCCCACATCCGCTGGGTCCTCGTCGGCGACGACGGCCAGCACGACCCCAAGATCTATGGCGACTTCGTCGAGCAGCGCCCCGACACCGTTGCGGCCATTGCGATCCGCGAGCTGACGCCGAGCGAGCAGGTGCTGTCACACGGCATACCGGTGTCGTTGGAGGAGTTCACGCCGGCTCGCGGGCGGCACGAGAAGGAAGTGCCGGTATGCCGCGCGGGCGACGGCTACGGGCTGGTGCGCCTCCTGCGCGTGGCCCTGGGTGCGACGACCGCACCCGACGCCTGAGCCGCCTAGCGGGCGGCGATGTCCAGGTGGGGGGAGTCGGCGCAGGGCGTGTCCTCGCGTGAGGGCAGGCCGACGGCGGTCAGCGCCGCGCCGCCGACGAGCAGGCCGGCGCACACGATCATCGCGAGGCGGTAGGACGGCGCGAGCGCGTCGGCCGACGCGTAGTCGGCCCCACCCAGCCCGACCAGCGGCGGCAGGGCCGCGACGGCCAGGAGGCCGGCCGTCCGCGCCACCGCGTTGTTGACCCCGCTGGCCGTGCCCGCGAGCTCGTCGGGCGCTGCGGCCAGCACCGTGCCGGTCAGCGGTGCGACCGTCATCGACAGCCCCAGCCCGACGAGCGAGATGCCGGGCAGGACGTGGAGGACGAACGAAGGGTCGCGAGGAGCCATCGCGAGGAGGGCGAATCCCGCTGCGCCGACGAGGGTGCCGCCGATCATGAAGGGCCGGGGGGCCGACCGGGCAGCCATCGTGCCGAACCGGCGGGCGAGGACCAGCATGATGATGCTCAGGGGCAGCGTCGCCGCCCCGGCCTCGAGTGCCGACCAGCCCGCCACCGTCTGCAGGAAGAGCATGAGGAATAGCAGCGCGGCCGACAGCCCCGCGTAGACGAGCAGCGTGACCAGGTTGATCGTCGTGAAGACCCGGTTGGCGAAGAGCGAGGGCGGGACCATCGGCGCCCGGGCATGGACCTCGGCCCACGCGAAGCCGGCGAGGGCGAGCACCCCGATCACGCCGACCACCACCGCCCGCGCGGTGACCCCGTCCGACAGGGCGGTCAGACCGTACGTGAGCGCAGCCAGCCCGACCACCGCGAGGGCGATACCGGTGAGGTCGATGTGCTTGCTGGCCAACGGGTTCCGCGACTCGGGCACGAACTTCACGGCCAGCACGACCACCACCACGGCGAGCGGCACGTTGAGCCAGAAGGCCCACCTCCAGTCGTGTTCGACGAGCCATCCACCGACGACCGGGCCGGAGGCCGACGCCACGCCCAGCAGACCGGTCCACGCACCGATGGCAGCCATCCGGTCGTCCCGGTGGAACGACGCCTGGAGGACGGCCAGGCTGCCCGGCACCAGCAGGGCAGCGCACAGCCCCTGGACGGCCCGGGCGGCGACGAGCACCCCCACGGTGGGTGACAGCGCGCACAGCGCGGAGGCGATACCGAAGCCGCCCACGCCCACGGCATACATGGTCCGTCGCCCGAACCGGTCACCCAGCGAGCCGCCGAGCAGGATGAAGGCGGCCAACGTCAGGGCGTAGGCGTTGACCACCCACTGGAGCCCGGCGAGGTCGGCGTCGAGGTCGCGTCCGATGGTGGGGAGCGCGACGTTGACGATGGTGCTGTCGAGGAGGGCGATGCCGCTGCCCAGCACGGTCGTGGCCAGGGCCAGGCGTCCCGCGGGCGACTTGAGCCGGAGGAGCTCGTGCGGGGCCACTTCTGTCGTCATGCTGCCGCTCTCGTCATGGGCTCATCGTCGCACCGCGGCGGAACTCCGGCTCCGTGACGGGGTGGTCTGCCAGACTTGGGCGGGTGCCGGAGCTGCCCGAGGTCCAGGCGCTCGTCGACTTCCTCGCCGAGCGCACCGTCGGGCTGGCCGTGACCGGCGTCGAGCTCGGGTCGTTCTCGGTGCTCAAGACCTTCGACCCTCCGCCGCAGGCCCTCACCGGCGCCCCGGTCGACGGGGTCTCGCGCCATGGCAAGTTCGTCGACCTCGACTGTGACGGCGTCCACCTGATCTTCCACCTGGCCCGCGCCGGGTGGCTGCGCTGGTCCGATGCGGTGCCCAACACGGTGCTGCGGCCCGGCAAGTCGCCGATCGCGCTGCGCACCCGGTTCTCCGACAGCTCGGGCTTCGACCTCACCGAGGCCGGCACCAAGAAGCGGCTGGCCGCCTACCTCGTGCGCGACCCGCAGGACGTGCCCGGCATCGCCTTCCTCGGCCCCGACCCGCTGGCCGAGGAGTTCACCCGGGAGGCGTTCGGAGCGCTGCTCGCCGGGCGCCGCTCCCAGATCAAGGGACTCCTGCGCGACCAGGGGTTCATCGCCGGCGTCGGCAACGCCTACTCCGACGAGATCCTGCACGTCGCGAAGATGTCGCCGTTCGCGATGGCGTCCAGCCTCGACGACGAGGCCACCGACCGCCTGTATGCCGCGTTGCGTGACACGCTCGCCTCCGCGGTCGCGACCGCGTCCGGCAAGCCCGCCAAGGAGCTCAAGGACGCCAAGCGGGCCGGCATGCGGGTGCACGGCCGCACGGGTGAGACCTGCCCGGTCTGCGGCGACACCGTGCGTGAGGTGTCCTTCGCCGACTCGTCGTTGCAGTACTGCGCGACCTGCCAGACCGGCGGCAAGCCGCTGGCCGACCGACGAATGTCCCGGCTCCTCAAGTAGCGCTCAGGGTCAGCCTGGCGCCGGTCCACTCGACGAGGACGTCCAGCTCGTCTGCCGTGCCGTGGGTCCGAAGGATCTGCGCGTCCTGCTCGGCGATCAGTCGGCGCATCTCGCGTTCCAGGGCGGAGGCCATGGGCTCATGATGCCCCGGTGAATCCCGAATCGGGAGTCGTCTTGCCCCGGACAGCGATGGCGGCCAGCTCGATACGGCTGGTCGTGCCCGTCTTCCGCAGCAGGTTGGAGACGTGGGTGCTCACCGTCTTCTCGCTGATGAACAGGCGGCGCGCCACCTGGGAGTACGTCTCGCCGGCGACGAGATGGTCCAGGACCTCGGCCTCGCGCGGTGTCAGGGCCACGCCCGCCAACCGGCTGACGAGGTCAGCCGTGGAGTGGTCGTCTCCGGAGGCAGTCAGGGGGAGGTGCGCCTGCAGGGCCACCTGTTCGACGAGCGCCGCCAGCGGGGCCGCCCCCAGCGCCTGCGCGATGAGTGCCGACCGGCCCAGTGCGTCGGCCGCCCGCTCGCGGCCCTTCGGCTCCCCCACGAGCGATCGGCCCCAGTGGTACAGCGACCTGGCGTGCTCGAACAGCAGGCCAGCGCGCTCAGTGGCTTCGGTGGCCGCCTGCCAGAGGGGCACCATGGTGGGCTCTTCCCTGCTGCACCGGGCGCGGTCGGCGACGTAGAGAGCCCCCCAAGCCGGGTGCACCGCGTCGTCGAGCCCCAACGGCAGGTAGCGGGGGGAGTCGCCACGCAGAGACTCGATCCGCTCCAGCCAGATGATCGCCGAGCGCCTCGGTTCGTCTGAAGCGGCCGGGGCGCCCTCAGCGAGGTCGGCCGCAGCCCGGGCCGCCAGCTGGAGAAGCTGGTCGGCGGCGGAGTGGTCCAGGGCCACGGCCCGGGTCATCCAGAGCTCGACCAGCTCGAGGGCGCGTCGAGGCTGCCCCGCCTCGATGGCGACGATCATCTCGGACAGGACCAGGTTGTCACCCAGGTCGCTGACCGGCATCAGCTCCCTGGCCCGGGACAGATGCGTCTCGGCCGCCTCGAGGTCGCCCTCCAGCGCGCTGAGCACCGCAGCGCCGCAGCGGGCGGCGCCGCCCCAGCGTGTGTTCAGCCGCAACGCCAGCGTCTCGCGAATGACGGACCGGGCAACGTCCCACTCGCCGAGCTGGACGAGGGTCAGCGCTCCCCGGGCACCCGTGCACGAGATGCCCTGGGCGCTGCCCCGCTCCCGCATCAGGGCATGTACCTCGCGCGATAGCGCAGCCGACGCAGTCAGCTGTCCCATGGACTCGTAGCTGTTGCAGACGTTGATCGACACCCGGATGAGCAGCTCGGTCTCGTCGACCGTCTTGGCAAGGGTCCACGCTCGTTCGGCATCGACGACGCCGGCGCGAGTGCCCCACCTCGTCTGCGCCCGGACGACCAGAGCCCAGGCGAGGGCGTCATCGGCACCCAGCTCCTCGGCGAGGCGAACGGCCTCCGCAGCGTGCTCGGCTGCGGCCGAGACCCCCTCGAAGACCTGGAAGTAGGCCAGATGGGCCAGCGCCAGAACTCGTTCCCTGGAGTCCGGGAACGGGTCGGTCAGGGCAACGGCCCGCTCGAAGTCGGCGACCGACGCCGATGCGCTCCCGGTCACGTTCACACCCTTGGCGAAGTTGAGAGCCATCAGCACCCGGCAGGCTGCCAAGGGCTCGTCGTGCGGGTCGAGGCCTGACAGGGCACGTTCGAAGAACTCCAGTGCGCGACCGGGGCGGCCAGCCGCGAGCAGGCACCGCGCTGCTCTGGTGAGCAGCTCGCACGCGGGAGGGCCCGAGCCCGTGAACCCCGGTGCGAGCAGGTCGACCGCACTGGTCAGGTGCGTCGCCTCCTCGGAGATCGCATGGAGACGGAGCGCTTCGTCCGCGGCGCGCAGGGCCCACCGGTACGCCGGTTCCGCGTCCTGTGCAGCGGCATGGTGCAGGGCAAGATGGGTGGCCCGCTCCGCGTCGGTGACGTCTTCGGCCACCTCCCAGGATGCTGCGAAGGCGCGGTGCACCTCCGGGAGCTGCCAGGGGGGCAGCGTCGTGAGGATCACCTCCCCGAGGAGGGGATGGCGGAGCCACACGTCGCTGGTGTCTTGAATGATCACGATGCCCTCGTCGACCGCCTCTCTGATCGCGGCCGTCACGTCGACCTCCAGGCCGCGGCGGATGACGAGGTCCTGCAGCACCCGGAACGCGACTGGGCGACCCGCGACCGCCACCAGCTGGGTGACCGCCCTGGTCTCAGGCCCGAGCCTGTGCCACGAGGCGAGGAGCGCTTCGCCGAGCGGGCTCTCGCCGCCGACGGTGTCGCCGACCTCCTGGGCGACAAGCTCGGCCAGGTAGGGGTTTCCCTCGGAGCGCGCGAAAACTCGCTCAGCCAGTGCGACGTCGGACTGCCTGCCCGGCAGCCCGAGCACGAGCTGCTCCGTCTCGCCCGCAGTGAGGCGGGAGAGGGGGAGCCGGCTGACCCCCCTGACGCGGCGCACGTCGGCCAACCACCCGTGCAATCGGTGGCCTTCGCCCAGCTCGGTGTCCCGGTACGTGAACGCGAGGGCGAGGTGCTGCCCCGTGTGCAGCCCTGCGACCACGAAGGACAGGACGTCGAGGGAGCTCGGGTCAGCCCACTGGAGGTCGTCCATCACCACCAGCGTGGGTGCGTCATCCGCAAGACGATCGACGGCGCCAGCCAGACGGAACAGGTTCCCCTGCGATCCGCTCTCAGAATCCTGTCCGGGAGCGTGCAGAGCGTCGTGGCTGGAGACCGCGCCCGGAAAGACTCGGTCGAGGGCTGCGGAGTCCACGCCTCGTGCCCACCGCTCGATCGCCCTGGTGATCGGCCCGTTCGTGGTGACCTCGGACCCGAACCGCAGGCACTGGCCGAAGAGGACATGGAAGCCCAGCGCTCGCGCCGCGTCGACCAGGTCGCGGACCAAGGCGGTCTTGCCGATCCCGGGCTCACCGTGGAGCAGGGTCGCCTGCGGCTCGCCGGCCGCGGCCCCGTCGAGCATGCGGAGCAGCTGCGCCTGCTCGGCGGAGCGGCCCACCAGCCGACGCGGGGGGTCCATCCACTGATCATCCACCCCGACGCGGTGTCCCGTCGTGCCCTCGGCGAACCCTGACCGCGCGGTCAGTCGGGGAGCAGGACCGTCGCCGCGTCGAGGAAGGACTCGGCGGTTTCTTCGTCGTGGAACCACCGCAGGTAGAGCCCGGTCGTGACGCGCTCGACGAACGCCCACTGGCGCACCCGCTCGGCATCCGTGTCGGTGAGGTCGGCGGCCCGGTCGCACAGGGCGTCGTGCCGCGCGCGGGCGGCCCGGTGGTCGCGGCTGGCCAGGACCTCCCTGCTGAAGTCGCGCACGGTGACCCCGACGTCGTACTCCGGCTCGCACCGGAAGCCATCGGGGTCGACGAGCTTGTAGCGCGGGATCCCGTTGGCCTGCAACGCATTGCCGGGATGTGGGTCGCCGTGGCACAGCACGTCGCGGAGTGGGTCGCGGGTGGCCGACAGGTGGCGGGCGAGCTCGTGGGCCCGGTCGAGCGCCGCCCCCCAGCGGTCCTCGTCGTCGCCCTGCCGGAACCGTCGGACGATGCCCGCGAGCTGCGCTGCCTTGTCGTCCGCGGGTGCGATCGCCGGAGCCAGGTCCAGCGGCAGCTCCCACGCGAGTCGCAGGGCCGCCGCCAGGTGGTCGACCTGGGCCGCCGGCGAGAGCCGCGACGACGCGAGGCTGGCCCCGAGCCGTTCCATGAGGACGGCCCCGCGCGTGACGTCGGAAGCCAGCACCGCGGCATACCCCCGGCCCTGCGCTGCCTCGAGGGTGGCGACCTGCGCCGCGAAGGCCGGGGCCGCCCGGTCGATCTTGAGGACAGCCGGGTGGCCGTCGGCGTCGACGGCCACCACGGGCACCCCGAGACCCTCGCCGTAGACCTCGCCGAGCGTCAGCGACCAGCGCTGCACGAGGTCGGCGAGCAGCTCGCCCAACCCGTCGAGCACGGGTGCGAGCGCGGGGTGGTCACCCACCGCGTCGCGGCAGGTGGCCACCACCCGTGCGATCTGCTCGTCCTGGCCCGTCATGGCGCCACTGTGCCGTGTGGTGGGACTCCTGCCCACTGGTTTTGGTTTAGGGGTGGCAGCCGGCCAGTGGTTACATGGACACATGAGCATTCCCCAGGTGCCGGTGACCGACGTCCAGGACCACGCCCTCGTGCTCGACGTGCGCGAGCAGGACGAGTGGGACGCCGGGCACGCCCCGGGCGCCGTGCACATCCCGCTCGGCGAGCTCCCGTCGCGCCTCGACGAGCTGCCCGACACCGACGACGGTGTCCTCGCGGTGGTCTGCCGCGGTGGCGGCCGCTCCTCGCGAGCCGTCGCGTGGCTCTCGCAGCAGGGCTTCGACGTCGCCAACCTGCACGGCGGCATGAAGGCCTGGGAGGGCGCGGGCAAGCCGCTCGTCGCCGCCTCCGGTCCCGCCACGGTCAAGTAGGGCCGTCGACATGGCGTGGTTCGGTCGGCGTGGTGACGACGACGCGACCTCGGAACCGCAGGTCGAGGAGCGCACCCTCCCCAGCGCCGGCGACACCCTCGACCCCAACGCCTCGCTGCGCCCGCTCGTCGACCCCCTCGGTGACGCCGAACGCGGCCGGATCAGTGCAGCCCTCGAAGCGCTGGCCGCCGACGGCGTCGACGTCGACGACCTCGCCTCGATCGGTGCCGGCCTCGACCGGGCGTATGCCGCGTGGTCGGCGTCGCCCGAGGACGACCGTCCCGACCACGCCGCGATCGTCGAGCGCTATGCCATCGGGATCGGCGAGTACCTCGACCGCAACACCGACCTCGACTGGCAGGTCGTCACCGACGTCTTCGGGACCGACCTGTCGCTGACCGAGGGCTACAAGGGGTCGTTCGTCGTGGTGCCGCACAACCTGGTGGCCGGACGCTGGATGCGGGGCGAGACCGGCTGGATCCCCGCCGTCGTCGGCCACATCGTCAAGCGCCGCAGTCGCCGCTGAGGCTGCTGCTCGGCCTTCTCGGGCTGTCTCGCGGTGTCTCGGACCTCCGCTAGACGGCCGCGCCACGACACGATCGCGGCGTATCGCCAAATCTCAGGGAAACGCTAGAAACACCCATACGCTGCAATCGTGGACCCGATACGCAACCCGTACGCCCCCGGAGCCGGCCAGCGCCCGCCCGAGCTGGCCGGACGTGACGAGCAGCTGCACGCCTTCGACGTCGTGCTCGAACGCATCGCCCGCGGCCGGCCGGAGCGCTCGATCGTGCTCACCGGGCTGCGCGGGGTCGGCAAGACCGTCCTGCTGAACGCCCTGCGCTCGGCCGCCGTCCGCGCCCACTGGGGCACCGGCAAGCTCGAGGCGCGACCCGACCAGGGCCTGCGCCGCCCGCTGTCCGCGGCGCTCCACGTCGCCGTCCGCGAGCTCGGCCACCCGGCCGGCGACCAGGTCGACCACGTCCTCGGCGTCATCAAGGCCTTCGCCCAGCGCGACTCCGCCCCCGGCGCGAAGCTGAGGGAGAAGTGGAACCCGGGCATCGACGCACCGGCCGCCACCGGGCGAGCCGACTCCGGAGACATCGAGATCGACCTCGTCGAGCTGCTCACCGACGTGGGCGGGCTCGCCGCAGACGTCGGCCGAGGAGTCGCGGTCTTCGTCGACGAGATGCAGGACCTCTCGGCCGACGACGTGTCGGCCGTCTGCGCGGCGTGCCACGAGATCTCGCAGTCGGGTCTGCCCGTCATCGTCGTCGGTGCCGGGCTTCCGCACCTCCCGGCGGTGCTGTCTGCCTCGAAGTCCTACTCCGAGAGGCTGTTCCGCTACCAACGGATCGACCGGCTCGACCGCGCCGCGGCCGACCTCGCCCTCGTGGCGCCAGCCGCTGACGAGGATGCGGTGTTCACGCCAGAGGCTTTGGATGCGATGTATGCCGCGACCGCCGGCTACCCCTACTTCGTCCAGGCCTACGGCAAGGTCGCGTGGGACGTCGCGCCTCGGTCGCCGATCACCGCCGAGGACATCGCGGTCGCCGCACCGGAGGCCGAGGCGGAGCTGGCGGTGGGGTTCTTCGGCTCGCGCTTCGAGCGAGCGACGCCGGCCGAGCGCGAGTACCTGCGGGCGATGGCCGACGCCGCCCAGGGCCTCGTCGAGAGCGGCGAGGAGGTCGACGAGACCGAGTCGGTGCCGACCTCGGCGGTTGCCACGGTGCTCGACCGCAAGCCCCAATCCCTCTCTCCCGCAAGGGATGCGCTCCTGAAGAAGGGGCTCATCTACTCGGGCGAGCGCGGTCGGATCGCGTTCACTGTGCCCCACTTCGGCCGCTACCTCCGCACCCAGGGCTGACCACCCCGACACCCACCACCCGACAGCCACCACGGACGGCTGCGACTGGGTAGCGTGCTGCGCATGCCCATCAAGCTCGAGAACGTTGCCATCGCCGTCCGCGACCTCGAAGCGACCATCGCCTTCTTCACCGACCTCGGCCTGACCGTCCTGGGCCGCGACACGGTCAGCGGTGAGTGGACCGACACCGCGGTCGGCCTCGACGGCAACCACGCCAAGATCGCCATGCTCCAGACGCCCGACGGCAACGGCCGCCTCGAGCTCTTCGAGTACCTCCACCCCGACGCGATCGAGACCGAGCCCACCCTGCCCAACGAGATCGGCATGCACCGGGTGGCCTTCTCGGTCGACGACCTCGACGAGGCGCTGGCGATCGCCGCGCGGCATGACTGCCACCCCCTGCGCGGCGTCGGCACCTACGAGGACATCTACCGGCTCACCTACGTCCGGGGCCCCAGCGGCATCATCGTGATGTTGGCTCAGGAGCTGAAGAAGAGCTGACCGGGTCGCCCGCCGTCGCCTGACCCGTGGCCGGCCTCAGGCCGGGTGCCCGGAGGCGCATTGCGCGGCGCGGTCCTGCATGGTGGTGCGTTCGCGGGTGTTCTTGGTCAGGGCTGCCGACCGCAGGAAGTGTTCGCGGGCTTCCACGTGGGATCCGTTGCGGCACAGCAGGTCTCCGACGACTGCTGGCAAGAGGTGGTAGCCGCGCAGGTCCGCCCGCTCGAGCAGCGGGAGCACGATCTCCAAGCCGGCCTGCGGACCGAACGCCTGCGCCGTCGCCACACCCCGGTTGAGCTCGACGACGGGTGAGGGGCTGATCTGGGCGAGCCCGTCGTACAGGGCCGTGATCCGCTCCCAGTCGGTGTCCTCGGCGACGCGGGCCCGCGCGTGGCAGGCCGCGATGGCGGCCTGCAGCGCGTAGGGGCCCACCGTGCCGCCGAGCGCGTCGACCTGGCCGACGTGCGCCAGCCCGCTGCGCACCAGCAGCTGGTCCCACCGGCTGCGGTCCTGGTCCATCAGCAGCACCGGGGACCCGTCCGCGGCGACCCGCGCCGGCAGCCGTGACGCCTGGATCTCCATCAGCGCCAACAGCCCGAGCGTCTCGGTGTCACCCGGCGTGAGGGAGGCCAGCATCCGACCCAGCCGCAGCGCCTCCGCGCACAGCTCGGGGGTGGTCCAGCTGTCGCCGGTCGTGGCCGTGTGGCCCTCGTTGAAGACGAGGTAGATGACCTCGCGCACGGCGTCGAGCCGGGCCGGCCGTTCCTTCGGCCCCGGCAGCTCGAACCGCACGTTGGCCGCGGCCAGGGTCCGCTTGGCCCGCACGATCCGCTGCGCGATGGTCGCCTCGGGCGCGAGGAACGCGCGGGCGACGTCCTCGGTGCGCAGTCCGCACACCAGCTTGAGGGTCAGCGCCGAGCGCGCGTCGGCCGACAGGATCGGGTGGCACGACATGAAGACCAGCCCGAGCAGGTCGTCCGCGAGGTCGCCGTCGACCACCTCGTCGAGGTCGTGCTCCACCGTCAGGGGCGTGCTCGCCGCCACGACCTGGTACTTCGCCCTCCCGGTGTCGCGCCGGCGGAGCCGGTCGACGGCGAGGTCGCGTGCGGTCTTCGTGAGCCAGGCCGCCGGGTTGTCCGGTATGCCGTCGCGACGCCACCGTTCGAGGGCCGCCACGAAGGTGTCCTGGGCGAGCTCCTCGGCGGTGTCGAGGTCGCCCACGAGCCGAGCCAGCCGGGCGGTCACCCGCGGCGACTCGACCCTCCACAGGGCCGCCACTCGCCGGTCGACCTCGGTGCTCACCGCCTCGTCCCCGGTGTCAGCGCGTGGTCAGCGCTGCTCGGGGAGGACGAGGTCCTCCACCTCGATGACCTTGCGGACGTCCACCCGGTCGCTGCCCACGAGCAGCGCGAACCGGCGGGCGTGCTCGATCGCCTCGTCCAGCGACCCCACGTCGAGGATCGCGAAGCCGGCGATCAGCTCCTTGGCCTCGGCGAACGGTCCGTCGATCACCCGGGTCGCGCCGTCCTGCACCTCGATGCGGGCGCCCTTGGCGCTGGAGGCGACTCCCTCGCCGGAGAGGAGGACGCCCGACATCGCCGCCTCCCTCATGTACTCGCCGATGGCGGCCTGGTCCTCGGCGGACGGCGGGATGCCGTCCTCCATCGCCTGGGTCTGGTAGTGCATCACCATGTAGCGCACGGTCGTCTCCTCGGTCGGTTCCCGTCGCATTCTTCCTCACGCGTCGGCTGCGGCAGTGGGCCCGTAGACGAGGTAGACGACCCCCGTCTCGAAGGTCTGCGACGAGACCAGCTGCAGGGGCACGGTCGCGCCGTCCTCGAAGAGCTTCTTCCCGTGACCGACCACGATCGGGTGCACCAGCAGGTGCAGCTCGTCGACCAGCCCCTGCTCGAGCAGCCAGCGCACGAGGGTCGCGCTGCCGGTCGTGCCGAGGTTCGTGTCCTGCTTCAGTGCGGTGAGCTCGGCGGCCACGTCACCGCTGACCACCGAGGAGTTCTCCCAGGTGGCCTCGGTGAGGGTGGCGGACACGACGTACTTGCGGGCCCCGTTCATCGCCGCGGTGAACGGGTCGGCGGGGTCGGCGCCCGGCCAGTAGCCGGCGAACGCGTCGTAGGTGGTGCGGCCCAGCAGGGTCGCGTCCGCTGCGGCCATCTGGGCGCCCACCACGGCGCCCATCTCGTCGTTGAAGTAGGGGAAGTGCCAGCTCTCCGGCGACTCGATGACGCCGTCGAGGGAGATGAACAGGCTTGCCTTGATGGATCCCATGGAGTGCTCCTCGGTGAGTGGGTGGCCTCTCGACCGGTCCCGGCGGCACCGCCTCTCGGTGCCTTCACCCCCTTCGCCGAACGGCGCGCCACCGTTTCGACAGCCTCCCTGAAATTTCTCGGGAAATTTCCACGCGGCACACCGCGACGGCGGGTGTAACGTCCGAAGGTCCGGACCATTCGTCCGCATTCGCAGGGACAAAGGGTCCTGACCACCCAGGCGACGCCGCCCGACGTCGCTGCCCCTTCTGGGTCGGAGGACGACGATGTCTCGATCTCACCTCGCCGGTGCCACAGCGCTCGTGCTCGGAGCGGCCGTGATGGCGACACAAGTACCCGTCACCGCAGCGGTCGCCGCGGCCGGCGACGAGCTGTCGGTGAGCACCCGGCTCGCCGACCGGCGGGAGGTCTCGGCCGGGACGCGGGCCTACTCGATCGGGTTCGAGGACGGTCGGTTCTACGCGAACGGCTGGCACATCACCGGTGAGATGGGTGGGGTCTGGACCCCGCCGATGAAGATGGTCGACGGCGTGTGGTTCGGCCTCGACGACCAGTGGGTCGGGCCGGCCTCGTCGTTCACCAGCGGGTGGGGCTACAGCCGCTACGCCCTGCCCGACACCGCGGGCCTCGAGGTCGCGCGCACCGACTTCGTGCCCGACGGCGTGCGGGGCGCGCTCTTCGGCCTCACCGTGACCAACCCGGGCGCGGCCCGCACGGCGAAGCTGTCGGTCGACGCCCACTCCGAGCTGATGGGCCAGTACCCGTGGGGGTTCGGCGGCGTGACGCCGAACGCGAGCGACAACCTCCCGGACACGGGTGCCTTCGACGGCACGAACCTCGTCTTCACCGATGACGGTGCGCTGCCCGGTGCGCCGGTCCACCACTACGCCGCCGTGGTCGGCACCGCGGCGACGCCGACCACCGGACAGATCGGCTCCCAGTTCTACGGCGCCCAGGCCGGCAACCGCTGCACCGGCACCGAGACCGGCGCCCCGGCGGACCCCAAGCCCTCGGCCTGTGACGACGGACCATTCGGCAAGGGCACCGGCGGCCGGCTGACCTACAGCCTCGACCTGCCGGCCGGTGGCTCGAAGACCATCTGGCTCGCCGTCGCCGGCTCCGACCAGGGGCTGGCTTCCGCCCGTGGCGAGCTCGCGAAGGCGCTGGCCGACCCGGCCGCGGCGCTGGCCGCGAAGAAGGCCTCGCGACAGGCGCTCGCGCAGATGACCCAGCTGTCGCTGCCCGGCGACCCGCTGGTGCAGGACGCAGTGCAGTGGGGCAAGCAGAACATCGCCGACCTCACCCAGACGGCGACGGACCTGCAGATCCGCTGGACCAACCAGGGCAAGCAGTTCCCCGCGCCGTCGGGGACCGTCGCCAAGGCGACCTGGATCGGGGCGGGCTACCCCGACTACCCGTGGCTCTTCGGCACGGACGCCGAGTACACCGCGTTCGCGTCGGTGTCGGTCGGGCAGTTCGAGGCGATCAAGGACCACCTGCGGGCCCTGCGTGACGTGTCCGACATCCTCAACAACCGCTCCGGCGTCGTGACGCACGAGGTCATCTCGGACGGCTCGATCTGGTACGGCCAGGACTCGCGCAGCACCAACCCGGACGGCACCACGACGTACAACTTCAACACCGACGAGACGGTGAAGTTCCCGAGCACCGTGGCGCTGTTGTGGCGCTGGACCGGCGACGACCGGTTCCGCGACGAGATGTACGACTTCTCGGTCCGCAACCTCAGGTACGTCACGGCCACCCTCGACGCCGACCACGACGGCTTCCCGGAGGGCCTCGGCAACGTCGAGCGCGGCGGGATGGGCACCGAGAAGCTCGACAACACCGTCTACTACATCCGTGGGCTCTACGACCTGGCCACCATGGCCAAGGCCAAGCACGACGGCACCACCTTCGCCTGGGCCAACACCCTCGCCGGCCAGATCAGCGACCGGTTCGACCAGGCGTGGTGGTATGCCGCGGCGTCCCAGTACGCCGACTCGCTCGCCGACCCCGGCAACGTCCAGTCCTTCCAGAAGCACTGGATCGGACAGACGCCGATGGAGGCCGAGCTCCAGGTCAACGGCCGCACCGTGCCCGGGCTCGCGCCCTACGCCCACGGGAGCACGGCGCTCGCCGGCCGTGAGGACCCCTGCTACAGCGGGACCGCGCCCCTGTCGACGGGCCTGTTCCACACGGGCTGCGGCGGCGGCCAGACCGGCGCGGGCGAGAAGGTCGTCTTCGGCCTGACCACCTCGATCCAGTCGATCGGTGAGGGCAACTACGGCCGGCTCGGGGCCGGACAGCAGCAGCGCTACACCCACGCGCTGGCCGACCCGATGTTCGCCGAGCCCGCCACCGGCGGGACGCCCGACGAGCAGCCGGGCGCGATGCCGGAGATCTTCCCCTCGCCGGACCAGGGCGCGAACATCGATCGCTGCTGGACCTGCCGCTCGATGTTCATGCAGGCGTGGGGCAACTACGGCACCGCCTGGGCCGTCGTGCACCAGTGGCTCGGTCTCCAGCCCGACCTCGGCAACGGCCAGCTGGTCGTGGTCCCGCAGGTGCCGGCCGGTCAGCCGTCGGCCTCGGGTGCGCACATCCGGCTCGGCGGTGGCTTCGCCGACGTGTCGGCCTCGGTCGCCGGGTCGCGCTACACCACGACGGTCAAGGTCGGCTCGGCCGTCGGCGCCGACAAGGTCTGGATCGGGCACACCGTCCCGCGCGGCAGCACCGTGACGCGGGTCGTGCTCGACGGCTCGGTGCTGTCCACCTGGACCAGCCGGACGACGAACCGTGGCCTCGAGGTGACCGTCCCGACCAAGGCGGGGACGCACACCCTGGAGGTGACTACCTCCTGACGGCGTGGCAGGGTCGGCTCCATGGGTCAGATCGCAGTCCACGAGTTCATCTCCCTCGACGGCGTCTTCGAGTCGCCGAGCTGGACCTTCGAGTTCGGTTTCGACCCGGCGATGGGGGAGACCCTCGCCGGCGTCACCGGTGGAGCCACCGCGATCCTGCTCGGCCGCACGACGTTCGACATGTTCGCCCCCGCCTGGCGCGACCGCACGGTGGAGCAGGACCCGGGCGCGCCGTTCTTCAACGAGACGACCAAGTACGTCGTGGGGAAGGAGGAGCCGACCGAGGAGTGGGGCCCGAGTGAGCGCCTCGGGGCCTACGACGCCGACGTCATCCGACGGCTGAAGGACGACACCGACGGCAGCATCTACGTCTCGGGCAGCGGCCAGCTCGTCCGCGGGCTGCTCGCCGACGGACTGGTCGACGAGCTGCACCTCTTCGTCTACCCGATCGCGCTCGGCGCGGGGGAGCGGCTGTTCACCGAGGGCAGCGGCCCCACGAGGCTGGCCCTCCTGGGCAGCGACGTCTACTCCAACGGTGTGGTCCACCTGTCCTACGGCCCCGTGCCCGCTGCGTCGTCGGAGGCTGGGGCATGAGCACCACCGGCGGATCGCGTCGGGTCGACCTAGGCCACGGACTCGAGGTCAGCCGGCTCGGGTTCGGCGGCATGGCGATCACCCACGTCTACGGCCAGACCGACCCCGCCGAGGGGCTGCGCACCCTGCACCACGCGGTCGACGCCGGCGTGACGTTCATCGACACCGCGGACGTGTACGGCGAGCCCCGCGAGGGGGTCGAGGGTCCGGCCGGCACCAACGAGGAGCTCGTGGCCCAGCTGCTGCGCGACCGGCGCGACGAGGTGCAGCTCGCCACGAAGTTCGGCATCACCGGCGTCCCCAACCAGGGGCCGGGCGCGACCGGGGTCCGGGGCGACGCGGCATACGTGCGCGGTGCGGCCGAGGCGTCGCTGCGGCGACTCGGCACCGACGTCATCGACCTGTACTACCTGCACCGACGCGATGTCCGCGTGCCGATCGAGGAGACTGTCGGGGCGATGGCCGAGCTCGTGGCGGCCGGCACGGTGCGGCACCTCGGCCTCTCAGAGGTCACCGCGACCGAGCTGCGCGCCGCGGCAGCGGTGCACCCGATCACCGCGGTGCAGAGCGAGTGGAGCATCTGGTCGCGCGACGTCGAGGCGCACGTCGTCCCGGCCGCCGTCGAGGTGGGCGCCGGGTTCGTGCCCTACTCGCCGCTGGGTCGGGGCTTCCTCACCGGCGCGATGACCAAGGCGGCCGTTGCGGGGTCGATGCTCAAGGGCCACCCCAGGTTCGACGCCGGCTTCGACGCCAACCAGCGGGTCGTGCAGGTCGTGACCGAGGTGGCCACCGAGGTCGGGGCCACCCCGGCGCAGGTGGCGCTCGCCTGGCTCTACGCGCAGGGCGAGCGGCTCGGGCTGCCGGTCGTCCCGATCCCCGGCACCCGCCGCGCGGAGCGCGTCGACGAGAACCTCGGTGCCCTCGACGTCCAGCTGGGCGTCGACCAGCTGGCCCGGCTCGACCAGGCCGCGGCGCTCGCCGAGGGCGACCGCAACCTCAGCAAGGACCCCGCCTGGATCTCCTCCGGGCGCGAGTAGCCACCAGCCAGGGAGCCAGCCATGTTCGAGCACGTCGTCGCCGCAGCGTCGCAGGGAGTCGTCGACGACCTGCTCCACCTGCAGATGCCCGTGGCCGAGAAGGTCATCCGCACGGTCGCGGTCTACCTCGGGATCCTCATCGTCATCCGGATCGCAGGCAAACGCCTGATGGGACAGATGAACTCGCAGGACCTCGTCGTGGTGCTGCTGCTGTCCAACGTGGTCCAGAACGCCATCATCGGTGAGGACAACTCGCTGATCGGCGGGCTGCTCGGCGCCGCGGTGCTCGTCGTCGTCAACGCCGGCCTCGACCGCCTGACCCTGCGCATCCCGTGGCTCGCGTGGCTGCTCGACGGTCGTCCGACCGTGGTGGTCACGGACGGGCTCCTCGACCACCGCGCGCTGATGCACCTCGGCATGACCCCCGAAGAGCTCGACAACGCCATCCAGGCCCAGGGCGCCGACTCGCTGAGCCAGGTGCGCCGGGTCGCCGTCGAACCCGGTGGCTCGGTGACGGTCGAGCTCCAGCCCGAGGCGCGCACCGCCACCATCGGCGACCTCCGTCGCGCGGTCGACGCCCTCACGGCGCGCCTCGAGGCGCAGGGCGGTGGCCCGGTGGGCTAGCTGCCCTCGGGTATGCCGTGCAGTCGCCGGTGCAGCTCCCGCACCTCCTGCTCGAGCTCGGGTGCCGGCCCGGCCACGGCCAGTCCCGGGGCGACCGCCTGGACCGGCAGCGGGTTGACCGGTCCCGGTGGCACGCCCCACGCGCGGAGCCAGCCGACGAGCTGCTCGGTCGACACGGCATACACGATGCGGCCGAGGCCGACCCACGCGTGCGCCGCCGAGCACATCGCACAGTGCTCGCCGGAGGTGTAGACGGTGCACGCGCCCCGCTCGTCCGCCGGCAGGTGGACGGCCGCCCACTTCGCGGCCTCGAACTCCGGGTGTCGGGTCTGGTCGCCGTCCTGCACACGGTTGCGGTCGGCGAACCGCACCTGCCCGACGCCGTCGACCAGCACCGAGCCGAACGGTTCGTCGCCGGCCTCGAGGCCTTCGCGGGCCAGGTCCACGCACTGGCGCAGGTGGGTCAGGTCGACGTCGGAGAGAGCCATCCCCCGATGCTCGCACGAATGCCCAGGACCTCAGCGGTGGCTGGCCTCGAGGTCGAGGAGGTAGCGCTTGGCGTCCAGCCCACCGGCATACCCGGTGAGTGCGCCGCTCGACGCCACGATGCGGTGGCACGGGAGCACGACGCACAACGGGTTCGCGCCCAGCGCGGCCCCGACCGCGCGCGCGGCCTTCGGTCGGTCGACCCGGGCCGCGAGCTCGCCGTAGGTGGCCCGGTCGCCGTAGCCCACGGTCGCCGCGAGGCGGGGGAGCACCGACCGCTGGAAGTCCGAGGCGAGGGCGAGGTCGGTGCGCAGGGTGAACGCCCGCGTGCGCCCCGCGAGGAACGCCTCGAGCTCGGTGCGGGCCTCGTCGAGCTCACCCGGCTGTCGCAGCACGCGCGGCGAGATGCGTTCGCTGAGGCGGGTCAGCACGTGCTCCTCGTCCTCGGGTGTGGCCACGAACGCGGAGGCGACCAGCGCGCCGGAGTCGTTGCGGGCCAACAGCATTCGCCCGATCGGGGTGTCCTCCACGACGTAGGAGACGTCACTCGGGGCGAGCACCGGAGGGTGCAGGGACGAGGTGTCGCGCCCGAAGGCCGCGAGGCGGGTGGTGGGGTCGGTCATGACACGTCCTTACGCAGGGTCGCGAGCGCATCGCTCACGAGGCGCCGGCTCATCGCGGGCGAGGTGCCCAGCGCGGCGGCGATGGTGGGGTGGTCGAGGTCGGCGACGTACTTGAGGACGACGGCCTCGCGTTGTCGTGGCGGCAGGGCGGCCACCGAGGCCCAGAGCGGGCCGTCGGGGAGGTCGGCGTCGGCCGCGGGTGCGGCCGGTCCCGTGGCCAACGCGGCCGGGTCGTCGTGGGGCACCGCGCGGCGGGCCCGTCCCCGGTGCACGTCCATGGCGCACCGGTGTGTGATCGTGAGCAGCCAGCCCCTCAGGTTCGTGGCCGAGCGCAGCGACGGGTAGGCCGCGAGCGCCTGCGTCCACGCCTGCTGGGCCACGTCGTCCCCGTCGACCGGGCCGGCGAGGGCGTGGGCGAGGCGGGCGACGTCGCGCCAGTGGGCGTCGACGAGGGTCTGGAAGGCGGGCAGTTTCACACCCATGGAACGCCGCACCTCCCCGTCGTGTGAGCCCCGGGGCGGCACGCCACCGGGCGGTGGCCATCGTGCCGCATCGTGGTCCCCGGGTCAGCGGTGCGAAACTCGCGGTCGCCGTTCGGCCGGGGTCGCGGGTGCTTCGGCGACCCTTGTGGAACCATGGTTGCGTGCTCGACGACGGCGTCCCCACGCCTGCGGCCGGCCATGCCCGCCCTGACCCCGCCCGGCATGGTCCGCTCGTCATCGCGCACCGGGGGTCGAGCCTCGTCGAACCCGAGCACACCCTGCGCGCGTACGTCCGCGCGATCGAGGAGGGAGCGGACGCCCTGGAGTGCGACGTCCGGCTCACTGCCGACTCCCACCTGGTCTGCGTCCACGACCGCCGGGTCAACCGCACCTCCAACGGCCACGGCATCGTCTCGACCCTGGAGCTGGCCGAGCTCGAGGGTCTCGACTGGGGCTCGTGGAAGGAGGACCACCCGCGTGACCTCGAGCTGCCCGACCGCGACCGCAACCGGTTGCTCACCTTGCGCACCCTGCTCACCAACGTGCTGGAGTCCGAACGTCCCGTGGGCCTGGTCATCGAGACCAAGCACCCCACGCGCTATGCGGGACTGGTCGAGCGGCAGCTGGCCCGGGTGCTGCAGGAGTTCGACCTCACCGGTCCGCGCCGCGACAGCCGGCACTGGGTGCGGGTCATGTCGTTCTCGCAGCTGGCGGTCCAGCGGATGCGCCAGCTCTGCCCCGACGTCCCCGCGGTCTACCTCATCGAGGACTCGGTGCCCCTGCGGTTCCGCGACGGGTCGCTGCCCAAGGGGATCCACACGGTCGGGCTCGACATCAAGATCGTCCGCCGCTACCCCCAGACGGTGGCGCGGCAACACCGCCACGGGCACGAGGTCTACGTCTGGACGGTTGACGAGCCGGCCGACGTCGCCCTGTGCCTGGAGCTCGGGGTGGACGCCATCATCAGCAACCACCCCCGCGCGGTCCTCGACGCTGTCGAAGCCAGTCGGTAGTCTCCGACCGAACTCACATAGATCGGACACGGGCCCGCGCATGGCAGCTGCACCGCTGGGAGAACGCTCCCCGCGCTCCGACCCGCCCTCGGGCGGTCGGCTCCGGGACTCCTCCCGCACCGTCCGCGTCCCGTGGCGGGCCACCTCCGTGGCCCAGGTGCGCAAGGCCCTCGTCGACGACCTCGAGGCCCGCGACGTGTCCGCCGCCGTCATCGACGAGGCCGAGATCGTCGTCTCGGAGCTGGTCTCCAACTCGATCCGCCACGCCCGGCCGCTGGCCGACGGCAACCTGCGCGTGCACTGGAAGGTCAAGACCGGCGTCGTCGAGGTCGAGGTGACCGACGGGGGCAGCGAGAGCACCCCCCGGCCGGCGCCGCGCACGATCTGGGCTCCCTCGGGACGCGGCCTGCGGATCGTCCGCAGCCTCGCCCACGAGTGGGGCGTCACCGAGGACCGCACCGGCTCGACGGTGTGGGCCTCCCTCGGCGGCCCCTCCCGCCGCCGCAGCCACTGAGCTCCCTCCCACTAGGGTTTGCGAAATGGGTAAGGCAACACGTCGCCGCAAGGGCGCAGACCACGGCTCCGCCACCGCACGCGTCGAGCCCGCACCGTTCGTGGCTCGTCCGTTCGAGGGCCTGCCAGGCGAGACCGACTGGGTCGCGATGCGCGAGATCCTGCCGTCGGCCACCGCCACGGTGTCCTTCGCCCAGGGCCGGGCCCCCGAGGGGGCGCCGAGCGAGGTGACCATCGCGACCGTGCTGCCGCTGGCCTGGCCCGGCCTCCACCGCGCCGACGGCACCGTCTTCGTCGGCTCCCAGTCGGGCTCGATCTCCGGTGACGCGTCCCGCGACCTGGCCACCTCGCTGCTGGCCGCGGCCTCCGCCGAGCAGGGCACGCCGATCACCGGCACCCCGGCGGCCACGGCCGACACCCCGCGCCTGCAGGACCTGCTCGACACCTCCGCGCCGTTCGAGGTGACCGTGCACGAGGGCTTCGACTTCTGGGTCGGCGACAGCGAGCTCGACGACGATGCCAAGGCCTCCCTTGACCGCGCGAACGAGTCCGTCATCCCCACGGTGAAGATGACCGCCACCGACTCGGCCTACTGGTGCCGCATCGGCGAGCGCACCCACATCCGCCTGGTCCTGCCGGAGGACGAGGACGTCGCCACCGACGCGCTCGCCCGCCTGCACGCCGGTGGTGAGAGCGGCCTCGGTGACCAGACCCGCCTGCTCGGCGCCTTCCGCGCCTGCGGCCTGCTGGTGCCGGTGTGGGACCTGGACGCCGCCAAGGCCGCCGACGACTACGAGGCAGCCCTGGGCGAGTTCATGACCCGGTATGCCGCCGCCTCGGCTTCCGACGCGCCCCTCACCGCGGAGGAGCGCCGGTCCCGGTCCGGGCTGCTCAGCCGCCAGGTCACGCTGCGCTGACCGGCCGCCCCGACATGACAGCGCACCCGGCCCCGACCGTCGCCGCGGTGATCCCGGCCAAGGACGAGGCCGACCGGATCGCCGCGACGATCCGTGCCGTGCGCGGCATACCGGGCGTGGACCTGGTCGTCGTCGTCGACGACGGGAGCTCCGACGGCACCGCCGAGCTCGCCCGGGAAGCGGGCGCCGAGGTGGTGCGGCACGCCCGCAACCGAGGCAAGGCCGCCGCGATGACCACCGGCGCCGGCTACGTCGCGCGCCACGAGGGGGTCGAGGGCCGGGGCGGGGGTTCGGACGGCCGTCGCCCGCTGCTCTTCGTCGACGGTGACCTCGAGGGCACCGCCGCGAACCTCGGGGTGCTCGTGCCGCCGGTGCTCGAGGGCCGGGCCGACATGACGATCGCCACCCTGCCACCCCAGAAGACCGCCGGCGGCGGACACGGGTTCGTGGTGCGGCTGGCGCGCAAGGGGATCGAGGACCTCACCGGGTTCGTCGCCCAGCAGCCGCTGTCGGGCATGCGCTGCATCTCCCGCCCCGCGTTCGACGCCGCCAGCCCACTCGCGCGGGGATGGGGCGTCGAGGTCGGCCTCACCGTCGATGTCCTGATGGCCGGCCTGCGCGTCGAGGAGGTGCCCTGCGAGCTGCACCACCGGGTCAGCGGTGCCGACTGGCGCGGACAGGTGCACCGCGCCAAGCAGTACCGCGACGTCGCCCTCGCCCTGGCCCGCCGCCGGGTCCGCCGCGGGCTGCGCTGACCCCCGTCATGACCCCCTCGGGACTGGTCGCCGTCCGCGACCGCGTCGCGATGCCCGCACTGGTCGTCTCGTTCGGGCTGCTGCTCCTCGTCGGGGTGGCGGGGGAGAGCGCCGCCAAGCCCTCGCTCGGGCCGCGCGGCTGGGCGCCCGGCGACCTCGCGTGGTCGCCGTCGCCGGCGCTGGTCACCGGTCTCCTGTGGGCCGCCTACCTCCTCGGCGCGGTCGCGGTCTGGCTGCGCCTCAGGGGCGAGCCCTCCGTCGTCTCCGGAGCCGGCATGCTCAGTGCGGTCGCGGCCCGGGCGAGGAGACGGCTGGCTCCCGGAGGGTGGGCCGTCCAGGGCGGGTGGGCCGTCCCGGTCGCGCTGGGCGTGCTGGCCCTGCTCACTGGGCCGTTCGGGTCCGCCGACCACACCAACTACGCCGCGTACGGCCGGATCTCGGCCCTCGGTGGCGACCCCTACCTCACCCCACCGAGCGCCTGGTCGCCCGCCGATCCCGTCATCTCCGGGGTCGAGCCGCCGTGGACCGACACGGTAAGCGTCTACGGCCCGTTCGCCACGCTGTTGCAGACGCTCACCTCCCTCCTCGGCGGCGCGAACGTCCGCGAGACGGTGTGGTGCTGGCAGGTCCTGGTCGTCCTGGCCTGGCTGGGCGTGCGGTTCCTCCTCCTGCGCACGGGCGCGACCGCGCGACGGGTCGACACCCTCTGGACCCTCAACCCCCTCGTCTTCGGGATCGGGGTGCTGGGCGCCCACGTCGACCTCGTCGCCGCCGCGCTCGGCGTGGCCGCCCTCGTGCTGGCAGCCCGCAACCCGCTCGCCGCCGGCCTGTTCGCCGGTCTGGCGGTCTCCTGCAAGATCACCTACGGCGTGGTCGTCCTGGCGGTCCTCGTCGGGTGGTGGGTCCACGAGCGCCGGGGGTTCGTGCGTCGCGCCGTCGGGTTCGTGGCGGCGGCGGTGGTCCTGGTCGTCCCGCTGCACCTCTGGGCCGGCCCGCACGTCTTCGACCAGCTCGACCGCGCTCGCCGGTCGATCTCACTCGCGACCCCGTGGCGCCTGCTCTTCGAGCTGCTGACCGGCCCGCTCCCGTCCGGCCAGGCGCGGACCGTCGTCACCTGGCTGGCGGTCGTCGTCGCCGTGGTGCTCGCCGTGCTGCTCGCCCGGGTGACCCGTGGCCTCGCCCCGGAGACCGCGACCGGCGCCGCGGTGCGGTGGACGCTGGTGCTCAGCGCCGCCTACTCGCTCGCGGCCCCCTACTCGCTGCCGTGGTACGACCTCATCACCTGGGCCGTCCTGCCCGTGCTGGCGGCGAGCGTGCTCGACACGATCCTCGTCGTGCGCCTCGCGGCGATGGCGGTCGGCTACGTGCCGGGTCGGGTGGTGGGCATGACCCCGACGGTCGAGCGGGTCTCGCTGTGGGTGCGCCGCACCCCCGTCCCGTATGCCGGGCTGCTGGTCTGGGGGTGGCTCACCCGCGCCGCGACGCGCGGGTCGTCGCCGACGAGCGTGCCTCGTCCTCCAGCACCCTGACGCTGACGGCGATGATCAGCGGCACCGCGATGATGGCGCCGTTGGCGGGGATCGCGACCCCGGAGTCGTTGATGGCGAAGCCGATCGTGAGCGTGACCAGCAGCGCGATGAGCCCCGGCCGCAGGGTCGGGCACGCCTCGTAGGACCGCTGCAGCGACCGCGACCCCCACGACGTCGGCCGGGCCAGGATGTAGATGACGAAGACCAGGGCGATCGGCACGAGCAGCGACAGCCGGTAGTTGCCGAACAGGATGTCGATGTTCTGCTGCAGCTTGCGGGTGATGATGTCGAGGGCCCCGCCGCTGAAGATCGAGCGGAAGAACCGACCGAGGTGCGACTGGTTCTCGACCCCACGCAGCGAGTCGAGGAAGCCGACCAGCAGGAACAGCCCGACCGTCGCACCGGCGAGGATCGCCCCGCGCTTCCACGTCATCTGGATCCCGAGGATGGCCAGGACGAGGTAGGCCAGACCTGGCAGCAGGGCGGGCGGGCCGCCGCCGTCGGCACCCCAGCCCGGGTAGCCGTCGACGACCACCGCAGCCAGTCCGATCGCCAGCGCCGCGATGGCCGCGAGCTTCGGCTGACCCCGCTTCAGGTAGAAGCTGGAGACGGCGATGCAGAGCAGGAGGGCCGCGGTCGCGAAGAGGGCGAAGGTCACGTTGCCCATGCCGTAGAACCGGCCACCGACGACGGGCTGGAGCCCCATCAGCGACGAGATCTGCAGGTGCGACCCGAGCATGACGTCGCCACCGAGCACGAGCAGGGTCGTGAGTGCCACGACGACCAGCGGGCCGGTCAGCCGCCGGCTCCAGGGACCCAGCAGGGCGATCGCGGAGATGATCGCCACGAACAGCCCGACGCTGAGCACGACGGCGATCATCGGGATGGGGAAGCGCCACCACGGGATGAGGTTCGCCAGGAAGGTGGAGGCCGGCACCGTCGAGGCCACGACCGCGACCCTGCGGGTGATCCGCAGCATCCGCAGCCGCAGGTCGGTCGACCCGAAGTCGCGCCGCCAGACCACCGCAGCCAGCAGGTAGATCGCGATCTGCGTGTAGACGACCCCGTTGAAGAACGGCGGCACCAGCGGGTGCACCTCGTGACTGGCCTCGTCGAAGTCGAGCAGCTGTCGCAGCCGGTCCTGCGCCGCGGCATCGGAGTTGCTGCCCGTCTCACCACCGCCCGCGTCGCTCCTGCGCAGCGCCGTCCCGCCGAGCGAGTCGGGGATCGGGACGCCGGCGGCGGTCAGGGCGGTCACGGTCAGGTCGGCCGACTGGACCAGCCCGTCCTGCCGGGTCGAGGGGGAGTAGAGGGTGCCGGACCCGTAGTGCGGGCCCTTGGCGGCGACCAGCCGCAGCCGCTCGCTTCTCCCCGCGTCGGACAGGCTCGCCACGACGATGTCCGACCCGCTCGGGGCGCCCGCCAGCACCTCCCCGATGCGCCGGTCGATCGCGGTGGCCTGCTCCGCTCGGTTGCCCGGGGTGGTCCTCGCCTCGCTGGCGGGGAGGTCGGCGGGGTCGCGCAGGGAGCCGACATCCACCAGCGTCACGCGGCACCCGGTGAGGAGGCCGGTGAGCGCGGAGGCGTCGTACGCGGCATACCGGGGGACCGCACCGGACGGGTGGGCGGCGCCGAGCGCGGCCCCCGGGCCGACCGCCTGGATGCACTGCTTGTTGCTGGCGAGCTGCTCGCCCAGCGTGCCGAGCGTGGAGTCGAACTTGAGGGCGTCGGCTGCCTTCACGTAGCCGTCCCACCCGGGAACGACGCCGCTGTCCACGACGGGGATGGGCGGACACGGGTCGGTGGTCGTGCGGGAGCCGTTCTTGCCCGGACCCGGGGCAGCGGCGCGGTTGCCGGCCGACAGGCTGAGCCAGCCGTCGACGGGGCAGGTGTTGGTGAAGACCGAGCGCACCGAGACCGCGGCGGTCGACCCGTCGCGCAGGAAGGTCCACAACGACGGTGTGCCCTTGGCGCTGACGTCGCTCCACGTGAGCCCGCCGGTGCCGATGATGATGATCGGGTTCGGACCGTCCGCGGCGACTGCGTCGGGGGTCGTGGCGGGGGCCGCGGCTGCGCTGGCACCCGGCAGCAGGGCCAACAGCAGGACGAGGCCCGAGAACACGCTGAGGAGGATTGCGAACGGGCCGACGAGGGAGCTCTTGGCGCGGCGGGTCACCCGTACAGGCTACGGGTCGGCCAGCACGACAGAATGGAGGCGTGACCACCGCGACCCGCAACACCCCCTCACTCCGGGCCAGGTGGGCGCTCGCGGTCGTCGTGGTCCTCGCGGGAGCTGCCATCCCGGTGCTGCGCTACCTGGTCTTCTGGCCGCTCGACCAGTGGCAGGTCGACGTCGAGGTCTACCGCGAGGCGGGCGTGTCGATCCTCACCGGCCGACCGATCTACTCGGCGATGACCGAGGCACCCCAGCTGTTGCCGTTCACCTATCCGCCGTTCGCGGCCGTCATCGCGATTCCCCTGGCGTTGTTGCCCTTCGGCGCGGTCGGCTGGCTGTGGACACTCGCCCAGATCGCGGCCACGACCGCGATCGTCTGGTATGCCGGGTGGCGCCTCATCCACCGCACCGGCGCCCTCGTGCCGATCACCCTCGCCCTGCTCACCGTGCCGATGCTGTGGCTGCACCCCGTCTCGGACGGCATCAGGTTCGGGCAGGTGAACGCCTTCATGGTGCTGGCCTGCCTCATGGACCTGCGCAGCCCGCGCCCCGGCCTGCTGAGGCGCATCCCACCCGGCGTCCTGGTCGGGCTGGCGATGTCGATCAAGCTCACGCCCGGCGTCTTCGTCATCCACTACCTCCTGAACCGGCGGTGGAAGGAGGCCGCGACCGCGGTCGGCACCGCTGTCGCCGTCACCGTGGGCGCCTGGCTGCTGCTCCCCGAGGCGTCGTTCGCCTTCTGGGGCGGCGCGCTCCAGGACCCGGCCCGGCTGGGTCCGAACGCCGGCACGTCCAACCAGAGCATCCGCGGCTTCCTCCTGCGGGTCGGGCCCGACGGGTTGGTCGGCGACGCGCTCTGGCTGGTGCTGGTCGCCGTGGTCGGCTTCGTCGGGTTCCAGCTCGCGCGGCGCGCCTACCTGGCCGGTGACTCGATCAGCGAGGTCGCCGCGGTCGGGCTGATGGCGGTGCTGCTGTCGCCGGTCGCGTGGATCCACCACCTGCACTGGATGGTCGTGGTGATCTTCGCCGTGCTCGGCGCCGACCCGCTCCGTGACCGCCGACGGCTGCTCGCTGCGGGCGTCGTGACGGCGTTCTTCCTGTGCCGGATGCCGTGGTGGGGCATCACCTGGCTGAGCCACCCCGACTGGCCGCGCTGGATCGGCCGCGTGCTCCAGAACGCCGACACCTTCGGGTCACTGCTCGCCCTCGCCCTGCTCTGGTGGGCCCTGCACCGCACGGCGCCCGCGCGGCATACCGAGGTCGCGCCGTGAGGGTCGCGGTGCTCGACGACTACGCCGACGCCTTCGGCTCGCTGCCGTGCGCGCAGCGGCTGGCCGGCCACGACGTGGTCGCCTTCACCGACTCGGTGACCGGCGCCGCGCTCGTGGAGCGGCTCGACGGGTTCGATGCCGTGGTGCTGCTCCAGCAACGCACCGCGCTCCCGCGCGAGGTGGTCGAGCGACTGTCGACCGTGCGGTTGGTGAGCCAGACCGGCCGCAACACCAGCCACCTCGACCTCGCCGCACTGGCCGCGCGAGGGATCGTCGTGAGCGCCGGGGGAGCGGGTGGCCCGCACGCGACGGCCGAGCTCACCTGGGCGCTCATCCTCGCCGCCCAGCGGCAGCTCCCGCAGGAGGTCACCGCGCTGCTCGAGGGTCGTTGGCAGTCGACGGTCGGCATCGGCCTCCACGCGAAAACCCTTGGTGTCTATGGCCTGGGCCGGATCGGTGCGCTCGTCGCGGAGGTCGGGCGGGCGTTCGGCATGCAGGTCGTGGTGTGGGGTCGAGCGGGCTCCCTCGCGCGAGCCACCGAGGCCGGGTATGCCGCGGCGGCCAGTCGCGAGGCCTTCTTCCGCGAGTGCGACGTGCTGGCCGTGCACCTGCCGCTCAACCCCGACACCACGGGCATCGTCACGGCCGAGGACCTCGCCCTGATGAAGCCCGACGCATTGTTCGTGAACACCTCCCGCGCCGGGGTCGTCGCGCCCGGTGCGCTGGTGGCCGCCCTCGAGGCGGGCCGTCCGGGCCGGGCGGCGGTGGACGTCTTCGAGCACGAACCGGTGCTGGACGCCGCCGACCCGCTCCTGGCGCTGCCCACCGTGACGGCAACCCCCCACCTCGGCTACGTCGAGCGCGATGTCATCGCCGCCCTCTACGACGCGGCGGTCGACCAGGTCCTGGCCTTCGCGGACGGCGCACCGGTCGACGTCGTCGCGACCTGACCCACGCTCGGCCCCACGCTCGGCCCCACGCTCGGCCCTGCGCTCGGCCCTGCGCTCGGCCCTGCGCTCGGCCCTGGTGCGGTCGGACCATGGCGCAGGTCCGGGGCTGCGGGTAGCCTCCGAGCGTGGCGAAGCCGACGATCCTGGCCGTCGACGACGACCCCGTGGTGTCCAAGGCGATCACCCGCGACCTGCGCTACCGGTTCGGTGCGGACTTCCGGGTCGCGGGCGCCACCTCCGGCCCGGGGGCGCTGGAGCTGCTGACCGAGTTCACCTTGCGCGGCCGGGCCGTCGCCCTCGTGTTGTCGGACCAGCGGATGCCCGGGATGACGGGGATCGAGCTGCTGGAGCGGGTGCGCAACATCAGCCCCGACACCAAGCTGCTCCTGCTCACGGCCTACGCCGACACCGACGTCGCCATCAAGGCCATCAACGACATCGGCCTCGACTACTACATGCTCAAGCCCTGGGACCCCCCGCAGGACAAGCTCTACCCCGTCGTCGAGGACCTGCTCGGCGACTGGCAGGACGGTCACCGCGACACCGCCGACCAGGTGCGCGTGGTCGGCCACCGCTGGTCCGACCGCAGCCAGGAGGTCAAGACCTTCCTCACCCGCAACCACGTGCCCTACGCGTGGCTCGACGTGGAGCGGGACGACGGAGCGGCCGAGCTCGTGGAGCTGGCCGGGGCGCGACCGGACGACCTGCCGCTCGTGCTGGTGCCCGAGGGGGAGCCGCTGCGCAGCCCCACCAACCGCGAGGTGGCCGCCGCGCTGGGTCTGCACACGCTCGCCGACGCCCCCCTCTACGACCTCTGCATCGTGGGCGGTGGACCGGCCGGGCTCGCGGCCGCCGTCTACGCGTCCTCGGAAGGGCTGCGGACCGTCGTGGTCGAACGCGATGCCCCCGGTGGCCAGGCCGGGCAGAGCGCCTCGATCGAGAACTACCTCGGCTTCCCCAAGGGGCTGTCCGGGGCCGACCTGACCCACCGTGCGGTCGCGCAGGTGGCGCGGTTCGGTGCGGAGATGGTGGTCGCCCGGGAGGCCGTGGGGCTGCGGGTGAAGGGTCCGGTGCGCTCGGTCGTCATCGACGGGGCCGACGAGCTGGAGGCCCGGTCGGTGGTCATCGCGACGGGCGTGTCCTACCGGCGGCTCGAGGCGGCCGGGCTCGACGAGCTGGGCGCCAGGGGAGTGCACTACGGCGCCTCCGCCACCGAGGCGGCCCAGTGCGAGGGGGAGGAGGTCTACCTGGTCGGGGCGGCCAACTCCGCTGGCCAAGCGGCACTCAACCTGGCGCGCTTCGCCAAGCGGGTGGTGATGCTGGTCCGCGGAGCCGGTCTCGAGCTCACCATGTCGCAGTACCTGGTCGCGCGCATCGAGGCCGCCACGAACATCGAGGTCCGGGTCGGGTGCGAGGTCGCTGCCGCCCGGGGCGAGGAGCACCTCGAGTCACTGACCCTGCGCGACCGCGCCACCGGCGAGACCGAGGACGTCGACACCTCGTCGCTGTTCATCTTCATCGGCGCGATGCCCCGGACCGACTGGCTGGGTGAGGACGTGCTGCGCGACGACCACGGCTTCGTCGTCACCGGACCGGAGCTGTTGCAGCGACCCGGTCGGTCGTCCTGGCCGGAGGACCGGGCCCCCTTTGCGCTGGAGACGAGCGTCCCGGGCGTCTTCGCGGCCGGCGACGTGCGGCTCGACTCGATGAAGCGAGTCGCCTCGGCGGTGGGTGAGGGTGGCATGGCCGTCCACCTCGTGCACCGGTTCCTGGCGACGACGTGAGCGCCCAGCCATGAGCGCCGAGGAGCTGGCGCACATCGCGCTGTTCGACGGGCTCACCGCCGAGCAGCGGGAGCGGCTCTGGACGGCCGGGACCGAGTGGTCGTTCGACACCGGCGACGTGGCCTTCCGCGAGGGGAAGCCCGCGGACTTCTGGTGGGTGCTGCTCGAGGGGTCGCTCAGCCTCGGGCGACGGGTGGGCCACCAGGAGACCGAGCTGGGGGTGATGAGCAACCCGGGTCAGTGGGCCGGGGGGTTCCAGGCGTGGGACGCGCACGGCGTCTACATGGCGACCGCGCGCGGGGTGACCCCCGGCCGGATGTTGAAGGTGCCCGCAGAGGCGCTCGGCGAGGCGGCCCGCGCGTGGTTCCCCTTCGGCGTCCACCTGATCGCCGGGTTGGTCAACACGGTGCGCAGCATCGAGGCCAAGGCCCGCCAGCGCGAGTCGCTGGTCGCGCTCGGCACGTTGGCCGCCGGGCTCGCCCACGAGATCAACAACCCCGCGTCGGCAGCCACTCGCGCCGTCGACGCCCTGGACCGCGCCACCGAGGCGCTCGGGTCGTCGTTGCGCCGGCTGGCCGAGAGCGGCGCGACCCCCGAGCAGTTCGTCGCCCTCGACACCCTGCGCGGGTCGATCGCCGAGGCAGGGGCGGAGCTCGATCCGGTGGCCGCGGCAGACCGTGAGGAGGAGCTGTCCGACTGGTTGGTGCGCCATGACGTGGACCGCGACTGGGTCATCGCCCCACCGTTGGCGGCGGCCGGGGCCGACGTGGCCCTCCTCGACCGGGTCGCGGCGGGTCTGGGGCCCGCCCAGCTCGCGCCGGCCCTCGAGTGGATGGCCAGCTCACTGGCCGTCGACGGCCTGCTGGGGGAGATCCGCGAGGCGACACACCGGGTCTCCGAGCTCGTCGGCGCCGTGCGGTCCTACTCCCAGCTGGACCGTGCGCTCGTGCAGCAGACCGAGGTCACCGAAGGCCTGGAGAGCACCCTGGTCATGCTCGGCCACAAGCTCCGCGGCGGCGTCACCGTGGTCCGCGACTACGCACCGGACCTGCCTCGGGTCGAGGCCATCCCCGGCGAGCTCAACCAGGTCTGGACCAACCTCATCGACAACGCCGTGGATGCCATGGACGGCTCCGGCACCCTGTGGCTCACCGTCCTCGTCGCGGAGTCGGGGGCCGGCGTCGACGTCCAGGTGGCCGACGACGGACCGGGGGTGCCCGAGGACGTCGCGGCACACGCCTTCGAGCCGTTCTTCACCACCAAGGAGGTCGGCAAGGGCACCGGGCTCGGGCTCGACATCTCCCGCCGGATCATCGTCGAACGCCATGGCGGGGAGATCTCCCTCGAGGCGAGGGACGGTGGTGGGGCCCTGGTCAGGGTGCGCGTGCCGTTGCGGGCCGCGGAGGGCTGAGCGCCTCAGATCGAGATGACCTCGAAGATCTGCAGGACGGTCAGCGCCGCCAGGAGCAGGCAGACGCCACCGCCGATCCGACGGATCGTGGCGAGCCTGACCCGGGCCAGCAACGCGCGCCCGAGCACGGCCGCGAGGGCCGACACGGTCGCGAGGGCGAAGAAGGCGCCGATGAAGACCGACACGGGCTCCTTGAACTGGAGCACCATCGACGCGGTCAGCAGCTGGGAGAGGTCACCCCACTCGGCCAGGAAGAGCACGCCGAACGAGACGCCGACCGCCCGGAGCCCGACCGCGGTCGCCGCCCCCTTGTGGGAGAACTCCTCCTCGGTCTCGGCCTCCTCCTCGTCGGCCCGGCCCGCCCCGCGGAGGAGGATGACCCCGCCCACGAGGAACATCACGGCGGCGAAGACCTCCACCGGCCGCTTCGGGAGCTGGGCCAGCAGGCCACCGACGGTCACGGCCACCAGCGTCTGGACGGCGAACGCCAGGGACACACCGATCCACACGTAGAGCGGTCGGAACCGGGTGGCCAGCACCAGGGTCGCGATGAACGTCTTGTCCGGCAGCTCGACGAGGAAGATCGCGCCGAAGACGATGGCCATGGTGGCGAGGTCGAAATCCATATCGCGTCGACTCTATCCGCGGCGCCCCAATACGCTGACCTGGTGTCCGACCCCCAGACCCTCGCCGTGGCCGCGCTCGTCGTGGCCGGCCTCGCGCTGCTGGTGGCCCTGCTCGCCCTCGTCGTCCTCCACCGGGTGCGCGGGCAGCTGCGCGAGCTCGAGGGGCAGCGCCCCGTCGGCACGGGTGACCTCGCCGCCCTGCGCGCCGACATCGCGCAGGCGCTGCGGCACGTCGCGGTCGTGCGCTACGACGCCTTCGGCGACATGGGTGGGCGACTCTCGTTCAGCGCGGCCGTCATCGACGACGGCGGCGACGGGCTGGTGTTCTCCTCGATCCACGCCCGTGGTGAGTCCCGCACCTACGCCAAGGGGATCGTGGGTGGCGGCTCCGACGCGACCCTGACCCCCGAGGAGCAGCAGGCACTCGCCGCTGCCCGCACCGGATCCTCAGGAGCATGACCTCAGTGACCAGACACGGCTACTTCGGCCCCGCAGGCACCTTCACCCAGATGGCGTTGCAGGCGTGGGCCCCTGCCGAGGGGCAGGAGCACGTGCCGCTCCCGTCGGTCGAGGCCGCCCTCAACGCCTTGCGCGCCGGCGAGGTCGACGCTGCGATGGTGCCCATCGAGAACTCCGTCGAGGGCGGCGTGAGTGCGACCCTCGACGCCCTCGCGAGCGGTGAGCCGCTCGTCGTCGTGGGCGAGGTCCTGGTCCCCATCACCTTCGTGCTGGCTGCGCCGGCCGGTATGCCGCTGGGCCAGGTCCGTGCCGTCGGCACCCACAGCCACGCGTGGGCCCAGGTCCGCGGCTGGATGGGCGCGCACCTGCCGCACGCTGCCTACGTCCCCACGCTGTCGACGGCCGCCGCAGCGGCCGGGCTGGCCGGGCCGGACGGCGCTCACGCGGCATACCAGGCAGCAGTGTGTGCCCCGGTCGCGGCGCTGAACCACGGGCTCGAGGTGCTTGCCGAGGGCATCGGTGACAACGCCGCGGCGGTCACGCGGTTCGTCTCGGTGGCCCGCCCCGGTCAGCTGCCCGAGCGCACCGGCGCCGACAAGACCACGCTGGTGCTCTTCCAGCGCGACGACCACGCGGGTGGGTTGCTCGAGCTGCTGGAGCAGTTCGCGGTCCGTGGCATCAACATGTCGCGACTGGAGTCGCGGCCCACGAAGTCGTCGATGGGCGACTACTGCTTCTCGATCGACATCGAGGGACACGTGCTCGACGAGCGGGTGGGCGAGGCGCTGCTCGGCCTCAAGCGGGTGTGCGCCGACGTCCGGTTCCTCGGCAGCTATCCCGCCGCGCACGGCACCGCGGTCCGCGTGACACCGCACACCAGCGACGCGGCGTTCGGCGACGCCCGCGCCTGGCTGCACAGCCTCCGCGGAGCCTAGCCCGTCGCCTACTCATGCAAAAGGCGAGTTAGCGCCGCACGGGTCCGGCGCTAACTCGCCTTTTGCATGAGGTAGCGACGGGGAGCGAGCTACTTCTTCTCGCGCCAGACGCGTTCGAAGGGCAGCCGCCACGCGTGCGGCGCGATCAGCTGGTGGATCGCGTTGGGTCCCCACGACCCGGCCGGGTAGGGCTTGGCCTCCGGCGGGTCGTCGAGCAGCGGCTGCGACCGCTCCCACAGCGACTCGATGCCCTCGGCCGTGGTGAACAGCGTGTGGTCGCCGCGCATGGCGTCGAGGATCAGCCGCTCGTAGGCCTCGAGGACGTCGCCGACGCGTTCGGTCTCGCGCGTGGAGAACTGCATCGAGAGCTTCTCCAGCCGCATGCCCGGGCCGGGACGCTTGCCGTAGAACGACAGCGACACCTTCGACTCGTCGGCCAGGTCGAAGGTGAGGTGGTCGGGACCGGCGTTGCCGACACCCGAGTGGGTCGGGAACATCGACCGCGGCGCCTCCTTGAAGGCGATCGAGATGATCCGCGCGCCCTCGGCCATCTTCTTGCCGGTGCGCAGGTAGAACGGGACGCCCGCCCAGCGCCAGTTGTCCAGGCCGACCTTGAGCGCGATGAAGGTCTCGGTGTCGGAGTCGCCCGGGACGCCGTTGAGGTCGGTGTAGCCGGCGAACTGGCCGCGCACGACGTCGGACGGGTCGATCGGCAGCAGCGATCGGAAGACCTTGTTCTTCTCCTCGGAGATGGCGCGCGGCTCGAGGGCGGTCGGGGGCTCCATCGCGACGAACGCCAGCACCTGGAACAGGTGGGTGACGACCATGTCCTTGTAGGCGCCGGTGGCCTCGTAGAAGTTGGCCCGCTCGTCGAGGCCCAGGGTCTCCGGGATGTCGATCTGGATGTGGTCGATGAAGTTGCGGTTCCAGATCGGCTCGAACAGCCCGTTGGCGAACCGGAACGCCAGGATGTTCTGGGCCGCCTCCTTCCCGAGGAAGTGGTCGATCCGGAAGATCTGGCTCTCGTCGAACGTCTCGTGCACCGTGTTGTTGAGCGCGATCGCGCTGGCGAGGTCGGTGCCGAACGGCTTCTCCATGACCACCCGCGAGCGCGCGACGAGGTCGGCGTCGCGGAGCATCTGGATCACGGCGACCGCGGCCTTCGGCGGCACCGAGAGGTAGTGCAGCCGTTGGGTGTCCGGCCCGAGCGACTCCTCGGCGCTCTTCACCGCGGCGGCGAGCGCCTCCGGGCCGGCCGACTGGGGCACGTAGACGAGGTTGTCGTCGAATTTGTCCCACTGCTCGGGGCTCAGCGGGTGGAGGCCGAACTCGTCGACCGCCCGGCGCGCGAACTCGCGGAACTCCTCGTCGCTCATCTCCTCCAGCGAGGTGCCGACGACGCGGATCGCGGGGGCCAGCTCCGACGAGACGAGGTGGGCCATTCCCGGCAGCAGCTTGCGTCGCGCGAGGTCACCGGTGGCACCGAAGAGCACGATGACGTGCGGGTCGGCCTTCTCCAGGGCGGCCCGCGAGGTGCGCGCGTCAGCCGCGGGATACGAGATCGTCTGGGCGGCGCGCGGGGGCGTGGCTTCGGGCACGATCCCGATCATGGCACCGGGCGTGCGCGCCCGCACCTGTGTGTCCAGCCTGTATGCCGCGCAGCGAGCCCGGGCGTCGCGCCGGCTCCTCGTCGGGCCCTCTCTCGGGCCCTCTCTCGGGCCTACTCTCGGGCCATGATTTGACGCGGGACCTTAGGTAAGGCTTACCTTGGTGCTAATACGCACCATCCGTATGCCGGAAATCAGGTCATCGTGCTCGTCAGCAATGCGCTCATCGGACTCCGTGAGGGTCTCGAAGCTGCCCTCGTCGTCGTCATCCTCGTCGCGTTCCTCGTCAAGACGGACCGACGGTGGGCGCTCAAGCACGTCTGGGCCGGGGTGGCCGCGGCCGTCCTGCTTTCCGTGGCGATCGGCGCCGTGCTCACCTTCGGCACCCGCCAGCTCTCGTTCGAGACGCAGGAGCTGATCGGCGGGTCGGCCTCGATCCTCGCCGTCGGCTTCGTCACCGCGATGGTGTTCTGGATGCGCACGGCCGCTCGCACCATCTCCGGCGAGCTCAAGGGCCGGCTCGACCAGGCGCTGTCCGTCGGCGGATGGGCCGTCGCCCTCGTCGGGTTCCTCGGCGTCGGCCGTGAGGGCCTGGAGACCGCGCTGTTCTTCTACGCGAGCGTGCAGACCGCAGGGGCCGGCACCTCCCAGCCGCTGGTCGGCTTCGTCGTCGGGATCGCCGTGGCGGTGGTCCTCGGCCTGCTGATCTACCGCGGTGCGGTGCGGATCAACCTCTCGAGGTTCTTCCGCTACACCGGGGTCGCGCTGATCGTCGTGGCGGCCGGGATCCTGTCCTACGGCATCCACGACCTCCAGGAGGCGGCCTTCCTGCCCGGGCTGAACACCCTCGCGTTCGACGTGAGCGGCGCGATCCCGCCCGACTCCTGGTACGGCACGCTCCTCAAGGGCACGGTGAACTTCACCCCCAACACGACCTGGCTCCAGGCCATCGCCTGGACGCTCTACCTCGTTGTCGTCATGACCTTCTTCCTCCGGCCGGCGCGGACCGCACCCGCCCCGGCGACCCCCGCCCCCAACGCCGCCACGGTCGGCACCTCCAGCTAGCCGTCCCAGCCCGCGTCCCGGCGCTATCTCATGCACAAGGCGAGCTAGCGCCGCCCACTCCAAGGAGCAGCATGCGCATCACCCCCGTCCACGCCGGCCTCGGCCTGGCCGTCCTCCTCGCCACCGCGGCCTGCAGCGGTGCCGACCAGACCGCCGCCACGAGCGCGAAGGGCCCGATCGCGGTCGAGGCCACGGACACGGCGTGCAAGGTCGAGCGCACCGAGGCTGCCGCGGGCACGATCCAGTTCACCGTCCGCAACACCGGCTCCAAGGTCAACGAGTTCTATGTCTACGGCGAGGGCGACCAGATCCTGGGTGAGGTCGAGAACATCACCCCCGGTCTGACCCGCACCTTCCACGTCGACGTGTCGACCCCAGGCACCTACCAGACCGCCTGCAAGCCGGGCATGAAGGGCAAGGGCATCCGCGCCGCCTTCACCGTCACCGGCACCGCGGCCAGCCAGGCACCCGACGCCGCGATGGCCGCAGCCGTGACCGAGTACCAGGCGTTCGTGTCGGCCCAGTCGGACGAGCTGCTCACCCGCACCACCGAGTTCGTGAACCTCGTGAAGGCCGGCAAGGTCGCCGAGGCGAAGCAGGCCTTCCCGTTGGCGCGTGGCCCGTGGGAGCGGATCGAGCCCGTGGCCGAGTCGTTCGGCGACCTCGACCCGATGATCGACGGTCGCGAGGACGTCGTCGAGGAGGGCATGAAGTTCACCGGCTTCCACCGCCTCGAGAAGGACCTGTGGGTCGACGGCCTCCAGTCCGACTCCTCCGCCATCGCCGACCAGCTCCTCGTCGACGTCACGGAGATCGTCGCCAAGGCGAAGGCCGTGCGGCTCAACCCGCTGCAGCTCGCCAACGGCTCCAAGGCGCTGCTCGACGAGGTCGCCACCGGCAAGATCACCGGAGAGGAGGACCGCTACAGCCACACCGACCTCTACGACTTCGACGAGAACGTCAAGGGTTCGAAGGCCGCCATCGACGCGCTCCGCCCGGTCCTCAAGGCCCGGGACGCCGCGCTCCTCACCGACATCGACGCCCGGTTCGCGGCGCTCGACGCCGAGCTCGACACGCACCGCACCGACAGTGGCTTCGTCCTCTACACCGCCCTGTCCAAGGACGAGATCCGGTCACTGACGGTGGCCCTCGACGCCCTGAGCGAGCCGATCTCCCAGGTCGCCGGCGTGGTCGCGTCCACGTGAGCGACGAGACGACCTCCCAGGTATCGCGCCGACGACTGCTCGGCGTCGGCGCCGGGGCAGCCGTGGCCGGCGCCGTGGCCGGGGTCGGCGGGGCGTATGCCGCGTCGCACGGCAGCGCCGACGCCCAGTCCGCGGGTGACACCACCGCCACGGACCCTGAGTCCACCAACGACATGGTGGCGTTCCGTGGCGAGCGGCAGGCCGGCATCATCACGCCGGCCCAGGACCGCATGCACTTCGTCGCGCTCGACGTGGTCACCACGGACCGCGCGGCGCTCGCGGCCATGCTGAAGGCCTGGACCCGCGCGGCCGAGCGGATGACCGCAGGCGCCGAAGCGGCCCCGGGTGGCGTGGTGGGTGGCGGTCCCTACCGCGCCCCGGAGGACACCGGTGAGGCCTACGACCTCGACGCCTCGGACCTCACCATCACCATCGGCTACGGCCCCTCCCTCTTCGACGACCGGTTCGGCCTCGCCGACCGCAAGCCGGCCGCGCTCAGGGACCTGCCCGGGTTCGTCGGCGACGACCTCGACCCGGCTCGCAGCGACGGCGACCTCTGCATCCAGGCCTGCGCCAACGACCCGCAGGTCGCCGTGCACGCGGTGCGCAACCTCGTGCGGATGGGCTTCGGCGTGGTGTCGGTGCGGTGGAGCCAGCTCGGCTTCGGGCGCACGTCGTCCACCACCCGCAACCAGGTCACCCCGCGCAACATGTTCGGCTTCAAGGACGGCACCAACAACCTCAAGGCCGAGGACGCCGACGCGCTGTCCGAGCACGTGTGGGTCCAGCCCGAGGACGTGCCCGGGGCCAGCGCCTGGATGTCCGGTGGCTCCTACCTCGTCGCGCGCCGGATCCGGATGCACATCGAGATCTGGGACCGCACCCCGCTGCAGGAGCAGCAGGACATCATCGGCCGCGACAAGGGCGAGGGTGCCCCGCTGGGCCAGCAGGCCGAGTTCGACACCCTCGACTTCACGACGAAGGGTGCTGACGGCAAGCCCGCGATCCCGGTCGACGCCCACGTGGCGCTCGCCCATGAGAGCCGGCTGAACGGCATACGCATCCTGCGCCGTGGCTACAACTTCACCGACGGCTCGGACGGTGTCGGGCACCTCGACGCCGGGCTGTTCTTCATCGGGTTCATGCGTGACGCCCACCAGCAGTTCGTGCCGATGCAGCGGTCGCTGGCGGCCAAGGACGGCCTCAACGAGTACATCGAGCACACCGGCTCGGCGATCTTCGCCTGCCCGCCGGGACTCGGCCCCGACGACCACTGGGGTCAGACCCTCTTCAGCTGAGTCTCGTCGTCCGGGTCGGCGTGACGCAGCGTGACTACGCGTGACTGACCGTGACCTGTCAAACTGTCACGCCCAGTCACGCGAAAATGATTGCACCGCACCATGATTCCGAACACAGTGGCTGCGCTACCAGAAGCGAATTGTCGGAGCGTCAACCGGCAGGTACAGGGTGACGTTGGGGAACTGCACCGGAGGAGGTGGACGCCATGAAGGTCGTCGACTCCCTGGCCGTCCTCTTTGCGTGGACAGCCGGCGCGTTGTGCATCTGGTGGACGGGCAGTTGGCTGGCCGGCATACCCGCTTGCGCAGTCCTCACCTGGCTCTATGGCCGTTTCGTCCGAGCGAGGATCGAGCAGCGCCTCACCAAGCGGCAGCGCGACTACGACGCAACGCCGGACGGCCGGCTGACTCGACACCACGGCTGAGCGCCACGTGTCATGAAGAGGTGAGTGATGACCGTTCAGCGCGGGCGCGGTGGCGGTACCACTGGTAGGCGAGGATCGCGCAGACCAAGCCGTTGACCATGCCGACCAGGACGTCGGAGATGTGGTGGGCCCCGCGGTAGAGTCGCGCGGTGCCCACGAGGAACGGGATGACGGCACACCCGGTCATGAGCAGGCGCCGCAGCCACGGTCGCTCGATGCGGGCCGAGGCCATCATCAGCAGCGAGAAGTAGAGCGCGGTGGCCGCGCCCGTGTGGCCGCTGGGGTAGCTCGACGTCGGCGGGGACGCGTCCATGGGGATCGCCGGCGGTCGCTGGCGCCCGACCGCCAGGGTCAGGAACAGGAAGATCGTCGCCTGCAACGAGATCGCGATGAGCGGCACCACCGACCAACGCCACTCCCGGGTGCGCCACCAGATGATGGCGACGGCGATCAGGCAGACCCCGATCACGACCTCCGTGTTGCCGAACCGTGAGCAGACCCAGCTGATCGGGTCCCAGAAGTCGGTGCGGTTGCGGTTGAACGCGTCGGTGATCTTGTCCTCCGCGTCGTCCACGGCGTCGAGCGGCCCGTTGAGGAGCAGCCCCACGCCGGCGAGCAGGGCGAAGAGGACTACGCCGGGTGCGACGGCCCTGACGAGGAGGTCGCTGACGTCTTGCCGATGAATCCGAGCCATGAGGAGAACGTAATGCCTACACCGAGGACGTAGCCCGCCAACACGTCGGACGGGAAGTGCACCCCGAGAAAGATCCGGTCCAGGCCCACGGCCAGCGCAAACACTGCCGCGAGCGCGATCGAGACGCGGTGGCCAACAGTGCCGAGCAGCGGCCAGAGCAGGAAGATGACCACGGTCGACACGACCGCGACGTTGAACGCGTGGCCGGACGGGAACGAGAAGCCCGGCGAGTGCGAGATCGGGTCGTCGACGACCGGACGGGCCCGGCCGGCGAGCGCCTTGGCCAGCAGGCCGACGTTCCAGGCCACCATCATCGTGACGAACGCCCAGACGGCCCGGCCGCGCAGGTCCTTGGCGAACCACGCCCACAGGCACAGGCCGGTGGCCAGGATGTACAGCAGGAACGGCTGGCTGATCCCCTGGAGCGCGATGAGGGTGTCGCCGAGTCCGTGCCGGCGGGTGAAGCCGGTCGCGCTCCGGATCAGGTCGTTGTCGAGCCGGATCAGCGGGTCGAACTTCTGCCGCACCGCGAACCCGAGCAGCAGCACCGGCACCACGAACAGCACCATCGCCAGCGCACCACGGACCAGCCGCTTGGTGCGTGACCCTCGGGGCGGGGCGACCGTGCCGGCGGCCATCAGTCGACCGACCCGACCCGCACGACGAGGGCTCCGGGGACCACCTCGGCGGAGATGGCCCTGGCCTTGCCGAGGGTGTCGCCGTCGATCTGGACCTCCTGCGGGCGGTCGGCCCGGATCTTCATCGAAGGGCTCGTGTAGTGGTCGACGATCTGGTGCCCCTTGCGCTTGCGGGTGGCCAGTCGGGCCGCGACGGCGGCCCAGCCGGCGACACCCTTGGGCGAGAGGATGACCATGTCGAGCTGGCCGTCGTCGACCTCAGCCTCGGGCATGAGGACGAGGCCGCCGAGCAGCTTGCCGCAGTTGCCGATGACCACGGTGCGCGCGCGGCGGCTGAACTCCTCCTGGTCCTCGACCTTGACCCGCACCTTGAACTGCGGGCCGCGCAGGTTGCGGGTGCCCGAGACGACGTATGCCGCGGGGCCCACCTTCGCCTTCAGCTTCTCCGGGGCGTCGGCCATGATCGCGGCGTCGAAGCCGAGCCCGGCCATCACGAGGAAGACGTGGGTGGCGGGGGTCTGGTCCTCACCGGAGGTGTCCATGGTCAGGCGGCCGACGTCGACGCGCTTGTTCTGGCCGGTCAGGGCCACCCGCAGGGCGTCGTCGAGGTCGTCGACCGGCAGGTCGAGGTTGCGGGCGAGCAGGTTGCCGGTGCCGCCCGGCAGCAGGCCCATCGGCACCTCGCTGCCGACCATCGCCTCGGCGACCGCGCGCACCGTGCCGTCACCGCCGAGCGGGCAGACCAGGTCCACGCCCTCGTCGAGGGCCTGCTTGGCCTGTCCCGTGCCAGGGTCGCGCTCGGTGGTGAGGATGAAGAGCGGCTCGGCCCAGCCATGGCTGGTCGACTGCTCGGTGATCCGACGACGCACCGCCGCCACGTCGTCGAACTTGGTGGGGTTGACGATGATCGCGGCGCGACGGGTGGGGGATTCGGACACGGTGCCCTCCGGGCGGAAGTCGTTGCGGTGCGGGCGGCGCCCCCACCGGCGGCCACGGTGGGCACCTCCGACAGTGCGCACCCGCATTCCGGCCCACCCGGCGATGCCGAGGGCGAGGATGACGACGAGCACGATCGCCCCGAGGGCGACCCAGCCGGAATGTTCGCGAAGCACGGGCCGACGCTACCCCACGGTCGGGTCGCATCCGCACAGGTCAGAGCGCCTCCAGACCATGGGACGTCCGGGTGATCGGCAGGATCGGCGCGGTGCTTGGCGCCCGTGCCCCTCGGCGGGTGGGACGGCCCGCCCTACCGTGGTCGCCATGGCCGACCAGCACGCCGATGCCGACGCGATCGTCCCCGACACCAAGGACTGGACCTGGACCCTCCAGCGCCCCTGCCCCGACTGTGGGTTCGACGCCCGCACCGTGGCGGCAGAGGACATCGCCCCGACCACCCTCGCGTCGACCTCGCCGTGGACCGCGGTCCTCGCCCGGACGGACGCCGCGCAGCGTCCGTCGCCGAACGTGTGGTCACCCCTCGAGTACGCCTGCCACGTCCGCGACGTCTGCCGTGTCTTCGACGGTCGGGTCACGTTGATGCTCGACGAGGACGGACCGCGGTTCGCCAACTGGGACCAGGACGAGACGGCGGTGGCGGACCGCTACGGGGAGCAGGACCCGGCGGTCGTCGGCCCCGAGCTGCAGGAGGCCGCGGCCACCGTGGCCGCCCGGTTCGCCGGGGTCCGCGACGGCCAGTGGGGCCGGACCGGACTGCGCAGCGACGGCTCCGAGTTCACCGTGCTGACGCTCGGGCAGTACTTCCTGCACGACCTCGCCCACCACCTGGTGGACGTGCGCGCCTGAGCCGCGCAGGCGGCATACCCATCAGGCTTTCTGCGGGTGTCCCGTCAGCGCGGCGGCGCCGCCCATGACGAGGAAGATGCTCCCCGACACGTACTTCTGGCGCCGGACCGCGCGTGGGTGCCTGGCCAGCCACTGGCCGATCGACCCCGCACTGAGCGCGTAGACGCTGTCGAAGACCGCGCCGATCGCGACGAAGATCGCGCCCAGCACCAGCACCTGGGACCAGATCGGGCCCGACTCGCGGTGCAGGAACTGCGGGAAGAAGGCGACGAAGAAGACCGCCGTCTTGGGGTTGGAGATGCCCACGAGGAAGGCGTCGCCGAACGCGCGGCGGGAGTGCGTGACGGGCGCGCGGTCGAGGGCGAAATGCCCCTTGCTGCGGAACTCCTTGATCGCCAACCAGACGAGGTACGCCGCGCCGGCGTACTTCACGATCGCGAAGGCCAGGACCGAGGAGCTGATCACCGCGGACAGGCCGAACGCGGTCGCGACCACCATCACCGCGGTCGCGGTCTCGATGCCGGCCATCGAGGCGACGGCCAGTCGGCGACTGCCCTGGCCGATGCCTCGGGAGATGAGGAACAGCATCGCCGGACCGGGCAGCAGGATGAGGGCGGTCGCCGCAAGGGCGAACGACGCGAGGGTGGGCATGGACGGCATACCGCAAGGATCGCGCCCCGAAACGTTCTCGGGCAACACGTTTCAGGGTGTGGTCAGACCGCGAGATGACGGCGGGTGAGGGCGGCCGCCTGCTCCACGATCTCGATGCCCTGGGCATGGGAGGTCGCCTTCTGGCTGAGGATCGCCAGCCTCAGGTCGAGGGAGCTGCTGGTGATCCGGCCGATGCTGTTGACGATCCAGCGCTTGCCGAGGGTCGACCGCGGGAGCCAGCCGTTCTTGAGGTAGACCCGCTCGGTGCCGTGGGCCGCCGCGCTGACTCCCCACTTCTGCTCGGCGATCACGCCCTCCATGAGGTCGTGCAGCACGCTCCCTGAGTCGGCGTCGAGGGGCGAGGCAGTCGTCCCCGCGCCGCTGATCGCGCCCACGATCCGCAGCTGGTCGCGGGCCGAGGTGCGGGTCAGCCCCCAGCTGTAGTCGAAGCACTGCGTGGTGCGCAGGCCGAAGCGCTGGTTGGCGGCCGCCATCCCCGAGGCGAGCCCGACCTGGCGGAAGAGGGTCCACGCCGACTCGTGGTCGCTGCGCCGGATCATGGCGTCGGCGACGGCGAGCTGGCTGGACGACGGGCGCGCGCCCCGGTCCTGCAGCTGGAGCAGCAGGGTGGCCAGGATGTCGGCCTTCGCGATGCTCGCCGTCTCGATCGCGGTGTCGGCGCCCCACGCGAAGCTGCGGCCGGACCGCCGCTCGGCGGCGGCGACGCCGAGGTCCACGCCGTACCTGCGGGACAACGCCGACAGCTCCTCGCGCAGGTCGTCGAGGCTGGGCGCGGCGCGGGTGGCCTTGGTGGTGGCCCTCGTCGTCGCCTTCGTCGTGGGGCTGGTCGTGGTCGTCGTGGCCGTGGTGGCGGCGCTGGTGGTCGGCGCCGTGGTGCTGGGGGTGACCGGCACAGTCGGCGACGGCTGCGGGCCGGCGGCGGGCTCCCCGGCGCAGGCCGCGGCGGCGCCGAGGGGCGCCACGGTCAGCAGGTACCGCCGCGTGAGCATGCAGGCATTGTGACCCGTGACCGCGCCCAGTGGCCCGTTCACCGCTCGATAGGCTTGCCCGGTGATCGACATCAAGCTCCTGCGTGAGGACCCCGACCGCGTCCGCGCCAGCCAGCGCGCCCGCGGTGAGGACGAGGGGATCGTCGACGCGATCCTCGCCGCCGAGCAGACGCACCGCTCCTCCCTCACCGAGTTCGAGCAGCTGCGGGCGCAGCAGAAGTCGATGGGCAAGCAGGTCGCCCAGGCCCAGGGTGACGAGAAGCAGGCGCTGCTCGTCCAGACCAAGGACCTGTCCGCGCGGGTCAAGCAGCTGCAGGCCGACGCCGATGCCGCGCAGGCCCAGCTGGGCGGGCTGATCCGCCAGATCGGCAACATCGTCGAGGAGGGCGTGCCCGTCGGTGGCGAGGACGACTACACCGTGCTCGAGACCGTCGGGTCGGTGCCGGAGTTCGACTTCGAGCCGCGCGACCACCTCGCGCTCGGGGAGTCGCTCGCGGCGATCGACATGGAGCGGGGCGCCAAGGTCGGGGGGTCCCGCTTCTACTTCCTCACCGGTGTCGGTGCCCGGCTCGAGCTCGCGCTGCTGAACATGGGCATCGCCCAGGCCGTCGAGCACGGGTTCACCCCGATGATCACGCCCACGCTGGTCAAGACCGACGTCATGGCCGGCGCCGGCTTCATCGACAAGCACGCCGACGAGGTCTACCGCCTCGAGGCCGACGACCTGTTCCTCACCGGCACCTCCGAGGTGGCGCTCGCCGGCTACCACGCCGACGAGATCCTCGACCTCTCCGCCGGACCGAAGCGGTATGCCGGGTGGTCGGCCTGCTACCGCCGCGAGGCCGGGTCGCACGGCAAGGACACCCGCGGCATCATCCGCGTCCACCAGTTCCACAAGGTCGAGATGTTCACCTACTGCCGGGTCGAGGACGCGGCTGCCGAGCACCAGCGGCTGCTGGGCTGGGAGAAGGAGATGCTCGCCAAGATCGAGGTGCCCTACCGCGTCATCGACACGGCTGCGGGCGATCTCGGTGGCCCGGCGGCGCGCAAGTTCGACTGCGAGGCGTGGGTCCCGACCCAGGGCCGCTACCGCGAGCTCACCTCCACCTCGAACTGCACGACCTACCAGGCTCGCCGGCTCAACACCCGGGAGCGCGACCCCAACGGCCAGGGCACCCGCGCCGTCGCGACGCTCAACGGCACGCTCGCCACGACCCGGTGGATGGTCGCGATCCTGGAGAACCACCAGCAGGCCGACGGCTCGGTCGTCGTGCCCAAGGCGCTGCAGCCGTTCCTCGGCCTCGAGGTCCTCAAGCCGGTCTAGCTCCGTTGTTCGGAAGATCCGCCGGGTCATGGCACGGCTCATCTTCCGAACTAGTGGCACAGCGGGGGTAGCGTCGGCCGGGTGAGCGATCGCCAGCTGCCCAAGTGGTCCGAGCTCAAGCCGCTGCTGCGACCCAAGCCGGTCGAGCTCAACGCGAAGAAGCGACGGCTGGCGGCGGCGCTCACGATCGCCGACCTGCGGGCGGTGGCCAAGCGCCGGACCCCGCGCTCGGTGTTCGACTACACCGACGGCGCGGCCGAGTCCGAGCAGAGCCTCCAACGCGCCCGGGCGACCTTCCGCGACCTGACCTTCCAGCCGTCGGTGCTGCAGGACGTGGGCGACATCGACACCACGACGACGGTGCTCGGGAAGCCATCGGCGCAGCCCTTCGGGTTCGGCCCGACCGGCTTCACCCGGATGATGCACCACGAGGGTGAGCGTGCCGTGGTCCGCGTGGCCGAGCGGGTCGGCATCCCCTACGGCCTCTCGACCCTGGGCACCACCGACGTCGAGGGCGTGGCCGAGGCGTCACCCGGCGCCCGCAAGTGGTTCCAGCTCTACGTCTGGCGGGACCACGCACCGGCCGAGGACCTGATGGCCCGGGCCAAGGCGGCCGGCTTCGAGGCGCTCATCCTCACCGTCGACGTGCCCGTCGCGGGGGTGCGGCTGCGCGACGTGCGCAACGGCTTCAACATCCCGCCGGCGCTCTCGGCCAAGACCGTGCTCGACGGGGCGATGCACCCGAACTGGTGGGTCAACTTCCTCACCACCGAGCCGCTGCGGTTCGCCAGCCTGGACCGCTGGGACGGCACCGTCGCCGAGATGATGAACGCCCTGTTCGACCCGACCATGACGCTCAAGGACCTCGACTGGGTGCGCTCCACCTGGGACGGCCCGCTCATCGTCAAGGGGATCCAGACCGTCGACGACGCGCGGCGGATGTTCGGTGCCGGCGCCGATGCGATCGTGCTGTCGAACCACGGCGGTCGGCAGCTCGACAAGGCGCCGGTCCCCGTCCGCCTCGTCCCCGACGTGCGCGACGCCCTCGGTGACGGCCCGGAGGTGATGGTCGACACCGGGGTGATGTCGGGGGCGGACGTCGTCGCCGCGATGGCGCTGGGCGCCAGCTCGGTGCTGGTCGGTCGCGCCTACCTCTACGGCCTGATGGCCGGCGGTGAGGCCGGGGTCGAGCGCGCGGCCCATATCCTCAGCACCGAGGTACGCCGCACCATGGCCCTGCTCGGCGCGCGCCGCATCGCGGACCTGGGGCCACAACACGTCCGCCTTCCGTAGGCTCGTCACATGAACTCCAGGCTCGCGGCATGACCGTTCCCCAGCAGGCGGGCCCGCCGCACCTCGTCGGGCTCGACCTCGACGGCACGACGATCAACCACGCCGGCGAGCTGTCACCTGCGGTCCGTGACGCCGTCCACGACGTGCTCGCCGCCGGTCACCACGTCATCATCGCGACCGGCCGCTCGATCGTCGCGACGACCACGATCATGGCCGAGCTGGGCATCGTGACCGGGTATGCCGTGTGCTCCAACGGGGCGGTGACCATCGAGCTGGATGCCCGGGAGGACACCGGCTTCCGGATCATCGATGCCGTCACGTTCGACCCTGCCCCCGCCCTCAACCTGCTCCGCGCCGAGTGGCCCGACGCGGTCGTCGCGGTAGAGGAGCTGGGCGTCGGGTTCAAGCTCAGCGCGCCCTTCCCCGACGGCGAGCTCCAGGGTGAGCTGCGCGTCGTGCCGTGGGACGAGCTGGTCGCCGACCCGGTGACCCGTGTGACGTTCCGTGCACCGAACGGCACGGCGGAGGACTTCCTCGCGCTCACCGAGCGGATCGGCCTGCACGGCGTGAACTACGCGGTCGGCTTCTCGGCCTGGCTCGACCTCAATCCCGAGGGCGTCTCCAAGGGCTCCGCCCTCGAGCTCCTGCGCCGCCGGCTGGAGGTCGAGCCGCAATACACCCTGGCCGTCGGCGACCAGCGCAACGACGTCGAGATGTTGCACTGGGCGGCCCGCGGTGTGGCGATGGGCAACGCCCCCGACTCGGTGAAGGAGATCGCCGACGAGGTGACCCTCACGGTCGACGAGGACGGCCTGGTGCCGGTGCTGCGCTCGCTGCTCTGAGTCTTCTACCTGCATTGAGTCTTCCCCCTGCATTGCGTCTTCCACCTGCATTGAGCGCACTGCCCGCCTCGACTGCACCACCCTCCGGTGACTGGCTGACCCGGTAGCCGGTGATCCAGTCCTGCGCCTTGTCGGTCACCAGGTAGCGGAAGACGACCCGCATCATCGCCTCCTGTGGCACCCGACCGATCCGCCCCGGGAGCTTGGAGCTGCTCGAGCGCGCCCCGACCGCGACGACCTTCTCCACCCGGTGCCGTCGCGCAGCGACGAACGAGTCGTATGCCGCCGGCACGTCGGACTCGGCCGCGAGGCACCCCGCGAGCACCACGGCGTCCTCGAGGGCGAGGGACACCCCTTGGCCCGAGCTCGGTGACGGCGCATGTGCCGCGTCCCCGACCAGCACGAGGCGGCCGCGGTGCCAGGTCGCCACGTGGCCGAGGTCGTAGGTGTTGTCTCCGGCGAGCTCCAGCTCACCCGACTCGATCAGCGCGCGGGCCGGTCCCGCGTCGTCGGCCACGAGGTCGGCAAGCCGCCCCCGCCACTCGTCCAGGGAGGTGTCGGCGCGCTCGGCTCGGCTGATCTCCGCCTCGGGCACGTTGACGAACCACACGACGTCGTCGGCCGGGGTGCGGTGGAGCCCGACGAACGCGTGGCGGCCGAAGGTGAACTGCCAGCCGTCGCCCGGCAGGTCCCGCGCGAGCGGAGTCTTGCGAGTGATGCCACCGAAGTTGGTCAGCCCGACGTACCGCGCCGCAGGGGCCTCGGGGTCGACCGCCATCCGGACCGCCGAGTGGACACCGGAGGCACCCACGAGCAGGTCGCCCTCGACGGTGCTCCCGTCCTGGAGGACGGCGACCGCACGCTCCCCTTCGCTGCGCACGGAGGTGACCTTGGCGGCATACCTGACCTCGATGCCGCGGCGCGCGGCCTCGTCCATCAGCGCGCGGGTGAGGTGGGGCCGCTTCATCGTGCGGGCGGGTGTGCCGTCGGCCAGGGGCGTGCCGAGGGTGATCGAGCCGAGCAGCCTTCCGGTGGCCCCCAGCATCGTGCTGCGCCGCGAGGGGAAGCCGAGGTGGCGCACGAGATCGAGGCAGCCGATCGCGGCCAGGGCGTCGAGACCGTTCGGCGCGATGGTGAGGTAGGAGCCCTGCTGCGTGGCGGCTCGGTCGCGCGCCTCGAGGACGACGGCCTCGATGCCCACCTGCTGGAGAGCCATGGCGGTGGCGGGTCCGGCCACTCCACCTCCGACGACGACAGCCTTCATGGTGCTAGCCTTTCTTACGACAATCGGATAGTTCGATAATCGAAAGGATTGCACGCGTGGCACGAACCCGTCAAGCAGCCATCGAGCAGGCCGGGAGGGCGATGCAGCGCTACCAGCGCAGCGTCCAGTCCTTCGACGACGCGGTGGGCCGGGCGCTTGGGCTCGGTCCCGCGGACATGCGGTGCCTCGACATCCTCAGCGAGGGTCCGCGCACGGCCGGCGAGCTGAGCGCAGCGACGGGGCTGCGGCCCGCAGCCACCACGGCGCTGATCGACCGGCTCGTCGCCAAGGGATTCGTGGCGCGACAGCCGAGCGAGACCGACCGGCGCCAGGTGCTCGTGGCCATGACGGAGGACGGTGCCCGACGCACGTGGGAGGCCTACGGCCCGATGGTCTCCGAGGGTCAGCAGGCGTTCGCGTCCTTCACCATCGCGGAGTTGGAGCGGATGCGCGACCTGCTCGACGGCGTCACCGAGCTGACCGAGCGGCACCGCGGCAGGGTCGAGCGCGGCTCAGCCTGACGCGGGCCGCTCCACCTGACCTGGCGGCTCAGCGGGACTGGAGCGCGTCCAGTGCGACCGCCATGCCCAGCCCGACCCGCCAGTCGAGCTGCCACCCGTTGCTGGCCTGCGGCATGTGGATGTCGTAGCGGTCGCGCAGGCTGCGCTTGCGCTCCGACGACAGCACGACACTGCCGTCACCGGTGGTGAAGTCGAAGTGGAAGAGGAACGGCAGCGGGATGTCGCCCACGACCGGGAGGAAGTCCCAGACCCGGCGCAGGATCGCGATGTTCCGGTTGCGCTCGGTGCCGAAGGCCTCGAGCCCGTCGGGGGTGCCGAGGTGCCACGACGAGCGCAGCAGCGACTTGCCGAAGTCCTTGCGGAACCAGCCGATCGGCGCACCGGTCGCGTCGAAGACGTCGTAGGTGGCACCGAGGTCCATCCGCGTGCGGGCCTTGAACGAGAAGACCGGCTGGGTGCGAGCCTCGTCCGAGTAGAACGTGACCTGCTCCTTGAACGCCATCCGCTTCTGCTGTGCGACGGCGATGACCGGACCCTCGACGCCGGACCCGTCCACCGACCGGATCTCGTAGCGGTTGACCATCATCGTGATCTTCTGGCGCAGGGAGTAGCGCTCCGTGACAGCGGGTTGGCTCATGGCGGACAGTGTGCCGCATCGCTGACAGACTGGGCCCGCCATGGCTGACCTGATCATCACCTCGCCGTCGAACCCGCGCCTCAAGGCGCTCGCCGCGCTGCGCCGTCGGCGCACCCGTGAGGAGACGGGGCGGACGCTGATCGAGGGTTTCGAGGAGCTGACCCTCGCGCTCGGGGCCGGGGTGCTCCCCGAGGCGCTGTACTACTGCCCCGAGCTGATGCTCGACCCGACCAGCCAGGAGCGGGTCGTCGACGAGGCGCGGCGCGACGGGGTGGAGACCGTGCAGGTGTCGCGGACTGCGTTCGAGCGGGCCGCCTACCGCGAGGGCCCGGACGGCTTCATCGCCGTGGTGCCCTCGGTGGTGCGGTCGTGCCGCGAGCTGACCGTGGGTCCGAGCGCCCTGACCGTCCTCTGCCAGGGCGTGGAGAAGCCGGGCAACCTCGGGGCGATGCTGCGCACCGCCGATGCCGCCGGCGCGGAGGCGGTGGTCGCCGCCGATCCGGTCACCGACTGGGGGAACCCGAACCTGGTCCGCGCCTCCAAGGGGACCGTGTTCAGCGTGCCCGTCGCGAGCGACTCGACGGCCGAGACCCTGGCCTGGCTGGACGCGAACGGCATCGCCCTCGTCGCCACCACCCCGGATACCGACCTGCTGCACACCGACGTCGACTACACCGGCCCGGTCGCCATCGCGGTGGGGGCCGAGAAGTACGGCCTGACTGACGAGGTGCTGGCGCACGCGGCATACAAGGTCCGGATCCCGATGGTGGGCAAGGCGAACTCGCTCAACGTCGCGACCTCGGCCGCCATCGTGATCTACGAGGCGGTGCGCCAGCGGGGAGCCGCCGCGCCCGCCTCGGCTCCCTGAAGCCTCACTGACCACACCCGTGTCAGGAGCACTCCCTGACGTATGTCACGATGTCGGGTATGCGAGTTGACCACGTTTCGTATGCGGCAGAGCACGACGGACTGCAGGCGACCGCGGAGCGCCTCGCCAAGCTGATCGGGGTCGACCCGGTCGATGGGGGCATCCACCCGCGGTTCGGCACGCGCAACGTGATCCTGCCGTTGGCGCACGAGCGCTACGTCGAGGTCGTCGAGGTGCTCGACCACCCGGCGTCCGACAAGGCGCCGTTCGGGCAGGCCGTCCGTGCTCGGTCCGAGGCCGGCGGAGGCTGGCTCGGCTGGTGCATCGCGGTCGACGACCTCGCGCCGCTCGAGATCCGCATCGGCCGCGAAGCCGTCCCTGGCAACCGGTACCGCCCCGACGGCGTCGAGCTGCGCTGGCGCCAGCTGGGGATCAAGGGCCTGATGTCCGACCCGCAGCTGCCCTACTTCGTGCAGTGGGAAGACGTCTCGCTGCACCCGTCGACGGCGGCCATGACCACCGTCACGATCGACAGCCTGCAGATCGCCGGCGACCCCGCCCGGGTGCGCGACTGGCTGGGCCTGCCGCCCGACGAGACGTCCTCGGTCATCGACTTCACCTTCGTCGCCCCCCGCGGCACCCCCGGCCTCCTCGCGGTCACCTTCGACACGCCTGAGGGCAAGGTCACCGTCTGACCTGCTCGTCCCCGACGCCCCGACTGGTCAGACCGGGTCGGTGAACGAGATCGGCGTGCCGGTGGCGTGCGCGTAGGCGATCTCCCTGCTCGTCGACTCACCGATGTACCCACCGGGGTTGACGACCAGGACCCGGTCAGCCAGGTCGATCTTGCGCAGGTGGAGGGCGTCCACCGCGGTCCTCTGCTCGTGGGTGATCACCTCGCCTGCTTCGCCCGGCGCGACGACGATGACGCCTGCGAGGGTCAGCTCACGGTTTGCCGCACGCATCTCGTCCACGAACCGGGTCGAGCCGCAGATGCAGACGATCTCAGGTCGGTCGGGCACCGATCAGTCCTTCGGTCGAACGGGAACGTCAGGGTGCACCTTGCCAGACGGCCAAGAGCGGTACGCGGCGAGCTGGACGCCACGCGGCTGCACCGCCCAGCTAGTCGTCCCAGGTGCGGCAGTAGCTGAGGACCTCTTCGTCGTCGGCGTCCCGCATTGGCCACGGGTGGTTATCACGGTCCTCCGGTGCACCCGTGTCCTGGCCAGGCGCCTTGACGAGGTGGAGCTGCCGGTCCCACTGCGCGAGGTGGTGGGGGAGGATCTCGATGTCGTGCCAGCGGGCGCGTTCGCCGGTCGGTGGTTGGTATGCCGCCGCCCCGGGTGGTGCGGGCGGGTCGCCGCCCGGTGGCGCGGCGAGCTCGACGGCCGTCGGGGGTCGCACCGGCAGTCCGTGGCGGGTGGTGACGACCAGGCCGTCGGGGCGGGTCGGGTCGCCGGCGATGGTGTAGTCGCCTCGGCCGACCGCGTCGTGGTGGAACGGGCAGAGGCTGACCTGGTTGTCGTCGTCGGTGGCGCCGCCCTGGGCCCAGTCGTGCAGGTGGTGGATCTCCACGAACCGGGTGGCGGTGCAGCCGGGGAACCGGCAGCCGCGGTCGCGGTCCTCGATCAGCCGGCGGGACCGCTGCGGCAGGATCCGCATGGCCCGGCCGACGCTGACCGGCCGGCCCTGGGTCTCCCAGACCGGCTGGACCACGCCGTCGGAGAGGAACCGGTCGAGCAGCCGCCGGGGGATGGCTGCGCCGCCGTTGACCCAGCCGCCGTCGGTCGACAGGTGCAGGTAGACCCGGTAGTGGCTGGCCCGGCCGGTCGAGGCGACGGACGAGAACGAACGCCGAGCGAGCTCCTCGAGCGCATCCGCGTAGGTCGGGCGGTCCGTGGCCGCAATGCCGTGCGCGGCCCGGGGAGCGCCAGCCGTGGCACCCTCGCCGGCGCCGCCAGAGCCGGCCGGTCCCTGGTCTCCCGCCGCGGGAACACCGGACGCCGCGAGGAACAGCGCGTCCTTGGCCTCCTTGAGCGCCTGCTCGACCAGTGCCCCGACCGGCGCGGGGGCGCTGTAGCGCAGCTGGAACCGGCCGTCGTGGTCGTAGTGCATCGACAGGTCGGGGCGCGCGCAGGCCCGGCGCTCCGAGTCCTCCTGCCCGGGCACCCCGGCAGCTGCGAGGCGGAGTGCTGGGTCGGTGGCGGTGTCGTCACCGGAGCGCTCGGCATCGGCGACCGGGATGGACGCGAAGGCGTGCCGGCTCAGCGCGCGACGCAGCTGGGGCACGGTGGCGTGCTGGGCGAAGTCGGCCGCGGACTGCTGGTGGCTCGCCGGCGCGTGGTGGGCTACCACGGCGGTCTGGTCGAGCGACAGGAGCCCGTCCCGCAGGGCCTGGGAGGCCGCGGTCAGCTCATGACGACGCCTCGCCACGGCGACCACGTCCCGCGCGTGCGAGGGTGACAGCCCGGCCCGGACGACGAAGTAGTGCTCCGGCGACCGGAACCCGCCGTCGCCCCAGTGCTCGCCCTCGATGAGCTCCGCGGCCAGGTCGACCAGCTCGCCCTGCGCCCGGTTGAGCCGTCCCGCGACCTCGGCCGTGCGCGTCCAGAGGTCACGCTGCGCCTCGTCTCGCTGCACGGCCGGGCTGATCGACATACCGCAATCGTACACCTGTTCGAATGCGTGGTGCCAGTCATCCACAAGGGAAAACCACTGGCACGCAACGAATTTCGCTCGCGGCGAACAGCTCACCGTTCGCCGAAGTACTCCTGGACCAGCTTCTTCGGCGCCTTCGCTGCCCATGCATCGGTGATGACCTCGGCGAGCTCGGCGCGGGTCAGCCGGCCGAGGTCGCGCTGGCGCAGCAGCACCGCGTTGTAGCCGTCGAAGTGCGGCGTCGTGAACCACGGCCCGTCGCCCTCGACGAGGGCTTCCTTGTCGCTCTGGTCGGCGACGACGAACATGATGACGTCCTGCATCCGCTCACCGGTCTCGGGGTCGACGGCGTCGGGGCGCGGCTCGCGGAAGTGCAGGAACGACTTCTTCCGCACCACGTAGGCCGGGTTGCCCCAGGACCTGCCCTCCTCCGCCTCGGGGAGGGACAGGGCGATCTCCGCGAGGTCCGACAGCTTCGCCTTGCGTGCGGCCATGCCGGCGACGCTACGCCGATTGACCGCCCCGTGCGTCGGCCTTGGAGACCAGCGCCTGGATCGAGGGCAGCAGGGCGAGCGCGTTGACCACCACCGAGAACACGAGGAACGCCACCGCCCAACCGTGGTGCCCGGCCGCCCACAGACCGAGCCCGGCCAGCCCGAAGACGAGCACCTTGGTCACCGGCCGCACCACCGGACCCCTGAGCGGCGCCTTCGGCGACGCGAACGCCCACCAGACCCCGATCACCACGACCACCATTCCGACCGCGAGCAGCAGTCCACTCTCGTGGTTGCCCCAGACCGCGGCGGCCGCAGCCGCGAGCACCTCGTCGACGAACACCAAGGCCAACACGACCCAGCCCATCGCCACCATGCGCCCAGCGTCGCACGAGGGCGAGGTATGCCGCGTGGTCACCACGCGGCATACCGCTCAGTCCAGGAAGTCGACCAGCTCGGGCGCGACGCCGATGTAGGTCTGGGGCGTCAGCTCGGAGAGGCGCTTGGCCACGTCGTCCGGCAGCCCGAGCCCGGCGACGAACTCGCGCAGGTCGTCACCGGTGATCCGGCGACCGCGGGTCAGCTCCTTGAGCCGCTCGTACGGGTTCTCCATGCCGGCAACACCCTGGGCACCCAACGCGCGCATGGCCGACTGCACCGGCTCGCCGAGGACCTCCCAGTTGGCGTCGAGGTCGGCGGCCATCGCGGCGGGCACGGCGTCGAGCCCGGCCAGGCCACGGGCGGCGTTGTCGATGGCGAGCAGCGAGTGCCCGAACGCGACGCCGATGTTGCGCTGCATCGAGGAGTCCGTGAGGTCGCGCTGGAGCCGGCTGTTGACCAGCGTCGAGGAGAGCACGTCGAAGAGTGCGTTGCTGACCTCGAGGTTGGCCTCGGCGTTCTCGAAGCGGATCGGGTTCACCTTGTGCGGCATCGTCGACGAACCCACGGTGCCCTGGCCGCGCACCTGCGCGAAGTAGCCGAGCGAGATGTAGGTCCAGACGTCGGTGCACAGGTTGTGCAGGATCCGGTTGAACCGGGCGAGGTCGGCGTAGAGCTCGGCCTGCCAGTCGTGCGACTCGATCTGGGTGGTGAGCGGATTCCACTGCAGCCCAAGGGATTCCACGAACTCGCGGCTCAGCTTCGGCCAGTCGGCCTCGGGCACCGCGGCGAGGTGCGCGCCGTAGGTGCCGGTGGCGCCGTTGAGCTTGCCGAGGAACTCGGCCACGCCGACCCGCCGCAGCTGGCGACCCAGCCGGTGGGCGAGCACCGCGAGCTCTTTGCCCATGGTGGTCGGCGTCGCGGGCTGCCCGTGGGTGTGCGCCAGCAGCGGCACCTCGCGCAGGTCGGAGGCCATCGTCGCGACCGTCTCGACCAGCGCGGTCGCCCGCGGGAGCCAGACGTCGGTGACCGCGCCCTTGACCATGAGGGCGTAGGACAGGTTGTTGATGTCCTCGCTGGTGCAGCAGAAGTGGATCAGCTCGGCCAGCCCGCGGTCCTCGTCGCCGGGGGCGATGGCGGTGAGCCGACGCTTGAGGAAGTACTCGACCGCCTTGACGTCGTGCTGCGTCTCGCGCTCGATCGTCGCGAGCTCCTCGATCTCGTCGGCGCCGAAGTCCTCGACCACCTGGCGCAGCCGCTGCTGCTCGTCGGAAGTGAGCGCGCGCACCCCCGGCACGACCTGGTGGGTGGTGAGGAAGATCAGCCACTCCACCTCGACCCGGATGCGCTCGCGGTTGAGCGCCGGCTCGGACAGGTGGTCGACCAGCGGCGCCACCGCACCGCGGTAGCGACCGTCGAGGGCGCCCAGCGCAATGGGAGGGGTCGCGTCAGCAAGCGAAGCCATGACCCACAGTCTCCCAGAGTGCGGGGCCACCTCGGGACACCGGTATGCCGGGTGCCGACCGCCCCGACGCCGGGCGCCGGACGCGGTGGCACGGGCGGCCGTGACGCGGCCGCGCGCGGGGTCAGCGCGCGGCATACCGTGAGAGCCATGCGATACACCACGCTCGGCTCCAGCGGCACCGTCGTCTCCACCCAGTGCCTCGGCACGATGACCTTCGGCGCAGAGGCGGACGAGGCGACCTCCGGCGCGATCCTCGAGGCCTACGTCGACGCCGGGGGCACCTTCCTCGACACCGCCGACGTCTACTCGAAGGGCGGCTCCGAGGAGATCATCGGCCGATGGCTGGCGGCCCACCCGGACGACGCCAAGGACCTCGTGCTCGCCACCAAGGGCCGCTTCGCGATGGGCGACGGCCCGAACGACCTCGGCCTCTCGCGCCGCCACCTGCGCCGCGCCCTCGACGACTCGTTGCGGCGCCTCGGGGTCGAGCACATCGACCTCTACCAGATGCATGCGTGGGACGCGGTGACCCCGGTGGAGGAGACGCTGCGCTTCCTCGACGACGCCGTCGCCGCCGGCAAGATCTCCTACTACGGCTTCTCCAACTACCTCGGCTGGCAGGTGACCAAGGCGGTCCACGTGGCGCGCGCGAACGGTTGGACCGCGCCGGTGACCCTGCAGCCGCAGTACAACCTGCTGGTCCGCGACATCGAGCACGAGGTCGTGCCGGCCTGCCTCGACGGCGGACTCGGGCTGCTCCCGTGGTCGCCGCTCGCTGGCGGCTGGCTCACCGGCAAGTACCAGCGCGACACCACGCCCACTGGTGAGTCGCGGCTGGGGGAGGACCCCGAGCGCGGCATGGAGGCCTGGGGTCCACGCAACCGGCAGGTGCGCACCTGGGACGTCATCGACGCGGTCGGTGCGGTCGCCGCGGAGGCGGGGGTGTCGTCGGCCCAGGTCGCGCTCGCCTGGGTCGGTGCCCAGCCCGCCGTCACGTCGGTCATCCTCGGAGCCCGCACCGTCGAGCAGCTCACCGACAACCTCGCCGCGGCCGACCTCGACCTCTCGGCCGAGCAGCTCGACCGGCTGGGCGAGGTGAGCGCACCGCACGCCGACGACTACCCGTACGGCGCCGCCGGCGTCGGCCAGCGGAGTCGCGACCTGCCCCCTTCGACGACCGACTGACCGCGCGTCAGTTCAGCCCGGGAGGCGGGTCTGCGTCAGGAGAAACCGTGGCGGTCCAGCGCCGACACGAGCTCGGACTCCTCGTAGGCGAGGTGGTCGAGCAGGGTCGACGACAGCAGGTCGACGACGCGTTTCAGCTCGGCCGTGCCGGTGCTGTCCGGGTATGCAGTGCCGGACACCAGCCCGACCAGGGCCTCGTCGAGCTGTTCGAGCACGTCGTGGATCACCAGGTGCTCCGACTCGAGGCGATCCAGCACCGGTGTGAGCTCCGGTTCGCTGCGGCGCAGGTGCGGGAACACCGACCGGTCCTCCAGGCCGTGGTGACCCGTCACGAACCGGCAGTACTGCGCGCAGTAGGCGCCGAGCGTCCAGTTGTTCTGGCGCATGGTCAGCTCGTTGATGGCGTTGCGCGCGCGATGCGCCTGCTCCTCACCGACCACCACCTGCTCGACGATGTCGCGCAGCCGGGTCAGCTCGGCCCGCAGTCCGTCGTGCACCTCGACGAGATGGGCGCCCGCACCCGAGTGTCGTTGCGTGGCAACGGGTTCCGCGTCGGTCGAGGTGGCATCAAGTGCATCGGTATGCCGCGTGCTGACGACGGCGGGGCTCGTCGCCGGCACAGGGGAGTGGGCTCGGCGAGCTCGCTCGTCATCGACCAGCTCGCGGACGGCCGGGGCGACCTCGTGGGCGAAGCGCTCGACCTGGTCAACGGTCTTGACGGCGAGGATGTAGGTGCTCATCCCCTCGGTGAGGGTGAGCTCGGCGAGCTGCTCGGCCCACTCGCTCGGCGAGCCCTGCAGCAGACCACCCTGGCGCGTCCCGCCGCCCGTGCCGAACCGCCCGTGGATGTTGTAGAGCCGACGGATCGAGGCGGGGTCGCGCCCGGCCGTGACGGCCGCGTCGTCGATGGTCCGGTTGAGCCCACGCAAGGCGTCCGGCGCGGCATACCCCATGCTCGGGAGCCAGCCGTCCGCGGACCGGCCGGTGAGGCGCAGCATGCGCGGTTTGTAGGCGCCCAGCCAGATCTCGACGGGGTGCGCAGGTGCTGGGCCAGGGTGCAATCCGACGACGCGGTGGTGCTTCCCCTCCACCCGCACGGTCGGTCCGCCCTCGCCGGCCCACACCGCGCGGATGACCTCCATCGCCTCGGTGAGGGACTCGATCGACTCGCCCGGGGTCAGGCGCGTCCCGCCGGCGGCGACGATGGCGTCGAAGAACGCGCCGGTGCCCAGCCCCAGCTCGACCCGCCCCCCGCTGAGCAGGTCGAGCGTGGCGACGCTGCGCGCCAGGACGACCGGCAGACGCAGGGGCAGGTTCGCCACGTTGGGGGCCACCCGCACCGACGTGGTGCGAGCCGCGATGACCGACAGCAGGGTCCAGGTGTCGAGGTGCTTGGCCTGGTAGGGGTGGTCCTGGATCGTCACGAGGTCGAGCCCGGCGACGTCCGCCGCCGCGCTGAGCTCGAGGACGAGGTCGGCGGACGCGGCGTCAGGGCTGGGGAAGATCCCGAACTGCAGGTCCTGTCCGTAGTCGGTCATGAGAGGGGAGCGCCGTAGGCGGCCGGCCGCTCGTAGTCACCGAGGACCTCGGCCAGGGCCAGGTGCCGCTGGGCATCGGCGTGCCGACGCTGGCGCTGGAGGGTGCGACCGAGCAGGAGGTGCAGGTAGGCGTCGTCGGGGGCGTCCTCGACCAGCGCCCGCAGCTCGGTCTCGGCGCGTCCCAGCTGGGCAGACCCGAAGTAGGCGCGGGCCAGCAGCAGCCGCAGGTCGGCCGTGCCGTGCAGGTGCTCGGCGGTGCTGGCTTCGTCGACGAGCTCGCGCAGCGCGGTGGCGGCAGCGCTGAAGTCGCCGTGGTCGAAGAGGCTCCGCGCCCAGTCGAGCCGGAGGGCGAAGGGCGTGCTGTTCGTCGTCATGACCCCTCAACAATAGTTCGATATTCAACTATTCCGGTGGGTTAGCGCATGCCGCACGTGCGCGACGACGCCGTCGGCCGCCGCCACCACCTCGGTGTAGGTCTGGTCGAACGCGGTGTCGTCGCCGTACCAGGGGTCGTCCATGTCGAGGTCTCCCGAGCGCTCGGCCTCGGGGTCGAAGGACCGGAAGAGCCGCACCTTGGCACGCTGCGCGTCGGTGCGCGCGAGCGTGGTCAGCTCGCGCAGGTGGCCGGCGTCGGCGGCGAGGACGAGGTCCACCTCGTCGAGCCACGACCGCTCGAACCGGCGGGCCACGTGGTCGTGGCCGCCGAAGTCGTCGTGCCCGTTGCGGGCCAGCACCGCCAGGGTCCGCGGGTCGGCGGGGTTGCCAACCTCCCAGGAGTGCGTGCCGGCCGAGTCGACGACCACCTGCTCGCCGAGCCCGGCCTCCGCGAAGCGCTCGCGTAGGACGAACTCACCCATCGGCGAGCGGCAGATGTTGCCGGTGCACACGACGGTCACGCGGTAGGGACGCTCGGTTGCCATGCCTGATCCGCTCAGTCCGGGTAGCCCAGGGGGTTTGCGCGCTGCCAGCGCCACTGGTCGGCGCACATGTCATCGATGGTGCGCGTCGCCTTCCAGCCGAGCTCGCGCTCGGCACGTGACGGGTCGGCATACGAGGCAGCGATGTCGCCGGCACGGCGACCCACGACCTCGTGCGGGAGGTCGTGCCCGCAGGCCTTCTCGAAGGCGCGCAGCACCTCGAGCACCGAGGTGCCGTGCCCGGTGCCGAGGTTCCAGGTCGACACCCGCTCGTCGGTCGCGCCCAGCTTGGTCAGCGCGGCGAGGTGGCCGGCGGCGAGGTCCTCGACGTGGATGTAGTCGCGCAGGGCGGTGCCGTCGGGGGTGTCGTAGTCGTCGCCGTAGACCTCGAGCTTCTCGAGCTTGCCGACCGCCACCTGGGCGATGAACGGCATGAGGTTGTTGGGGATCCCCGAGGGGTCCTCACCGATGTTCCCCGACTCGTGCGCGCCGACCGGGTTGAAGTAGCGCAGCAACGCGATCCGCCACCGGTCGTCGGTGCGGGCGACGTCGCGCAGCACCTGCTCGATCATCACCTTGGTCCAGCCGTACGGGTTGGTCGCCGAGGTCGGCAGGTCCTCGGTGAACGGCGGGGTGGCGCTCTCGCCGTAGACCGTCGCGGACGACGAGAAGACCAATCGGAAGCAGCCGTGCCGCTGCATCGCCCGCACCAGCGCGAAGGTCGAGTCGAGGTTGGTCTGGTAGTACTCCAGCGGCACGTCCACGCTTTCGCCGACGGCCTTGAGCCCCGCGAAGTGGACGACCGCGTCGAACTTGCGCTCGGCGAAGAGCGACTCGACCTTGTCGCGGTCGGTGAGGTCGAACGCGTGCACCTCCAGCGGCCCGCCGGTCAGCGCCTCCAGTCGCGGCACCACGGTGGGCTTCGCGTTGGAGAAGTTGTCGACGACGACGACCTCGTGGCCGGCGGCCCTCAGCTGGACGACGGTGTGGGACCCGATGTACCCGGCACCGCCGGTGACCAAGACGCGCATGCGCACACCGTATGCCGCGAGTCCGGCTCCCAGCCACGCGCCACCACCCCGTGGGCGGTCTCGCGGTCAGCGGCCGCTCTTGGCGCGCTCGATGGTCACGGGGCTCGCGGGGGCGCCGTCCTCGGGCGTGCCCTCCGTGCTGGGGTCGATGCCGCCTGCGGCGATCTCCTCGAGCACCTGCATGCCGGCCTCGGTGACGTGGCCGAAGACGGTGTAGTCGGGCCGCAGCCGCGAGTCCTGGTAGACGAGGAAGAACTGGCTGCCGTTGGTGTCGGGGCCGCCGTTGGCCATCGCGAGGGTGCCGCGGGCGTAGTTCCTCCGGCTGCCGTCGGGGAATCCCGGCCAGTTCTCGAGCGCCCTGGCCGAGTCGAGCTCGTCCTTGAACGAGTAGCCGGGGTCACCCCAGCCGGTGCCCAGCGGGTCGCCGCACTGCAGCACCGAGAGCGCGAAGGGCGGCGTCTGGTAGGCGGTGAGGCGGTGGCAGCTGGTGCCGTCGAAGTACTTCTGGTGGGTGAGGAACGCAAAGCTCTGGACGGTGCACGGCGCCAGGGCGCGGTCGAGCACGATCGGGATGTCGCCGTGGTTGGTCTGGAGCGTGAAGTCGACGGCGCCGCGGGCGGGGGTGCGCGCCGGGTCCTGCGGCAGCCCGGTCCAGGTGGAGTAGGTCTGGTCCGCCAGGGGGGCGTAGCCGCAGGCCCCCTGGGTGGGTCTGTCCGCTGGGGTCTCGCCCGCTGCGGCGACGCTCGGGGTCAGGGCTGCCAGGGCTGCCAGGGCTGCGACAGCGGCGACGGCGATCAGGGTCCGAGGGGTTCGCATGGGTCCTCCAAGGTGTGGGGCGGCCGGGTCTCGACCACCTCGGACCATAGGGACAAACACGGCATTCCGCGCGTCGAGCGGACGGCGGACAGGGGGCCGCGGACGGCGGACGGCGGACGCGTCACCGTCTCGACCACGTCCAGTCGGGTGCCGGCGTGCCGTAGGGGTGCCGGGTGTAGAACCAGGTACGTCCGGTCCACCGCACGGGGTTCACCGCCGCCGGGAACCTGCGGCCGTCGCGGAACCGTGCGACCAGCTCCGTCGGGTACCACTCGAAGGGCTCGACGAGCCGGCCGTCGTCGTCGCTCCTCAGCTCGAGGTGGTAGCTGGTGCCCTCGAGTGCCGCGAGCACGTCCGCGAGCTTGAGCCGTCCCGGGTCGGTCTCCAGCCTGGCTTGGTGACTCTTGCTCCATCCCGACTGCAGGGCGTACTCACGCTGGCTGGTCCGCGCGACGTTGCGTTGTCGCCGGAGGGCGAGACCGATGGAGTCCATCAACGTGAGCGAGTCCTGGACGTCCTTCCACTGGGTGAGGAGCCGGACGGTGGTCGCCCTGGGATTGGGGTTCATGCGCTGGGGTTCAAGCGCTGGGGTTCATGCGCTGGGGGGTCATGTTGTTTGGCTGCATCTGCCGAGCGTCCCGGTCGCCGGACGACCGGCACAGTCGCCTGCTCCCCGCCTGTGGGCGACCTCGAACCCGCGCCGGACCTGTGGACGGACGAAGGCCGCCCTGGCGGTACTGGGTGCCGGGCACTCGCGAGGCGGAGCCTGGGCGGAGCGTGGGCGGAGCGTGGGCGGAGCGTGGGCGGAGCGTGGGCGGAGCGTGGGCGGAGTAGGTGTTCGTTGGCTATGCCATGCCCCTCAGGGTGGGCCAGTCGTGGAGATGCAGCCCGGCGACGACGTGAGGGCACCCAGGCCGTCGTCTCACCGACGCGGCCCCTGCTCTTGCTCTTGCTCTTGCCCCTGCCCCTGTGCTTGCCCCTGCCCCTGTGCTTGCCCCTGCCCCTGTGCTTGCCCCTGCCCCTGTGCCTGCCCCTGCGCCTGCGCCTGCCCCTGAGGGTGGGGCACGGCATAGCGAGCGAAACCTACTTCCCGGGAGCGCCTCCTCGGCCCGTCAGGCTGCGCGACCGGCCGCGGAACTCCGCGACCAGCGCCCCGTCCGACTCGCGCGTCACGGTGACGTCGGTGATCCCGCTGCGCCCGTAGGCCGCGCGCACCCGTCCGTCGGCCACCAGCACGTCACCGCGATGAGCCGAGGTGACGAAGGTGATGTCGGCCCCGGCCGCGACCGTCAGCTGTCCGCGGGAGTTGCACGCCAGCGCGAAGGTCGAGTCGGCCAGGGTGAAGATGAAGCCGCCGTGGGCGATGTCGTGCCCATTCACCATCGCCGCGGTCACGGTCATCCGCACCACCGCGTGGTCGACCTCGACGACGGTCGCCTCCATCCCCAGCCCACGGGACGCCTCGTCGTCGGCCCACATCGCCCGGACATGGCTCAGGTCGTCGTCGGTCATGGCCCCATCGTGGCAAACGACCGAGTCACCAGCGCTTCCACCGCCGGTCGGAACGCCCTCCACCGCCGGTCGGAACGCCCTCTGGAGCCGTTTACGATGACCGCATGACCACGGCAACGGCGCCCAACACCCACCCGCTCGTCGACAAGCACGGGGAGCTGCTCGCGCAGGCGATCACGGCCCTCGCGGAGCGGTCGTACTTCAGCCGCTTTCCCGAGTCGCCGTCTCCCCGCGTCTACGGCGAGGGGTCCGCGGAGGCCGGCAAGGCGGCATACGAGGCGCTGCGCGACAACGCGTTCGGTGGCCTGGGTGACGTGCGCACCGACGGTGACTGGGTCGGCGAGGAGGTCTCGCCCTACGGCCCCGCGCTGGGGATCACCTACCCGCACCTCGACGTCGACGCGGCGCTGGCCGCTGCGATCGACGCGATGCCGGCCTGGCGTGACGCCGGCGCCCGCACCCGCGCCGCCGTCTGCGTCGAGATCGTCGAGCAGGTCAACGCGCGGTCGTTCGAGATCGCCCACTCCGTCATGCACACGACGGGCCAGCCGTTCGTCATGGCCTTCCAGGCCGCCGGGCCGCACGCCCAGGACCGCGCGCTCGAGTCGATCGTCGCCGGTCTCGTCGAGCAGGAGCGGGTGCCGAGCTCGGTCGTGTGGGAGAAGCCCGGCCGCGACAAGGAGGGCAACCCGGCTCCGCTGCGGATGCAGAAGGACTACCGCGTCGTGCCGCGCGGCGTCGCCCTCGTCATCGGCTGCAACACCTTCCCGACGTGGAACGGCTACCCCGGGCTGTTCGCCTCGCTCGTCACCGGCAACCCCGTGATCGTCAAGCCGCACCCGCGGGCCGTACTCCCGCTCGCCATCTCCGTGGCCGTGTGTCGGGAGGTCCTCTCCGCCGCAGGGTTCAGTGCCGACCTGGTGCAGCTCGCCCCTGAGGCCGAGGGCGAGGGGCTGGCCAAGGTGCTCGCCGAGCGCGACGAGGTCCGGATCATCGACTACACCGGCGGGCCCACCTTCGGCGCGTGGCTCGAGGAGACCGGAGCGGCCCGCGGCCAGCTGGTCTACACCGAGAAGGCCGGCGTCAACACGATCGTCGTCGACTCGACCGACAACCTGCGCGGCGTGCTGGGCAACCTGGCGTTCTCCCTCAGCCTCTACTCCGGCCAGATGTGCACGACCCCGCAGAACCTCTACGTCCCCCGCGACGGCATCGAGACCGACGAGGGCCACCTGTCGTTCGAGGACTTCGGCGCGAAGCTCGCCGCGGCCGTCGGAAAGCTCACCGGCGACGATGCCCGTGCCGTCGAGCTGCTCGGCGCGACCGTCAACGACGGGGTCCGCGCCAACGCGGCCGGTCTCGCCGCGCTGGCGGAGGAGGCGGGCGGCACGGTGGTGCTGGACTCGCGCGCGGTCAGCCACCCGGCATACCCCGACGCCATCGTCCGCGCCCCTGGCCTGGTGAGCATGGACGCGAGCCGCGAGGACGTCTACACCCAGGAGTGCTTCGGCCCGGTCACGTTCCTCATCGCGACGAGCGGCACCGACCAGTCGCTGGCGCAGTTCCGCGACACGGTGCGCGAGCACGGTGCGATGACGGCGGCCGTCTACTCGACCTCCGAGGACGTCCTCGACGCGGCCCGCGACGCAGCCGCCGACGCGGGGGTCGCGCTGTCCGAGAACCTCACCGGCCCGGTGTTCGTCAACCAGACCGCGGCGTTCTCCGACTTGCACGGCACCGGCGCCAACCCGGCCGCGAACTCGGCCTACGTCGACGCGGCCTTCGTGGCCAACCGGTTCCGGGTCGTCACCTCCCGCCGCCACGTCTAGTTCGTCACAGCCCGCGCATCTGGCACGATCGGGACCATGAACTTCCTGATCAAGGTCGCGGTCAACGCGGTCGCACTGTGGGTCGCAGCGTGGTTGGTGCCCGGGATCGGCTTCGGGGACGGCAAGTTCGGCTCCAAGTTCGCGACCGTCCTGCTCGTCGCGCTCGTCTTCGGGCTCGTCAACGCGATCGTCAAGCCGATCGCGAAGTTCCTCAGCTTCCCGTTCATCATCCTGACGCTGGGGCTGTTCACCTTCATCGTGAACGCGTTCATGCTGCAGCTGACCGAGTGGATCGCCGACCCCCTCGGGCTGAGCTTCACGATCACCCACTTCTTCTGGGACGCCGTGCTCGGTGCCATCGTCATCACGATCGTCTCGATGGTCCTCGGCTGGGTCCTCCCCGACGGCGACGACGACTGACATGGCGGAGAGTGAGGTCGGCCTGCGCGCGGCCCTCGACCAGGTGCCCGCGTACGTCCCCGGCAAGCCCGCAGCCGCGCCCGAGGGCGTGACGGCCTACAAGGTCTCGTCCAACGAGAACCCGTACCCGCCGCTCCCGTCCGTGCTCGAGGTCGTCCGCGAGGCAGCAGGCTCGATCAACCGCTACCCCGACATGGCGGTCACCGAGCTGACCCAGGCGCTCGCCGACACGCTCGGGGTGCCGGCCGAGCACGTCGCGACCGGCACCGGCTCGGTCGGCGTCCTCGGTCAGGTCATCGCGGCCACCTGCGACCCCGGCGACGAGGTGGTCTACGCCTGGCGCTCGTTCGAGGCCTACCCGATCGTCACCGCGCTCGCCGGTGCCACGAGCGTGCAGGTCGGCCTCGACGACCACGCCCGCCACCGCCTCGACGCGATGCGTGCGGCGATCACCGACCGCACCAAGGTCGTCATCGTGTGCACCCCCAACAACCCCACCGGCCCGCTGGTCACGCACGCCGAGCTGGAGCGCTTCCTCGAGTCCGTGCCGAGCCGGGTGCTCGTGGTGATCGACGAGGCGTACCTCGAGTTCGTCACCGACCCCGAGGCGCCACGCAGCCTCGAGCTCTACCGCGACCGCCTCAACGTGATGGTGCTGCGCACCTTCTCCAAGGCCTACGGCCTGGCCGGCTTGCGGATCGGGTATGCCGTGGCGCACCCTCCGGTCGCGGCTGCCCTGCGCAAGACGGCCACACCGTTCGGCGTGAACTCGATCGCCCAGGCGGCCGCCGTCGCGTCGCTCAAGGCCTACGACGAGCTCAAGGAACGGGTCGACGCGCTGGTCGCCGAACGCACCCGCGTGGTCGCGGCGCTGCGCGGCCAGGGCTGGTTCATCCCCGAGACGCAGGCGAACTTCGTCTGGTTCGGGCTCGGTGAGCGCTCCGGCGACTTCGCCGCGGCCGCGCAGGAAGCCGGGCTGACCCTGCGCCAGTACGGCACCGACGGGGTGCGCGCGACGATCGGCGAGACCGCGGCGAACGACGTGCTGATCGAGGTCGCCAGCACCTTCCTCGCCGAGCACCCGGTCGACCCCGCCTGAGGGTCCACCCCCGCCCGGGCGGGCACCTGACAGCCTCGTCGTCCCTTTGGGGGAGGTGGGGCGCCCGGGGTTCGGAGGAGAGTCGGCTGCACACTTCCCGGAGGCCTGCCATGACCGATGTGACTGACGTTCGTCCCACCATCCCGGAGTTCTCGGGCTCGCAGCTGGCGCCGGGCGACGAGGGGTACGACGGGGCCCGCAGCGTGTTCAACGCGATGATCGACCGGTCGCCGAGCCTGATCGCGACCTGCCGCAGCGCCGAGGACGTGGCGGCGGCGATCGCCTGGGCGCGGACCTCCGACGTGCCGATCTCCGTCTACGGGGGCGGTCACTCGGTCAACGGCTCGGCAGTGGTCGACAGCGGGCTGTGCGTCGACCTGCGCGGCCTGCGCGACGTGGTGGTCGACCCGGAGCAGTCGACGGCACAGGTGGGGGGCGGGTGCACGTGGGGCGAGCTCGACGCAGCGACCCAGGCGCACGGTCTGGCGGTCACCGGCGGGCGGGTCTCGACGACCGGCGTCGGCGGGCTCGCGCTCGGCAGCGGGAGCGGCTGGCTGGAACGCCGGCTGGGCTTCACCTGCGACAACCTCCTCGAGGCGCAGGTGGTGACGGCGGACGGTCGGATCGTGACGGCCTCGGACACCGAGAATCCCGACCTGTTCTGGGCCCTGCGCGGCGGCGGCGGCAACTTCGGCGTCGTCACCCGGTTCACCCTGCGGTTGCACCCGGTCGGACCGATCGTCTTCGGCGGAATGCTCATGTACCCGGCGCCGATGGGAGCCGCCGTGCTGCGCAACTTCCGCGACTTCATCGCCGATGCCCCCGACGAGGTGGGCGGTGGCGTCGCCTTCATCACCGCCCCGCCGATCGAGATGGTGCCGGAGCCGGCCCGCGGCAAGCCGGCCGTGGGCGTGATCGTCGCCTACACCGGACCGCTCGAGGACGCCGAGTCGGTGTTGGCCCCGCTGTTGGGGTTCGGGCCGCCCGCCTTCGCCCACGTGGGGCCGATGCCCTACCTCGCCCTCCAGCGGCTACTCGACGACGCCAACCCGCACGGCATGCAGAACTACTGGACGGCCGACTTCCTCGACGAGCTGCCGGACGAGGCGGTGGAGACCCTGGCGTCGCTGGCGGCGTCACCGGTCTCGCCGCTCAGCCAGGTCATCATCGTCCCCGGTGGGGGTGCGATCGCGCGGGTGCCCGAGGACGCGACGGCCTTCGGGGAGCGCCAGGCGCCGTTCAACATCCACTACCTGTCGATGTGGCCGGACCCGGCCGATGCGGAGGCCAACATCGCCCACACCCGCACGCTGGCGGCGGCGCTGAAGCCGTGGACCTCGGGACGCGTCTACCTCAACTTCATCGGCGACGAGGGCCAGGAGCGCGTGGAGAGCGCCTTCGGGGAGGCCAAGCTCGCGCGGCTGCGGGAGATCAAGGCGGCGTGGGACCCGGACAACGTGTTCCGGCACAACCAGAACATCGCCCCCGCAGGCTGAGCCTGGCGGACGTCCCCAGCGCACGTCCCGAGCGGCCCGCCCCCCGGTAGTCGGCGACGCCTCGGCGCGACAGACTGGGGCCATGGTCGACACCTGGCTCCCGCCCTATCTCGCCCGCCCTGACCGCTACGGTCCGATGCCCTACCGCAAGGTGGGGCAGAGCGGCCTGCGGCTGCCCGCGGTCAGCCTCGGCATGTGGCACAACTTCGGCGACGACAAGCCGTTCGACGTCCAGCGCGCGATCCTGCGGCGGGCGTTCGACATCGGCATCACCCACTTCGACCTCGCCAACAACTACGGGCCGCCCTACGGCAGCGCCGAGCAGAACTTCGGGCGCCACTTCGCCGCCGACTTCCGCCCCTACCGCGACGAGCTGATCATCAGCTCCAAGGCCGGCTGGGACATGTGGCCGGGGCCGTACGGCGACGGCGGCTCGCGCAAGTACCTCATCGCCAGCCTCGACCAGACCCTCCAGCGCACCGGGCTCGACTACGTCGACATCTTCTACTCCCACCGGCCCGACCCCGACACCCCGCTCGAGGAGACGATGGGCGCGCTGGCGAGCATCGTCAAGCAGGGCAAGGCCCTGTATGCCGGCATCTCCAGCTACGGTCCCGAGCTCACCGCGCGAGCCGCTGACCTCCTCGACGAGATGGGCGTGCCACTGCTCATCCACCAGCCGTCCTACTCGATGGTGAACCGCTGGGTCGAGGGCGGCCTGCTCGACACCCTCGGCGAGCGCGGCATCGGCTGCATCGCGTTCAGCCCGCTCGCGCAGGGGATGCTCACCGACAAGTACCTCGGCGGGATCCCGGAGGGCTCGCGGGCCAGCCAGGGCAAGTCCCTGTCGCCCGACCTGCTCACCGACGAGACCCTGGCCCACGTCCGCAAGCTCAACGACCTCGCCTCCGAGCGGGGCCAGTCCCTGGCCCAGCTGGCGCTGGCCTGGGCGCTGCGCGACGACCGGGTCACCTCGGTGCTGATCGGCGCCTCGTCGGTCGGCCAGCTCGAGGACTCCGCCGCGGCCGTCGGCAACCTCAGGTTCAGCGACGCCGAGCTCGAGCAGATCGACCGCGACGCCGTCGAGGCGGGCATCGACCTCTGGCGCACCCAGTCCCGCCTCACCTGACCCGGGCTGTTCCACCAGCACCGGAGTCCGGATTCTGAGATTTTCCGCCGTCCCGATATCTTGGCCGTGTAAGGCCCCCTGTGAGCGCTGCCACAAGCGCGCCCCACACCAGCCGCCCCACGACGGCGGAGACCCCGCCCGGGTGAAGAAGGAGTTCCAGTGAGCGACAACGCAGTCGCCGGCGCCACGAGCGTCGAGCATGAGGACGAGGTGCTCGCCGAGCTGACCGCCCCGGTCCCGGAGGTCGGTGACGGCGGACCCGAGATGGTCCAGCTGCTGACCCCGGAGGGGCAGCGCGTCGAGAACACCGAGTACGACGAGTACGTCAAGGACCTCACCGACGAGGACCTGCGCGGCTTCTACCGCGACCTCGTGCTGATCCGCCGCGTCGACGCCGAGGCCACCGCGCTCCAGCGCCAGGGTGAGCTCGGCATCTGGGCCAGCCTGCTCGGCCAGGAGGCGGCGCAGGTCGGCTCCGGTCGCGCGATGCGCCCGCAGGACTACGCCTTCCCGACCTACCGCGAGCACGGCGTCGCCTGGTGCCGCGGGGTCAACCCGCTCAACCTGCTCGGCCTGTTCCGGGGCGTCAACCACGGTGGCTGGGACCCGAACGAGAAGAACTTCCACCTCTACACGATCGTCATCGGCGCCCAGACGCTGCACGCGACGGGCTACGCGATGGGCATCCAGCGCGACGGCGACGTGGGCACCGGCGACGACGCGCGCGACGCCGCCGTGATCGCCTACTTCGGTGACGGCGCCACCGCCCAGGGCGACGTCAACGAGTCGTTCGTCTACGCGGCGGTCAACAACGCCCCGGTGGTGTTCTTCTGCCAGAACAACCAGTGGGCCATCTCCGAGCCCAACGAGCGGCAGACCCGCATCCCGCTCTACCAGCGCGCCCGCGGCTTCGGCTTCCCCGGCGTGCGGGTCGACGGCAACGACGTCCTGGCTGTCTACGCCGTGACCCAGCAGGCGCTCAACGCGGCCCGCTCCGGCAACGGCCCGACCTTCATCGAGGCCTACACCTACCGGATGGGCGCCCACACCACCTCGGACGACCCCACCAAGTACCGCGTCTCGGCCGAGGTCGAGGTGTGGAAGCACCGCGACCCGATCGAGCGGCTGAAGTCCTACCTGGTCCACACCCAGAAGACCGACCAGGCCTTCTTCGACGCGATCGAGGCCGAGGCCGACGCGCTGGCCACCGAGGTCCGCGAGGGCTGCCTGTCGATGCCCGACCCGACGCCCGACTCGATGTTCGACCACATCTACGTCGAGGAGCACCCGGTCGTCGAGGCGGAGCGCAGGGAGTTCGCCGCCTACCACGCCGGCTTCGAGGGCGAGGGGAGCCACTGATGGGCACCATGACGATTGCCAAGGGCATCAACAACGGCTTGCGCGCCGCCATGGAGCGCGACCCGAAGGTCGTCCTGATGGGTGAGGACATCGGCAAGCTCGGTGGCGTCTTCCGCGTCACCGACGGCCTCCAGAAGGACTTCGGCGAGGACCGCGTCATCGACACCCCGCTCGCGGAGGCCGGCATCGTGGGCACCGCGATCGGCATGGCGCTGCGCGGTTACCGTCCCGTCGTCGAGATCCAGTTCGACGGGTTCATCTACCCCGCGTTCGACCACATCGTCAGCCAGGTCGCCAAGATGCGGGCCCGCTCGCTCGGCAAGATCAAGCTGCCGATGGTCATCCGCATCCCCGTGGGCGGTGGCATCGGCGCGGTCGAGCACCACTCCGAGTCCAACGAGGCCTACTTCGCGCACACCGCGGGCCTCAAGGTCGTCTGCTGCTCCAACGCCGAGGACGCCTACTGGATGATCCAGCAGGCCATCGAGTCCGACGACCCGGTGCTCTTCTACGAACCCAAGCGTCGCTACTGGGACAAGGGCGAGGTCGACGAGTCCGCCGCCCCGCGCGAGCTGCTCAAGGCGCAGGTATGCCGCGAGGGCACCGCCGCGACGCTGGTCGCCTACGGCCCCATGGTCAAGACCTGCCTGCAGGCCGCCGAGGCCGCTGCCGCCGAGGGCAAGGACCTCGAGGTCATCGACCTGCGCTCGCTCAGCCCGCTCGACCTCGACACGGTCGCCGCGTCGGTCGAGAAGACCGGTCGGGCCGTCATCGTCCACGAGGCCTCCACGTTCCTCGGCATGGGCGCGGAGATCGCGGCCGCCCTCCAGCAGCGCTGCTTCTACCACCTCGAGGCGCCCGTGCTCCGGGTCGGCGGGTACAACCTGCCCTACCCGCCGAGCAAGCTGGAGGAGGAGTTCCTCCCCGACCTCGACAGGGTGCTCGACGCCGTCGACCGCTCGCTGGCCTTCTGAGAGGGGCGCGAAAACCCATGGCAGTCAAAGAGTTCAAGCTTCCGGACCCCGGTGAGGGCCTGACCGAGGCCGAGATCGTCACCTGGAACGTCAAGGTCGGCGACACGGTCAAGGTCAACGACATCATCGTCGAGATCGAGACCGCGAAGTCGCTCGTCGAGCTGCCGGTGCCGTTCGCCGGCACCGTCACGGCGCTGCACGTCTCCGAGGGCGACACGGTCGAGGTCGGCACGCCGATCATCTCCGTCGACACCGCGGGTGGCGCTGCCCCCGTGCAGGACGCTCCCGCAGCCGGCGCCGTCGAGCCCGGCATCGAGGGCTCGCCCGCCCCGAAGATGGCGGCTGCGGCCGCTGCGGCGTCGGACGAGGAGGAGATCGAGGAGGGCAAGATCGGCGGCACCACGTCGACCGGTCGCACCGCCGTCCTGGTCGGCTACGGCGTCAAGCAGACCGAGGCCAAGCGGCGTCCGCGCAAGTCGCAGCCAGCTGATACCCCCTTTATCGGGTCACCCGATAAAGGGGCGCCTCACCCGACAACCGTTTCGGGGTCAAGCGCACCCTTGTCGGGTGGAGCGAGCGTGACCGTCGCCCGCGAGGGTGGTGCCCGCGCGCTGGCCAAGCCGCCGGTCCGCAAGTACGCCAAGGACCTCGGCATCGACCTGGCCACCGTCGCCGGGTCGGGCGAAGGCGGCATCATCAGCCGCGCCGACGTCGACGCCCACGCAAGCGGTGCCACCGCTGGGAGCAACGCCGCCACCGGCGTCTCCCCGGTCGCCCCGGACGGTGGCGCGGCTCCCAGCCAGGCGGCATACGTGGCACCGGTGTTCACCCGGGGTGGCGAGCGCGAGACTCGCATCCCGATCAAGGGTGTCCGCAAGATGACCGCACAGGCGATGGTCGGCAGCGCGTTCACGGCGCCGCACGTCACCGAGTGGGTCACCATCGACGCCACGGCGACGATGGAGCTCGTCGAGCGGCTCAAGAAGGACCGCGAGTTCAAGGACGTCAAGGTCACGCCGCTGCTGGTGCTGGCCAAGGCGATGGCCGTCGCGATCCGTCGCCACCCGGAGATCAACGCGACGTGGGACGAGGCCGCCCAGGAGATCGTGGTCAAGCACTACCTGAACCTCGGCATCGCCGCCGCCACCCCGCGTGGCCTGATCGTCCCGAACATCAAGGACGCCGACCAGATGTCGATGCGGCAGCTGGCCGAGGCCATCGGCGCGCTGACCGCCACGGCCCGCGAGGGTCGCACCCAGCCGGCGGAGATGTCCGGCGGCACGATCACGATCACCAACGTGGGCGTGTTCGGCGTCGATACCGGCACCCCGATCATCAACCCGGGTGAGGCGGCGATCCTCGCGTTCGGCGCGATCCGTCGTCAGCCGTGGGTGGTCACCGCCGCCGACGGCACCGAGGCGATCGAGCCGCGGTGGGTCACCCAGCTCGCGCTCTCGTTCGACCACCGGTTGGTCGACGGCGAGCTCGGCAGCAAGTTCATCGCCGACGTCGGCGCGATCCTGGCCGACCCGGCCCGCGGCCTGGTCTGGGGCTGAGCAACGAGGTTCGCAGCCAGGAAGGCCCGCACCGGAACCGGTGCGGGCCTTCCTCGCTACTCGTCGCCGCGCAGGGTGAACGACCGCAGCCGGTCGCCGGTGAACCACAGCGCGGCGACGGTGAGGACGGCCGCGGCCACCAGGGCGTAGGTCAGCCCGGTGCCGGGCCCGGTCAGCTGCGGGCTGATCTCCTGGGCGACCCCGCGACCCCACGCCCCGATCGAGACCCACTTGATCCCGCCGAGCACCGAGCCGAGCAGCCCCTCCCACAGCAGGGCGAAGAGCAGCCCGATGACGACGGCGTGCCGCGTGAAGGCGGCCAGCGCGATGAACAACGCGGTGTAGGCCGTGCCGGCCACCACGCCGGCGACTCCCCACGCCACCGCCTGGCGAGCGTCCCCGCTGTCGAGGACCAGCCCGGCGACCAGGAGCGGCAGCCCTCCGAGCGCGACCGTGGCAGCCCACGCGACCGCGAACTTGCTGAGCGCGATGACGTGCCGGCTCACCGGTTTGGAGATCAGGTAGACGATCGACCCGTCGTCGACCTCGGGGCCGAGCACCGCGGTGGCGGCGAGGAGTGCGACGAGGGGCAGCGCGAGGGTGTAGCCCAGGGTGAGCACGGCGTCGTAGCCGACGGCGTCGTCGGTCAGCGCCGCGACGATGACGGCCAGGGCCAGCAGCACCGCGGGGATGATGACCAGCACCAGACCGCGACGGCGGCCGAGGAGGGCCTGGCGGGAGAGCCGCAGGATCGTGGGGTTCACCGGTCAGCCCCCCACCAGGTAGGCGAAGACACTCTCGAGCGACTCGTCCGTCGGCGTCAGCTCGAGGATCCGGATGCCGTGCTGCCGGGCCACCTGCGGCAGCCGCACCGTGAACGCGCCGAAGTCGGAGACGGACACGTCCACCCCGCCCTTCGGGCGCAGCGAGACCGCGACCACCGAGGCCTCGGCGATCAGGGCGCTGGCCAGGCCACGGTCGTCGTCACCGACCACGACGTACTGCACCGGGCGGTCCGTCATCAGCCGGCGGATCTGGCCGAAGTCACCCGATGCCGCGTGCCGCCCGGACACGACGACCTCGATCTGCCGGGCCACCTGCTCGACCTCTTCGAGGATGTGCGAGCTGAAGAGCACCGTGCGACCCTCCGACCCCATCCGTCGGAGCAGGGTCATCAGGTGCAGCCGCTGGCGCGGGTCGACGCCGTTGAACGGCTCGTCGAGCAGGAGCACGGCCGGGTCGTGCACCAGCGCGGAGGCGAGCTTCACGCGCTGCCGCATGCCCTTGGAGTAGGTCCCGATCCGGCGGGCCGCGGGCTCGGTCATCTCGACCACGCCGAGGGCCCGTTCGGTCGCGGCGCCGGGGTCGGCGAGCCCGTGCAGCTCGGCGTTGGCCTGCACGAACTCGCGGCCGGTGAGGTAGCCGAAGCTGAGCTCGCGCTCGGGCACCAGGCCGATGGTGCGGTAGGCGTCGGTGTGCCGCCAGATCGGCGTGCCGTCGAGGGTCACCGAGCCGGCCGACGGGGCGAGGAAACCAGACATCAGGGCGATCAGCGTGGTCTTGCCTGCGCCGTTCGGTCCGAGCAGTCCGGTCACGCCCGGTCGCACCGTCATCGAGATGCCGTTGACGGCGACGACGTTGCCGTACCACCGGGAGGCCTGGTCGATCCTGATCTCACTCATGCCGTGGCCACCCGCCGGTAGCGCCAGACCAGGCCGCCGAGGCAGGCGGCGGACAGGCCGACGAAGACGACGACGTAGGCAGCCTGCATCGGCACACCCCTCGGTGGCGTGGCGATGTCGCCGTCGGCCCACATCGCCATCAGCCCGCGGTAGAGCGAGTAGGGCGAGAACAGCCCCGCGACCTCGCCCACCCGAGGGTGGTGCTCCTCGCCGGAGATGCCCTGGATCGCCGTCACGATCCCGTTGCCCAAGAGCAGGAGCGCGATGGTGGCCACGACGGCGAACCCGCGCCGGGTCGACCACGAGGCGATCAGCCCGGACACCCCGGCCAGGGACAGGGCCAGCAACACGGCCAACCCGGCGCCCACGGCCGCATCGTGGCTCTGGTCGGAGACGTCGAGCTCACCCAGCAGGGCCACGGCATACAGGATCACGAGGGGGGACAACAGGAAGACCAGGGTCGCGCCCAGGAGGGCTCCCCAGCGGGCGATCGCGTAGGTGGCGGACGGCAGGGGGCGGGCGAGGTAGAGCGAGATGGTGCCGTGCCGAAGGTCGCGCGAGAAGAGCACCGGTGCCTGCGAGGCGACGAAGATGCCCAGCAGCACCTGGGTCGTCGAGGCGTACTGCGCGTAGCCGATCGGCAGCTCCTTGAGGCCCACCAGCACCATCACGCCGCCGATGATGACGGCCGGCAGGATGTTGAGGGCGAGCAGGATGAACGGCAGCACCTTCGACCGGCCCGAGCGGCCGAGCCCGAACGCGTTGCGGAACCCGGTGACCAGCAGGGCCCGCGCGATCGCCGCGGAGCCGAGCCGAGGACCGGTGTACGGGCGGTAGCCGAGGTCGTGGATGACGCTGCGGCCCTCGGGGGTGGCAGAGGAAGGATCAGTGGAAGGATCGGAGGACGGATCGGAGGACGGATCCGAGGAGCGACCAGGCGAGAGCTCAGTCATCGGCGAACACGTCCTCGATGCGACGGTGGTCGACCTGCAGGCGGACCAGTCCCACCCCGAGGTCGCTGGCGGTGTCACGGATCAGGTCGTGCACCTCCCGCGCCTCGCGCCCGTCGGTCTGGCCGGCCGTGGCGTCGACGGTCAGGAGGGCTCCGCGGGGGACCGTCGCCACCCCGGCCGCGGCCAGTGCCTGGGCCATCCGGGCGGTCGCGTCGTCGCCGAGCACCTCGACCAGCAGGACCCCGGTGGCGTCGAGGAACTCGTCGGTGCGCGAGGCCCGCAGCAGGTGGCCACCGTCGAGGACGACGACGTGGTCGCTCACCCGCTCGAGCTCGCCGAGCAGGTGCGAGGTGACGATGACCGCGATCCCGAAGTCGTGCCCGATCCGCTGGACCAGGCCGAGCATCTCGTCGCGGGCGGCGGGGTCGAGGCCGTTGGTCGGTTCGTCGAGCAGCACCAGCCGCGGGTCGTGGGCCAGGGCCTGGGCGAGCTTGGCCTTCTGCTTCATGCCGGTGGAGTAGCCGCCCATCGGCCGGTAGCGCTCCTCGGCGAGCCCGACGTGCCGGAGCACCTCGGCGGCCCGCTCCCGGGCGGCGACCTTGGGCAGCCCCGACATCATCGCCAGGTGCACGACGAAGTCGCTCGCGCTCACGTCGGGCGGCAGGCAGTCGTGCTCCGGGAGGTATCCCACGGCCGCGCGGATGGCCGACCCCTGCGTCGCGATGTCGTGCCCGAGCACCTGCGCCTGCCCAGCGGTGGCGGGGACCAGGCCGAGCAGGATCTTGAGCAGGGTCGACTTGCCGGCCCCGTTGGCGCCCACCAGTCCGGTGATCCCCGGACCGATCTCGAGGTCGAGGGAGTCCAGCGCCAGCACCGGACCGTAGTCCTTGGTGAGGCGCTGGGTGCGCACCACGGCCCCGACGTGCACGGCCCCGGCTTGCCCGGCCCCCAGTTGAACGGCTTCCACGCGAGCCACAGTAGCCGCGCAGGAGCGGTCGACCGGGGCGAGTCCGTGGAGGTTCGGTGGAGATTCAGGGGAGGTTCAGGGAAGACCCCGACCCCTGCTGGCCCTGCGGCCGCCCGAGGACGACAGCGAGGTATGCCGCGGACGTGAGCCCGCGGCATACCTCGCCTGGGTCGTGCGACCCCTAGTGGCCGATCGCGGGCGGTGCCGCGGCCGCCGCGTCCGTGTCGGACTTGTCCGCGTCAGCCTTGTCGGCGTCGGCCTTGTCGGCGGCGCCGCGCTCGTTGTACGCCGAGCCGCCACGCAGCTCGACGTGCGGGAGCAGCAGCATCACGAGGAAGCCGATCACCATCACGCCGGAGCCGACGAGGAAGACCAGGTCCATCGAGTCCGAGAAGCCCTGGAGGAACGGCTTGGCCAGCCTCGGGTCGAGGTCGTTGAGGAACGAGCTGTCCTTGAGGACCCCACCAGCGGTGCCGCCGGCCTGACCCGCCGCGGAGGACAGGCCCTGGGCGAACTCGGCGTTGGCCGGGTCGGCGAGCGCGGCCTGGAAGTCCTTGGTGCCGGCCGAGGCCTTGAGCGCCGACTGGATCTTGTCGGGCACGGTGGAGAACAGGATCGAGAGGAAGACCGCGGTGCCGAGTGTGCCACCGATCTGCCGGGTGAACGTCGCCGACGACGTCGCGACGCCGATCAGGCGCGGGGACACGGCGTTCTGGACGGCGAGGGTGAGGGGCTGGAAGTTGAAGCCCAACCCGAGCCCGAACGCGACCATGACGATGCTGGTCTGCCACAGCGGGGTGTCCGCCTTGATGAAGTGGAAGACGAACAGCGCGATCGCGAGCAGGGCCGACCCGATGATCGGGAACCGGCGGTAGCGCCCGGTCCGGCTGATGATCTGGCCGGAGACGATCGAGCCGGCCATGATGCCCAGCGTCAGGGGGAGCAGGAGCAGGCCGGCCTTGGTCGGCGACGCGCCCTTGACGATCTGGAGGTACAACGGCAGCGAGGCGAGGCCACCGAACATGGCCATGCCGATCAGCACCGAGGCGCCGGAGGCGACCGCGACGGTCCGCTCCTGGAAGAGCGTGAGCGGCAGTAGCGCCTCGTCCTTCATGGCGCGCTCGACGAGCAGGAACGCGACGACGCCGACCAGGCCGACGATGTAGCAGGCGATCGAGCGGCCGGAGTCCCAGCCCCAGTCCCGGCCCTGCTCGGCGACGAGCAGCAGCGGCACCAGGCCGAGGGTCAGCGTGGCCGCGCCCCACCAGTCGATGCGGTGGTCGAGACGGGTGTGCTGCAGGTGCAGGGTGCGGGAGACGACGAACAGGGCAGCGATGCCGATCGGCACGTTCACGAGGAACACCCAGCGCCAGCCGTCGACGCCGAGGATGCTGGACTGACCGGCGAAGAACCCGCCGATGACCGGACCGAGCACGCTCGAGGTGCCGAAGACGGCGAGGAAGTAGCCCTGGTACTTGGCGCGCTCCCGCGGCGGGACGATGTCGCCGATGATGGCGAGCGCGAGCGAGAAGAGCCCGCCGGCGCCGAGGCCCTGGACGGCGCGGTAGAAGGCCAGCTGGAGCATCGACTGGGAGAGCGTGCACAGCACGGACCCGATGACGAAGATCGTGATCGCGGCCGAGAAGAACTTCTTGCGACCGTAGATGTCGGACAGCTTGCCGTAGAGCGGCGTGACGATCGTCGAGGTGATCAGGTAGGCGGTGGTGGCCCAGGCCTGCTCGTCGAGGCCCTTGAGGTCGTCGGCGATGGTGCGGATGGCCGTGGCCACGATGGTCTGGTCGAGGGCGGCGAGGAACATGCCCATCATCAGTCCGACGAGGATCGTGATGATCTGTCGGTGGGTCAGGGGCCCGTCGGGACGGGCGGGGGCGGCGGCGGCCATGTCAGTTCTCCGAGGTGCGAGTTGAAAGAGAAGGGCTGGGAGTGCTGGGGTTGAGGCTGGGGCTGGGGCGGCGAGCGAGGAGCTGCACCCGCTCGCGTTCGAGGTCGGCGCCGAACCGCTCGAGGTGGCCGGCGAAGTCGCTGGCCTCCTCGGGGGTCCAGTCACCCATCAGCTCGCGGAACCACTCGGTCCGCTGCTGCGTGATGTCGGCGAGGAGGCGGGTGCCCTCCTCGCTGAGCTGCACGACCTGCGCGCGTCCGTCGGCGGGGTCGCTCACCTTGTCGACGAGGCCGTGCCCCTCGAGGGTGCTCACCTGACGGCTCACGGTGGAGACGTCGGAGTGCACGACCTCGGCGAGGACCGAGACGCGGCGCGGCTCGGCGGCGAGGTTGAACAGGATCGGGTACGCGGTGGCGTCGACCGCCGGGTGGATCCGTGGTGCGTGTTGGCGCATGGCCTGCAGGAGCTTCATCAACCGGATCAGGCCGACGCTGACGCGTTCAGCCGTCTCGCGGTCGAGGTGGTGCTGCGACATGAGAGGACCTAGGAAGTGTTGGAGGCAGCAAGAGGGCCTCAGTTTGCTCAGAAAGTTGGTTGCTCAGTAAAGTTGCTTGCGACATACAAGTATCACGAAATGGTTGTGTGCAGCAAACAAGCGTCTCGGGGAGCGGGCAGTTCTCAGGGGACGAAGACGAGGTTCTCCAGCACCTGGCGGGCGACGGCCTCGTCGCCCTGCACGGTGAAGTGGATGTCGTCGACGCTGCCGCGCCCGGCCGCGCGCCGCGTCAGCGCATCGGTCGAGAGCGTGATGGTCGTGAAGACGTCGTCCGGGTCGCCGTCGTGGGCGATGCCCGAGAACAGCGGTATGCCGCGGGGCTTGCCGTCGTCGTGCGACTCCACCCACACGCCGGCCCGACCGAGCACGGGGCCGGTGCTCTCGATGATGACGACGTTGCCCGGCGGGATCTGCGCCTGGCGCGCGATGAGCTTGGGCAGCGCGGCGAAGAGCAGGTGCATGAAGACGACGGCGCCACCGGAGTCCAGGTCGCCGGGACGACCGAGCGCCTGGCGGATGTCCTGCTCGTGCGTCCAGATGTCGAGGATCCGGGTGGGCAGGCTCTCGCTCAACGGGGCCGGCCCCCAGGCGCCCCGCACGACGGTGTCGAGGGTGACCTCGGGCGCGGTGAACTGTTCGACCCGTTGGGCCGCAATGGTCTCCAGCTCGGCGACCACCTTCGCCCCGACCATCGGCCGCCGGATCTCCACGGCCCGCTCGAGGAACTTCCCCTCGGCGTTGTGGAGGTGGTCGTAGTCGGGCAGCTCGACCCGCGGGTTGGCACCGCTGTGCAGCCACGACTCCAGGCCGACGATGTGCGAGATCTGGTCCTTGACCGTCCACCCCGGGCAGGCGGTGGGCCGGTCGAAGTCGGCGTCCGAGCAGGAGTGCCCGAGGTCGACCACCGCCTGGGTGGTCTGCTGGTAGGCGGCGACGAGTCCGGCCAGGTCTTCGGGTGCTGCCGGGTGGAGGGGCATGCCCCCACCCTACGAGGTGCGAGCGCTACCTAGGCTGTCTCCATGACCACCCCTGTCGCGGCTCCGGTGGCGACGACGGACCAGGCTCCGGCGCCGGCCCGCGTCCCGCTCACCGCCCTGGCCGTCGCGGCGCTGCTCGCCCTGCCGCTCGCCGCGGTCATCGGCGAGGCAGCGACCGCACCGGTCGTCGCCGACCCCGGGGCGTTCGTCCGCTGGGGCGTCCTCTACGCGCGAGTGGTCCACGACGTGGCTGCGGCGGTGACGATCGGGCTGCTGGTCCACGCGGCATACCTCGTGCCGGAGACGACCCGCACGAACCGCCGCCTCATCGCCACCCGCCTGGCCGGGATCGCCGCGGGCCTGTGGGCGCTCGCGGGCGCCGCGGGCGCGGCCCTGACGATGGCGGCCTCGATCGGCATCCCGCTCACCGACCCGGCCTTCGGGCAGCAGTTCACCACGTTCGCGTGGAGCTACGAGCCGACCCGGGTGGCCCTCATCACAGCCGGGGTCGCGGCCGTGATCTCGCTCGGGGCGCTCGTCGCGAACAGCCGCGCCACGATGGCCTGGCTGTCCCTGCTCGCCGTCCTGGGCGTCCTGCCCCTCGCCCTCGCCGGTCACGCGGCGGGCGCCACCGACCACGGCACCGCCGTCAACGCGCTCGCGGTGCACCTCGTCGGGGTGACCGTCTGGGTCGGCGGCCTGCTGGCGCTCGCCCTGCTGCGGCCCCTCCTCGGTGACGACGTCGCGGCCACCGCGTCGCGGTACTCGACGCTGGCCGGCTGGTGCTTCGGGGCGGTGGCCCTGTCGGGCCTGCAGAGCGCGCTGATCCGGATCGGCCCGGTCAGCGACCTCGGCACCCGTTACGGCGTGCTGCTCCTGGTGAAGACGGCGGCCCTCCTGCTCCTCGGGTATGCCGGGTGGCGCCACCGCCGCTCGCTGCTCGCCGGTCTGCGGGCCGGCCGGTCGACGGCGTTCGTGCGGCTCGTCGTCGCCGAGCTCGTGGTCATGGGCATCGCGATGGGCACCGCCGTGGCCCTCGCGCGCAGCGCCCCGCCGGTGCCGGACACCGCGGTCGAGGACCCCTCCCCGGCGTTCGCGCTCACCGGCTACCCGGACCCCGGCCCCCTGACCGGTGACTCGTGGCTGACGTCGTGGACCACCGACTGGCTGTGGCTCAGCCTCGCGGTCGTCGCGGTGGGGCTCTACGTCGCCGGCGTCCTCACGCTGCGCCGTCGCGGCGACGCGTGGCCGCTGCACCGCACCGTCGTGTGGGTCCTCGGCTGGGCGGTCTTCGTCTACGCGACCTCCGGGGCGCCGGGTGTCTACGGTCGGGTGCTCTTCTCGATGCATATGGTGATGCACATGGTCGTCGCCATGCTGGTGCCGCTCCTGCTCGTGCCGGCGGCGCCGATCCTGCTCTCGCTGCGGGCGCTCCCGTCCCGCCCCGACAAGACCTGGGGCCCGCGCGAGCTCGTCCTCCAGGTGGTCCACTCGCGGCTGCTCAAGGTGTTCGCCAACCCGGTCGTGGCGGCTGCGCTCTTCTTCTTCAGCCTGGCGATCTTCTACTACTCACCGCTGTTCGAGCTCGCCCTGCGCACCCACACCGGGCACGTCCTGATGCTGGTGCACTTCCTGCTCACCGGGTACCTGTTCACCTGGGTGCTCATCGGCATCGACCCCGGCCCCAAGAGGTGGCCGCCGCTCATGCTGCTCGTCGTGCTGTTCGCGACGATGTCGTTCCACGCGTTCTTCGGGGTCGTCATGACCGGCAGCTCGACGCTGCTCGCGCCGGGCTTCTTCGAGCTCGTCCGGCTCCCGTGGATGACCGACCCGCTCGCCAACCAGCACGAGGCCGGCGCGATCGCCTGGGGCATCGGGGAGGCCCCGACCGTGATCCTCACCCTCCTCGTCGCGGTCGCGTGGGTGCGCACCGACCGCGCGGAGAGCAAGCGCAAGGACCGGCAGGCCGACCGCGACGGGGATGCGGAGCTGGCGGCCTACAACGCACACTTGCAACGACTGAAGAAGCAGGACGAGCGACGCAAAGAGAAAGACGGTGGGCAGCCATGACCATGCGGGTCGCGGTGCTGCAGGTCGCGTACGGCGACGACGAGCCGATGGACGAGCGCGTCGAGCGGGTCGCCGCGCTGGTGCGCGCCCAAGCCGGCCACGACCTCGTGGTGCTGCCCGAGCTCTGGGCGCCGGGTGGGTTCTCCTACCGCGAGTGGGCGGACCGTGCGCAGCCCATCGAGGGGTCGATCGGGTCGGCCATGTCTGATGCGGCCCGGGACGCCGGGGTCCTGCTCCATGCCGGCTCGATCATCGAACGAGCAGAGCCAGGTGGTTCCCAGTCAAGCGAAATGGGCTCCGACGGTCGGGGCCTCTGGAACACCTCGCTGGTCTACGGTCCGGACGGCGCGCTCGTCGCGGCATACCGGAAGATCCACCGGTTCGGCTTCGGCTCGGGCGAGCCCAAGCTGCTCGACGCGGGCGAGGACATCGTCCTGGTCGACCTCCCCGGGGACGCGGGCGCTCACCGCGCGGGGCTGTCGACCTGTTACGACCTGCGGTTCCCCGAGCTCTACCGTCGCCAGCTCGACGCCGGCGCCACCGTCTTCATCGTGCCCGCTGCGTGGCCGGCCGCGCGGGTGCGGCACTGGACCTTGCTCGCGCACGCCCGGGCGATCGAGGACCAGTGCGTCGTCATCGCCTGCAACACCGGCGGCACCCACGCGGGCACCGAGATGGGGGGCCACTCCCAGGTCATCTCCGCGACCGGCGAGGCGCTCGCGATGGCCGGGTCGGGCGAAGCGGTGCTCAGCGTCGACGTCGACCTCGATGCCATCACGACCTGGCGCGAGCAGTTCCCGGTGCTGCGAGACCGACGACTCTGACCCTGCCGGGGTGTACCGTCGAGGTGTCACCGCGTAGTTCGTCCTGAACTGCCGGTTTGTACAGGTCTGCAGCGTCTCGTGATGAGCGCCTCTCTGTGTGCCTCACAACGCACACGAGAGCGCCCTCATGCAGACAGCATCTGCCTTCACCGACTCGATCGCCGAAGCAGCGCGGACCCTGAACCGGCCTCGAGGTCTCGACGACACCCTCCAGACGATCGTCGAGGTCGCCTGCAACTCCGTCCCCGGCTTCGACCAGGTGGGCATCGCGACGCTCGCCAAGGAGGGCGTGGTGGAGACGCGGGCCTTCACCGGTGACCTGGTCCTGCGGATGGACGACATCCAGTACTCCCTGCGTGAGGGCCCGTGTTCGGCGGCCCTGCAGGGCACCGAGGAGGTGTCGGTGTCGAGCCTCCACCGCGAGGACCGGTGGCCCCGGTACGTGCCCCAGGCCCGGGCCGCGGGGGTCCGGTCGCAGATGGCGGTCAAGCTCTACCTCGACCACAGCGCCCTCGGCGGCATGAACTTCTACTCCACCAGCTCCGACGAGGTGACCCATGACGCCCAGGCCCTGGCGCGGCTCTTCGCGAGCCACGCGGCCATCGCGCTGGGACATGCCCACGAGCGACGAAACCTCAACGAGGCGATCCAGACCAGGAAGATCATCGGGGAGGCGATCGGCATCCTGATGGAGCGTCACGCCATGAACGAGGACCGCGCCTTCGCCTTCCTGGTCAGAGCCTCGTCCCATGCCAACCTCAAGCTGCGCGACGTCGCCCAGGAGCTCGTCGACGAGCGGAACCTCAGCTGACCCCGGGCCCGCGCGGGGGCTCCGAGGCGCCCTCTTAGGCTGGAGGGCATGCGCGCGCGTCATCGCCTCAAGGCTCCACCGCTGGTCGGGCGCGGCTGGCTCAACACCGCCGATGAGGCCCTCACGCTGGAACAGCTGCGGGGCCGGATCGTCGTGCTCGACTTCTGGACGTTCTGCTGCGTCAACTGCCTGCACGTGCTCGACGAGCTGCGGCCGCTGGAGGAGAAGTTCAGCGACTCGCTCGTGCTGATCGGCGTGCACTCGCCCAAGTTCGAGCACGAGGCCGATCCTGACGCCCTCGCCGCCGCCGTCGAGCGCTACTCGGTGCACCACCCGGTGCTCGACGACCCCGACCTGGTCACCTGGCAGGCCTACACCGCCCGGGCCTGGCCGACCCTCGTCGTCATCGACCCCGAGGGCTACATCGTCGCCTCGATGTCCGGCGAGGGGCACGCGCACGGGCTCTCGGTCCTCATCGAGGAGCTCGTGGCCGAGCACACCGCCAAGGGCACCCTGCGTCGTGGCGACTCCCCGTATGCCGCGCCGCAACCTCCCGAGACCGCGCTGCGGTTCCCCGGCAAGGCGGCGGTCCTCGACGACGGGTCGTTCCTCGTGTCCGACACCGCGCACCACGAGCTGGTCTGGCTCGACGCGGACCTGGTCACGGAGCGACGGCGGTTCGGCGGACCCAGCAACGATCTCGTCGAGCTGGCCGGGCTGGCCGGGCTGGCCGGGCTGGCCGAGCCGCAGGGCGTGCTGGTGCTGCCCGCGGCCACGGCCGAGCGGGTCGGGTACGACGTGGTGGTGGCCGACTCGGTGCACCACCAGGTCAAGGGACTTCGCCTGGCCGACGGCGAGTGGACCCTGCTCGCGGGCACCGGGCGGCAGCTGCGCGAGCGGTCGGGCAGCGGCCCGGCCCTCAAGCAGGACCTCTCCACACCCTGGGACCTCGCCTGGTTCATCGACCGGGTGGTCATCGCCATGGCGGGCACCCACCAGCTGTGGGCGCTGCACCTGGCCACCGACCCCGCCGACAACACCGTCGCGGTGCTGGGTGGCACGTCGGCAGAAGGGATTCGCGACGGGGCCGCGGACGAGGCGTGGTTCGCCCAGCCGTCGGGTCTTGCGGCGTCGCAGGACGGCTCGCGGCTCTGGGTCGCCGACTCCGAGACCTCGGCGCTGCGATCGCTCGACGTCACCGACGAGGGGTTCGTCGTGACCACCCACGTGGGCCAGGGTCTGTTCGACTTCGGGCACCGGGACGGCCCCGCGGACCAGGCCCTGCTCCAGCACCCGCTCGGGGTCACCGTGCTGCCCGACGGGTCGGTCGCCATCAGCGACACCTACAACGGGGCGATCCGCCGTTTCGACCCCGTGACGTCCGAGGTGAGCACGCTCGCCACCGGCCTGCTCGAACCCTCGGACGCGGTCATCGAGGTCAACGAGGTCAACGAGGCCAGCGAGCGGGGCGAGGGGGGCGAGCGGGGCGAGGGGGGCGAGCGGGGCGAGCTCGGGGAGGAGAGCCAGGCGCAGCGCAGCCAGCTCGTCGTGGTCGAGTCCGCGGCCCACCAGCTCGTGCGGATCCCGTTGCCCGACAAGGCGCAGCGCGTCGACGGCCTCGCGCACCAGACCCAGCGCCCGCGCGCCGAGGTCGCTCCGGGCCCGCTCACCCTGACCGTCCACTTCACCCCGCCGACCGGGCAGAAGCTCGACCACCGCTACGGCGACCCGACCCGGCTGATGGTCTCGGCCACCCCCGAGGGGCTGCTGCGCGACGGCGCCGGCAGCGCACAAGGACTGACCCGCACGCTGGTCCTCGACCCAGCCGCCGGGGACGGGGTGCTGCACATCTCGGTGCAGGCAGCCTCGTGCGACGGCGACCCGGTCACCGGCGAGGTGCCCGAGCATGCGGCCTGCCATCTCTACCAACAGGACTGGGGCATCCCGGTCGTCCTGGTCGAGGGCGCGACCGATCGCCTCGACCTCGACCTGCGCGGCACCTGAAGAGCACAGCGAGCTGCGGAGGGAAGCTAGCTCCGAAGTGCGTAGATGACGGACTTCTTCCCTTGGGCACCGGTGTCGACGCGGTGCCAGTAGCGGGGATCGTGGGCTCTGCGGTGATGGTGTCCGCACAACGGCACCGCGAGCGCGAGGTCGGTGTGACCGCCTCTCGCCCACGGGTCCTCGTGGTGCAGCTCGGACCAGGCGTAGGGCCGGTCGCACCCTTCAGCAGCGCAGGTGTCGTAGACCGTCGCGAGGGCGACCCGCTGTGCCTCGGTGAAGAAGCGCTCCTGCCGGCCGAGGTCGAGCGGCACCGACCTGCCCCCCAGCACCGCCGGGACGATGCCGGCGTTGCAGGCGAGCCGTCGCGCCTCACTGGCGGAGAGGTCGTGCCCGGTGTCGAGGTGGGCCGCGCCGAGCGCCGCCTTGAGCTGGTCGTGGTCGACCGTCACGACCACCGTCGCCGCGACCTTGCCCGAGAGGGTGTCGGTGGGCAGGTGCTCGAGCAGCTCCACGAAGGCGGACCCGTAGCGGTGGGCCCAGTCGCCGTCGGCGGCGCGGAAGGCGTCCCAGGTGGCGTCCGCGACTTCGGTCGCGGTCGTCGCCCCGGCCGCCTTCGCAGCCTTGGCAGCCTGCTGGGCGAACCGTCGCGGCGAGGCGATCTGCTGGACCGTCTTGACCAGGATCGCCGCGGCGAGCGTGGGCAGGGTGAAGTGGCCGCTCGTCGTGCCATCGCCGTTCTGGTGCCAGGTCAGGCGCGACTTGGCCAGCGCCGCTTCCTCCTGCGTGCGCAGGACCCGGTCCTCGTGGGCGTCGACCTCGGCCTGCGACCGCTCGACGGCGGCCAGCGCTCGGCGGCCGTCGCGTCGCAGGGTGCCCGGGTCGACGAGCTTGGCCCGGCGCACCAGGGCGGTCTCGATCGCGGTGCGCTCCTCGGCGCCAAGACCCTGCGGCAGCTGAGCCGTGGCGGTCGCGATGACCTGGGCGTGCTCCGTCGACACGTCACCGGCGGCCAGCGCCTCCCGCGTGGCCTCGAGGCCGTCGTCCAGGGCGGTCGCGAGGCGCACGTCGCGGGCCGCCTGACCGCCCTCGCGCCTCGTGCGGGCCGCGAGCCAGGCGCCCGTGCCGGTCATCCCCGACGCGGACGCCACCTCGGCCCGATCGGCCTCGGCCACCACGGACAGCCGCACCGCCTGCAACCGGGTGATCACCCGGTCCAGCGCCCCCAGGGCGGCGCCGGCGGCCGCGGCCCCGACCACGTCTCCGCCGGTGTGGCGGTCGAGCAGCTCGTCGATCTCGCGCAGCACCTCGACCGTCCCCGTGGGGCCGGGGTGGAGGGTGGCGGCTGCTGACATGTAGGCAACTATAGTCGAACACATGTTCGAGTACAAGCACCATCCACAGGGACAATGACCAGAAAGATGGTCACCCGGCACGGCGGAACTGCTGTCGGCCCGTCGCACGCCCGTCGCACGCCCGTCGCACGCCCGTCGCCGGCCCGTCGCAGGCCCGTCGCGGCCCACCGACGGTCGCGGCAGCGCAGGCCGGTTTGCGAAGAATGCGCCGCGTTGCCGCAGGTCAGAGCCCTCCGGCCGATAGAGTTGAGGCAACGGGCGACCAGTGCCCGCAATCCCCCAGGAGTGAAGCATGTACATCGGACTCGGCATCTTCCTGATCGTCGTCGGCGCGATCCTCACCTTCGCCATCGACGCGTCCTCGGTCGGCGGGGTCGACCTCCAGACGATCGGCTGGATCTGCATGATCGCCGGCGTTCTCGCGATCCTGCTGTCGCTCGTCATGACGAACCGTCGCGGCGTGGCCGGCGGCGGCTACTCGTCCCGCCGGGTCAGCCACACCGACCCGGCCACCGGCACGCAGGTCGACGAGGTCGAGGTGGACCGCGACCCTCGCGTCTGACCTCACGCACCACCGCACGGCAGCCACGCGCTGCCTCCGCCCAGGGCGGGCCGGGACCACCCGGCCCGCTCTGTCGCATGTCCGGGGGCCACGTCGACCCGAGGGGAGAGCTCCCCTGCGCTGACCCGTGCCTGAGCGGCCCTGGCGGGTAGTCCTCCCCATCGACGCGGGTGCCGCCCGTTCCTACCTTCGTGATCAGCAGCCGGTTCCACCAGGGGACGGGCGGATCCGAAACACGAAGCAGGAGAACGCAATGCGCACACTCAACCTCAGCCAGAAGCCGGTCCGTCTGGCCGTCGCAGGGGCCCTCGGCCTCTCCGTCGTCGCCGGCGGCGCGGCCATCGCCGACGCGGCCACGGGCACCATCCGGACGAGCGGTGCCACCCTCACGGTCCGCTCCGGCCCGGGTACCGGCTACCAGGCCGTGACGACGATCGCCAAGGGCACCAGGGTCACCATCAGCTGCCAGACCTACGGCACGACCGTGAAGGGCACCTACGGCACCTCGAACATCTGGGACAAGATCGGCACCGGCCGCTACGTCTCGGACGCCTACGTCTACACCGGACGGGACGGCTTCGTCGCCCCGAAGTGCGGCGGCAGCACCCCGGCCCCGACCGGCGCGATCAAGGACGACTACCCCTACCGCGGTGCCACCTCGGGCGTCGACCCGTGGAACTTCTACAAGGGCCAGTGCACCTCCTTCGCCGCCTGGCGGGTGCGCCACAACCTCGGGGTCGCCTTCTCCAACTCCTACAAGGGCCAGCACTGGGGCAACGCCGAGCACTGGGACAACGCCGCCCGCGCTGCCGGCATCCCGGTCTACTCCACCCCGAAGGTCGGTGACATCGCGGTCCGCAGCAGCGGCACCTGGGGCCACGTCGCCTACGTCGCCAAGGTCAACAGCGACGGCAGCTTCATGGTGGAGGAGTACAACCACGTGCGCTCCGACACCTACAGCTACCGCCGCGCCACCCGCGGCACCGGCAGCGAGCAGTTCAGCGACTTCATCCGCTTCTCGCGGTAGCGGGACATCCGGATCAGCCCGCGGTAGCGGGACATCCGTTTGGCGCGCTGATCCGAACCAGGTACGTGCGCTCGTCCCCGGAGGGGAGGGCGGGACCACAACTCTGACCAGACGCAGAGCGCGGTATGCCGAAGGGCTGGCTTCCAGGGGAAGCCAGCCCTTCGGTCGTGCCGGGACCACCCGGCATACCCGCGTGGTGGGGTGGGTGACGCGTCAGAACGCGGACTCGGGCACGTCCATCAGCGCGTTGTCGGTCGACTCCGCGATCTGGCGCTCCGCCGCGATCTTCGGGAGGACGTTCCGCGCGAAGAACGACGCCGCGGCGATCTTGCCCTCGTAGAAGTCGCGGTCCTTCGCGGAGACGTCGCCCTCGAGGGCCTTTGCGGCCACGGAGGCCTGGCGCAGGAGCAGCCAGCCGATGACGAGGTCGCCGGCGGACAGCAGGAGGCGGGAGGTGTTCTGGCCGACCTTGTAGAGGTTGGTGACGTCGCCACCCTCCTGCCGCGGGTCGGACTTCATCAGCTCGCCGACCATGTAGCCGAGGATGCCCTGGACGTCCTCGAGACCCTTGCCGAGCAGCTCGCGCTCGGTGTCGAGGCGGCCGCCGTTGGCACCGAGGTCCTTGGCGAACTCCTGCACCTGCATGGCCACGTGCGAGAGGGCCTGGGCCTTGTCGCGGATGATCTTGCGGAAGAAGAAGTCGAGGCCCTGGATCGCGGTCGTGCCCTCGTAGAGGGTGTCGATCTTGGCGTCGCGGATGTACTGCTCGATCGGGTACTCCTGCAGGAAGCCCGAACCGCCGAGCGTCTGGAGCGACTCGGTGCCGAGCAGCACCCAGGCGCGCTCGGAGCCGACGCCCTTGACGATGGGGAGCAGCAGGTCGTTGACCCGGTTGGCCATCTCGGCCGGGGTGTCGGCGGCGATCTCCTCGGAGCCGGACTCGAGGAAGGCCTGGTGGACGGTGTCCTGCTGCGTCGCTGTGTACATCACCAGCGCGCGCAGGCCCTCGGCATACGCCTTCTGGGTCATCAGCGAACGACGCACGTCGGGGTGGTGCGTGATGGTGACGCGGGGCGCGGCCTTGTCGGTCTGCTGCGTCAGGTCGGCGCCCTGGACCCGCTCCTTGGCGTAGTCGAGCGCGTTGAGGTAGGCCGTCGACAGGGTCGAGATCGCCTTGGTGCCCACCAGCATCCGCGCGTGCTCGATGACGCGGAACATCTGGGCGATGCCGTCGTGCGTGTCGCCGAGCAGGGTGCCGACCGCGGGCGCCTTGTCGCCGAACGTGATCTCGCACGTGGTGGAGACCTTGAGGCCCATCTTGTGCTCGAGGTTGGTGACGTTGGCACCGTTGCGCTCACCGAGCTCGCCGGTCTCGAGGTCGATCTGGAACTTGGGGACGATGAAGAGCGACAGTCCCTTGGTGCCCGGACCGGCACCCTCGGGGCGGGCCAGCACGAAGTGGATGACGTTGTCGGTCAGGTCGGACTCACCGGAGGTGATGAACCGCTTGACGCCCGTGACGTTCCAGGTGCCGTCGGCGTTCTGGGTGGCCTTGGTGCGACCCGCGCCCACATCGGAGCCGGCGTCGGGCTCGGTCAGCACCATCGTGCAGTGCCAGCCCTTCGCCACGATCCAGTGGGCGAGCTTCTTCTGCTCGTCGTTGCCGAGGATGTGGAGCAGGTTCGCGAACGAGTAGGAGGCCGCGAACATCGCGATCGCCGGGTTGGCGCCGAGCACCATCTCGTTCATGGCCCACTTGAGGCTGGGCGGGGCGACGGTGCCGTCGAGCTCGGCGGGCACGTCGACGCTCCAGAAGCCGGAGTCGACGTAGGCCTGGTAGCTCTTCTTGAACGACTCGGGCATGGTCACCGAGTAGGTCTGGGGGTCGTAGACGGGGGGGTTGCGGTCGGCGTCCGAGAAGGACTCGGCCAGCTCGTGCTCGGCGAGGCGGGACACCTCCTTGAGCATCTCGCGGGCGGTGTCCTGGTCCACCTCCGAGTAGTGGCCCTGACCCAGCACCTCACCGCGGCCGAAGACCTCGAAGAGGTTGAACTCCAGGTCGCGCAGGTTGCTCTTGTAGTGGCCCATCGCGGGCACCTCCACGTCTTGAAACGTCGTTGTGTCGGGCGTTCGTCGTGCACCGCCAGTCCGTACTGGCCGGTAACTTCCATGGTGCTACTCGCGAGTAACGAAATCAAGTCCCTTGTGGGATTCCCCACCAAACGGACCACCACGAGCAGGGCGATCGGGTATGCCGCGGGCGCGCGGGAGGTGCCCGGGCGCCGGTGGGGGGCCACGCGGCATACTCACGAGGGTGAGCGAGGAACCGCAGGAGCAGCCCGCGAGCCCGTCCAGTGGCGCCGTGCAGCGCGCCCGCGCCGACCTGGCAGCAGGTCGGGAGTGGAAGGCGCGCGAGCGGCTGGTCGGCCACCTCGCCGCGGAGTACGACGCGGAGGCGCTGGAGCTGCTGGGCGAGGTCAGCTACGCGATGCGCGACCTGCCGGCGGCGGGTGCGGCGTGGTTCGGCACGAGCCGGCGCGGCAAGGACGTCGACGAGTCGGTCGAGGCGTGGCGCGAGCGGCACGGCGACCACTTCGCGCAGATGTGGAGCAGCCTGCCGCGTTCGGTGCGCGAGCTCGAGGGCAACAAGCGGGTGGACGCGCTGCGTCGCCGCGCCGAGCAGGTTGGCAGCTCGGGGGGATCAGGCGGGGCGGCCGGTCAGACCCAGGCGGGCCAGGCGCGGGCGGGCCAGGCGCACCCAGGTTCCGGAGACGACTCCGGTGACGGCGGCACCGACGCGGCGACGGTCATCGCGCTCGCGCTGGGAGTCCTGTTCGTGGCCTGCGCCGTGATCGGCCTCGTCACCGTGCTCGGCTGGCTGGTGCCCGGGTGAGCGGCGAGCCGTCGGTCAGCGTGGGAGGTCCGCCGCTGGTGCGCCCGGCCGTGGTCGCGCAGGTGGCCGACTCCGTGCCCGCCGCGGTGGGGGAGGACTGCGTGCGGGTGGCGGTCGACGGGGTCGACGGGTCGGGCAAGACGGTCTTCGCGGACGAGCTCGCGGCGGAGCTGTCCGCCCGGGGTCGCTCGGTCGTGCGGGTCAGCGCCGACGACTGGCACCAGGTGCGCGAGCTCCGCTACGCGCGCGGCCGCACCTCCCCGGAAGGCTTCTGGCTCGACTCCTACGACTACCCGCGCCTGCGGGCCGAGGTGCTCGAGCCGCTCGGGCCGGGTGGCTCGCGCGAGTACCGGCCGCGGGGGCACGACCTCGAGACCGACGAGGTGCTGACCGGTCCGGTGTCCCGCGCGCCGGCCGGCTCGGTGGTGCTGGTCGACGGGTTGTTCCTGCAGCGAGCCGAGCTGGAGGGGTGCTTCGAGTTCGCGATCTGGCTGGACGTGCCGTTCGAGGAGACGGCCGCGCGGATGGCGGAGCGCGACGGCACCTCACCCGACCCCGAGGACCCCTCCATGCAGCGCTATGTCGGGGCCCAGCGCACCTACTTCGAGCAGCGTTCCCCGTGGACGCGGGCCGACCTGGTCGTCGACAACACCGATCTCGCCGCTCCGTTCGTGGTCACCGGCCGGTTCGACTAGCACCGCGCGCGTGCGGCGTGGGTCCTTCGCCCTGTCGGTGCCCCGTGTCACGCTCGGGGCATGGACCACCTCTCGGACGTGCTGCTGCTCCACGCAGTCCAGGCCTGGTGCGACGAGTGCCTGGGCGAGCGCATCCTCGTGCCGGTCGTCGACGAGCTGCCCGGTGGGTTCTGCTGCACGGTCTGCGACACCGCGGTCTTCTCGGCGCTCGACGACCTGCCCGCCGTGGCAGCCCTGCGCCGCTCCGCCTGACCTGAGGGCTCACGCATCGGGTGACCCCTGCGAGAGGGCTTCGCCCAGGATCCGCGCGGCGTCGGGGAAGGCGCTGGGGTTGGGGCCGCTGTAGTTGAGCCGCAGGAACGGCCCGGCGGGCTCGGCCGGGAACCACTCGGTGCCCGGCGCGATGAGCAGTCCGGCGCGCTCGCAGCGGGTCACGAGCTCGGCCAGGTCGGTGCCGTCCGGCAGGCGGGCCCAGAGGTTGAGACCACCCCGCGGCACCTGTTCGACGTGGGCCTGCGGGGCGTGGGTGTGGAGGCTGTCGAGCAGCAGGTCGCGACGGGCCCTGAGCTGCTCCCGCACGCTGCGCAGGTGGGTCTGCCAGGCGGGTTGGGTGACGACGTCGAGCGAGGCGGCCTGGAGCAGGCCGCTGACGTACATCGAGTCGGCGCCCCGGTCGGCGAGGATGCGCTCGCGCGCCGGGCCGCGGGCGATGACGGCGGCGATTCGGAGGGCCGGGGAGACGCTCTTGGTGAGTGACCGCAGGTAGATGACATGGCCCGAATCATCCTGCGCTGCAACAGGTCTGGGTGTCGAGGTGATGCCGAAGTCGTGGGCCCAGTCGTCCTCGACGAGGAACGCCCCGTGGTCGCGCACCACCTCGAGCACCTCTTCCGCGCGCTCGACCGACCACTGTGCGCCGGTCGGGTTCGCGTAGTTGGGCTGTCCGTAGAAGACGCGGGCACCGCTCTCCTCGAAGGCTCGCGCGAGCTCGTCGGGGTCCGGCCCGTCGGGCCCCGACGGCACCGGCACGACGCGCACGCCGGCCTGGGCGGCGGCGGTGATCGCGCCCCAGTAGGTCGGCGACTCCATGAGGACGGGCTGTCCGGCGGCGACGAGCGCGCGGAAGAGCGAGCTCAGTCCGCTCTGGCTGCCGGGCAGCACGATGACGTCGCTCGGCGAGGGAGGCGTGACGCCGACCGGGCTCGCCGCCCCGAGCTCGCGGGCGAACCACGACTGGAGGTCGGGCAGCCCTGCGACCGGCGGCCTCGACAGCGTCGTGTCGCCGCGCACCGCGCGGGTGAGGGCCGAGCGCACCAGCCGCTCGGGCAGGAGCTCGCGATCCGGGTAGCCGGAGTGCAGGGCGATGACGTCGTTGGCCGCGCTGCGCATCGCGGTCGAGACAGCCGGGGTGCGCGACTGGGGCGCTCGCAGGGCCGCGGTCTGCCAGCCGTAGTCGGAGGGTCGAGCCGTCCGGACGGCTCGCACGAAGGTCCCCACCCCGGGCCGGCTCTCGACCAGCCCCTGCGTGGTCAGCTCGCGCAGCGCCCGCTGGACGGTGACCGGGCTGGCCTGGTGCCGCGCCACGAGGGCACGGGTGGAGGGCAGCCGGGCGCCCGGCGAAGCGTCCGCGATCCAGTCGCGGAGTGACGCCGCAATCCGCGAACTGCTATCGTCGGTCATGACGCAGCATAGTAGCGCTACTCTCTCTCCACCGCGGGTGCTACCCGCGGGTGCCTCGGCCGGCCTCTGGTGGGGCCTGGTCGGAGTAGCAGCCTTCTCCTTCACCGTGCCCTTCACGCGCGTGGCGGTCGGCGGTCTGTCGCCGCTCTTCATCGGCTCCGGTCGCGCCGTCGTCGCTGCCGTCCTCGCCGCCGCTGCGCTCGCCGCCACCCGCCAACGTATGCCGCGTGGCCGGCAGTGGGCGCGGCTCGCGATCGTGGGTGCCGGGGTCGTCATCGGCTTCCCGTTGCTGACGTCGTATGCGCTGACCACCGCTCCCGCGAGCCATGGCGCCGTCGTGATCGCCCTGTTGCCGGCGGCCACCGCCACCATGGCCGTGCTGCGCGGGCACGAGCGGCCGCCCGTGTCGTTCTGGGTCATCGCGGGGGTGGGGGCGCTCGCCGCGATGGTTTTCGCGTCGGCCCAGTGGGGAGGCCTGGGCCAGCTGCGCTGGTCGGACCTGCTGCTCTTCGGGGCGGTGGTGGCCGCTGCCATCGGCTACGCGGAGGGCGGGCTACTCGCCCGCGAGCTCGGCGCCTGGCAGACCGTGTCGTGGGCGCTCGTCCTCTGCGCGCCGCTGATGGTCCTCCTGGCCAGCCTCTCCGTTGCGCACGAGGCACCCTCGGCGACGGCCGTGCAGTGGGCGGCCTTCGCCTACCTCGGGGTCGTCAGCATGTTCCTCGGATTCTTCGCCTGGTACCACGGACTCGCGATCGGCCCGATGGCCCACGTGAGCCAGGTCCAGCTCGTCCAGCCGGTGCTCTCCATCTCGTGGGCCGCACTGCTGTTGGGCGAGGCGCTGACCTGGACCACGGTCGTCGGAGGACTGGTCGTGATCGGGTGTGCCGGCGCGGCGGTGCGGGTGCGACTCGGCATACCGACGCTGCCGCGTGCGGCGACGACGTCGGCGGCGGCGGCGGCAGAGATCGCGGTGACGCCGGCGGCATCGAGAGGAGACTGACGCCATGTACGTGCCGCACTTCAACGCCCTCGACGACGAGCGGGCGGTCCGCGCGATGGTCGCGCAGCTCGGCTCGGCGCAGCTCATCACGACCGGTCCCGACGGCTACCCGCTGGCGACGCTGCTGCCGGTGGTCTGGCGCGACGACACCGTCATCGCCCACTTCGCCAGGGCCAACGAGCACTGGAAGGCGATCGCCGACGACCAGCCCGCGCTGCTCGTGGTCACCGGGCCGCAGGCCTACATCTCGCCGACCTGGTACGCGGCCAAGGCGGAGCACGGCAGGGTCGTGCCGACGTGGAACTACTCGGTCGTGCAGCTGGCCGGACGCGCGACCGTGCACGACGACGTCGACTGGCTGCAGGGCGCGCTCGACGAGCTGGTCGAGCAGCACGAAGGGCATCGCGAGGCGCCGTGGCACCGCACGGACGCCCCGGAGAAGTACATCCGCGGGCAGCTGCGTGCGATCGTCGGGGTCGAGTTCGCGGTGGAGCGCGTGCAGGCCAAGGCCAAGCTCAGCCAGAACCGGTCAGACGCCGACCGCGCCGGCGTCGTCACCGGGCTGCTGGCGGAGGATTCGTCAGACGCGCACGCCGTCGCGGAGCAGATGCGCACCGGCGGGGTCGTTCCGCCGGTCTAGCGGTCGTCCTCGTCGGTCAGCGTCGACGACTGGTCAGCCTTGCCGGGCTCCCGACCCGCCACGGAGGCCTTCTCCCAGTCGAGCGACTGCATCCCGGCCTCAGCTCGGCACGTGTTGATCAACTCCCGCCGCAGCGCCCAATAGCGGGTGCTCCATTCATTGAAGTCCACGTGGTTGTGCTTGGCTCCGCGGGGGATGTGCTCCTTTCGGAGGTGGAGCCACAGGTCCGCGGCGCGCGCCGCGACCTCGTCATCGCAGACGAGGCGCAGCTCTTCAAGCGCCTTCTGGCCTTCCGCGGCGGGCACGCCACGCATGTCGAGACGCTCGCCCTCCGTTGCGAACCCTCGCTGTCGCCCAGCTGCTGCAAGCGTGCGGATCGCCAGGAACACGTCGTGGCTCTTGGCCATGAACTCCACGTATTGGACCCGTCGGGTCTCGCGCAGACGTTCCGTTGACTCCCTGGCGAAGCTGGCGCGTTGTGTGACGAAGGTGGCAATGGCACCGAAGGCCGTACCCGCAAGGGTTCCGAGCACCGCTATGAGCGTCTCCATGCCGACGATTGAACTCCCGTTGCCCACCTGAAGGAAGGTCAGGAAAGGAGAGGCGCCCAGTGCTGCCGAGGTCCTCGGGCCTCCCGTCCTGCGGAGTGCGGTTCCCTGCTCCGACCACTCAGACGATGACCCTGCCCCGGTCCGCGGTCAAGGGTGGCGGACGCGCCACTCCTCGGCCAACAGGGCATAGAGGTAGCCGTCCATCCACTCACCGGACGGATGCAGGGCGTCCTTGACGGCGTGCTGTTCCCGTCGCATCCCGACTCGCTCCATCAGCCGGTAGGAGGGGGCGTTGCCCACGAAGCAGTCCGCGGTCACGCGATGGAGGCCCAGGTCCTCGAAGCAGATCCGGAGTGCGGCCTCTACCGCTTCGGTCGCGTAGCCCCTCCCTGTCTCCTCCGGTCGCAGGGCCCATCCGAGCTCGGCCTGGACTCCCTTCGCCTGCGACGCCAGCTGCGGGGGTGACCACACGTCTCCGATCTTGACCATGAGGTCGCCGATGACCGCTCCCTCACGCTCGATGACGAGCAACAGGTCGAGTCGCTCGGGTGCGACGAACCGCTCGTGGAAGTCCTCCGGCGGCTCGCCGAGCCACTCGGTCACCAGCGACGAGCTGCGATAGGAGAGCACGGCATCCGCGTCGTCGACCGTTGCCCTCCGAAGCGTCAGTCGGGCTGTGGACACGGGCCATTCGACGTCGGCGAGCTCTCTGGGCACGGTCCATTGTGTGCCATGCCCGTCGGGTGGTGGAGGGGGCCGTGCCAGGCGACGGTCAGTGCCAGAAGGCCGCGAGGTGCTCCGCCAGCGCCTGGCCCTGCTCGTGTCCGCCGCGCGCGGCCTGTAGTCGGGTGGCCGGATCCAGTGCGTTGGCGTCGAACACATCACCGGCGCCGGCGTCGGGGAAGACGGTCTCGACCCGGCTGCCTCCGGCGCGGAGGTCGTCGACCTGGCTGGCGAGGTCCATCCGCCACTCGAGCGGCATCCGGGTCCGGCCGCCGAAGGGCGAGAGCACCAGCACCCGGGCGAATCCCATTGCCAGGTCTGCGTTCTCGCTGCGTCGGTAGCCGCCGTTAAGGTAGCGCTCGTCCCCGATCGGGTAGCCGTTGCCGGTGCTGGCGGCCACCGCGTCGACGAGGTCGATCCCGCTGTCGCGGTCGAACACGACCGGCGCGCCGGTGCGCGCATCGACTGCGGTGATGAGCACCCTCTGCTCGGGCCACCCGTGACTGGGGAGCCGAGCCGCGACGAGGTCGCGCCAGCGCGCCTGGGAGCCGTCGTCCTTCTCCAGGGCCGCGGCTCCCATCCGGCGCCGCAGGTCGGTCGGGTCCGAGGCAGCGGCGATGATCGCGTTCGACCAGTCCACGTAGCGCTGACCCGCGGCCCCCGGACCGGGTCGTCGGTCAGTCCGACCGTCGCCAGGCCGGCCCTCGCCTGGCCGGGCGTCGCTGACGCGCGGCCGAGGCGCCTGCGCGACGACGGCGGCATACAGGTCTGTCGGGCTGGTGCCACTCGTGATCTGGGCGGCCACGGTCGAGCCGGCCGAGGTGCCGACGATGAGGTCGGCGTCCACCAGGTTGACGCCCGCCTCGGCGAGGCCGGCGACGAGGCCGAGCTCCCAGGCGTTGCCGGCCGCCCCGCCGCCGGCGAGGACCAGGGCCCGATCGCCGAGCGGGCCGGCGTCTCGCGAGTGAGCAGGCGTGGTGTCCATGGTTGACGCCGAGGCTAACGTCTGAGTCCAAGGAAGCGTGTGCCGCTCAGGTGTAGCAGTCTGGAGGATTCAGCGTGACAACGATGCGGGTGAGCGTGCTGAGCGGGGTCGGGCGCGTGGGCGTGGAGGAGCGCGAGGTCCCGGTGCCGGGCGACGACGAGGTGCTGGTCGAAGTCGGGTCGGTCGGGGTCTGTGGCTCCGACGTGCACTACTACGAACACGGCCGGATCGGTCCCTACGTCGTGGACTCCCCGTTGGTCCTCGGGCACGAGGCGGGCGGGGTCGTGGCCGCGGTCGGGGCGGGCGTCACCTCGTTGAGCGTCGGCCAGCGGGTGTCGATCGAGCCGGGTGTGCCCTGTCGCAACTGCACGCAGTGCCTGGCCGGGCGCTACAACCTGTGCCCCGACGTGAAGTTCTTCGCGACGCCCCCCTACGACGGGGCGTTCGCGCAGTTCGTCGCGGTGCCCGCGTCGTTCGTGTATGCCGTGCCCGACACCATCAGCGACGACGCGGCGGGCCTGCTGGAACCACTGTCCGTCGGCATCTGGGCGTGCCTGCGGGCGCGGGTCGCCCCGGGCAGCACTGTCCTCGTCACCGGTGCGGGTCCGATCGGCCTGATCGCCGCCCAGACGGCCCGGGCGTATGGGGCGGATGCCGTCGCCGTGACGGACGTGAATCCACACCGCCTCGCCCTCGCCGAGAAGCTCGGCCTCCGCGCGATCGACGTCAGCGCGACCTCGCTGGCCGAGGCCGGCATCGAGCCCGACGTGCTGCTCGAGTGTTCGGGCAACGCGCGAGCCACCTGGGACGCGGTGTCGGTCGTGGCGCGCGCCGGACGCGTGGCGCTGGTCGGGATGGGTGGCGACAAGGTCGAGCTACCGCTGTCCTACGTGCAGGACCGCGAGCTCACCATCACCGGCGCCTTCCGCTACGCCAACACCTGGCCGATCGCCATCCAGCTGGCCGCCTCGGGTCGGGTGGACCTCGACTCCATGGTCACCGGGCACCACGGGCTCGACGACGTCGAAGCCGCTCTCACTGCCGGACGCACCGACCCGACCTCGATCAAGGTCATGATCCGGCCCGGGGACTGACTGACTGGCTCGCGCTCGGACTGACGCCTACTCCATCAGCTCCGCGAGCCGGGCGAGCCCGGGTGGACCGCACTTCGCGAGTCGCTCGGTCGCGTCGTCGAGGGCCTGCGACGCGGCATAGCCGGGAGGCGTGCGCGCCGGGTTGAGGGCGACCCCCGTGGCCCACTCCTTGATGTCGGGTTCGGCGGTGTAGGCGGCAGCGTTGCGACTGCCGAAGACGATCATCCGGGCCCACTCCTGCAACGAGTTCCCGTAGACCGAGGGAGCGCAGATCCGGTTCTTCTCGTCGTCGTCGTCGCGGGTCGCCTCGATGTATCCGGTCACGGCCGCACCGAAGGAGGGGAAGCCGGCCCGGATCGCCTGGAGCGTGATCACCTCGGGGCGCCAGACGGGCACGCGTCCCGGGTACTTGAGGCCGTCGGCAGCGCAGTGCACGACGAGGGCGTCCTTGTCGATGGCCACCGACCCGTCGGCGAAGGTGAGCTTCCCGCGGTCGACGGTCTGGATGTGCCCGAGCCGCACGACGTTCTCGAGGGTGCGCAGCTGGTCGAGCTCCCAGGTGGCGAGCGTCGGCGTCTTGGCCATCGTCGGCGTGACGGTGCGGTCGATCCGCAACACGACGCCGCGCTCCTCGAGCCGCAGCATCACCTCGTCGAGGGTCTCGGCGCCCACCGCGGCCTCCACGATGTCGGCACTCGCGCTCAGGAAGATCGCCGGGTCGGGCTGGATCAGCGCCCGGTTGTACATCCACGGTTCGCGCGCGCGCACCCAGCAGATCGAGTCAGGGTCCACGCCCCGCGAGAGCAGCCAGATGCAGGCGTCGGTGGCGGTCTTGCCGGCCCCCACGACGACGTACTGGCGCGGTGCCTCGTCGAGCTGCGCCAACTCGTTGACGGGGACGAGCCGCACGTCGTCGGCGACCCCGAACGGGGCTGCCTTCTCGGCCGGGATGCTCGGGGCCAGGTAGCGGGCGTCGACCACCCGGCACTCGGGACTGATCTCGAACCGCTCGCCCGAGATGCGCGAGGTGAAGGTGCGGTCACCGGCATACTCGCTGTTGGGGAAGAACTCGACGCGGCCGGTGTCGACGAGGCGGTCGAGGACCCTGGCGTAGTAGGCGCAGATCTCCGGTTGGCTGGCTCGCTCCTGCAGTCCCTTCTCCGGGCCGCGCTGCTGCAGCTGGCCGCCGCCGAGCAGGGTCGAGGCGACCCCGTAGAAGGCGGAGGACTGGTGCAGTCGAACGAAGGGGTATGCAGCGAGCCAGTGGCCGCTGACGCCGTGGCGCCGGTCGACCAGGGCGACGCGGACGTCGGCGTGGTCGACCAGCGCATCCGTGAAAGCCATGCCCATGGCGCCGGCCCCCACGACGAGGTAGTCGGCTTCGACGATGCGCGTCATGCCCCCACGCTGTCACCGCGCGGCGCGCTCGTCCATGCTGCAGATGCATGAGGCGTTCGGGCCGAGGATCAGGTCACGGTCGGTCGAGGACCGTCGAGGATCCGTCGAGGGCCGTCGAGGGCCGTCGAGCGGCAGGGGTCAGATCGCCGCGACGCCGGCGGTCACGGCGAGGGCGAGCCCGAACGCGTAGGTGCCCATCGCGCCGGTCATCCGTGGCGCGGACTCGGCGGCCAAGGTCTGGCTGCGCAGCATCGAGACGGCGTGCAGGAGGCGCGAGGCGGTCGCCAGGACGATGAGGCCCTGGGCCCACAGCTGCGGGGACTGCCAGCCGACGAGCAGGAACAGCGCGATGAGGGTCGGCACGTACTCGGCCGCGTTGCCGTGGGCGCGCTGGGCGATCAGCAGCGGGTCGGCTGGATCCGTTGGCATCTGGCTGCTTCCGCGCTTGGCGGCGTAGCCACGGTTGAGTGAGACGTTGAAGCCGAGGACGAAGATCGAGGCGGCCAGGACGGCGGAGCAGATGATGGCTGTGGTCATGACGGTTCCTTCCACGTGGGGTGGGTGAGCACGTGCGAGACGAGGTCGGCGCAGTAGGTCGTGCCGAGGAGGGCGTCGGCCTTGCGGAGCGCGCCGGGTGAGGTCACGTTGACCTCGATGAGGTGGTCGCCGATGACGTCGAGGCCGACGCAGCGCAGGCCGTGGTGCTTCAGCGTTGGTGCGAGTCGCTCGACGATCTCGAGGTCGCGGTCGGTGAGCTCGGCCGGCCCGTCGGGGCTGACGATGCGGAAGTCGCCCGGCACCGGGTGCCGCAGGCTGGCGCCGACGGCGACACCGTCGAGCAGGTAGATCCGCTTGTTGCCCGCCTCGACCTGCGCCAGGTAGGGCTGCACGACGACCGCTCTGGTCCCACTGCGAGTGGAGGATTCGACGATCGAGGCGAGGTTGGGGTCGGTGCTCGACACGAGGAAGACGCCTCGTCCGCTGAAGCCGTCAACCGGCTTGACGACGATGCGCTGGTGCTCGGCCAGGAAGTGCCTGATCGTGTCGGCGCTCGCCGTGACGACGGTCGGTGGCACGAGGTCGGGGAACGACAGGCCGAGCAGGTGCTCGCTGCAGGCGCGCAAACCGCTGGGGGCGTTGACCATCGCGGTGCTTGGGCTGCTGTTGGTGTCGGCAGCGCCGACGAGGTCGAGCACGTAGGTCGCCGCGAGGAAGTCCAGGTCGACAGGTGGCTCGAGGCGCATGAACACTGCCGCCACGTCGTCGAGCCGCAGCTGCTCCTCGGGTCCGGCGTCGTACCAGGGATCCGGCACGGTCCACCGGCAGCCGTCGGCCGGCGTCGAGGGCGCCAGCTTCAGCGCACGCGCCCGGGCCATCGCGCGTCCGTCGACGACCTCGAGGTGCCGGGCCTCGGCGGCCCACACCTCGACACCGAGCTCCTGCGCGGCGTGCATGAGCCCGATGCTCGTGTCGAGCGACGCGTCGAGCCCGTCGAGCGGGTCGATGACGAAGAGTGTCTTCATGCCGCCACCTCCGTGTCGTTGACGGCCTCCAGGAGGGCGGTCGGGTCAGCCGTCTGCCACTGGTCCCAGTAGGTCGGGAGGGTGGGGAGCAACAGGTCCAGCGCGCGGCGACGCAGGCTCGCGTCGTACATCAGCGCCCAGACGGTGCCGAGCAGCTCGGCGGTCGGCCGCTGGGAGTCGAGGTAGCGGAGCTCGAGGTAGCCACCCCGCGGACGGACCGGCGGGAAGAGCGTGGTGAGGTGGTAGCCGTCATCGCTCGCCTCCGGGACGGCGAGGCGCTCAGCGGCGCCGGCGAACGCGGCATACGCCCCGATCGGGTCGCGCACGTCGAGGTGGCGCCCGTCGTAGCCGGTCCTGGCCGGGTCGATCCCCTGCCAGATGCGGGTGCGCTCGCGGTCGCCGCCGTAGGCCGCGACCAGCGATGGGCCGGCGAGGTTGGCGACCAGCCACTGCTCGTAGCCGGCGCGGCCGGGCAGCAGGTCGACGCACACCTGCAGGCTCGCGCTGAGCCGCATCATCCGGCGGCCCGCGTCGCCGTCGCGATCGAACAGCTCCTGCATGGCGAGGTAGCGCGGCGTCCGGAGGGTGAGGGGGACGTCGTCGAGCGCGCGCCACGGGTCGACTCCGGTGAGGGCGATCTCCGTGGACGCGTGGACCGCTGCGAGGCACCAGTCGACCTCGCGGAGCAGTGCGGGGATGGACGGCTGCGGGGGAAGGCTCAGCTCCAGCTGCCCGCCGGGCTCGAGGGTCGGGTGGCCGCGACGGGCCAGCTCACCATCGAGATCCGGTATGCCGCGCACGTGCATCTCGAGCTCGACGCCGATCGTGCGGGGTCCTGTGGCCGGGCTGAACGCTCGCTGGACCGCTTCCCTCAGGTGCGCTGACTCAGTCATCGGATCTCCCTCATTTCACCGCAGTTGCACTGCGGTCAATTACCGATAGAGTGACGCTCGTGGAAGAAGGTGTCAAGAGGCAATACCGCTCGGCGGCACGGACGGCGGCGGCCGAGGAGACGCGGGCGCGCATCCGTGCGGCGGCGGTGGAGCTCTTCGTCGCGCGGGGGTGGCAGGGCACGACGCTCAAGGACGTGGCGGAGCGGGCGGGCGTGGGGGAGCGCACGCTCTACGACAGCTTCGGCAACAAGCTCGGCCTGCTCCGGCACACCATCGCGATGCTGACGATGGGCGACGAGTCGCGAGTGCGAGCGGCTGACCGGCCCGAGGCGATCGCCGCTCGTGCGATGGACGACCCCCACGAGGCGCTCGCCACGCACCTGCGGCTGGCGACCGACCTGATGAACCGGGCCGGCGACCTGATCCTCGTCAGCGATGCCATCCCGGCCGCCGACCCAGACCTGCAACGCACGGTGACGCGCGGCACGGAGTCTGCCTACGAGCTGAATCTCCAGCTGGCACAACGGTTTCACTCACGCGGCGAGCTTCGGCCCGGGCTGACTGCTGCGACGGCCGCGGACATCATGTTCACGCTGAGCTCACCCGGCGTCTTCAACACGTTGCGGCGCAAGCGGCGGTGGGGCCAGCAGCGCTACCAGGACTGGGTCATCACCAGCGCCACCGAGCAGCTCCTCGCCTGACCTGCGCCGTGGGGTTGGCTGGGCTCAGTCCGCTGGTCCTTGGCCACAATGCAGACCGGGGGGTGCGACAAAAGTGCAGGTCAGGGGCCTGCAGGCTGCCCGTTGGGCGTAGGGTCGCGGACATGTGCACTGCTCGAGCCATGAACCTCCTCGACGCGCCTGGGGCCCTGTGATGGCCTTCCTGACGCGCTACTCGGACGACCCGTCGACGCCCTCGGTCGGCTCCGCCCTCCGCGACCTCGCGGTGCGCGCGGTCGCGCCGGCGATCCTCCTGTGGGTCGCGATCGTCGGCGGCGGCTTGGTCATCAAGGGCCCGCTCAAGGGGCTGAACTCCGAAGACACCATCAGCAAGGACGTCCAGGAGACCCGCACCAAGACCTGGGACTCCATCACGATGGTCTGGTCCCACATCGGCAACACCGAGATCGTGATCGGCGTCTGCGTGGTCGCCGTCGCCCTGATCTGGTGGCGCACCCGCGAGTGGTGGCGCGCCCTGGTGCCGGCCATCGCCATCTCCCTCCAGGCCACGGTGTTCGTCATCGCGACCGCCGTCGTCGGCAGGCCGCGACCCCATGTCCCCCACCTGGATCCCGCACCGCCGACCTCGAGCTACCCCAGCGGGCACGTCGGCGCGGCCACTGCCCTCTACGTGTCGTTCGCGCTGCTCGCTCAGTCGATCCAACGCAAGGCGCTACGACGACTGGTCACCACGCTGTTCCTGGTGATCCCGGTGCTCGTCGCGTGGGCCCGGCTCTATCGAGGCATGCACCACCTCAGCGACATCCTGATCGGCGCCCTCAACGGCCTCGTCTGCGCCCTGCTCGCCTGGGCCTACCTCCGCCGCAAGGCGTACTCCGGCCAGTACTGATGCCACCGAACAAGCAGAAATCGGTTGGCCGGGCCGCGCGCGACGATCGTTTCAGGTCCATCAGGTTGGGGGGCTCAGCGGGCAAGCGCCACCCGGCTGCCAAGATGACGCCATGAACCCGCTGCCCGACCTGCCCAACGCCGTGCGCTATGCCGCTCTGGCCAGGTTGCTTGTCCGGCACGGACGGTCGGACCTGGTCAGCGGTGCGGGGTTCGACGAGTTCCTCGTCGAGGACGAGCGGCCCGCTGGCGACCTCTCCGAGGCGGAGTCCCTGGCCGAAGACCTCGAGTCGATGGGTCCGACCTACGTCAAGCTCGGCCAGCTCCTCTCGACCCGCGTCGACCTGCTGCCGCCGGCGTACACGGAGGCCCTGACCCGGTTGCAGGACAAGGTCGAGCCCTTTCCCTACGCGCAGGTCCAGCAGATCGTGGAGGACGAGCTGGGCGTCGCGATCAGGCATGCGTTCGCCTCCTTCGAGCAGGTCCCCATCGCCGCCGCGTCCCTCGGGCAGGTGCATCGTGCGGTCCTGCCCAGCGGCAAGGAAGTCGTCGTCAAGGTGCAGCGCCCAGGGGTGCGGGAAGTCGTGCGCGACGACATGGAGGCGTTGACCAAGATCGCAGCGTTCGCGGACGACCACACCGACGTGGGTCGTCGCTACGGCTTCGGCCAGCTGCTCACGCAGTTCCGCCGCTCGCTGGCCGGCGAGCTGGACTACCAGCGGGAGGCCGCCAACCTGGTGCGCCTCGGCGAGCTCACTGAGAGCTACCCCCTTCTCGTTGTCCCGCAACCTGTTTCGGACTACACCAGCGGTCGGGTGCTCACGATGGACTTCGTGCCCGGTCGGAAGGTCACCGACATCGGCCCGCTGGGCCTGACCGACCTCGACGGCGAGCCGCTCGTGAAGGAGCTCTTCGCGGCATACCTCCGGATGATCCTCGTGGACGGCTTCCTGCATGCCGACCCACACCCCGGCAACGTCCTGCTCACCCCCGACGGCCGGCTCGGCCTCATCGACCTCGGCATGGTGGCGACCGTCCCGCCCCGCGTCCAGGACCAGATCGTCAAGCTGTTGCTTGCGATCGGCGACTCCGACGGCGAAGAGGCGGCGATGGTCCTCGCCGCGATGGGCCAACAGCTGGAGGGGTATGCCGCGGGGCAGTTCCGCGACGAAGTGGCCGCCCTCGTGTCCCGGGCCGTGGCCCTCGGCGAACAGGTGCAGGCGGGTGCCGTCCTGGTGGAGCTGAGCCGCCTCTCGGGCGTCCACGGACTGCGGCCACCGCCCGAGATGACCATGGTGGGCAAGGCACTGCTCAACCTCGACCAGGTGACCAAGCACCTCGACCCCAACTTCGCGCCCGCCGAGGCGATCCGCGAGAACGTCACCGACATCATGGGCAGCGGGCTGCACGTGTCGGCATCCGGGCTGATGGCTGCAGCGATCGATGCCAAGGAGTTCACGGCGAACTTCCCCCGCCGTGCCAACGCGATCATGGACAACCTCGCCGGCGGGAAGTTCTCGCTCCGGGTCGATGCCCTCGACGAGGCGAGGTTCCTGCACGTGCTCCAGCGGCTCGCCAACCGGCTCACCATGGGGATCGTGATGGCCGCGCTGGTCGTCGGCGCGGCGTTGATGATGCAGGTGCCGACGCAGAACCGGATCCTGGGCTATCCCGCCATCGCCATGGTGTTCTTCCTGCTGGCCGCTCTCGGCGGAGCTGCGCTGGTGGTCTCGATCGTGCGAACGGACAGCCGCATCGCGCGCCGCGAGGTCACCGACCGCGACCCCAGACCCTGATCGGGACGCCCCCACGGGTCGCCCAGATGGGGCTACGACGTTCAGGCGCCTGATGGGGTGCATCCGGCTACGTTCCGGCAGTGTGTGTCCGAGCCCTAGGTACCGGACTTCTTCGTCGGTGCCGGGAACGGGGTCTTGCCCTGGGCGAGGGCGTCGGTGAGCTGCTCGATGCGACGGGCGCGGGTCTCCGGGAGCACCGCGGTCTGGATGCGATTCAGGAAGGCGAAGCGGTTGCGGCCGTCCAGCGCCGCATAGACGTCGGTGAGGTCGCGCGCAGCCAGGGCGGCGGCAAGGTCGTCGGGCACCACTGCGGTGGCCGGGCTGTCGTAGGCGGCGTCCCAGCGGCCGTCCGCCTTCGCCATTTCCACCACGGCCAGGCCGGCGGGGCGCATCCGCCCCTCGACGGTGAGCCGCTCGATGCGCTCCCGGTTGATCTTCGACCAGACGCTCTTCGCGCGCCGCGGGGTGAACCGCTGCACGTACCACTCGTCGTCGAGCCGCCGGGAGATGCCGTCGATCCAGCCGAAGCAGAGCGCCACGTCCACGGCCGTCGTCCAATTGATCGACGTGACGCCGGTGCCCTTCTTGGCCATCCGAATCCAGACGTGCGTGGCGGTCGACGCGTTGTCGACGAGCCAGGTCTCGAACGCCTTGTCGTCCTCGAAGAACACCGCGTCGGTGTGGACCATCGACATGGCAGCAGCCTAGGGGTACGGATTTGGAGTAGCTGGACATGCCAGGTCACCCGGTGGGTCTCACCAACCCGGCATCGGCGTCCATCCATCCGAACGTGTGTCCGCAGTCGAGACAACGGTGTTCGTGGCACCGGCCTCGTTGCTCCACGAAGGCCACGCGGTGCCCCGAAACCCGGCAGATGAACGGGTGCGTGACCCGGGTGAGGCCCTCCTCCGCGAGCAGGAAGCTGTGCCCGCAGACGCAGCTGTACTCGATGAAGCCGCTCCGGGCGGTGACCTGGTGGACGGTGTGGCCGAACACGCCGCACAGATAGCGGACCCTCTTGGGAAACGCCGCCAGGGGCTCGTGGCGGTCGGCGTCCACTGCGAGGAGCAGCGGATGCCCGCAGCGAACACAGGTGTACTCGTTGTGTCCGGCGCGTCGGTCGATGCGGATGTATGTGTGATGGCGGAGGAAGCAGCCCAGCACGTGGCGGGTGTGGCTGACCCTGCCGTCCTCGAAGAGGAACGGCTGGCCGCACCGTCGGCACCGCGGGTTGCCGTCGACCACCGTTCGGTTGTCGATCTCGTGGCCGAAGAGCGCGCACGACCCCGCTGGGGGCGCGGCGACCGGCGGCCTGACGGCCGGGGCGGCGAGCGGGGCTTCGAGCCGGGAGGGATGCGTGGGATCAGACATGGCGCTGCCCGGACTACTTGTTTCCGAGCCGGAACTCGACGGCTTCTCGGGTCATGAACGAGCAACCCGTGAATGACGCGTCGTCACACGCCGTCAAGCTCACGAACGCCAGCGCCACGCCCGACCTGAATGCTGCCGTGCTCCCCGAGTCCGGCAAAACGGTCAAGGTCGTCGACTGCGCGTCCCCGGTGCAGTACGTGATCGGGACGGTAATCGCAGCACCCTTCGCCAGGAGAGCCCCGTCGGAAACCGAGACCTGGCTGACCGTCCCTGCGGCCGATGCCGCGGCGGCTGCGCCGAACATGCCGCCCAACCCAAGGGACAACCCCAGAAGAGTTCGTGTGACAAGTGGTCGTTGCATGGTCGGTTCCTCGGCTTCCAGAAGTTGTCGCTCGGGTCGTTGATCCCAGCAGCATGGCGACCAGCATCAGCCGTCCGCATCCGCGCTGCGGGCCGTCCGTGTAGCCGCACGGCCGACATCGTTGTGGACCAGAACACGACGGCTGGGGCGCAGTTTCAGACTGCCGACAACCCCGTTCACGTCGGGATGACGACGACCTTGCCGAGGGCGCGGCCCTCACCGACGTAGGCCAGCGCTTCCGGGACCTCATCGAGCGAGTAGGTGCGATCGATGTGGGTTTCCACGTGGCCGGCGACGCACAGATCGGTCAGCGACTGGAAGTGGGCGGGACCCGGCTTCACGGCCAGCACGCCGAGTCGACGGCCTGTGACCAGTCCGGCGGTCGCACCGATCGTCAGCACCCGAAGCAGCGCCCGGACGGACCCCCCGACGCACAGGTACCGGCCGCCAGGAGCGAGCGCGCGTCGATAGGCGAACACCGACCGATGAGCCACGAGGTCCAAGATGAGGTCATACGGGTCGTGGCCCCGGGTGAAGTCGTCGCCGCGGTAGTCGATCACCTCATCGGCGCCGAGGGTTCGCATGAACTCCAGCTTGTCCGCGTTGTCGACACCGGTGACATGTGCACCCAGACGTTTGGCCAACTGGACGGCGAAGGAACCAGAGCCACCGCCGGCCCCGTTGATGAGCAATCGGAGCCCAGGCGAGACGCGAGCCGTGCCCTGGAGAGCGATCGCGCCGGCTTGCGGGATCGTCGACGCCTCAGCAAATGTCAGCTCGGCTGGTTTGAGGGCCAGGACCGATTCGGGTGCGACCGTGTACTCGGCGAAGCCGCCCATCAGCCGCAGGTTGTCGCCGTAGACCGCGTCACCGGGCTGGAACCGAGTGACGCCGTTGCCGACTGCCTCGACCACTCCGGCGATGTCCGATCCGAGCGTCGGCCGTCGCGGCGAGCGCAGCCCACCCAGGCGCGCGTAGAAAGGCGAGCCTCGGAGGCCCTCCCAGTCACTGAGGTTGATCGACGTTGCTGTGACCTTCAGCAAGACCTGCCCGGTAGCGGGGGACGGAATGCGGACGTCTTCGACACGCAGCACGTCGGGGCCGCCGTACCGCTCGTGGACGACGGCCTTCATGCTCCCTCCAGCCCGCGCCATACCTCGATCCTGTCAGGTGTGCTCAAACGACCTGCGACCTTGATCGGCATGAGGCTCTCCTTTCAACCCTCGAGTCGGTCCCGTTGCCGAGGTGAGAGCAGCCGTGGAACATCCGAACGACCTGGATTTCGCCGACCTGCGTCGTGCACCTGAGGCCGAGTTCCACGACGCTGACCCTGAGTCGCGTCAGGGTCACCTCAGGGTGAGGCTCCGGCGCCTCCCCGATGTGGGCGCTGGGCTATTAGAGCCACGATTCTCGGCATGATCACAGTCGAATCACTCACGAAGAGCTACGGACGCGGAATGACCGCCGTCGACGGTGTCTCGTTCACCGCTGCCACCGGTCGGGTCACCGGATTCCTCGGCCCCAACGGTGCAGGCAAGTCGACGACGATGCGCATCCTGGTGGGCCTCACGCCGGCCACCTCGGGGACCGCAACGGTCGACGGGCGCCGGTTCATCGACCTGCCCAACCCAGGCACGGAGGTGGGTGTCCTGTTGGACGCCTCCGCACAGCACGCCGGGCGCACGGGACGGGAGATCCTCACCCTCGCCCAGCGGACGATGGGCCTGCCCCGGACCCGAGTCCAGGAGATGCTGGACCGCGTCAGCCTGACCGCCAACGAGGCCGACCGACGCGTCCGCGACTACTCCCTTGGGATGCGTCAGCGCCTCGGCATCGGCACCGCCCTCCTGGGAGACCCGCGCGTGCTCATCCTCGACGAGCCGGCAAACGGACTGGACCCCGCCGGCATACGTTGGATGCGCGACCTCCTGCGCGGATTCGCCGACCAAGGCGGCACCGTCCTGCTCTCCTCCCACCTCCTTCACGAGATCGAGGTCATCGCCGACGACCTCGTGGTCATCGGCAACGGACGCATCGTGGCCCAGGGCACCAAGTCCGACCTGCTCGCGTCGGCCGGCACCGTGGTCCGCGCCCGCAACGCTGCCGCCCTGGCGGTGGCACTGGAGAGCGCCGGCCTGGCCATCACGGCTCACCCTGACGGCAGCGTGCACACCGACGCCGCACCCGACCAGGTCGGCGAGATCGCACTCGCCGCACACGTGGTCCTCACCGAGCTCCGTACTGCCGACGGTGCCGGGCTCGAGGAGATGTTCCTCGAGCTCACCGCAGACACCCAGCGCGAAGGAGCAGCAGCATGACCACCACCGTCCTGCGGACCCCGACCTCCGAGTCGGCCACGTCCGCCTCCCGCGCGCGCACAGCGACGGCGCGGATCCCACTGACCCGCATCATCGGGGTCGAGCTGCGCAAGATGTTCGACACCCGCTCGGGCTTCTGGCTGATGGCCAGCATCGTCATCACGAGCGTGCTCGCCACGGCCGCGATCATCGTGTTCGCACCGGACGACCAGCTCACCTATGACAACTTCGCGGCCGCCATTGGAGCCCCGATGACCGTCATCCTGCCGATGATCGGGATCCTCGCGGTGACGAGCGAGTGGAGCCAGCGCAGCGGGCTGACCACCTTCACCCTCGTGCCGCACCGTGGTCGGGTGCTCGGGGCCAAGTTCCTCGCAGCCATCACGGTGGGTGTCGCGTCGATGGTCGTCGCCCTCGTCGTCGGTGTGCTCGGCACGGTCGTCGGGAGTGCCATCGCCGGCGTGGACCCGGTCTGGAACGTCTCGGTGGGCCACTTCGCGACGATCGTCCTGGGCAGCGTCCTCGGCATGGTCTTCGGCTTCATGCTGGGCCTGCTCATCCGCAACTCCGCGGGCGCCATCGTCACGTACTTCGTGTACACACTCGTCCTGCCCCCGCTGCTCGGGCTGCTGGCGGCGAACCAGAAATGGTTTGCCGACCTGCAGCCGTGGGTGGACTACAACTACGCGCAGACCCCCCTCTTTGACGGCGGCCTCTCCAGCCACCAGTGGCAGCACCTTGCCGCCACCGGTGGGCTGTGGCTTCTCCTCCCGATGGCGGTCGGGCTGCTGGTCGTCCGTCGCGCCGAGGTCAAGTAGGACCTCCCGCGGTCACGTTCATCGGGCGGCGCCGTGGAGCCGAGTGCATGCCGGCCAAGTGCCACCCCGGGACCACGAGCTGAGCAGTTGCATATCAAGACACCCTGTCCATCCAGCGAGGTTCCGCAGGATGGACAGGGTGTCAGAGGGTGGAACGGAGGGACTCCACCGTCCTCCCTCCTCTGCTGCGGCTCCTCGACATTCAGGAGCTTGGGTCTCCACGCAGCCAGCGAAGGGCCCGCTGACCAAGCCCTTCCGGCTCTGAGCCCACCAGGGATGCCAAGGCCTGCGGATCGGGCCGACCGCCCTGCTCGTAGTAGCGCAAGGCCTCAGCGACCTTGTCCAGCAAGTCGTCGACCTCGCGCTCGTCATACCCGGTCTGGAACTGCGTCGGTGTGAGCGTCTTGTTCATGACGTCCTTCGAGGTGAGCATCCGACCATCATGCGCCCCACGACGGCTCTGCCTGGGAAGTCGGCGACGACCCACCGGCTGAGCACCACGCGGGCAACCAGCGTTCGTTGGTTCTGCGCCACTGGCGCCTGTTCCACCCAGGGCGTCTTCCGCGGCCAAGTCCCCGACTGGATCTTCTCGCGCCGTTCGCAGCGCCTTCAGGACCATTGGCTCTGGTCGGGGCAGTCACCGGCGAGGACGGTGAGTGTGCCGGGACAATCCCGGGTCCGAGGGGGTCACCATGTCCAGCAACATCCGCGACGCCTCATCCGCAGTGGGGGCGACTTCAGGGAGAACGAGATGCCCAGCCCCAGATGGGGTCGAAGAGCTGATGGCACGCGTCCGGGGCAGTGTCAATGGCATGTTGACCACTCCCGGGCCAGACCGGACGGAGGGTGACGCGTGCTGACACTAGACAGCGGATGGCTTGCGTCAAGGGTGCTGCTGGAACGCGACGTGCTGACCCGCGAGTTCCTCGCCGCATCCCTCGAGCACCGTCTGTACGGGCTCGAAGTTGACCGGGGGCAACTCAAGCGCGGTTGTGACTACGCCGGCGAAGTCGGGCTCGGGGCGGTCCTGTGTCGCCCAGAGCACGTGGCCACGGCCGCCCGGCGGCTGACCGGGACCGGCGTCGCGGCGGTGACGGCTCTCGCCTTCCATGACTCGACGCGGCAGCAGGACCCCGCCGACCTGGCCGTAGAAGCACTTGAGCTGGTCTGCGCCGGCGCTTCAGAGGTGGCGTTGGTTGTCGCACCCGGGCTCGACGGCGACGGCTGCCTGAACCTGATCCGTGAGCAGGTACAGGCCGTCGTCGAGGCCGTCGCACCTCAGCGCCGCAAGGTCCGGGTGCTGATCAACACGACCGACGCGTCCAAAGACCAGTTGAGGGCCTGCACGTCCCTGGTGGGCGGGGCAGGTCCGACGCTCGTCCAAGGAGGGTCATTTCACGGCGACCGCGCGACGTACTCGCAGATCGAGGCGATGCGTGACGCGCTGCCCACCGACGTCCTGCTGAAGTGGACCCAGCCGGTGAGGTCGGTCGAGATGCTGCTGGTCTGCATGGCGATGGGCGTCAACAGGTTCAACGGCGACATCCCGGCGCTCTTGACCGCGGCCAGGCGCAGCGCGCAGTTCGGACCGCTCATGCTCCCGATCAACGGAGTCGACTTCTGACTGTGCATGGGGCCGCCTGGCCCGTGGCCCGGGCCTGGTTGGCTGCCCGACGTGGGTGGCGGTCCGCCAGTGGGCCCATGAGGGCAAGCACTACGTCCTGCGCGACAGCGACGTGGTCGAGTTCCACTTCACCGTGCAGTCCGCTGCGCCGCCAGTGGGACGCGCGTGCCTCAAGACGGCAGCCACTGCTGAGCGCGGGCGACGCGAACCTGGTCTCGTCCGTTGCCGAGGCTGCCCTTCTGCTTGCGGAAGCCGCCGTCGGCCCAAGCAGAGTCGTTCACTGGTGGCGGTTCGGCACCGTCCCAGGTCGCGTACCCACCCAGCAGCCCGAAGGAGGCCTCCGCCACCAGGACGTGGTCAGCCAGGTCGCGCAACACCTCGGGGGGACATGCGGCCAGGAACAGCCCCGGGAAGTTCTTCTCGGCGAAGACGACGAGGTGCGCCAGGCGGTGGGTGTCGTCGACAGCCAGGTGTGCGCCCGACGCCATGCTGCTCCGGACGGCGTCGAGCACCGCCGAGCGGTGTGGCGCCGTGAGCTCCGGCAACGCTTCTCGGTGCGCGTCCTCGAGTGCGTCGGCGGGGGCGGTGCGCAACAGGTAGCGGTATTGGCGCACGAACGGGTCCGAGATCTCCGGAGCCGTCGCTACGGCCGGACTCTCTTGGACCTCGTGGTCCCGGCCGAGTGCTCGGCGCATGGTGCAAGCCTAGAGTCGCGGCCCGGCGACACGCCAGAGGCGGGGAAGGGGTGGCTACGAGGCTCTGCCCCTGGCGTCTTGGCGGGGTGGATTGTCGATGGGGCTGAGTCAGCTTGGTCTGAGGAAGATTTCTGCAGGGTGCGGCGGGCTGCTCACCAACCAACGGGCGCGGTAGATGGTCGCCACCGATGGGGTTGGAGGCGCAGGATGAGACCGTGGAAACGTGGGATGCCCTGCGGGCGCGACGAAACGTCAGACAGTTCACTGAGCAGCCCGTGCCGGACGAGGCGCTCGACCGTATTCTCGAGGCTGGGCGGCGTGCCCCGTCGGCAGGCAACTGGCAGCCCTGGGACTTCGTGCTCGTCACGGACAGGGCGCAGCTGGTCGAGCTGGCGAAGGTCTGGCAGGGCGCGCGGCATGTCGCCGGGGCGGCGGCCGCGATCGCGATCGTCGCGCCAGAGCCCAAGGACGACCGGCAGTCGGAGCTGCTCCAGTACGACCTTGGCCAGGCCACGTATGCGATGACCGTCGCCGCGGCCGACCTGGGTGTCGGCACGGGCCATGCCGCGGCCGCTGACCAGGACCAGGCCAGGAGGGTGCTGGGCTTCCCGGAGGGACGATTCCTGGCCTACATGCTCTCCGTCGGTTATCCGTCGGAGAAGCCGTTGGCCGTCATCAACCGGCTCAACCGACGCCCGTTCGATGAGGTCGTGCACCGGGGAGTGTGGTGACCAGCGCGACGCCGCAAGCAAGACCGGAGCTCGCCATGCCGGGAACAGCACGCGCTTGGCGTCGGATGGAACTCAGCCCGACGGTGGACTCTTTCAGGCGCCGTTCCGGCTGCCCCGGGTGTTGGACGCGACCTCGATCAGGACCTTGCCGACGACCCCGTTCTCGACGGCGGCGTGGGCGTCCGCAGTGTCCTCCAGAGCAAACCAGTGAAGTGGCACCCCGGCACTTTCACCGACCTGCAGGGCGCCGTCCTCGACGGCTGCGCTGACGCCGGCGATGGCGTTGTCCTTGGCCTGCTCGGAAACCGTGTAGACGAGGACGCCCTGCCAGCGCAGGTTCTTGGTCATGGCCTCCCGGATGGGAATGCGGACCTGGTCTGCGCCGTCGTCGGCGTAGAAGGCGATGGTCGCGTTCACTGCGGCGACCGCGTGATCCAGGATCGCGTTGGCGTAGGGGGCCACCTCGACGAAGAGGTCGACGCCTTCAGGGGCGAACGCGTGGACCTGTTCGACGGTGTTGCCAGTGCGGTAGTTGACGACGTGGTCTGCGCCAGCCGCGGTGGCCAGCTCTGCCTTGGCGGGTCCGCTCACGGTCGTGATCACGCGCGCGCCGGCCCAGTGGGCGAGCTGAATGGCGGCGTTGCCCACCGCTCCGGCGCCGCCCGCGACGAGCACCGTCTTGCCGGACAGGGCGCCCGGGGCCAGTCGCTCCGGGCCTCCTTCGGCGACGGTCAGGGTGCGGTGCGCGGTCACGGCTGGGATCCCCAGCGCGGCGCCAAGCTCGAACGAGGCACTGTCCGGCAACGGCACGCACTGCCGCTCAGGTAGGACGGCATACTCCTGCGCGGTGCCGCCCGGGCGCTGCCACGCGGCCTCCCAGATCCAGACACGCTGGCCGATCCTCGACTCGGGCACTCCTGGCCCGACCGCATCAACGACTCCGGCACCATCCTGGTTGGGCACCTGCTCAGTGATCCCCGCCGGCAGTGAGCCTGCGCGGCGCTTCCAGTCGGTGGGGTTGACCCCGGAGACGTGCACCTTCACCCGCACCTCGCCAGGTCCGGGTTCGGGCATCGGCCGGTCGACCAGGTGGAGGACGTCGGGCGCGCCGGCAGCGGTGTAGACGATGGCTTTCATGTCAGTTCAAGCCTTCCGGGTCTGGTTTCGATGCCGTTGGCGCTGATTCTCCTCGCAGCCCACTGATCCGTCGTGGCGGAAGTCGGCCCACGCCTTCTGGGCGCGGCTATGGATCGGTGGCCGCCGAGGGTGTAGGCAGGGGGGCAGGCGCGACCTGCGCGTTCGTCACCGAGGAGGACCCATGGCCGCACTCGACAGCGCCCAGTTGCTCGCAGCCCTCGAGCCGACGGTCGAGGAGAACCTCAACCGTCACCTCGCGGTCGCGCAAGAGTGGATGCCGCACGAATATGTCCCCTGGTCGCTCGGCCGCGACTTTGCCGAGCTGGGGGGCGAGGCGTGGTCGCCAGACCAGTCGCAGCTCTCGCCGATCGCTCGGACGGCTTTGGAGGTCAACCTCCTCACCGAGGACAACCTGCCGAGCTACCACCGGGTCATCGACCAGGCCTTCGGGCGCGAGAGCGCATGGGGGACCTGGGTCAATCGCTGGACCGCCGAGGAAGGGCGGCACGCGTTCTGCATCCGGGACTACCTCCTCGTCACCCGCGGCGTCGACCCCAACGAGCTCGAGCGGGCGCGGATGGACACGATGGAGACCGGCTACGACCCGGGTGAAAAGCCACTGCTCAATGTCTGCGCCTACGTCTCGTTCCAAGAGCTGGCCACCCGTGTGTCACACCGGAACACGGGCCGCTACGCCGAGGAGCCGATCGCCGAGAAGCTGCTCACGCGGGTCGCCAAGGACGAGAACCTCCACATGATCTTCTACCGGAACATCGTCCAAGCCGCCCTGGAGCTGACGCCGAGCCAGACGATGCGGGCGATCACCGATGAGGTCCTCACGTTCCAGATGCCCGGTGCGATCATCCCCGGGTTCGGCCGCAAGGCCGTGCAGATGGCCATGGCCGGGATCTACGACCTGCGCATCCACCACGACGACATCGTGGAGCCACTGCTGCGCCAGTGGGGAGTCTGGGAGCTCGAGGGCCTCGACGCCGATGGCGAGAAAGCCCGGGACGAGCTCGCGACCGCCCTCGCCAGCCTCGACCAGGAGGCCGCCCGGTTCGTCGCCCGCCGCGAGGAGCGCGCAGCGAAGCTGGCGGCCCGCCAGGAGTCCTAGCCTCGCCGCAGGACCAGCTGAGGAGACACCGGTCGGCGACTTTGTCGACCGGGTATGCCGCCGTGTCGGGGCCTCTTCGCGGCGCACGAAGCGCGTGACAGCCAGTTGGAGCAGGGGAGGTGATCACCCGATCGCCCATCACCCGTTCGTCGGCGGAGTTCGGCTCATCGCCCGATCAGGGAAAGCCGCTATGAGGCGTTCAATGGGATGACCGACGACTTCCGCAAAGGCGGGCCCGATGTTCGACTCGACACACCAGCAGTCCAAAGACCCCGTGGCCGCCTGCACTGTCGACGCCGTCCATCGACGCGACCACCACCACGAAGGTGAGCAGACCTGCCACCCCCACCTGATCGAGGTCGTCCACCTCGGCCGACGCGCTGTCGCCGTATGCCATGACTGTTGCCAGGACTCCGGCTTCCTTCCCGAGCGCGACGCCGACCAGGTGGCTTCCGCCCACCGCGACGAGACGGCCGCGGACGGGTACCCCGCCTTCACGGCGCAGGTGGCCTGAGCGCCAGGCGAAAGGGAGCTCCAGTAGGCCGGAGCTCCCTTTCGTCGAGGCATGCCGCGTCCGCTTTGGCGGGGCCAGCAGCGGCATCGGATGGTCGGGTCACCACCGGTAGTTGGTGCCGTGCGCGATGTTCACGTACATACCGATGTGCGTGTAGAAGTTCATGGCACCGAACAGCAGCAGGACCAGGCCACCGAGGGCGAAGGCCCGCACGGCCCAGCGCAGCAGGTGCGGTCGTTCGGTCAGCGTCGCGGTCGCAAACAGCAACGCGCCCAGTGCGATGACGCCCCAAAGCCCGCCGAGGAACAGGGCCTCGAGGATGGGCAGGTGTCCGAAACGGCCACTGATCGGCTCTTGTGGGGGTGCGGCGCCGAGTTGGAACCGCACGAATGCGATGGCGAGCACGGCCATACCCAGACCCATCGCGCCGACGAAGACACCGACCGGCTTGAACCCTGACAATGCGGTGGCGTTCGCCTCGTCCGTTTCACCCGCGAACAGGCTCCGGTGGCGCCACAGGTACAGGGCGGCGAACAGCAACAGCGCACCGAATCCTGCGGCCGGCTGGCCGAAGGCGATGTTTGCGTACTCGAACCCGTCCCCGCCGAACGGCCACGTCGCCGTGGTGTGCAGTCCCAGCACCAGCAGCAACAGGCCGGTGACGCCGAAGAATCCTGCCCAGCCTTCGCTGTCGATCCGTTTGCCCCGCACGAGGTGGGTGAGGAACCACCCGAACCCCAACAGCCCCGCTCCGGCCGTGATGGCCACTAACTCGTTGTAGACGACCATGTCGTCAGACCTCTCTTTCTCTTGATGTGGAGGCCCTGCGATGGAGGGCCTCGAGCCGTCTCAGCGGCGAGGGTTGCCCGGCTCGACCGGGATGGTGGTGGCTTGCGGCAGGCCGTCGAAGCCACGGTTGGTCCACCAGGGGCCGGGCTCGTCCAGCGAGCGCGGCCGGGTCGCGCGCCAGGGCGCGTCGTCCTCGTGCATTCCGGCCCAGGACATTGCGCCGAACCACAGCACCGTGAAGCCGATCATCAACGGCCCCAGGAGCACTGGGTCCAGAGTCGAAGTCATGCCGTGTCACCTCCTTTCATTTACGCTACAGTCGCTGTAGCGTAACGACGTCACGTTTTGTTCCCGAGAGGCAGAAACCATGGGCGAGCCAGCGACACGTGGTCGGCCGCGACGTGCAGAGACGGACGCGCGGCTGATGCGCGCAGCTGTCGAGCTGCTGCGCGACAAGGGCCCGGCCGGGGTGAGCATCGAGGCGGTCGCATCTCGTTCAGGCGTGGCGCGGACGACGATCTACCGACGTTTCGATAGTCGTCGACAGCTCATCGAGGCCGCCATCGACCCGGTCGTCGACCGGCCCCTGCCGCCGCACGACCTGGCTTTGGACGGCAAGGTGCGTTGGGTCCTGGAGCAGGTGGCCGAGCTATTCGAGACCGGGCTGGGCAGGGGGGCAGTTGCCGCCATCATCAGCAACTCCGACCCGGACTTCACCGGTGCCCTGCGCCAAGCCCTGGAGCGGCGGCTCGGTCCGCTGCGGGCACAGATCGCCGCGGACATCGACGCTGGACAGGTCGCGGAGCACGTCGAACCTGAGGCCGTGATCGGGCTCCTGTTCGGCGCCTACCTGGGCGAGGTCTTGCGCCATGGAGAGCCACGCAAGGGCTGGACCGATGACACGGTCGCCCTGCTCACCAGGGCCCTCGTGGTACGCCCGGCGGCTCCCTGAGCGTCGCTCCGCCCCAAGCCCCGGGCGCGACTGATGCCGCATGCCGCCGCAGCTCGGATTCGAATCAAAACTTGTCGGTGCCGCGCAGGGCCCGTGGGCGACCATCGGGATCGAAGAGGAACCGGTAGGCCGGTCGGGCCCACAATCGGGCAGCAGGGCGAATCTCCCTGAGGGCATGGGGCCTGATGCGGGCGCCTGGCTCTGTGGCACGCGCCCCCCACAGGTCCGTGGCGTGGTCGAGGTCGGCGAGCCGAGGGTCGGCGGGAGGGAGGCCGAGGTGCTCGGCCCAGAGAGTCGCACGCAGCTCGCGCGGCAGGCGCCCTTCAGCGTCGACGACGGCGCAGGTGACCTCGGAGTCGTGGGTCCAGGAGCGCAGGTTGAGGTTGTCGGACCCGCAGGTCATCCATTCGTCATCGACGATGCAGACCTTGGCGTGGACGTAGACCGGGGTGCCGGCGGGGTTCTGGAGGTCGTACATGGCGAACCGCGCCCCACCAGCCTCCAGGAGCAGGTCCCTGGCCCGTTGCTGGCCGAGGCGCATTGGTGTGCCGCTCGCCGCAGTGTCCTGTTCGGGGAATCGCGGGACCACTGCGATCACCTGGAGTCCGGGTTCGCGGCGGAGCGCGTCGGCGAGCGTGGCAGTCACGACCTCCGACCAGAAGTACTGGTCCTCGATGTACACCAAGCGCCGCGCGCGTGCGAAGGCGTGCTCATAGGCGTGTGCGATCGTCCGCTCGCCGTGCGGGGCGAACGGGTAGGGGGGTCGCTTTGCAGGATAGGTGCGGACTATCTGCACCGAGTGCGGACCGCACACGGGCGGGGGGTCCCAGCGTTCCGGCAGGGGCTCTGGATGCCGTGGCATCCGGGCGGCCCTGTGGACCAGCGCGCGGTACGGGTTGCGATGATCGAGTGGCGTCGGGTCGTCCCAGCGCTCGGAGAAGACATCGAGTACGTGACTCACCGCAGGGCCACGGATCTCCAGCGTGGCATCGTGCCACGGTGGGTTGGGCCCGTAGCGCTCGTCAAGTGGCGCCGGCTGTGGGTCGCCACGGTGCTCGGTGTCGTCACGCCGCCCGTGACAGAGGTCGATCCCGCCGACGAAGGCAACGTCCTCGTGTGAGCGGCCCTGACGCCGCACCACGAACAGCTTCTGGTGATGCGATCCGCCCCGGCGCACCCGCTCATCGAAGAGGGCTTCGCCACCCGCCTCGTTGATCACCGCGCCGAGATGGCGGTTTTCCTCCGCGTTGAAGCGAAGCGTGTCGCTGTGCGAGCGCCACAGGAGCGCCCGGACCTCGACACCGCGGCGGGCGGCCTTGGTGAGTAGGTCGCCAATGGTCGGGCCGCCTTCGGCGAGGAGCTCGTCGGCGTCACCGCGCCAGTCGGTGAAGAAGATCCGGTCCCCCGCACGGGTGCCGTCCACGAGCTGCGCCAGACGCGCGAAGTAGTCGTGACCGTGAACGTGCGGCACCACGAGGTTCCCGGCCGTCCACGGACGATCCCGCTCCGGCAGGAACCAGTCGCTCATCTCTACAGGCTGCCAGCCGGACGGTCTGGGAACCAGCGCCGAGAATCCGGAGTGGTTGGATGATCCGCTCATCCGAGATCGCGCTAGCAGAGCTGCGTCACGCCGCCGCATTGGACTCCACGTCCGGTCGACTCACCTGAACCTGCGTGCGAAGCGTCAACCTCCAAGGCTCGTCGGGTCTGTTCATGGGTAGACCGTGCGACTGTCGCGCACGGCACCTGGAGGAAGCCATGGACCGCACCACCAGTCTCCGTGTCGCCGTCGCGCTCACCGCCGCTGCCGCCAGCACGCCCTCAGAGGCAGGCACGTCATGACCCGCTCGTCCATCTGCTGGTGGTGCGCCGGCAGGGCTTCCTGCAGCCTGGGTCGAGGTGTCCCATCCACGCCCGGGGGATGCGATGAAGACCGATGAACGGCGGGACTACGAGCAGGTGTTCCGCGGCAGCTTCGCCTCGATCACGCGCACCGTCTACCTGATAGTCCACGACCAGGGTGCGGCGGAAGAGCTCACCCAAGACGCCTTCATCAAGCTCCTCGCGAAGTGGGGGTCCATCGCGGCATACGAACGTCCCGAGGCGTGGGTGCGCAAGGTGGCCATCCGGATGGCCGTTCGCCACGTCGGTCGCGAAGCGCGCCGACCGGTCAAGGAGGCCACTGCCCAGTCGTTCCCGCAGACGGCCGCGGTCCCCGACCACGATGTCGCCCTCGCGGTCCGACAGCTTGCACCCATGCAGCGCGCCGTCGTGGTGCTGCACTACTTCGAGGACCGGCCGGTCCTGGAGATCGCCCGGACCCTGCAGGTCTCGGAGTCGACCGTCAAACAGCACCTGTTCCGCGCCCGCGCGCGGCTAGCCCAAACCCTCGGAGAGGAGGTCGGGTCCGATGCCCGTTGACGACCGCCTGCGTGTGGGCCTGACCGCCAATGCCACAGCCCTTCGCGAACCAGACGTGGACATCCTGCTCGGCCAGGCCTTCGCCGCTCACCGCCGCCGACAGGCGCGCCGCTGGGCCGGCGTCGCCGGACTGGCAGCAGCCGCCTGCGCTGCGCTGGTGGTCACCCTGATGGGGCAGACGGCGCCGAAGCCGGCGCCCGCCCCGCCAGTCGGCAGGACAACGGCAACAGTTCTAGACCGGTATGCCGGTCTGGTCGCCCCCTTCGCCGAGGCGCCTAACGTGTCCGGTCGATGGGTGCTCGCTCGCAGCGCCGACGGCACGGTCGTCGCCACGCCTCCCAGCAGGTACGGCAGGGGGGAGCCGTTGGTGGCCGGGCGGATCGGCCGTGAAGGGGTGTTCGGAACGGACCTGTTCCACCCGGGCAACCTCGTCTGCGACGGTCCTGGCGGCAAGTACCGGATCGCAGATCGTGGTGACCAGCTCGTCTTCGAGTCGGTTGATGACCGCTGTGTGTCACGAGTCCAGTTCTTCACCAAGACGACGTGGATATCCACGAGTGTCACCGCATACACCGGTCCACGCATCCCGGATGGCCGATGGGCCCGGGACGTCACCGTGGGGCAGCTGAACGACGTGCGCTTCTGGCCCGACGCAGCCTGGAAGACATCCAACGGCTTCTCCGACGGCAAGGGACGCTTCGTCATCGAGCTCGCCGGGAGCCGGTGGTTCATCTTCTTCGAGAACGACCAGGGCGGGCTTGAGATCGGTGACCAAGGACCGGTGACCTACGACGCCCTCGGGCGTTGGGTCCAGCACGGGACCACGGCCGTCGAATGGTCGATCCGGGGTGACACCCTCACCACGCGCAACGCCGTCCCGGTGGAAGGACTACATACGCTGCCGGCCAGCGATACCGATCGCGGGGTGCTCGAAGGGAGCTGGGAACGGGTCCGCTGACCCGCGCCAACCCCGCTCCCGTCAGCTGGTTCACAGGCCGCAGTCACGCCTGCTGCGGCGTGCGGCGCGGCTCGGTGTCGAGGCTGGCTGCCTGGGCCGGCGGTGATGCGGTGCGGCGTGGCCACGTCCAGGCGGAACGCAGGATGTAGGCCAGCAGCAGCACCTCGAGCCCGATGGAGAGGCCGTAGAAGTAGGAGTAGGTCCAGGACTCCCCGTCCGCGTTGTAGATCGAGACGGGGAGGTGCGTCGCCCCCCTGCCGTGGCGACGTGCGCACCCGCTCGCTGCGGCCGCAGTGGCTTTCGGCCTCTTGACCGGGATCGACATCGTCAGAATCCTCACCGGGTCCCAAGGCGCTCCGCCCTCAAGTGTCTCGGCCACCCTGGTCCTGACCTACGCCCTGTTCCGGTGGGGCTCCGGTCGGGAGGCCGCAGGCGGCCTTGGCGTGATCCTGGTCTGGTTGGCCGTCACCCACGTCGCCGACCCGACCAGCCTGGCCGAGAGGGTCGCGGCATACGCGTTCTTCCTGTTCGCCGCCGCGCTCGGCGCCGCGAACCGCTATCGCGCGAGGATCCGCATCCGCGACATCGACGAAGCCAAGGCCCGGGAGCGCGAACAGCTCGCGCGCGAGCTCCACGACACCGTCGCCCATCACGTCTCCGGAATCGCCATCCAGGCTCAAGCGGGACGTGCCGTCGCCGCCTCCCACCCGGAGCGTGCCATCGAAGCCCTGGCCACCATCGAGGATGCGGCGACCCGAACGCTGACCGAGCTGCGCGCCATCGTCGGGGTGCTGCGCGCCTCGCAGCACACCGAGTTCGCGCCGCAGCCGGGCGTGGCCGAGGTCGAGCAGCTCGCCAACGATGGCCAGACACGCCCGTGCGTCGAGGTGACGCTCGCCGGTGAGCTCGACGACCTCAGCCCCGCGGTCGGGGCCGCCATCTACCGCCTCGCCCAGGAGTCCATCACCAACGCTCGACGGCACGCCCGCCACGCCACCCAGGTCACCGTGGCCGTCACGGGTGACGCCGACCAGGTACGCCTGACCGTCGACGACGACGGCTCCTCCGGCCCAACCAATCGGGCCCCAGCCGGCTACGGCCTGGTAGGGATGCGCGAGCGCGCCACGCTGCTCGGCGGCACCTTCCGCGCGGGCCCCACCGCCGGCCGGGGCTGGCGGGTCGAAGCGAACCTGCCGCGAACCGGGACGCCACGATGAGCATCAGGGTCCTGATCGCCGACGACCAGCCCATCGTGCGCACCGGACTGACGATGCTCCTCGACGCCCAACCCGACATCGAAGTCATCGGCGCCGCCGCCGATGGGCGAGAGGCGGTGCGCCTGGTGCTCCAGCTGCGCCCCGACGTCGGCCTGTTCGACATCCGAATGCCGCTGATGGACGGCATCGAAGCCACCCGCCGACTGGCCGGCCCCGAAGTCATCGACCCGTTGCCGATCGTGGTCATCACCACCTTCGACCTGGACGAGTACGTCCACGGAGCGCTCAAAGCCGGCGCCCGCGGATTCCTGCTCAAGGACGCCGGACCCGCCCTGCTGACCCAGGCCATCCACGCCGCCGCCGACGGAGACGCACTCATCGCACCCAGCGTGACCGTCCGACTCCTCGCTGCCTTCGCGCACACCCAGACCTCACCGCCCCGGCAGCCGTTGGAACCGCTCACGGCCCGCGAGGAAGAGGTCCTCCGGCCCGTGGCCCAAGGCCGCACCAACAGCGAGATCGCTACCGAGTTCTACATCACGCCCAGCACCGTCAAAGCCCACCTCGCCAGCCTCATGAGAAAACTCGGCGCCCGCAACCGCGTCGAGGTCGCCATGTGGGCCTACGAGACCGGCCGCATCTAAACCTTTGGGACCTCAGCGAATTCGGTCGCCCTTGACCCTGACCCACAGCGACGGCTCCGCCTTGGGCCTTCGGCGGGTGACTTACGGTCGGGGACAGCCACGGCCAGTGGGGCTGAGCGATGAGTTCTCGGCACAGCCCCACTGGCGGTGACGCGCCTTACCGGCGGGCGAACATCGCGTCCTGGGCGTACCCGTCGTGTGCCAGGCCGGTGTAGGCGTCCGTCTGGGGCGAGACAGCCCACCGGTTCAGCCCGGTCCAGACCACGTTGACGTGGTTGTCGGAGCCGACCACGAGACCGGTGTAGTCACCGTCGAACACATTGCAGTCCTTGCCGGTTGCGTCCGCGACGGGCGGGTCGGTGTAACCGTCCGGGCCGCAGATCCGAGGCCATGCGCTCTGTGGCACGTACTGTCCTGACCAGTGCGTCACTGAGATGTCGACCTGCTCCGTGGGTTGCCGCCCCGCACCGTTGGGCATCAGCACCTCACGGCCAGCGATCACTGCGGGCCCGCCCGGGGAGGTCCGTGGCGCGACGGTCAGCAGCACGTGGTTGAAGGTGTCGTCGCGGTCCCCGCCGGGGTCGGCGATGTTCTCGTTGGAGTCGTAGGCCACCGCCAGGGATCCATCGGAGCGGAAGTCCGCCCACGGGAACCACTGGTCGCCCGCGGAGCCGTCGAGGGTGATTCGCGATGTCCACGACGCCCCGCCGTTCCAGCTCTCGGCCAGGTAGATGTTCGTGTCGGTTACCGCACCGCACGGGTTGTAGTCCGGCGCCTCACCTGGGATGTCGTTCAGGCAGCTGGCGGGGGCGTTGTCGTGCACGCCGGCGGCGTTGTCGTTGTAGACGACAGCCCAGTGCTGCGCGTTGGTCGGGTCGGCCGTGATGTTGCCCGGTGACTGCCAGCGGATCTGGTGTCCTGTCACGGTCTGTCGCCCGATGACGCTCCATGGGGTGTCGGCCGCGCCGTCCTCGAGCGGTGCGATGACGACCGGCGCACTGAACGTGGCGCCGCCGTTGGTGGACTTCACCGCCAGCAACGTCTGCTCGTACTCGCCGGCTGTCTCCCAGGCAGCGTCGATGTTTCCGTTGGCGAAGTGCACGACGAGGTCACCGTTGGTGGCCACCTCGGGGATCGGGAAGCTGTCCTCGTCGCATTCCCCGACCGGTCCCGCGCTCTGCGCGCTGCACAGCGGGTTCGTGCCGGAGATCTCCTTGGGGGTCGACCAGGTCCGGCCGCCGTCGTCGGAGTAGGCGAAGTACACCGACGACTCGTCGTAAGAGCCCTGGAGCCCGTTGAGGTAGCGCGCTGCCACGACATAGGCGCGCCCGTAGAACGGCGAGCTCGGGTGGTTGTCGACGGTCAGCCACTCCTTGTCGAAGAACAGTGCGTTGTTGGCCGGGCCGATGCCGGTTCCCTTGCCCTTCATGACGGTCACTGGCTCGTTCCACGTGATGCCTCCGTCGGAGGACCAGCTCACCGAGACATCACCCTGCGACACATAGGGGCCGCCCTGGCCGCCGGTGTTCTCCAGCTGCGCCATCATCGCCCAACCGGTCGTGGCCGTGCTGCCGGACAGCTTGCCGTTGAAGGCGGGCGAGGGATCGCCCGCTCCGTTCCCGCTACGCAGCGGGACCTGTCCGTCCACCCACGTCGCCCCCGCGTCCATCGACGTGAAGAACCCGGTCGGCACCAGCGCCTGCCTGACACCCGTCGAGTTGTTGAACCGGTAGAAGTAGTCGTTTGACCCCGCGAGCAGGTGCGTCGGCACCTTGGGGTTCACCGCGATCGCGAGCTCGTTGTCCGGGTTGAAGTCCTGACGATAGGGCTCGGTGTCGTTGCACGAGATGTCCATCGCGCCGGCGGGCGTGCCGTACCCGGGCCCGGCGGCCACGGTGCACCGGTATGCCTCGATGGCGACCTTGCTGAACTGGCCGCTACCGCCTGTGGTGCTACCTGCGTCACCCGGATCGAGCACGGGTCGGACGACCATGCGGAAGGTGGAGAACGGCCGGTCCCGCGCCTCCGCGGGGGCCACATTGACCAGGGCTACCGTCGCTGCGACGGCGATACCGGCCACGAGAGTTCTGGACGTCATGACGCCTCCCAACGCGCACCCGGTCGGGCCTCCCATGCCGTCGGTGTACGGGTGCGCCCACCCGCCATGGTCGCCCTCAGGCGGGGTCGCCGCGTCCACCAAAAGGCGCAGGAAGCCTCAAACCGTCTGAGGTGCATGCAGTAACAGGCTTCCGTTGGTGCCCGCAACAATCCCGCACCCACGCCTGGCTTCGCTTGGCCCCTCTCGGGCGAGGATGCTTGGACCATGGCCTTGAAAGCGGATGACCATGGTCGCGGACCGCGGCTGCCGCCGACGTGGTTCATCCACCTGGCTTGGCGCATGCACCGCGGCATCTACCGGGTCTCGCGTGGCCGCGTCGGTCTGTGGCGCCCGAGGCGCAACCGTTGGGGCACACTGCGGCTCACGACCACGGGACGGCACTCGGGTGAGCCGCGAAGTGTGATCCTCGGGTACCTCGAAGACGGTCCGAACCTGGTCACGATGGCCATGAATGGCTGGGCCGACGGCGAGCCCGCGTGGTGGCTGAACCTTCAGGAGCAGCCGGTGGCAACCGTTTCCATTGCCGGCGGTGGGGGCACGGTGCGGGCGCATGCGGCCGAGGGGGAGGAGCGCACTCGGCTGTGGGCGCGATGGCGTGAGATCGACGCCCAGCTCGATGGGTATGCCGCGCTTCGCTCGACCGAGACGGCGGTCGTGGTCCTCGAGCTCGTCCCAGGGCCCGACTGACCACGCCACGCACTAGGCGCGTTGCCCGATGACACGGACCACCAGTCGGTCCACCATGGACAGCACCAATCAAGCGGCTGCCTGAGGAGGACCAGTGCTGTTCCACATCACGCAGGTTCACAGTCCTGAGCTCTGCCCTCGAGACGAGGGCGGCTCCAACTCGCTGTACGACGACAGCGTCGAAGGTGTCACGCTGATCGGTCGCTACGGCGCGAACGCCCAGCACACGCTCTTCCTGGTCGTCGAGGCCGACGACGTCAACGCCGTGCACAAGTTCCTCTGGCCCGGCTTCAAGCGCTGCACCAGCACGATCACCCCGGTGAGCGAGATCCCCGTTCCCAAGGACTGACCTCGGACTCGCACCAGGCGCCGGGCCCGATGCGGCAAGCACGCGGCATACCCAGTCGTTGGCGACCCTCAGGCCAAGGCAACACGGAGGGGGCCGGCCCGTAGGACCGGCCCCCTGTTGAGTGGTGTTGCTGTGAGCGGTCAGCTGGCCGCGATGGAGACCGAAGCGGTCGAGACACTGCCACCGAGGATGGGGCTCACCAAGGCGGACGAGCACGAGGGCCGGTTCGCCGTGACGTTCGGGATCGCCAACGGCGAGTTGCAGCTCGGCTGGTTGACGGTCAGGACCGCCGTGCCGAAGCCTGTCCTTGCGGTGATCTGCCAGGCGTCACCGAGGGTGCCGATCAGCAGGATGCTGCCCGACGGACGCTTCAGGGTCACGTTGCAGGTCGGCGACCCCAGCAGGACCGTGCCACCCGGCCAGTGCTGCGCGAAGTCGCTGTCCTTGACGCCGGTGATCGTGTTCGTCAGCGTCGTGGGGGAGCAGGCGGGCGGTGGTGTCGCCCCGCTGCAGATCAACGTGCCGGTCGCCGAGAAGCCCGTGATCGACTGCCCAGCCGGACAGGTCAGCCCAGCCAGCCCGGTGATGCCGGGCGCGCCCTGAGGTCCGACCGGTCCGGCAGGTCCCACAGGTCCGGCGGGTCCAGCAGGTCCGGCAGGTCCCGTCGCACCAATGGGGCCAACGGGTCCCGCAGGTCCGGTCGCGCCGACGGGTCCAGCGGGGCCCGCAGGTCCCCTTGCGCCGACGGGTCCGGCAGGTCCGGTAGGTCCGGCAGGGCCGGCGGGTCCGGGAGGCCCTTGGATGCCCGTCATGTTCCAGGAGATCGGCACCTCGGACTTGCGGCACTTCTGGCTGCCCTGAAGAAGCCGGAGCATCCCTTGGTTCTTCTGGTAGCAGGCCTTGATGACGCCCGAGGCGGCAACGTTGACAGCCGGGGGAGCCTTGGCGGCCACGGCTTGCGTGCCGGTCACGAGCAGGACAGCGGAACCGATTATCGCCAACGGAACTCGCCAGTTGGGTCGAGACATCGTGAGTCCTTCCTGTCAGAAGGGTGCGTAGGCTCCGGCCCTTTGCCGGATGCGTTGCGTCGCCCGTGTTGGACGCTACTCAGCCTCGAATAGGTCATCATCGGGCAAAAGCATGAGTACGGTGAACAACGGCCCCATTCATGGCTTTTCCCATCGCTATGCCCCTGCTCAGCCCGTTTTGCCGGAAGCCTGCGCCTCATACTCGTCAGTACGCGGCCTGTTGCCGTGGGCGGACCCGCCTTGGGCCGAGCTGCCGTCGGACAGATCGCTTGTGGCAGGCAGTCCCCGGTGTCAGCCTGATGCCATGGGGGCCGGTCGGACTCTGATGCTGGTGGTTGCACACCCTGACGACGACGCTTACGGGGTGGCCGGGTCCGTGGCGCTGCACGACGCCGACCCTCGGTTTCGCTACGTGCTGGTCCACGCGACCTTCGGGGAAGCCGGCGAGATCGCGCCGGGCTTCCCGGCCACCCAGGAGTCGCTGGGAGTCGTCCGGCGACGCGAGTGCGAGGCGGCTTGGCGGGCCCACGGCCGGGTCCCTGACCGCCACGAGTGGCTGGGGCTGCCCGATGGTCGCGTCGCTGAGGCGCCCGAGCAGGAGCTCGGGGCTGCGATCGCCCGGATCATGGCTGAGGAGCGGCCCGACGTCGTCGCGACCTTCGGCCCGGACGGCATCACGGGTCATCCGGACCACGTCGCGATCGGCGCGGCGACGGACGCTGCGTTCCATCGGCTTCGCGACGGCGACCGAGCCGGGCTGCGGCGCCTCGTGCACGGTGCCCTGCCGCAGTCAGTGTTCGAGCGGTGGAACGCCGCGCGGGTCCAGCGGGGGATGTGGGCCTTTGACCCGACCGCCGTCTACCACGTGCGCGGGGTCCCCGATGAGCAGATCGGGGTCGTCGTCGACACCAGCTCCGTCGCCGACCGGGTCGTCAGGGGGCTGGTGGAACACCGCAGTCAGCGGCACGTGATCGCCGGCGGGATCGACGGCACGGACCACTGGAGCCGGATGGTTGCGCGGGAGCACCTGGTCCTGGCGTGGCCACCCCGCGCCGCGGGCGATCCGGTGCTGACCGACCTCTTCGAAGGCCTCGACTGATCGGGCGTATGCCGCGCCCCTCACCATGGGGCACGGCATAGCGCGCCCCTCACCATGGGGCAGGGCATAGCGGGCACCGGCAGATCGCGGCCGGGTCAGACGGGTTCTCGCACGGGAAGCACAGGCAGGTGCAAGCCGTGGCGTTCCTTGGCCCCGCCGGGGCGTCCCGTGGCGTCATTGGTCTCAGGGTTATCCGGGTGGACCACCGCGACGGGGCAGTGCGCTGCCCGCAGGACCCCCTGCGACACCGATCCCTTGAGCCACCCCGACACCGTGCCGCGGCCTCGGGTGCCGACCACGAGCAAACAGGCGTTCTCGCTCAATCGTGCGAGCTCCTTGACGGGGTGACCCTGGGGGACGTGGCGTCGCACATCGACGTCGGGGTACTGATCTGCATACCCGGCCAGGGCTTCCGCGACGACGGAACGCTCCTCTTGTTCGAGCTGGGTCCAGTCGACCGACGACGTCATCGAGGCGGCCGCTCCTTCGTCACCTTCGACCTGCCAGGTGTGCACGGCGGTGAGGCCGGCCCTGCGGGAGGAGGCGAAGGCGAAGGCGAAGGCCAACGCCGCTTGCGACGTCTCGGAACCGTCCACGCCAACCACGATCCGTGTGTCGGTGAGGGTGTGAGAGGCGGCTTCTTTCACGACGATGACAGGAGCGTGGGCATGGGCACAGACCTGCGTTGAGACCGAGCCGAAGATCATGCCCTGGACTGCGCCAAGGCCGCGGGCCCCGACGACGACCAGCTCGGCGTCGATGGAGGCCTCGACCAGGATCGTGCCCGGAAGCCCGACGCCGATGACCGCTTGGACTGCCAGACCCGGGTGAGCGGCTCGGGCTCGGTCTGCGCAGGTGGCCGCGGCATGCTCGGCGACGTCCTTCAACGCCTCGTCCAGGTCGGCGATCCCTGCGCCGGCGGCTCCGCCGGCGCGCAGGGCGGGGTAGGGCGGCGGTGAGTAGGTATGAACGACCAGCAGGGGACGGCCGAGTCGCGCGGCCTCCGTGGCGGCCCAGTCGAGGGCCAGGTCGCTCGTGCCGGACATGTCGACGCCGACGATGACGGGGCGGGCGTTCGTCTTCATGGTGCACTCCTGATTCCCGGGGGCTTCACCTCCACCGTGCCCGGGCGGCCGATGCGGAGGAAGGGCCATAGGTCCCCGTGCCGTGACCGGGCGGGACCTAGTGCCCTGTGCCGCTGGGGGCGGGAGAAGGAGGCTGGCCGCACGCACGACGAGTGGCAGGACCGGACAGGTCAGGACGTCAACGTGAACACGCACAGGCCGGTGGCCCGCTTGCCAGGCTCCGCGGACCGGCTGCTCGGACGGTGGGTGAGGTGGACTGTCGCAGGGGAGCTGGTCGGCTTCGTCGCGCCCGCGGTACTCGGTGTGGTCAGCGCGGAATGGTCCTCCAGGGCGGCCATCCCGACGATGGTGGCGGCGGGAGCGGTGGAAGGTGTGATGCTCGGCGCTGCCCAGGCGCACGCACTGGCTCCATCCATTCCCGGGTTGCGCTCAGCACGGTTCGCGGGCCTGACGGCCCTCGCCGCTGCCCTCGCCTACGTGCTCGGCATGCTGCCGTCCACCCTGGGGGCGCGGCTGGTGGAGGCCCCACGCGTACCGGTCGTGCTGGCCGGCACAGTGGCCGGGGCAGTCCTGCTCGCGTCGATCGGCACCGCACAATGGCTGGAGCTCCGACGACACGTCGGCAAAGCCTGGACGTGGATCGCGACCACAGCGGCTGCTTGGCTCGCAGGTCTCGTTGCCTTCCTGCTCATCGCCACGCCGTTGTGGCACCCAGGACAGCGACCTGCTGTGGTCGTCCTGATCGGACTGGTCGCGGCGGGCGCGATGGCGACGACCGTCGCCCTGGTCACGGGTCTGGCCCTGCAACGACTTCTCACGCACCGACCTGGCACGCCCTGACCCAGGTTTGTCCCACAGTCGGCCGGTTCAGCTGCCGTTCAGGCCATCCAAGCTCACCCGTCCGGCCCCAACTTCATGAAAACTCAACGAGCGGCCCTGAGTGCTGCTCTACTCGGCGAGCCCGACTTCTGCTATTTGACCGAAAGTATCCACATTTCATGAACTCAGTTCATCGCCGCCTGCTAGCCGCCGGTGTCGCAGTCAGCACCATCACAGCCGCGGCCATCGTCGCAGCGACTCCGTCCTTCGCAGCCCCCATTGACACGGCCCAGACCTTCTTCGCCACCGGGAGCGTCCAGAACTGGACCGTCCCCGCAGGTATCACGGAGGTCTACGTCGACATCAGCGGCGCTCAGGGCGGGGCGGCATACGGCGGGGGCTGGGGCGGAGCCGAACTCACCGGCACGATCTCGGTGACCCCTGGCGAAACGCTTCACATCATCGCCGGCAGCATGGGCCGCAACGGCCTGGTGTACCAGGCCGGGGCCGGCGGCGGCGGTGGGTCATTCATCTACAGGACCGCGGACCAGGGCGGCATCCTTGCTGCGGCGGGCGGCGGCGGAGGCGCGGGATCGAACACGTTCCCCTCCGAGGCCAGCACCGGCACCTCCGGCACGCCCGGTCTCAACGGCGGCGGCGCGGGAGGCACTGGCGGTAATGGCGGCGGTGCCGGCACCGCTGGCGGTGGCGGCGGCCTGCTCTCCAACGGTGGGAGCTTCCAGGGCGGAGGCGGCCAGTCCGTCGCGAATGGCGCGGCCGGCGGCGCAGGCAGCGGCAGCCGTGGGGCCGGCGGCTTCGGCGGTGGCGGCGGGACGACTGGGTTCGCAGGCGCCGGCGGTGGTGGTTACAGCGGCGGCGGTGGCGGCCGGTACAACGGCAACAATGGCGGCGGTGGCGGTGGAGGCTCATTCTTCGCGGGCACGCTGACCGGTGCAGTCTCCGGCCATGGCGGCGACGGCTTCGTCACCTTGTCCTACCCCGCACACCTCACCGCGACCTCGCCCGCGTCCGGGATTCCCGGTAGTTCGGTGACCATCGACGGCACCGGGCTCGCGGGAGCGACCGTGACCATCGGTGGATATGCCGCGTCGGTGACGTCCTCGAGCGACACGCAGGTCGTGGCCACTGTTCCCGCGCCGACGACACCCCCCTCCGGAAAGCAACCGGTCAGCGTGACCACAGCAGGCGGAGTCACCCTCCCCGCGGTCGGAGCGTTCACCTACCAGACAGTCGCGCCGCAGTTCACCGCGGCAGCGGCACCCACCACCGGCGCGGTCGGGGCCGCCTATTCGTACGCGTTCGCCGCGTCCGGATACCCCAACCCCTCCTTCGCCCTGGCCTCCGGCGTCCTTCCGGCAGGGCTCACCCTGACCAGCGCCGGAGTGCTCTCCGGCACCCCCACCAGCGCCGGAGCCTCCACCTTCACGGTCAGCGCGAGCAACGGGGCCTCCCCCGATGCGACTAGTAGCCAGACGATCGCCGTCGGCCAGGGCGCGCAGGCCATCACGTTCACCACTGCGGCGCCCAGCGCTGCGGTGCCGGGCGACACCTACCCGGTCGCGGCCACCGGCGGCGGATCGGCCAACGAGGTGACCTTCTCCATCGATGCCGTCAGCACCTCCACGTGTTCGATCAGCGGTTCGACCGTCACTTTCGACCACGTCGGCACCTGCGTCGTGGACGCCGACCAGGGCGGCAACGCCGACTACCTGTCCGCTCCTCAGGCACAGCAGACGATCGCCGTCGGCCAGGGCGCGCAGGCCATCACGTTCACCACCGCGGCCCCGAGCGCTGCCGTGCCGGGCGACACCTACCCGGTCGCGGCCACCGGCGGCGGATCGGCCAACGAGGTGACCTTCTCCATCGATGCCGTCAGCACCTCCACGTGTTCGATCAGCGGTTCGACCGTCACCTTCGACCACGTCGGCACCTGCGTCGTGGACGCCGACCAGGGCGGCAACGCCGACTACCTGTCCGCTCCTCAGGCACAGCAGACGGTCGCGGTCGGCCAGGGCGCGCAGGCCATCACCTTTGCCCCGCTCACCTCTCCGGCGACCGTGGGGGGCACGCAGAGCCTCACCGCCACGGGGGGCGCGTCGGGCCGCCCGGTCACCTTCGCGGTCGCACCGTCCACGACCGGCTCGGCCTGCTCGATCGTCGGGACGACCCTGTCGTTCGACCAGGCGGGCAGCTGCGTCGTCGTCGCTGACCAGAGTGGCAATGCCGACTACGCCGCCGCTCCGGAAGTGAGCCAGACCGTGACCGTCGCGCTCGCGCCGACCTCGCTCTCTGTCGCCCTCAGCCCGCCCGTGGCGGTCTTCGGCCAGACCGCAACCGCAACGGCAACTGTGGGCGGAGGCCAGGCTGGGAGCATCCAGTTCTCCGTCGACGGCACCAACCTCGGCGCACCCGTCACCGTGAACAACGGCCGGGCCACCAGCCCCGCGCTGGGGATCCTCACGCCCGGCGCACACCAGGTCGGGGCGGTCTTCGAGCCGCTCGCGGCCACGAAGTACGCACCTTCCAGCGCTACGCCTCAGACCCTGGTCGTCGACCAGGCTGCGACGCGACCGACCATCACCGTGCGAGCCGGCAGCATCACGGCCAGCATCGCCCCGGTAGCTCCCGGCTCGGGTACCCCGAGCGGCACCGTCAGGTTCACCGTCGATGGCATGCCGATCGGGACTGCGACGCTCGCCGCAGGAGTCGCAACGCTGAGCTACTCACTCCCCACCGACAAGGCTGACGAGGTTGCCGTCCAGTACCAGGGCGACTCCCGCTTCCTTGCCTCGTCGGCCACCACGACCCGTCGCAGCCCGGGGATCACGGCGACGCTCACCAGCGCTCAGCCCAAGAGCAAGAGCGGTTGGTACCGCAGTGCGGTCACGGTGAGCTTCACCTGCACCCCGAACGGCGCCGCACTGGTCTCCAGTTGCCCGCAACCGGTCACGCTCAGCAGGAACGGCGCGGCGCAGTCGGTCTCTCGCACCATCACTGCTGTCGACGGTGGCGCAGCGACCGTTTCGGTCACCGGCATCAACCTCGACCAGACGCGCCCGACGGTGGCGGTCACGGGAGTCTCGACCCAGACGCCGTACTTTGCAGCCGCGCCGGTCGGAAGATGCACCGCTCGCGACGGACTCTCGGGCATTGGGTCGTGCACCATCAGCTGGCGCGTCAGCGGCGGCACGGCGGTCTACACCGCGACCGCGATGGACAAGGCTGGCAACGTCTCGACGACCCGGCTCACGGCGAAGGTGAGCAGCTTCGTGATCCAGGGCGCGACCTTCAGCAATGGCATGTACCGGGTCAAGGCGGGTCACACCTACACGATGCTGGCCGCCGCGACGAGTCAGCCGCGGTATGTCGACGCGATGCCGTACCCCCGGGCGCCGCGCGGTTTGGACAACAAGTTCGTCAAGACCGGCCCGAACCGCTGGGCACTCGGCGTGACCTTCAGCAGCGCGATGCTGAAGCAGCGTTACTGGAACATCGGTATGCAGGTCGGCGGCCGGACCCAGGTGCTGAAGGTCGAGGTCGTCCGCTAGGCAAGGTCGGAGCGCCTCGGCAACTGACCAACAGGAAGAGGACCCCGACAGAACAGTCTGTCGGGGTCCTCTCCTGTGGAGCCGGTGACGAGAATCGAACTCGCGTGTCCAGCTTGGGAAGCTGGCGCTCTACCATTGAGCTACACCGGCGCACCCCACTGAGGCGGAGCGAACACCGCCCACGGGGCGGTGCGGCAGGAAGTCTAACCGAACGCGCGCACGAGACTGACGGCCCCCGGCATACCCCTCGCGTTAGTCTCTCACCGTGCTGCTGAGCGACCGCGACATCAAGGCCGAGATCGACAACGGACGAGTCGTCCTCGACCCCTGGGACCCGGAGATGGTCCAGCCGTCGAGCATCGACGTGCGCCTGGACCGCTACTTCCGGTTGTTCGACAACCACAAGTACCCCTTCATCGACCCCGCTGAGGACCAGCCCGACCTCACCCGGCTGGTCGAGGTCGACAAGGGGGAGCCGTTCATCCTGCACCCCGGCGAGTTCGTGCTCGGGTCGATCTACGAGACGGTCACGCTCCCCGATGACGTCGCGGCTCGCGTCGAGGGCAAGTCGAGCCTCGGCCGCCTCGGCCTGCTCACCCACGCGACCGCCGGCTTCGTGGACCCCGGCTTCACCGGCCACGTCACCCTCGAGCTCAGCAACGTCGCCACCCTGCCGATCAAGCTGTGGCCGGGCATGAAGATCGGCCAGCTCTGCTTCTTCCGCCTGAGCTCGCCCGTCGAGAACCCTTACGGCTCGGCCAAGTACGGCTCGCACTACCAGGGCCAGCGCGGCCCGACCGCGAGCCGTTCGTTCAAGAACTTCCACACCACCGAGGTCTGACCGCAGCCGAGGTATGCCGCGGGCGCACCCCGGCGCGTGCGTCCCGGACGGTGGGGGACCAGAGTGGAGGCATGAGCCACGACCTGGGAATCGCCCTCGGCGCCATGGAGTTCGGCACCCGCATCGACGAGCCGACCTCCTTCGCCCTGCTCGACCAGTACGTCGACGGCGGTGGGATGTGGATCGACACGGCCGACTGCTACGCGTTCTGGCTCAGCGACACCGGCGCCGGCGGTGACAGCGAGGCCCTGATCGGTCGCTGGCTCGCCCAGCGCCCGGGCCTGCGTGACCGCGTGAAGATCGCCACCAAGGCCGGTTGCGAGCCCGTCACCCCCGGTGTCTTCCCCGGCCCCACGACCGGCCTGGCCAAGGCGGCGATCGACCGGCAGTTCGAGGCGTCACTCGAGCGCCTCGGCCTCGACCGCGTCGACCTGTTCTTCGCCCACCGCGACGACCGCGACGTGCCGGCCGAGGAGGTCGCCGAGACCCTCGGCGCCCACGCGGCGGCCGGCCGGATCGACCGCATCGGCCTGTCCAACTGGCCCGTCTGGCGGGCCGAACGCGCCCGCTCCCACGCCGAGGCGCAAGGGCTCCCGGCCGCCGACACCCTCCAGCTCCGCTACTCCTACCTCCAGCCCCGACCGATGGTGCGCGACCACAGCCACGACCACCGGATGGGCTGGATTACCGACGAGACGATCGACTACCTCGAGGCCAACGCCCAGTGGGAGGCCTGGGCCTACAGCCCGCTGATGCAGGGGTCCTACGACCGCGACGACCGCGAGCCGGAGGAGGCGTTCGACCACCTCGGCAGCGACCGGCGCAAGGCCGCGATCGCGGCCGTGGCGCAGGAGCTGGGCGTCACCAAGAGCTCGGTGGTGCTCGCCTGGATGATCGGCGGCAGCCCGGCGATCCGCCCCATCGTCGCCACCAGCCGACCCGCCCAGCTCGCCGAGGCCCTCGACGCCGCGCGGCTCACCCTCACCGCCGACCAGCGCAAGGCGCTCGACGACGCCTGGTGACCGTGGCGCCGGCCCAGGGCGCCGTGGCATCCAGCAGGGCCACCGCTCCGAACGACTGACACAGCTCGCGAAACCTGAAGGAGGCCCCGGTGTCCGCACCCCGACTGCTCTGGCCGGCGGAGGTCGACCAGCCGCGTGCCGTGGTGCTCGTCCTCCACGGTGGCAAGTCGCGCAGCCGCCGACCCGTGCGGCCCTGGCAGGGAGCCGTGCTGCGTATGGCGCCGTTCGCGAAGGTCATCGCGGAGGCCGGCGCCGGCTCCATCGCCGTGGCGTCACTCCGGTATGCGGTGCGCGGCTGGAACGGTGCCGAGCAGAGCCCCCTGGCCGACACCCGCCTGGCCCTGGAGCAGATCGAGGCGAAGTACCCCGGCGTGCCGATCGGGCTGCTCGGCCACTCGATGGGCGGCCGCGTCGCACTCCACCTCGCCGACGACGAGCGGATCCACGCCATTGCCGCGCTCGCCCCGTGGGTCGAGCCCAGGGACCAGCCGCGCTCCCACCCGGGCCTCCACGTCCTCTTCATGCACGGCACCCTCGACCGCATGACCTCCCCACGCGCGTCGCGGGCGATGGCCACGGCGATGGCCGAGCTCGGGGCCGAGGTCAGCTACGAGTCCGTCAAGGGCGAGAGCCACGCCATGCTCCGCCAGGCCCCGCGCTGGCACCGCGAAGCCGCTGCCTTCCTCGTCGGCCACCTGCTCGACCAGCCCTGTCGGACCCTCACGCCATAGTGTCGGGAAGGGCTCAGCTGGGGCCCACCGACGAGACGTGACAGGGGAGACGACATGGCCGAGGTAGTGCTGTTCCACCACGCCCAGGGGCTGACCACGGGGATCACCGACTTCGCAGAGACCCTCCGCGACGCCGGCCACACGGTGCACACCCCCGACCTCTACGACGGCCAGACCTTCGAGACCCTCGACGAGGGCCTCGCCTACCTGAAGCAGGTCGGCTTCGCCACCATCCTCGAGCGCGGCAAGACCGCGGGCGAGGCGCTGCCTGCCGAGGTCGTCTGGGCCGGCTTCTCGCTCGGCGTGATGCCCGCCCAGCTGCTGGCCCAGACCCGTCCGGGTGCCCAGGGCGCGCTGCTCATGGAGTCGTGCGTGCCACCGTCGGAGTTCAGTGACGACGGCTGGCCCGACGAGGTGCCGGTGCAGGTGCACGGCATGGACGAGGACCCGTTCTTCGCGGGCGAGGGTGACCTCGACGCCGCCCGCGCGCTGGTCGAGGAGGCCGCCGACGGTGAGCTCTTCGTCTACCCCGGCAGGGCGCACCTCTTCGCCGACAACAGCATCTCCAGCTACGACGCCGAGCAGGCCGCGGTCCTCACCGACCGGGTCCTCGAGTTCCTCGACCGCGTGACCTGACGGGTCCTGACTGCGGGTCGCGCGGAGGCGCCTAGCGCTCCTCGGGCGTCGACACGGCATACCGCTCGACGATGTGCTCGGCGATCTCGAGCTCGGGTGACAGGTCGCGGTCCTCGATGCCTGCGGGGAGCGCCTCGCACCGCCCGAACGCCTCGCCCAGCTCACCCACCGGCACGACGCCGCGCATCCTCAACGCCCGCACCGTGCACACGAGCTCGACGGCCAGCATCCGTCGGTAGGCGGCGGTCGCCTCCCCGAGCCGCAACGCCGCCTGCCCGGCGAACGACGCGTCGTCCTCGATCCCGGCCGACACCCCGGCCGTCTGCACGCTCGACGGCGTCGACGCCACGCCTCGGATCGTGGACAGCGCCGAGGCGGCCACGTACTCCGCGATGAGCACCCCCGACGACCCCATCGTCGAGTCCGACAGGAAGAGCGGTAGCCCGCTGTCGGAGTCGGTCAGCGTGTGGCTGATCCGGGACTGCACCGCCTGCGCCGAACGCGTCAGGGCCAACAACGTCGTGTCCACCGCCAACACCAGGTATGCCGCGTGGAACCCGCCGTGGTGCGTCACCTCGGGCGCGCCGTCGGTGCCGGTGAAGAGCGGGTTCTCCGAGGCCGTGTTGGCCGCGGTCTCGACGACGCTCTTGAGGTCGAGGACGGTGTCGAGGACGGGACCATGCACCTGCGGCCAGGTGCGCAGCCCGAAGAAGTCCTGGAGGTGGGCCGGCTCGCCGGGCTGGCCGTCGAGCAGCTCGCGCAGCACTCGGATCACCTCCTGGGCGCCGCGGAAGGGAGTCGCGGCGGCGGCCGTCTCACTCACCGCCTCTGGATTGCCTTGCAGTGCAACGAAACTCAGTGCACAGACGGTGTCGGCGGCGCGCGCCAGCTCGTGCAGCGACGCGGCGTGCAGCGCGGTCTCCGCGATCGCGAACGCGTTGGACGACATGAGCGGGAGGGCGTCGGCCGAGGTCAGCTGCACGACGGAACGCTTGGCGCCGCCGGCCCGCTCACGCTCGCCGATGAGCGCCAGGCCGACCTCCGCGAGCGCGGTGAGGTCACCGGTGCCGAGCGACCCGTAGCGGTGCACCACGGGCAGGTCGCCCTCCGGCGCACCGACGAGGTCAGCGAGCGCCTGCGCGAGCGCGGGGTTCGCGCCCGATCCCCCGGCGAGGATCTGGTTGGCCCGCACCGCCAACGCGGCCCGCACGACGGACGGCGACATCGCCTCACCCCACCCGGCAGCGTGCGAGCGCAGCAGCCGCAGACCGTGGTCGACCTTGGAGTCGGTGCTCTCGTCGCGGGCCGCCCCGACTCCGGTCGTGCGGCCGTAGACCGGGCGGATCCTGCTGACCTCAGCGGCATTGCGGTGCGAGGTCCGGGCCACCGCCATGGCCGCCGGGTCGATGGTCACGGGCGCTCCGCGAGCCGCCCGCTCCAGCGCGTCGAGGTCGAGGCTGTGGCCGTCGAGGTGCACCGGTTGCGTCACGTCGCCAAGTATCGCCTGCCGGTGTCGCTTGTCGGTGTGCTGGGTTAGGTTGATCCGCATGATCGCCTTCGACGGTGTCACCAAGAAGTATCCGGACGGCACCGTGGCTGTCGACGACCTCAGCTTCGAGGCTCCCAGTGGCAAGATCACCGTGCTGGTCGGCCCGTCCGGCTGTGGCAAGACGACGTCCCTGCGCATGATCAACCGGATGATCCAGCCGTCCTCGGGCACCATCACCCTCGACGGCAAGGACACCGGGCGGATGAAGGAGTCCGAGCTGCGCCGCGGCATCGGCTACGTCATCCAGCACGCTGGCCTCTTCCCCCACCGCACGGTCCTCGACAACGTCTCGACCGTCCCGCGCCTGCTGGGCATGGACAAGACCGAGACCCGCAAGCGCTCGATGGAGCTGCTCGAGCGGGTCGGGCTCGACCCGGCCTTCGCCAAGCGCTACCCCGCCCAGCTCTCCGGCGGCCAGCAGCAGCGCGTCGGGGTGGCCCGCGCGCTCGCGGCCGACCCGCCGGTGATGCTCATGGACGAGCCGTTCAGCGCCGTCGACCCGGTGGTCCGCGAGCAGCTCCAGGACGAGTTCCTGCGCCTGCAGGGCGATCTCGGCAAGACGATCATCTTCGTCACCCACGACATCGACGAGGCCATCAAGCTGGGCGACCAGGTGGCCGTGCTCAAGGTCGGCGGCCACCTCGCCCAGATCGCCGCACCGGCCTACCTGCTCTCCCACCCGGTCGACGACTTCGTCGCAGACTTCGTCGGGCGCGACCGTGGCTACCGCGCGCTGTCGTTCCAGCAGACCCCTCGGCTCCCGCTCGCGTCCGAGCGCACCGTCTCCATGGGGGAGCGGATCGACGCCATCGACGCCGACTGGGTGCTCGTGGTCGACGACGACAACCACCCGCTGGGGTGGGTCGAGCCGGCTCGCCTGAAGGGCGAGGTGCGCAGCGAGACCCTCCACCGTGGCGGCACCGTCGCGCGGGCGAGCGGGCCGCTGCGCGCCGCGCTCGACGCCGCGCTGTCGAGCCCGAGCAGGCGAGGGGTGATCGTCGACGACACCGGGGCGCTGGTCGGCACGGTCAAGGCCCACGAGGTGCTCACCGCCATCGAGGAGACCAGCCGCCCAGAGCTGGCGAACCCCGACAACCCCGGGGCGCCGGCGGCATGACCTGGTTCCTCGACCACGTCCCCGAGGTCCTACGACTGGCATGGACCCACGCCTACCTCGCGGGCATCCCGTTGGTGGTCGGGTTGCTGCTCGCGCTCCCGCTCGGCTGGCTGGCGCGGCGCTACTCGTGGCTCTACGCCCCGTTCACGGCCGGGTTCGGGCTGCTCTACACGATCCCCAGCCTCGCGCTGTTCGTCATGCTCCCGCTCTTCACCGGCTACGGCATCCTCAGCCCGGTCAACGTCGTGATCGCGTTGTCCCTCTACACCCTCGCCCTCCTGGTGCGCACCGTCGCCGACGGCCTGGGCGCTGTCCCCGACCACGTCCAGAACGCCGCGACCGCGATGGGCTACACCCGGGGCAAGCGGTTCTTCGCGATCGAGCTCCCGCTCGCCGTCCCCGTGATCGCGGCGGGGCTGCGGGTCGCCGCGGTGAGCAATGTCAGCATCGTCAGCGTCGGCACGATCATCGGGGTCCAGCAGCTCGGGCTGCTGTTCAGTGACGGGTTCAACCGCGACTTCTACGACCCGCTGGTCGTCGGCATCATCGGCTGCGTCGTGCTCGCCCTGCTCTTCGACGGCATCATCATCCTCCTGGCGCGACTGCTCACGCCGTGGCAGCGGGCGACGGGAGGCCGCGCATGAACGGCGTCATCACCTGGCTCACCGACCCGCTCAACTGGTCGGGTCCCGACGGCATCCCGGGCCAGACCCTCACCCACCTCTGGTACTCCGCGATCTCCCTGTTCTTCGCCAGCCTCATCGCCATCCCGGTGGGACTGGCGATCGGCCACACCGGTCGCGGCCGGTTCTTCGTCGTCAACCTCGCCGGCGCCGCCCGCGCGATCCCGAGCCTGGGTCTGCTCTACCTCATGGTCTTGTGGCTGTTCCCCAAGCTCAAGGGCGACTCGGCGTTCCTCGTGCCCAGCCTCATCGTCCTCATCGTGCTGGCGATCCCGCCCCTCATGGCGGGGGCGTACGCCGGGGTCGAGGGGGTCGACCCGGCGGCGCGCGACGCGGCCAAGGGCATGGGCATGACCGGCATGCAGGTCCTCGGCAAGGTCGAGGTCCCCAACGCCCTGCCGCTGATCCTCTCCGGGTTCCGCTCGGCCACCCTCCAGGTGATCGCCACCGCCACCCTGGCCGCCGTGGCCGGCACCGGCGGGCTGGGGCGGTTCCTCATCGACGGCCAGAAGATCCGCGACTACCCCCAGATGGCCGGCGGCGCCTTGCTCGTCGCCGTCCTGGCCCTGGTGGTCGACTTGCTGCTCGCGGTGGTGCAGCGCTACGTCGTCTCGCCCGGGCTGACCGGTCGCGGCGCGGGACCCGCGCGCGGCTCGCTGCGGCGGTCACCGAACCGTAACCAAGGTAATACCCCCCTCGATGTAGACATTCCGTCGTCGCCACGTACGGTGGATGCTCAAACCCCTTGAACAACGGCAGGAGCGGGACCGTGAAGCTCACCAAGATCACCCTGACCATCGCCACGGCGGCGGCCCTCATGGCCACCGCGGCGTGCGGCAACTCCGGTGGCGACCCGCTTGCCACCACCTCCAGCTCGAGCTCGGGCGGCGCTGCCAGCAGCACCATCAAGGTCGGCTCGGCCGACTTCCCCGAGAGCGCGCTGCTCGCCGAGATCTACGCCGGGGCCCTCGAGGCCAAGGGTGTCAAGGTCGAGAAGAAGCTCAACATCGGCGCCCGCGAGGCCTACATCCCCGCGCTCCAGGACGGGTCGATCGACCTCATCCCCGAGTACACCGGCGTGCTTCGTGACTACTTCAAGAAGGGCCAGACCGGCACCGACGCCGAGGCCGTCTACACCGAGCTCAAGGCCTCCGTCCCGGCCACGCTCACCGTGCTCGACAAGTCGGCGGCCGAGGACAAGGACGCCCTCGTCATGAAGAAGTCGCGCGCTGACGAGCTGGGCGTGAAGTCGATCGCCGACCTCGCCGGCAAGGCCGACAAGCTCACCGTCGGTGGACCGCCGGAGTGGAAGACCCGCGACACCGGCATCCCCGGGTTCAAGAAGATCTACGGCCTGACGTTCAAGGCGTTCCGCCCGCTCGATGCCGGTGGCCCGCTCACGCTGGCTGCCCTGAAGAACGGCCAGATCGACGCCGGTGACCTGTTCACCACCGACCCGAGCATCGCGGCGAACGGCCTCGTCGCGCTCGAGGACCCGAAGAGCATGTATGCCGCGCAGAACGTCGTGCCGCTCATCACCAAGGGCAAGAGCAACCCGACCATCGAGGGTGCCCTCAACGCCGTCTCGGGCAAGCTCGACACGGCCACCCTGTCCGACCTGCTCAAGCAGGTCGTCGTCGACAAGAAGGACCCCGACACCGTGGCCAAGGACTTCCTGACCAAGGCGGGCCTCGCCTGACCCAGCAGGGTCAGGCCCAGCAGGGCCTGACCAGTCCGACCTGACCGATCGATCCCGATCCTCCCCGGAGACGGATGAAGGCCGGGTGCGGTGTCCCCCCGGACCCGCACCCGGCCTTTCGGCATGACCCCCCGGTCTGCCAATCCCCGTTCCGCAATCTCGGGAAGCGCCCCTCCGCGCCTCACGTGACCTCGGACCCAGTGATCTCCGTTGCCACCAGAGTGGCGGAGTGGGGCCTGGGCAGGCATCGGTGAAACCACCGATATTCCCCCTGACGTACGGGATAGCCTGTCGGGGTGCTGACTCCGTGCGTGGGTCGTGATGACGTCCTCGAACGCCTTCGGCTCCTGCTCAGCAGCAACCGGTGGGTGACGCTGACCGGCGCCCCGGGGTGCGGGAAGACGCTGGTCGCCCGGCACACCGTCAGCGGTGAAGGTGCCGTCGCCTGGGTCACCGGGCACCAGCACGCGCACGTCGACTCGCTCGTCACCGCCTGCCTCGACGCGCTCGACGCCGAGGTCGCCCCGGGTGACTCGCCCACGCTGGCCCTCAAGCGCGCGCTCGACGGACGCACGACCCTGGTCGTGCTCGACGGCGTGGACGCCATCGAAGGGCTCGGCGAGCTGCTCAACGACCTCATCGAGGACGCCGAGGACTGGCGCCTCCTGTGCACGGCGACCACCGTCTCGGGGCGACCGCACGAGCAGGTGCTCCGGCTGTCCCCGCTCCCCGTGCCCTCGGCCCGCCAACCCCTGGAGGGGCCGGCCATCGAGCTGCTGCTCGCCCGGGTCGCGGCCGCGGGCGGTCACTCGGTCGACCTCGACCAGCACGACCGCATCCTGCGCGGACTCCTGCGCGCCAGCGGTGGGCTGCCCTCGCTCATCGAACAGCTGGCCGTCCAGATCGCGCTCGTCGGGGTCAGCGACGTCTCGCCGACCAACACCCTCGCCGACGCCGTCCGCGCGTCCTACGACCTGCTCGACCCGGCGCAGCAGGAGTGCTTCCGCCGGCTGGCCGTCATCGGTCGCCCGGTCGGTCTCGACGTGTTGGCCGACGTGTGCGGCGTCGGGCGCCCGCAGGCGGTCCAGCTCGCGGCCGCCCTGGCCCGCCGCAGCCTGGTCGAGGTGCAGCCCGACGGACGGTTCGACCTGCTGCCCCCGATGCGCGAGGCCGGACGACGGCTCGCCCGCGAGACCGACGACGCGGCGAGGGCCCTCGACGGGTTGCTCACCTGGGCCGACCGCGTGGTGCCCAAGGCGGTGAACGCAGGGTCGGCCGACGAGCCGTTCCTCAGCCAGCTCGCCCTCGTCGACTCCACGGTCCGCCAGGCCTGCGCCGTCGACGCGACCAGACCGCGCGGCTACGCCATCGCCAACCGGGCCTTCCCTTCGCTGTCCGCCGCGATGCGGCCCCGCGAGGCGCTCGACATGATGGAGGCCGCGCTCGCCAGCGGAGACGGTCCGCCGATCATCGGTTCGCAGCTCGCCCGCCGGGCCGGCATCTGCGCCTCAGAGGTGCGTGGCACCTATGAAGGGCTTCGCCTCCTCGATCGCGCCGAGGAGCACGCCTCGGCCCTCGACAGTGCGACGCGCGACCTCGAGCTGGCCCGCAACGCCGCGATCCGCGCCGAGATGCACCTCGACGCGGGCGACCTCCTCTCGGCCCGCCGCGATGCCGAGCGCACCCTCGACCTCGGGGGCGGCGACCCCTACGTCATCCGCCAGGTGCGGCGCACCCTGATGGACGTCTGCGTCTCGGCCGGTGACTTCGCCGAAGCCGAGGAGCTCGCCACCCTCATCGTCGACTCGCCCCCGGCCGACGAGCTCTGGATCGCGCTGTCGGCTCGCACCCTCCAGGCCAAGATCGCCTGGGAGCAGGGTCGCCTCGTCGAGGCCGCCTCGCTGGCGACCTTCGCCCGCACCCAGGCCGAGGAGATCCGCGAGGACCGCATCGCCCTGCTGGCCGACACGGTGCACCGCATGGTCGCCGGTGGACCGGGGCTGAAGGTCGACACCGAGACCCTGCCGTGGGCGGTGCGCCTCGTCGTCCAGCTCCAGGACGCGCGCCAGCTGCTGGCTGAGGGCGACGCCACCCGCGCCGCCGGTCGCGCCGCCGACATCGTCGTGCTCGCCGACAGCAGCAAGCTCGGCCGCGACGCCGTCGAGGCCCGGCTGCTGGTCGCCGATGCCCTCATGGCGCTCGGCGAGCCCGCCCAGGCACGACCCTCCTACCTCTCGGTGCTGCGCCGGTCGGTCGAGGTGCCCCTTCCGTTGCGCGCCGCCGACGCCCTCGACGGGGTGGCGGCGATCGCCGCGGAGTCGGGCACGGCGGCATACCGGTCCATCGCGGGCGCCGCGGAGGCACTGCGCGCGAGTCGCCGCGCGGTCGGGCGTGGGCGCCCGGGCGTGCCGTATGCCACGGGGTCGCCGAAGGACTGCCCGGCAGGCTGGGTGTCGGCCGGACAGCTCACCAGCACCGGGGTGGCGGCGGTGACCGGCCTGGTCGGCAGCCAGGACTCGGCCGAGCTGGCGCCGACCCCCTTGCGGGTGCTGACCCGGGCCGAGCGCGCCGTCGCCGAGCTGGTCGCCGAGGGGCTGACCAGCCGCCAGATCGCCGAGCAGCTGTTCGTGTCGCCGCGCACGGTCGACGCCCACCTGAGCCACATCTTCCGCAAGCTGGAGATCGCGTCGCGCGCCAAGCTCGCCGCGCTGATGGTCGAGATCGCCTGAGCGACAACCGGTGGGGGCGCGGCGACGAATGACCCTCGTGCCCGACCTCACCTATCGCATCGTCATCCGGCTGTGCCGCGTCATGTTCCGGGCGCTCGGGCTGCGGATCCGGGTGTCGGGCACCGAGCACCTGCCCTCGACCGGGCCGGTGGTCGTGGTGGCGAACCACAGCAGCTTCCTCGACTTCATGTTCGTCGGGCTCGCGGCGGTGCAGCGCGGACGGCTGGTGCGGTTCATGGCCAAGGAGTCGGTCTTCCGCTCCCGCCTGTCGGGTCCGGTAATGCGTGGCATGGCCCACCTCCCCGTCGACCGGGCGCACGGGGAGCTCGCCGCCCGACAGGCCCTGCGCGCGCTGCAGTCCGGCGAGGTGGTGGGGGTCTATCCCGAGGCGACCATCGGTCGGGCCTTCGTCGTGAAGGGCGTCGAGGACTTCCGTCGCGGAGCCGCCTACCTGGCGCTGGCCACCGGTGCACCACTCGTCCCGGTCGCGCACTGGGGCATCCACCGGATCCTCACCGTCGACGGCCGCTACTCACTGCGGCGCGGCACGGCCGTCGAGGTCGTCGTCGGCGCACCCCTCGTCCCGCTGCCGGGCGAGGATGCCGACGCCCTCACCGAGCGGCTCCACGACCGGCTCAGCGTCATGGTCGACGAGCTGGTCGCCCGCTACCCGCAGCCACCGGCTGACCCGGCCCACGCGTGGTGGTGGCCGGCCGGTCGCGGAGGGGCCGCCCCGACGCCGGCCGACGCCCGCGTGCTCGACGAGGCAGCCGTCAGCCGCGCCGACACCCCCCGCTAGGCGACGGGCTGGGGCTCGGGGTCTGGAGTGGGCTCGGGCTCGACGGTCTCGGGCTCGGTGGGCTGGCCGTCGTCGCGACGCTTGACCGCGGCGAGCAGCATCTGTGCGACGTCGACGACCTCGACGTCCGCACCCTTGCCTTCGGACTGGGCAGCGGTGAGGCCGTCGGACATCATCACGCGGCAGAACGGGCAGCCGATCGCGATCCGCTCGGCGCCGGTGCCGATGGCCTCCTCGGTGCGGTTGGTGTTGATCCGTGTGCCGAGCTTCTCCTCCATCCACATCCGGGCCCCGCCGGCGCCGCAGCAGAACGACTTCTCCTTGGTGCGCTCCATCTCGCGCAGCTCGACGCCGGGCAGGGCGCCGATCAGCTCGCGCGGCGGGGCGTAGACGCCGTTGTGCCGGCCGAGGTAGCAGGGGTCGTGGTAGGTCACGGTCTCCGCGGTGGAGGCGACGTCCTTGTTCGACGACTTGCCGGGCACGTCGGCCGGACGGGCCACCGGGACGAGCTTCTTCTCCCGGACGAGCCGGTTGAGCAGCTGGGTGTGGTGGACCACCTCGTACTTGCCGCCGAGCTGCGGGTACTCGTTCTTGATGGTGTTGAAGCAGTGTGCGCAGGTCACGACGATCTTGGTGGCGCCGACCTCGTTGAGGGTCTCGACGTTCTGCTGGGCGAGCATCTGGAAGAGGAACTCGTTGCCGGCCCGTCGCGCGGAGTCGCCGGTGCACGACTCGCCGTCGCCGAGGATCGCGAACGACACCCCGGCCTGGTCGAGCAGCTCCGCGACCGCGCGGGTGGTCTTCTTGGCGCGGTCCTCGTAGGCGCCGGCGCAGCCGACCCAGAAGAGGTAGTCGACGTCGTCGGCCGAGTCGACGTCCTGGCCGAGGATCTTCACCGGGAACGGCAGGTCCTTGGCCCAGTCGAGCCGGGCGCGCGCGGCCATGCCCCACGGGTTGCCCTTGTTCTCGAGGTTCTTGAACAGGCCGTTGAGCTCGTTCGGGAACGCGCTCTCGATGAGGTTCTGGTAGCGACGCATGTCGACGATGGCGTCGACGTGCTCGATGTCCACCGGGCACTGCTCGACACACGCGCCACAGGTGGTGCAGGACCAGAGGACGTCCTGGTCGATGACGGCGTCGGGTCCGTGCGGGTTGTAGGCCCCGAGCGGGTTTCTGATGTCGTAGCCGGTGTCGCCGATGAGCGGCACCTCAGCAAGCTTGGCCGCGTCCTCGCCCAGGCCCTCGCGCTCGGACTCGCTGGCCAGCAGCCACGGCGCCTTGGCGTGCGCGTGGTCGCGCAGGGCCATCACGAGCATCTTGGGCGACAGCGGCTTGTCGGTGTTCCAGGCCGGGCACTGGCTCTGGCAGCGTCCGCACTCGGTGCAGGTGGTGAAGTCGAGCAGGCCCTTCCAGGTGAAGTCCTCGACCTTGCCCACGCCGAGCGCGGCGTCCTCATCGAGGTCCTCGATGTTCTCGAAGTCCACTGGAGCCCCACCCACCATCAGCGGCTGGAGCTCGCCGAGCGAGGTGCGGCCGTCGGCGTGGCGCTTGAGGAAGATGTTGAAGAACGCGAGGAAGCGGTGCCAGGCGACGCCCATGGTGGGCTGGAGCGAGATGGTGATCATCCACGCGAACGAGATGAGGATCTTCACCGCCGCGACGACCACGATGACGTCCTCGAGGCGGGACACCGACCAGCCCTTGAACATCGCGCCGAGCCACCCGGTCAGCGGGTAGTGCAGGGCGTCGGCGTGACCCTTCCCGGAGAAGCCGGTGGTGCCGCCGTTGAAGTCGAGCGCGTACTCCAGCGCTCGCAGGCTGATGATGCAGATCGTGACGCCGAGGATGGTCAGCTCGACGTAGTAGGCCTGCCAGAACGTCGACCCGAAGAACCGCGAGCGCCGACCACCCTCTCCGGCGGCCGAGCGCGGGTGGTTCTTCTGCCGGATGACCATCAGCGTGACGATGCCCACGAGCCCGGTCCAGGCGAAGAACTCGGTGACCCACTCGTAGAGGAAGAAGTGTCCGATGACCGGCAGCGTGAAGTCGGCCTTGACGAGCTGGCCGAACGCGTTGAGCAGGGTGAAGAACAGCACTCCGAAGCTGACCATCGTGAACCAGTGCGCGACCGCCACCACCGGCAGCCGCGACATCCGCGTGTGCCCGAGGAACTCGCGCAGCAGCGTGACGGTCCGCGCCCCCTTGTCACCGGTGCGGGTGGCATCGGGCTGGCCGAGGCGGAAGACGGCGAGGAACTGCCGGATCACCCTGGCGAACAACGCAATGCCCGTGAGGGCGACGGCGAGGCACACGACGAGCGCGACGATCTGGAGCACAGACATGGCCGTCACTCTACTGGCCAGTAAGCGCCTGCTCAGCGTCTGTGTGAGGTGCGTCAAAGACGATCTGTATGCCGCGCGGCCGGCCCCGAGTGCCCGGTCGGCGCCCGCCCGGTGCGCGATCCGTGCCCGCCTACTTGGCGCCCGTTGCCCGCCCACCGGGCGCTCGTTGCCAACACACATAACGATCTGTTGGAATATGCATAACGTCGGGTTCGCTGAACCCGACGACAGCCCACGACCGCGCGCCACGGTTCGCCCGCGGCATACCGACGCAAGGAAGCTCGCATGCCCATCTATGACGACGTCACCAAGCTCATCGGCAACACCCCGCTGGTGCGGATCAACCGGCTGATCGACAGCGACGCGATCGTCGCCGGGAAGCTCGAGTTCTACAACCCGGCCTCCTCGGTCAAGGACCGCATCGGCGTCTCGATCATCGACGCCGCCGAGGCGGCGGGGGCGCTGAAGCCCGGTGGCACCATCGTCGAGGCCACGTCCGGCAACACCGGCATCGCGCTCGCGATGGTCGGAGCAGCCCGCGGCTACAACGTCGTGCTCACCATGCCGGAGACCATGTCGAAGGAGCGACGCGCGCTGCTGCGGGCCTACGGCGCCGAGCTCATCCTCACCGAGGGTGCCCTGGGCATGAAGGGTGCGGTGGCCAAGTCGGAGGAGGTCGCGGCCGAGCGTGGTGGCATCCTGGCCAAGCAGTTCGCCAACGAGGCCAACCCGGAGATCCACCGCAAGACGACCGCGGAGGAGATCTGGAAGGACACCGACGGCCAGGTCGATATCGTCATCGCTGGTATCGGCACCGGTGGCACGATCACCGGCGTCGGCCAGGTCCTGAAGTCCCGCAAGCCCGGCGTGCAGATCATCGCCGTCGAGCCCGAAGAGTCGCCGATCCTCAACGGCGGCCAGCCCGGACCCCACAAGATCCAGGGCATCGGGGCCAACTTCGTCCCGGAGATCCTCGACCGCGACGTCTACGACGAGGTCATCGACATCAACGCCGAGACGGCGGTCGAGTGGGCCAAGCGGGCTGCCAAGGAGGAGGGCCTGCTGGTCGGCATCTCGTCGGGCGCCGCGCTCGCGGCGGCCAACCAGGTGGCGACCCGTCCCGAGAACGCCGGCAAGACGATCGTCGTCATCATCCCGTCGTTCGGTGAGCGCTACCTCTCGACGATCCTCTTCTCCGACCTGCTCGACTGAGCTCGACTGACCCGGCGACAACCCTTCTGCTGCAACGGAACCCGATGACCCTCGCTCTCTACGCCAGGCGCGCACGCAACCGCATCGTCGACGACCTCGACGCCGCGATCGCGCGCGACCCGGCGGCGACCTCCCGGGTCGACGTGGCACTGAACGCCCCGGGACTGCACGCGATCTGGGCCTACCGGTTCGCCCACCGGCTGTGGTTGCGCGGCGGGTGGACCAAGCCGGTCGCGCGGGTCGTGATGACCTTCGTGCGCTCGGTGACCGGCGTCGAGATCCACCCCGGCGCGGTGATCGGGCACCGGTTCTTCATCGACCACGGCATGGGTGTCGTGATCGGCGAGACGGCCGAGGTCGGCGACGACGTGATGCTCTACCACGGGGTCACCCTCGGCGGCCGGTCGATGCAGCGGGTCAAGCGACACCCCACGGTGGGCTCGCGCGTGACGATCGGCGCGGGCGCGCGCATCCTCGGCCCGGTGCACATCGGCAACGACGTGCAGATCGGGGCGAACTCCGTGGTGGTCAAGGACATCCCGGCCGGAGCCATCGCGACCGGGATCCCCGCGACGGTGCGGTTCCCGCACGGCCACGAGGACCCCTACGAGGCGATGTTCAAGGACCCGGCCCTCTGGATCTGAGAGGGGTCGGGTCGCCAGTCCGTGCCGAAGAGGCAGAAGGCCCCTGCGGCCGGGTGCTCTGCGAGGGTCTCAGCGAGCGCCTCGGAGGCGGTCCGGCCTGAGGCGAGCCGGTGGTGGTAGGCCACCATCGCCTGCTCCGCCACCACGTCCGACACCGGTGCGACCGGGGCGACCACGCTACGCACCCCGAGCGCCAGCAGTGCGGCGGTGAGGCCGAGCGGTTCGTCGCCGGGCCGGGGGTCGAGCCGGCCGACGTCGCAGGCCGAGAGCACGACGTGGGGCGCGGTGGCCGGACGCGGGAGCTCGTGGGCGAAGACCGGGCCGTCGGCCATGTGCAGCGAGGAGAACCACGGGCTCTGCGGCTCGTGGGTGCCGTGCGCCGCGATGTGCACCACTCCTCCGCTGACCAGGGCGTCACGCACCGACTGAGCCGTCGCCGCGGAGTGTCCCTGGGAGTCGGCCCCGACCGACCGCCACGTCTCGGCGACCGCCGCCGACTCGGCGCCGGCCCGGAGCAACCGAGGGCCGGTCAGCGTCGTGACGGCGAGTGCACCTGTCGTCTGCGGGCCGGGGGAGAGCAGCGGAGTGGCCCACCGGGTCACCGAGGGGGCCACCGTGACCGGTCGTCCGGCGAGGCTGGGCAGCATGCCCCACGGGACCGCCATCAGGGTGCGGCCGGGGACCACGACCACCGGACCGTCGCCCAGACGGAGGTCAGAGAGCAGCCGCTGGTCGAGGGCCGCCACGGAGCCGGCGACCGCGCGCCCCACGGCAGCCTCCATCGCCGGGTTGGTGCTCGCGAAGGCGTGCGCCCGCAGGTCGCGGGTGAGCCGGTCGGCCAAGGCCGCGACCTCCGCGGCAGGGCCGACGTGGTGGAGCCGGCTGCCCTGCTCGGTGACGACCAGGACGTACTCCTCCCCCTCCTGGGCCACCCACACGAGGGCCTGCTCCCCACGGGCGCGGAGCAGGTCGCGGGTCGTGCCGTGGCCGAGCGGTGCACCCGCCGCCGCGACGTCGTCCTGGGCCACGCGGGTCCAGTCGAGGCGGCTCACCTCCCACTCGAGGCGCGCCGCGCGGGCGCGCTGGCGGGCGCCCTCCTGACCGGGGGAGACGCCCTCGCGACGGGCCTGGCGCAGCTCGGCCAGCAGCTCCGCCGACCGCTGGTCCTGGGGCGCCGAGAGCAGGGGCAGGCGGTGGGACACCGCCCGCCAGCGTTCGACGGCGTCGAAGACCCGGGGCGCAGAGCCGCTCGCCAGGGCGTCGTTGACGTCGAAGTCGGCCAGCCGCCGACCGTGCAGCGCGAGGGCCGACCGGATCTCGACGCTCTGGCTCGGTGCCTGGCGCTCGGTGAGCCGGTGCATCGCGGCACGGACTGCCCGCCGCGACTTGACGGTGTTTCCTTGGGCCGCAGCGACTTTCGCGACCAGGAGTCGGTCGTGCATGTCGGCGGCGAAGCCTTGGCGCACCCGGCCGCTCAGTCTCTGCACGGCATACCCGGCCTCGTCGACCTGTCCTCTCAGCAGCAGCGCCTCGACGTGGACCCGCGCGGCGAGGCGCTCGTCGGGCGTGACCGGCCGGGCGACGTCGAGCCACGGCGCGAGGGTGCGGTTGAGGCCGCGCGGCACCGCTCCCTCGGCGAGGGACACCGAGGCGCGCAGCAGGGCTGCGCTGCGCTGGCGTTCGGTGGCACCGCGGGCGCGGAAGGCCGCGACGGCGGCATCGAGGTGCTCGCGCGCCGTCGACAGGTCGTCACGCAGCATCGCCGTCGTCGCGAGGTCGAGCCGCAGGTCGGCCTCCTCGAGGCGGTGGCGGTCGCGTCGGGTCTCGTCGAGCGCGCGAGTGAGCGTCTCGCGGGCCTGGTCGAGCAGCCCGACCTCGAGCAGCACGAGTGCGAGGTCGTGCTGCGCCCGCACCCGCCCGACCGGCACCGACATCTCGTCGGCCTCGCGCATCAGCTCGATCGCCTGGGGGAGCCGGCCCGCGTAGTACTCGAGGCAGCCCAGGTTGTGGCGGACCTTGAACTCCTGCTCCGCGAGCCCGTGCTCGACGCTGACCCGCAGGGCAGATTCGAGGTCGGCGCGGGCCGGGGCCAGCTCGAGCAGGGAGAGGTGGGCCAGTCCGCCGTTGATGCGGGAGGCCACCTCCTCGCCGGGCGTCAGCAGGGAGTGCCCGTCCCCGACCTTGTCGAGGGCAGCCAGGGCCGAGCGCCAGTCCTGGCAGGAGACGTGCACGACCGCCTCCTGGATCCAGCTCAGCGCCCGGAGGCGGGGCGAGTCGGTCTGGGCCCGTGACTCCCGGAGCATCTCCAGCGCCTGGTCGAGCCCGTGTAGCGCCAGGGTCGGCCAGGCCAGGGTGATGAGGAGGCGGGCACGGGTCGGCACCCGGTCGTCGGCGGCGAGGCCGTCCGAGAGCGTCAGGGCGCGACGGAGTGAGCGCTCGGCATCGCGGAACCGGCCGATCTCATTGAGGTTCCGCGCTCGGGCCAGGAGATCGGCGACCTGGTGGTCAGCAACCTCGATGTCGTACCTCAGATCTCGATGGCTGGCGTGATGACCGGTCGGCTCTGGGGGTCGTCGAGCCGACGCATGACGAGGTGGACGAGCCCGCGCTGCACCGAGGTGAAGGTGAACCGACCCGCGTCGTCCGTCGTGGTCTCCTGGGTGCGCGACCGTTCGCGCAGCTCGATGTGCGTCGGTCCGGTGGTCACCCACCCGCTCAGCCTGGCGTTGGTCCCCTCGACCAGCTCGATGGTGATCATCGCGCTGAGCTGCTCGCTGGAGAAGGTGATCGTGCCGGCCCGGTCGTAGTCGGTCGAGCGCACCCCGGCCAGCTCGGCCGTCGTCGTGGTGATCTCGGCGATCTCGGCCTCGAGCGCCGCGACCGACATCGCGAACTTGGCGCGCTCGGCCAGGTCACTCGGCACGGGGTCGCTGGCCTGGAGGATGGACCGGAGGGTCGCCAGCGTCCGCAGGTCCTGCTCGTCGATGGGCTCCGCAGCGAGGGCGTCGAGGTCGCGTTCGGCGGTCATGACGTCGCCCACCCGGGATCGCCGAGGAGGGCCAGTCTGAGCTTGGCGAGGCACCGACCACGGGTCGGCCCGATGCTCCCGACCGGCATGCCCAGCGCATCGGCCACCTGGACGTAGTCGGGCCGTTCGGCGAGGGCGATGACCCGGAGCAGCTGCTGGCAGCGCTCGGGCAGGTCCTTGAAGTGGCGCCAGAGCAGTCCCTGCTCCTGGCTGCGCACCACGGCGTCGGCTGGCTCGTCACCCGTGGTCGGGATCTCGGGCAGCGCGTCGCCGATGTCCTCGCGCACGTCCTCGCGGCGGGACTTCTTCGACACCGCCCACGCCTCGCGGCGGGTGGTGGTGAGCAGCCACTTGAGGACGCCACGGGGGTCGCTGATCCCCGACGCGTGCTGCACGAGCGACAACCACGTGTTCTGGACGACGTCCTCCGCCTGCGCGGTCGAGAGTCCCTGGGCGCGAGCGGTGTACCACAGCAGCGAGGTCGTGCTGTCGACCAGCTCCGACATCCCCTCGGGACGGCCGTCGCGGTAGTCGCTGAACGCGCTGGCAGCCAGCTCGGCGAGGCTGCGGGTGCCTCCCTCTGCGTGCATCACCGCTCCCCCTCCTCGACGGTGGTCTGGGCATTGCGCTCGACGGTGGCCCGAGCCTTGCCCAGGACCTCGAGCCTCGTCTTCGCGTCAGCGTCCTCGGGACACTCGAGCTGCACCAGGGTCGCCGCGACGTCCCCGGCATACGCCGGCGCTGCGAACGAGGTGCCGCTCCACAGCCCGAACCCGCTCCTGTAGTTGTCAGGATCGCACGAGGCGCGGGCCGGGTCGTGCCCGGTGGGCTGGGCGATCACGGGCCGCAGGCTCCCGTTGAAGGTGGTCGGCATCGTGCTGACGACTGCCGTGCCGCAGCGGTAGGCCGTCACCCAGGACCCGGTGTTGGAGTAGATCGACACCGTGTGGCCGTCGGGGTTGTGCGACCCGACGCTCGTGATCGGGTGGTCGTAGCCGCCCGCGATCGCGAACGCCGCGGGGTAGAACTCCTGGTTGGTGCCACCGTTGCCGGCGGCTGCAACTACCGCCACCCCGGTGCTGGCGAGCGCCCGCAGCACGCTGGAGAAAGCCGGTTCGTCGTCGAAGGCCCCCGGGGTCTCGTGGTAGTAGCCCAGCGAGAGCGACAGCACGTCGATGGCCGGCCCCTTGCCCTGGCCGGAGTGCGCCAGCAGCTGGCGCACGTAGAGCAGGGAGAGCGTCTCCACGAGGAAGGCCTCGTCGGTCACGCCGTCGCCGTGCATGACCGGGACGACCATCAGGAAGGCGTCGGGGCAGCGCTGGCGCACGACCCCCGCGATGAACGTGCCGTGGCCGGCCAGCGGGTCGAGCACCCCGTTGACGCGGTCGAGGGTGCACCCGGTCAGCTCGGGGTTGTCGTCGGCCGTGAACCGAAGGCCGATCGGCAGCCCGTCGACCTCCACGTCACGGATGACGCGGTCGGCGAACCACGGGTGCTCACCCAGCCCGGTGTCGAGCAGCGCCACGACCGGGCCGGACTTCTGGGTGGGCACGGGGACCGGTGCGGCCCAGACCACCGGGATCCTCGCCGAGGGGCCGCCGGGCAGCTCGTCGTCACCCACACCCGAGCCGTAGCCGACCCCGGAGCCGTAGCCGACCCCGGACCCGTAGCCCACGCCCGAGCCGTACCCCACGCCGGAGCCGTAACCGACCCCCGAGCCGTAACCCACGCCCGAGCCGTAGCCGGCCGCCGTGACGATGTGGCTGAGGCTCACGGCCTTGGCCGAGTCAGGGTCCTCGGCGCGCAAGGTCTGCAGGATCAGCCAGGCGTCGGGAGCGACGACCGGCCGGTTCGGGAGCGGCCGGAACTCGACCGTCGTCGAGACCGCCGCGTCGACCTGCTCGCCCAGCTCGTACTGCTCCACCAACGCCTCGAACCGGTCGTCTCGGCGGGTCTCCACCGAGTAGCCGAGCCGCTCGGCGATCGCGGACAGCGCGCTGATCGGGCCCTGCGCCGAGCGCGAGCCGAGTCCACGCACGAGCAGCCGGTTGCCGGCATACAAGGTCGGCTCCAGGGCGTCGTCGCCGTCGAGGCGCACCGCCTTCGCGGGGTCGAGCACGCGCACGTCGAGGCGCCGTGCCGCCGAGCGCGGGATCGCGACCGAGGGCGTGGGCCCCGGCCCTGACGGCGGCGGGGGAGTCGATGCGGCCATTGATTCTCCTGAGGTGGTGCCGACCACGCAGTGCAGTGTTCAGCGTAGTGAGGGATCGCTTCATCTGACAGGAGAAGCCGACGGGTCGGGTGATACCGGGACAGCCCCGAAAATCTGGTCCGAAAAAACTTTCGACGCGGATGTATCAGGGTCCCGCCCCCCGGCTCTTGTCCACTGTCAGACCTGGTCGGGGGACAAGGTGGGCACAACGAAAGGAAAGCCTCATGTCATGCAGGATCCGTCGCAGGGGGCGACGGATCAGGCGGATGGAGGGCCGCTGGGCACAGGGGTGCCAGCGGACCGGACGGCAGGTCGTGGGGGCGTGCTGCCGTCCAGCCCCTCGGGGCGGGTCGCCGGGTAGGTCAGGTCGAGGAAGGTGCTGGTCAGGGGTTTCCAGCACGCGCCAGGCCGGACCTTCTCGGCGACGCCGTTGAGCCCAGCAACACAGGAACGGCACGGCATACAGACCTCGTATGCCGTGCCGTTCCGCTGCGTGCGGTCAGGGGAGCTTGCCGGGTCCCGGGCCGAACCCGGTGGTGTCGGCGTGCAGCCGCCCGTCGGTGCCACGGTGGAGCGTCTCGGGGAGCTCCTCACCCGTGAACCGCTCCTTGGCGTTCGCGCCGGCGGTCTTGGCGACGTCGCCGAGCTTGGCCGCGACGACGGGCGCCTGCTCCTTGACCGCCTGCTTCACGGTGTCGACCCGCGTCTGCACGGGGTCGCTGCCCCACACGCGGTCGGCCTGGCTCTTGATCTGCTGGTAGCGCTTCTGGCCGGCCTTGGCCCCGAGCACGTAGCCCGCAGCGAGACCGGCGAGGAACGAGAGCTTTGCCATGGTTCGGATCCTTTGGTCGGGTCTTCGACCCTAACCCATGACCCACAAACGTGCTGGTCAGCGGCCCGCCGAGGGATCTCGTGGCCCCAGCCCCAGCCCCAGCCCCAGCCCCTGCGCCTCCGCCCCCTTTATCGGGTTTAGCAGGAAGGTTGCGCTTCACCCGAGAACCGTTCTCGGGTGAAGCGCAACCAAGTCCCTAAACCCGATAAAGGGGGGCTGGGGTTGGCGGCGGGTGTGGGATTTGAACCCACGAGAGGTTGCCCTCTGGTCGCTTTCAAGGCGACTGCACTAGGCCACTATGCGAACCCGCCCGTTGTGCGCGCCAACTATTCCAGACCTTCCCATCCCGCCGTGAGCGAGTACCGTGGAGGGAGGACGACGACACGCCACGAAGCGGGTGGTCGCAGAAACGAGTACGGTCCGAAATGTGTTGAATCACAGCATAATTCGCGCCGCGACCCAACCAATTCGACGCCACTCATACGCGAATTGAAGGATCCTGAAGTCACGGCCTCGCGACTAGCGTTCGCGGTGGGGGGAGATGAGCGTCCGCTTTCGGGCGGCGGGCCGAAGGCCGGGCAACCCTGCAGCCCGGCCTTCGCGCCGTCCAGGCCCTTCGCGCCGTCCGGACCTCGGACCGGAGGCGTCAGCGCGCGCGGCCCTGGCGCCCGCCGGCCAGCGCCGCGTCGGCCAAGGCGTCCGCGACCGCGTCGAGGTCCCCGGTCGCGGCTCCGACGGTGACCCGCACGTGGCCCCCCGTGCTCCCGACCTCGGCAGCGCCCAGCCGGAACGGCGCTCCGGCGGCCACCCCGATCCCGCGACTCGCGAGCCGCACGACCGCGGCGGTCTCGTCCTGCACCGGCACCCAGATGTTGATCCCCTCGGTCCCCGGCACCGCGACGCCCCGCGCGGCCAGTGCGTCGACCACGTGCGCCCGCCGCGCGGCATACGTGAGGGACGCCCGGGCCACCTCGGTGCGGGCGGTCTCGCTGGTCAGCAGCCCGAGGAGCACCTGCTGGAGCAGCCGGCTCGACCAACCCTGCCCCAGCTCTCGACGGGCGGTCAGCGCTCGGTGCAGGGCCGCCGGCGCGCTGAGCGCCGCGAGCCGCAGGTCCGGTCCGTGCGACTTCGAGAACGACCGGATGTATGCCGTGTGCTCGGGTCGCCAGCGACCCAGGCTCACGAGCGCCTCCGACGACAGCCCCGCGGCCGAGTCGTCCTCCACCACCAGGGTCTCGGTGCCGTCGAGCAGGGCTGCGATCGCCTGGGCCCGTGCGGTGGTCATCGTGACGCCGACCGGGTTCTGGGCTCGTGGCTGGAGGAAGACGGCAGCCGCCGGCTCGCGGAGGGCTTGCTTCAGGGCGCCGAGCTCGAGCCCCTCGTCGTCGAGCGGCAAGCCGACCAGCTGCACGCCGACGGACTCGAGCAGGTCGACCAGCGGCGGGAACCCGGGGTCCTCCACGACGACGCGGTCACCGAACCGCAGCGTCGTCCGCACGATGAGGTCCATCGCGTCCATCGCCCCGTCGACGACGGCGAAGTTGGCTGCGGGATACGGCCAGTCCTGGCGAAGTGTGTCGGCGAGAGCCGGGAGCACCGGGTCGTCGAGGTAGCTGCCGGTGGTCGGCGCCGAGGTGAGCTGCGCGAGCACCGCGCCGAGGGAGGGCAGGAGCGCGGGGTCGGGCACTCCGGTGGACAGGTCGAGGGTGAACACCGACTCGTGGCGCAGGGCCTGGCGGTAGCGCCCTCCGGTGGCCCCGCCCTGGTCGAGGATCGTGGTGCCGCGGCGCCCGTCGGCGTGGACGGCGCCCGACCGCGCGAGCAGCGCCCAGGCCGCGCTCACCGTGGTGGGCGACAGCGCGAGCTGCGCGGCGACCGTCCTGATCGGCGGCAGCCGGTCGCCCGCCACCAGCTCGCCGTCCCGGATCGCCGCCGAGACGGCATGGGCCAGGCCCTTGGCGGTGGGGTGGTCGAGGCGGTGCTCGAGGGCGGACAGGACTGTGGTCATGTTTTGTACCATAGCAATACCGACATTGTGTTACCAGCGAGTGGTCCGTATGGTTGGGGCATGACGACGCGCATCTCCCACTGGATCGACGGCCGCCCCCACGAGGGCAGCTCCGGGCGCTCGGCCCCGGTGTACAACCCCGCCACCGGGGTGGTCACCGCCGAGGTCGACCTGGCCTCGGTCGAGGAGGTGGGCGCGGCGGTGCAGGTCGCGGCCGACGCGGCCCGCGAGTGGCGGCACACCTCGCTCTCGCGCCGCTCTGCCGTCCTCTTCGCGTTCCGCGAGCTGCTCCACGAGCGCACCCCCGAGCTCGCCGCGATCATCACCGCCGAGCACGGCAAGGTGCTCTCCGACGCCGCCGGCGAGATCGCCCGCGGCCTCGAGAACGTCGAGTTCGCGACCGGGGTGCCGAACCTCCTCAAGGGTGGGTTCAGCGAGCAGGCGGCGACCGGGGTCGATGTCTACAACATCCGTCAGCCGCTCGGCGTCGTCGCCGGCATCACGCCCTTCAACTTCCCCGCCATGGTGCCGCTGTGGATGTGCGCGAACGCCATTGCCTGCGGCAACGCCTTCATCCTCAAGCCCAGTGAGAAGGACCCGTCCGCGGCGCTCTTCCTCGCCCAGCTGTGGAAGGAGGCCGGTCTGCCCGACGGCGTCTTCACCGTCGTCCACGGCGACAAGGTGGCCGTCGACGCGATCCTCGACCACCCCGCCATCGCTGCCGTGAGTTTCGTCGGGTCGACGCCGATCGCCAGGTACATCTACGAGCGCGGCACCGCGAACGGCAAGCGGGTGCAGGCTCTCGGTGGCGCCAAGAACCACGCCCTGGTCCTGCCCGACGCCGACATCGACATGGCCGCCGATGCGGTCGTCTCCGCCGCCTACGGCTCTGCGGGCGAGCGCTGCATGGCGCTCTCGGTGGCTGTCGCCGTGGGCGACGTCGCCCAGCCGCTGGTCGACGCCATCGCTGCGCGCCTGCCCAAGCTCACCGTCGGCGACGGGGCCGACCCCGACTCCGACATGGGTCCGCTGATCACCGAGGAGCACCGCGACAAGGTCGCCGGCTACGTCGACGCCGGCGAGTCCGCCGGTGCGGCAGTCGTCGTCGACGGACGGGCCGGCGACCACCCCCAGGAGGGCTTCTTCCTCGGGACCACGCTGCTCGACCACGTCACCCCCGAGATGACCGTCTACACCGACGAGATCTTCGGCCCGGTGCTGTCGGTCGTCCGCGTCGACACCTACGAGGCCGGGATCGCCCTCATCAACTCGAACCAGTACGCGAACGGCACCGCGATCTTCACCCGCGACGGTGGGGTCGCCCGGCAGTTCCAGTACGACGTCGAGGTCGGCATGGTCGGCATCAACGTGCCGATCCCGGTGCCGGTGGCCTACTACTCCTTCGGTGGCTGGAAGGACTCCCTCTTCGGCGACACCCACATGTACGGGCCGGAGGGCATCAACTTCTACACCCGGGGCAAGGTCGTCACGCAGCGCTGGCCCGACCCGGCGACCTCCAGCGTCGACCTCGGCTTCCCGCGCACCCGCTGACGCAAGCCGCCAGACTGTCCGGAACACCCGGCATACCAAGGACTCTCGATGACCGACACGCTGCCAGCCGCCATCTCCGCCCCCGCCTCCGAGGAGCAGGTGCGCCGTGACGACCGGGCCCACGTCTTCCACTCCTGGTCGGCGCAGGGCCTGATCGACCCGCTGCCGATCGCTGACGCGCTCGGTTCGCACTTCACCGACTACTCGGGCAAGCGCTACCTCGACTTCTCGAGCCAGCTGGTCAACGTCAACATCGGCTACCAGCACCCCAAGCTGGTCGCGGCCATCCAGGAGCAGGCGGGGCGGCTGACCACCATCAGCCCGGCCTTCGCCAACGACGCGCGCTCCGAGGCGGCCCGCCTCATCAGCGAGCTGGCCCCGGGCGACCTGAACCGGGTGTTCTTCACCAACGGTGGTGCCGAGGCGACCGAGAACGCCCTGCGCATGGCGCGCCTGCACACGGGCCGCCACAAGGTCATGGCCGCCTACCGCAGCTATCACGGGGCGACCGCGGGAGCCATTGCCCTGACTGGCGATCCGCGTCGCTGGCCGTCCGAGCCGGGGATGCCGGGCATCGTGCGCTACTGGGGTCCGTACCCCTACCGCTCGGCCTTCCACGCGCAGGACGAGCAGGAGGAGGGGGTCCGCGCGCTGCAGCACCTGCGCGACCTCATCACCGTCGAGGGCCCGCAGACCATCGCGGCCATCATCCTCGAGACCGTGGTCGGCACCAACGGCATCCTCGTGCCGCCGCCGGGCTACCTCCAGGGGGTCCGTGACCTGTGTGACGAGTTCGGGATCGTGATGATCGCCGACGAGGTGATGGCCGGGTTCGCCCGCTGCGGTGAGTGGTTCGCGGTCGACCACTGGGGTATCGCCCCCGACCTCATCACCTTCGCCAAGGGGGTCAACAGCGGCTACGTGCCCCTCGGCGGCGTGATCATCTCCGAGCGGATCGCCCAGACCTTCGACCAGCGGCCGTTCCCGGGCGGGCTGACCTACTCCGGCCACCCGCTCGCCTGCGCCTCCGCCGTCGCCTCCATCACCATCTTCAAGGAGGAGGGCATCGTCGAGCACGCGCGCTCGCTCGGCGCCGACGTCATCGGACCCGGCCTGCGTGACCTGGCCGAGCGCCACCCCAGCGTCGGTGAGGTGCGGGGGCTCGGGGCCTTCTGGGCGCTCGAGCTGGTCCGCGACCGCGCGACCCGTGAGCCCCTCGTGCCGTTCAACGCCGGTGGGGCCGATGCCAAGCCGATGAACGACTTCGGAGCCGCCTGCAAGGAGCGCGGGCTCTGGCCGTTCATCCACTTCAACCGCACCCACGTCGTGCCGCCGTGCACGACGGCGGCCGACGAGGTGCGCGAGGGGCTGGCGATCCTCGACGAGGCCCTCAGCGTCGCGGACGCCTTCTACACCGGCAGCGACGCCTGACGCCGGTGGGTCATCCCGCGCTGGCCGAGGCCGCGCCGGCGGTCTACTGGCTCGACCAGCCCGACCGACCGCCGCGCCGCCCGGGCCTCGAAGGCCTCACCGCCGATGGCCTCTGCGCCGACCTGGTGGTCGTCGGCGCCGGGTACTCCGGGCTCTGGACTGCCCTGCTGGCCAAGGAGGCCGACCCGTCGCTCGACGTGCTCGTCCTCGAGGCGGGATCGGTGGGGTGGGCGGCCTCCGGCCGCAACGGCGGCTTCTGCTCCGCGAGCCTGACGCACGGTGAAGCCAACGGCCTCGCGCGGTGGCCGCAGGAGTATGCCGCGTTGCACCGCTTGGGGCTGGCGAACCTCGACGGCATCGAGGCGACCGTGCGCACGTACGGGATCGAGTGCGACTTCCGGCGCACCGGCGAGCTGACCGTGGCGACACAGCCGCACCAGGTGGAGTGGCTGGCGGAGGAGTCGGAGGGCGAGCTGCTCGACCGCGACGCGGTGCGTGCCCACCTCGACTCGCCGACCTACCTCGCCGGCCTCTACCAGCCGGACGAGACCGCGATCGTCGACCCGGCCCGGCTCGCGTGGGGGCTCGCCCGCGCGGCCGAGTCCCTCGGCGTCCGCATCGCCGAGGGCGTGCGCGTCACGGGTCTGTCGACCGCCGGGTCGGGTGTCGACGTCGCCACGGCGGACGGTCCCGTGGTCCGCGGAGCGCGAGTCGCGTTGGGCACCAACGCTTTTCCTTCGTTGCTCAAGCGCACCAGACTGCACACGGTGCCGGTCTACGACTACGCCCTCATGACCGAGCCGCTGACCGACGACCAGCTCGCCTCGCTGGGCTGGGCCAGCCGGGCCGGGGTGGGCGACATGGCCAACCAGTTCCACTACTACCGCCTCTCCACCGACAACCGGATCCTCTGGGGCGGCTACGACGCGATCTACCACTACGGGCGGCGCCTCGAGTCGGGCCTCGACCAGCGGCCCGCGACGTTCGACCGGCTGGCCACCCACTTCTTCGAGACCTTCCCCCAGCTCGAGGGACTGCGCTTCAGCCACCAGTGGGGCGGGGCCATCGACACCTCCACGCGGTTCTGTGCCTTCTACGGCACCGCCCACCGCGGTCGGGTCGCCTACGCGACGGGGTTCACCGGCTTGGGTGTCGGCGCGACCCGCTTCGGCGCCCAGGTCATGCTCGACCTGCTGAGCGGCGCGGAGACTGAGCGGACCCGGCTGGCGATGGTGCGCGAGAAGCCGCTGCCGTTCCCGCCGGAACCATTGGCCTACACCGGGATCCAGCTGACCCGCTGGGCGCTCGCGAGTGCCGACCGGCACGAGGGCCGGCGCAACCTGTGGCTGCGCGCCCTCGACCGGGCCGGCCTCGGCTTCGACTCCTAGGGCACGACTCACCTGTTGCGATCTGGTGGTCGCCGAGGGGGCCGCTGGGCAGGTCTGGTGAGGACGGTGCGAAACACGTCGGGCTAGAGCGGCGAGTCCTGGCGTTGCGTCGCGTCGAGGTGGCTGCGCAGGATCTCGACCGCGAGCTCGTCGCGGGACCGGCCGGTCGCAGCGGCCCGCTCGGCAAGCGCGGCCGCCAGGTCCGGCGGCACGTCGAGGGTCGTGGCGGAGGAGCCGTGGTCGTCGGTCGAGCCGGGCCCGAACTTCATCAGGGCCGCTCCCACCACCGTGCCCAGGACGTCGAGGATGGCGACGATGCCGACCGCGCGGTAGAAGGTGTCCTCGCCGGGGTCGACGCCGAGCACCAGCATGCTGGTCATCAGGGCCAGGAGGGCGGCGAGGCCGATGGTGCCGAGCAGCATCCGTCGAGCCAGGGTGTTGGCCTTCTCGCCGGGTGCGAGCAGCAGGCAGGTCTGGGCGAGGGTGGCGGCCACGATCGCACCGATCGCGAAGGTCTTGACCCAGGCCTCGTCGAGCCCGTCGTGCGAGTCGAGCCAGATCAGCAGGAGCCCGGTCACGAGCGGGACGAGGACGACCACACCCCCTGCGACCCCGACGGGCTGCGACCTCCGGCCCGCGGTCGTGAGGTAGCAGAGCACCGCGATGCTGACCACGCCCACCAGCAGGGTGGTGAGCAGGACCTGGCCCTCCGTCTCTCCGAAGTCACCACCGCCGAGGAGGGCGATGATGCCGAGGAGGGCGGCGAGCGAGAACGAGCCGATGGTGACGCGGACGATCCAGCGGCGGATCGGTGCCGTCGTGGGTGTCGTGGGCGTCGTGGGCGCGGTGGGCGTCGTGGGGGTGGCCATGGCTCATGGTGGTGCATCCGCCCGGGTTCGCGCCTGAGTACCGAGCGCAGAAGGCGTGGTCCGAACGGGTGGTCTCTGCCCGCCCGACCCGGGTGCGAGGATGGCGGGGTGAGCCTCCCCGAGCCGCGCCCCCTCGACCTACCGCGGACGCCACCCCTGCGTCTGCGCGGCCGGACGTTCGACGCGTCGAGCCCCGCGGTCATGGGGATCATCAACCGCACCAGTGACTCCTTCTTCGCCGGCAACCGCCATGCCGACCTCGAGTCGGCCAAGCGCGCCCTCGAGGTCGCGGTGGCGGCCGGTGCTGACATCGTCGACATCGGCGGGGTGCGCGCCGGGCAGCAGGGCGAGGTGGTCGGACCGCAGGAGGAGATCGACCGCGTCATCCCCTTCCTGGCCCACGCCCGGGCGGCCTACCCCGACCTCGCACTCAGCCTCGACACGTGGCGGTCCGAGGTGGCGCAGGAGGCGGGGCGGCACGGCCTCGACCTCGTCAACGACACCTGGGCCGGCCACGATCCCGAGCTCGTCCACGTCGCGGCGAAGATCGGGGCCGGGGTCGTCTGCTCCCACACCGGTGGCCTCCCGCCGCGCACCGATCCCGTCAAGGTGACCTACGGGACCGACCCGCTCGACGTCGTCCGTGACGTGCTCCGCACGCTCGCCGACGGTGCGTCCGCGGCCCGGCAGGCCGGCATACCCCAGGACCGCATCCTCATCGACCCCACGCTCGACTTCGGCAAGACGACCGTGCACTCCCTGGAGGTGCTCCGGCACACCGCGGAGGTGGCGGAGCTGGGCTTCCCGATCCTGCAGGCCTTGTCCCGCAAGGACTTCGTGGGCGAGTCGCTCGGGCTCGAGGCCGATGACCGACTCGAGGGCACGCTGGCGGCGACCGCCGTGGCCGCCTGGCTGGGTGCCACGGTGTTCCGGGCCCACGACGTGCGCGCCACCCGTCGGGTGGTCGACATGGTCGCGGTCATCCGCGGCGACCGTGCGCCGGTCCGCGCCGTACGCGGCACGTAGTACGCGCCGGCCCACGGACCCTCTCGGACCCGCTGGGGATGCGACGACGGCCGGAAGCCCCCTGGCTTTCCGGCCGTCGCCACGTTCCTCAGCTCACCGCAGGGTGATGGTCACCGTGTGCGGCACTCCGTCACCGAGGTCGATCCGCAGCTCGTACGTGCCGACCTGGAGCGGCTTGGTGTTGAGGTTGAACAGGTACTGCCCATCGGTGTACCTGAACAGGTTCCCGGTGGTGGCCGCCGAGGTCGACACCGCCACCGGCGTGGTGCCGGCTGCCGGTGCGGAGACCTTGCGGATCCACAGAGTGGACTGCAGGTTCGTGACGCCGGCCGAAGCGCCGGTCAGCGCGAACTTCACCGGGATGGTGCTGCCCTGCTTGTAGGTCCCACCCTCGGTGACCGGCGCGAGCACGCCGCTCCAGCCGACCGACACCGTGACCGTGAAGGACACGGCACTCGTGTTGCCCGCGTGGTCGGTCGACGTGCAGTTGACGTTGGTCGTCCCGAGCGGGAAGGTGCTGCCGCTCGGCGGGGTGCAGGTCACCGCGGTGGCCCCGTCGACCAGGTCGGTGGCCTGCGGCTTCGGATAGGTGACGACCGCGCCGGCGGCGGACGTCGCCGTGGCGGTGCGGTTCGAGACGCTGCCGAAGCTGGGTCCGGTGCGGTCGGCCACGGTGACGGTGAACTCGGCTGTGCCGGTGTTGCCGCTCAGGTCCGTCGCCGAGCAGGTGACGACGGTGTCACCCAGGGGGAAGGTGGAACCCTGTGCCTGGTCGCAGGTCACCGGTCGCGTGCCGTCTACGAGGTCCGTCGCGGTCGGGACCACCCAACTGTGTGCCGCGCCAGCGGCCGAGGTGGCCTCGATCGTCTGGCTGGCCACCGCCCCGACCACCGGGGCAGTCGTGTCGGCGACGTTGACCGTGAACGTCTTGTCGACCGAGTTGCCGGAGAAGTCCTTCGCAGTGCAGGTCACCTGGGTCGCGCCCAGGGCGAAGACCGAACCGGATGCCGGGTCGCAGACGACGTCTGGCGACGCGTCGACGAGGTCGGTGGCCGTCGCCTCGAAGGACACCGGCGCACCGTTCGGCCCGGTGGCCTCTTCGGTCTCGACGGAGACGTCGTTGAAGACCGGCGGCGTCGTGTCCTCCACGGTCACGGTGAAGTGGCCCGTGCCGGGGTTGCCGCGGATGTCGGTCGCGGAGCAGTCGACCCTCGTGTCACCGAGGGCGAAGAGCGAGCCGCTGGCCGGTGCACAGACGACGCTGACGTCGCCGTCCACGAGGTCGGACGCGAGACCGACCGCATACGTGACGGTGGCACCGTCTGGGCCGGTGGCCTCGTCGGTGACCGACTTGAGGGTGGGCAGCTCGGGCGCCGTCGTGTCCTTGACGTCGACCTTGAAGGAATCCGCGGCCGTGTTGCCGTGGGCGTCCGTGGCCGAGCAGCTCACCGTGGTGGGCGTGTCGAGTGCGAACTGGGTGCCCGAGGCGGGGTCGCACTCCACCGCTACGGTTCCATCGACGATGTCGCTGGCGGAGGTCGACCAGTCGACGACGGCACCCGCCGGGCTGGTGGCCTCGGCGATGATGTTGGCCGGCACTGTGAGGGCCGGAGCCGTGGTGTCCTCGACCGTGACGGTGAAGGTCGCCGACCCCGTGTTGCCGTGGGTGTCCTTGGAGGTGCACTTCACCGTGGTTTCACCCACCGGGTAGGTGTCCCCGGAGTTGTGGTCGCAGTCGACCGCGCGGTCGCCGTCGACGTCGTCGAGGGCAGTGGCCGCGGTCCAGTCGACCTGGGCGCCGGACGGCCCGGTGGCCTCGACCGCCTCAGGCTCGTGCACGGTCACCTTGGGGGCAGTCTTGTCCTGCACCGTGATGACGAACGAACCCGTGCCGGTGTTGCCGGCCGCGTCCTTGGCCGTGCACGTTGCAGTCGTCGCGCCGAACGGGAAGGTGCTGCCCGATGCAGGGGTGCAGCTCACCGGCAGTGAGCCGTCGACGTTGTCCGTCGCAGTCGCGGTGAAGGAGTGCGCTGCACCGGCGGGGCTGGTGGCGCCGATCGTCACGTCGGAGGGCACGGTGACGACGGGGACCGTGTGGTCGGCCACCGAGACACTGAAGGTGGTGCTGGCCGAGTGGGCGCTCAGGTCAGTGGCCGAGCAGGTGACGGTCGTGCTGCCGATCGGGAAGGTGGAACCCGAGGCAGGCAGGCAGGAGACCGGGCGGCTGCCGTCGACGGCGTCGGTCGCCGTGGGCGAGGTGTAGGTGACCGGAGCGCCGGCTGAGTCGACCGCGTCGACGGTCACGTTGGAGACCGTGGAGAGCGACGGTGCGGTGGTGTCGACGATGGAGTAGGTCGCCGTCGCGGTGCCGAGCAGGCCGCCGGCGTCGGTGTAGGAGCAGGAGACCGTCCGGCTGCCGAGCCCGGCGGAAGCGCGAGGTCCGCTCAGGGCCGTCACGGAGGGCGTGACGCTGCCCGAGCCGTCGTGGTCGTCCGTCCACGTGCAGGTCGGCGTCGGCGCGGAACCGAACTCGTAGCTGCCGCCTGCCGTGACACCGGCCAGCGTCATCACGGGTGCGAGGTTGCTCGCGCAGTTCCAGGAGACCCCGAACGTGCCGGTGTCGCCGGCCGGGTAGGCGTTGGACGTGACCTTGACCGACACCGTCGTGTTGCCGGTCGCCGCCCCGGAGGAGATGGTGGTGCTGACGGGGAAGGTGAATGCCTGCCTCGCGCCGTTGGCGGTGAACCCGTCGGGGACGACCACGGGGTCGCCTACGAGGGTGGTCGTGACCTGGCTGCTGCCGTCGGTGATCGCGATGGTCAGCGTCTCCCCGGGCAGGTAGTGGGACGTGTTCGACCCGCCAGTGCGCTTCACCTCGACGAGGCCCGACCTGGTGACCGGGAGCGTGCACGCGGTGGCGACGAGATCGGTGGTGGCCGAGGCGACCGTATCGCCATCGGGCGTGACCACGTCGGCGTGGGCCGACCCGGCCGAGAAGAAGGTGAGGCTGGCGGCAGCGAAGACCGCCATCAGACGTGATGGTGCAGACAGTGACATGGACGTCCCCCAAGAACGAACGAAGCAGAGCGCGAGTAGTGATCGAACGATGGCACCACCGCTGACCTGCGCAAATACCCCCGAACCACAATAAGTCCAAACGGCTGACACGTTCGTTGAGGTGGCTTTCCGAGGCCTCGGTTTGGATGCAGCTGGCCGTGGAAGCGCCCCGGCTGAGCGTGAGTTGGGGAGGTAGCGTGAGTTGGTGATCTGACGAGAATTTGACCTCGGAGGACCTCACGCGGTCCCCATCCTGCGTGCTAGCGTTTCTCACGGTTGCATCAAGCAGTTCCTCGCAAGGTCGACGAAGTGCCCGCCCTAGCACCATCAGAGCGGGCATTCGCCTTCTTAGGTGGCAGTTGGTCTGAGGGCGGGCATGTCTCGTCCGTGGGGGTGTGTACGGCAGCCTGGGTTCCGCGAAGTGCGGATTCCCAATGGCTACAAAAGAAAGAGTTACCCCATGGCACAGGGAACCGTTAAGTGGTTCAACGCTGAGAAGGGCTTCGGCTTCATCGCCCAGGACGGCGGCGGCCCGGACGTGTTCGTCCACTACTCGGCGATCGAGTCCTCGGGCTACCGCTCGTTGGACGAGGCGCAGCGCGTGGAGTTCGAGGTCACCCAGGGACCCAAGGGTCCCCAGGCTGACGCCGTTCGCCCGATCTGACCCGAGGACTGCTCAACCCACAGTCTTCCGACAAGGCCCCCACCACCGGTGGGGGCCTTGTCGCGTCCCGGTATGCCGCCTGGCGCCATCCCATGCAGAAGGCGAGTCAGCGCCGCGTCGCCCGGCGCTAACTCGCCTTTTGCATGAATCTGCGACGCTGGGGCTAGCCGGCGGCGAGGGCGGTGAGGAAGTCCTTGGCCACCGGCGCGGCGACGCTGCCACCGCTGGCGCCCTTCTCGACGAGGACCGCGAACGCGACGTCGCCCTGGTAGCCGACGAACCACGCGTGCGTCTCCGGCGGGTTCTTGGCGCCGAACTCCGCGGTGCCGGTCTTGCCGCGGACGATGCCGCCGGGCGTCCCCTTGAGCACCGTCGCGGTGCCACTGCTCACGACCTCACCCATCAGCGTCCGGAGCTGGCCCACGACCTTCGCGTCGAGGGGCTTGGCGGTCCGGTCGGCACCGTCGACGGCCGGGTCCGTGACGAGGGCGGGGGCGATGGTCGACCCACGCGCGACGTTGGCGGCGAGGACCGCCAGGGCCAGCGGCGACGTGACGTTGCGACCCTGTCCGATGGCGGCCGCCGCCTTGTCGGTCTTGCCGTTGTTGTCGGGGATGCTCGCGTCGAACGCGTTGGCGACACCGAGGGTCTTGGCCCACCCCGTGAGGCCGAGGGTCGCCGCGGCCTTGGCCAGGTCGTCGTTGCCCAGCTTGGTCGACAGCTGCACGAAGGCGGTGTTGCAGGAGTGCGCGAAGTCGGTGGTGAAGTCGGGGGTCCCGAGTGACTCGCCCTCGAAGTTCTTGTAGGACCTGCCGTCGACCACGAAGGTCTTGGGGCACGTGACCGAGGTCCCCGGCGTGACCTTGCCCGAGCTCAGGAGCGAGTAGGTCGTGGCGATCTTGAACGCCGACCCGGGCGGGTAGTGACCGGTCATGGCCCGGTCGAACCCGAGGGCCGGGGAGTTGGCCGAGGCCAGGACGTCACCGGTCTTCACGTCGACCGCGACGAGCGCCGAGGGGACGTCGCCGGTCGAGGCGATCGCGTTCTCGGCGGCGTCCTGCACCCTGGGGGAGAGGGTGGTCGACACGTCCTTGCCGGGCACGGCGTCCTTGGCGAACAAGGCCGTGTCCGGCTCGGCGCTCGAGGTGACCTGCACTCCCGCGGTGCCACCGAGCACCGCGTCGTACTGCCCCTGGAGGCCACTGACCCCGGCGTAGTCGCCCGCGGCATACCGGCCCTTGGACTTGGCGATCAGCTCGGCGCTCACGGCGCCGAAGGAGCCGAGCAACGGCTGGCCGAAGGTGCGCGTCTTGGCCAGCGGCTGCTCGCGGGCGGGGTAGATCACGCCCTTGAGCGCGTCGAGGGCGGCCTTGCGCTCGTCGAAGTCGGACTGGCGGTAGGTGATGACGGGGATCGGAGCCTTGCTGCCGGCCTTCGTCGCGGCGGCCAGCTTGGCCACGAGCGACCCGGCCGGCTCGTCGACGATCTGCTCGAGCTCGCGCACGGTGGCGGCGGTCGCCCGGGACGGGTCGATCTGCACCGGGTAGACCTTCCCGATCGGGGTCAGGGCCTGCCCGTCACGGTCGCGCAGGGTGCCGCGCTCGCCCCACGTGCGGTTGGCGGTCAGGGTGGCGCCGGTCTTGAGCTGCGGGTGCCACTGCGAGTGGTCCTTCGGCAGGGTGATCGCCCAGCGGCGTCCGCCGGTCGCGGCGCGCTCGGCGGTGACCGGCACGTCGTACGACCAGACGACGCCCCCGGCCAGGGTCCACGAGACGTGCGCCGTGGCCGTCGCGCGGTCGCCGGTGCGCCGCACCCCGTCGGCGGTGACCTTGACCGGGCCGGTGCCCAGACCGGCGGTGGCCTTGGTGAACTCCGCCTGGACGACGTCCCTGGTGGTGCCGGTGAAGAGGATGCCCGGCTTGGTGAACGAGCGCCCCGCCCACGACGTGGCGAAGGCCGCCACCTCCTCCTTGGCGGCGGCGTCGAGCGCCTTCTCCGCCTCGGTGTGCCGCCACCACAGACCAGCCCCGGCCGCTGCTGCGACCAGGACGACGGCGGTGATTCCCCCCACGACTGCGCGTTGCCTCATGCGTCCATCCAACCTCACCTGTTGCTGCTTCGTCCCATTTGTCACCCCTGGACAACCCAGCGGGCTGGTGTGGCGTCTGGGGGACAGGACGCAGAAGGCCGAACACTCAGGAAGCGCCCGTACACTCACGGGGGCGATTCGTCGCCCGGCCACCTGCAGGGGTGGCCTTTTCAGGAATCAGAGAGGTATACGTGAGCGAGCCCACCAACGGCTCTGCGCCCGGCGACGACATCCCCAGCCAGAGCACGGGTGCCCCCGCCGACGGCACGCGCAGCACCACCGACGTCCCCCGGCGTCGGTCCGACCGCCACACCGCCAAGCAGCATCGTCACCCGTGGCTGCGTCGCGCTGCCTTCGGCGTCGCCGGCCTCCTCGTGGTGTCTCTCGTCCTCGGCGTCGCCGCCTACGTCAAGCTCAACGGCAACATCCACCGCCTCGACATCAGCAGTGCGCTCGGTGACCGTCCGAAGCCGCAGGCCACCACGGACGCGCAGACCAACCTGGCCCCGCTGAACATCTTCGTGATGGGTTCGGACAGCCGTGAGGGCACCAACCTCGGCAAGGGACAGACCGAGTACGGCATGGCGGGCAGCCGCTCCGACACCAACCTCATCGTCCACCTCTCCGCCGACCGCAAGTCGGCGATCGTCGTGTCGATCCCGCGTGACTCGATGACGATGGCGCCGCGCGACTGCAAGAACAAGAACGACAAGGTCGAGAACGGCGTCGTCCGGCAGTGGAACCAGAACTTCACGCTCGGCGGTCCGGCCTGCACCATCCGCACGTTCGAGGGCCTCACGGGCGTCTTCATCGACCACTTCGTCGTGATCGACTTCCGCGGGTTCCAGAGCATGGTCGACGCCCTCGGGGGCGTGACGGTCTGCCTCCCCGAGGCGGTCAAGGACCGCCAGAGCTTCCTCGACCTCCCGGCAGGCAAGAGCAGGGTCAACGGCAAGAACGCGCTGGCCTACGTGCGGTTGCGCCACAACATCGGTGACGGGTCGGACCTGGGTCGGATCGACCGCCAGCAGGCGTTCCTGTCGTCGGTGATCCAGGAGGCGACCAAGTCGTCGCTGCTGCTGCGCCCCGACAAGCTCTTCCGCTTCCTCAACGCCACCACCTCGGCGATGACGACCGACAACGGCCTGAACGTCGGTGAGATGAAGGACATCGCGCAGAGCGTGCAGAGGATCGGCACCGACCAGATCCGGTTCGTGAAGCTCCCGACCGAGGCCTACGCCCCCGACCCGAACCGCGTCCAGTGGACCTCCAGCGCCGACACCATCTGGAAGGCGCTCCGCACGGACAAGCCGCTGCCCGGCACGAAGGTGCCCTCGAGCACCACCACGGCCACCGGGTCGCCCACCACGACCGGGCCCGCGCTGACCGTCTCCCCGGACCGGATCAACGTGCGGGTCAGCAACGACTCGGGCATCGCGGGGCTGGCCAAGCAGTCAGCCGCGGAGCTCCAGGTGCAGGGTTTCAACGTCTCGTCGTACATCACCGGCAACAAGAGCACCGACGGTGTCGTGGTCCGCTACGGCCCGGGGCAGAAGGAAGCGGCGCGCACCGTCGCGGCCGTCTACCCGGGGGCGCAGCTGCGCGAGGACGACAGCCTGAGCACGACGATCGAGCTGAGCATGGGTGTCGGCTCGCCCAAGGCCGTCGAGATCCCCAACCGCCTCGGCACCCAACCGCTCCCCAAGCCGACGGTGTCTGCCACGCCGAGCACCGGCCCGAGCGAGACCATCAAGGCGCGCACCGCAGACCAGGACATCTGCAGCTGACCCACCCAGCGCAGCCCAGCGGCTTCCGCACAGGGTCGCTTTGCTCCCGTCGAGGGGGTGCAGATACCCTGTGCGGGCTCGGTTGCTCCATCGACCGGGCGAGGAGACGTCGCCTAGTCCGGTCTATGGCGCCGCACTGCTAATGCGGTTTGGGTTTATCGCCCATCGAGGGTTCAAATCCCTCCGTCTCCGCCACCCGAAGCAAGGCCCGACACGCTTTTCGTCGGGCCTTGCTTCGGGTGTGCCCGACGGGGAGTCCGTTGACCGTTCGAAGTGAACGCCCGTGCGTCCGGCCCCGTTTGCCGCGATCCGCAGGCGAGATCCGCCGGGCTCGGGCATCCTGTGGGCGACCGAGTCAAGGAGCGTCATGTCGTACCCGTCCAACCCGTTCGGCCCGCCCGGCCACCAGGCCCAGCCGGAGCCCCAGTCCCAGCCGGCGTACCAGCCCCAGCCGGCGTACCAGCCCCAGCCGGACTACCCACCGCAGTCCCAGCCGCCCAACCCCCAGGCGTGGGCACCGGTCCACGAGACGGGGTATGCCGCGCAGGGACCTGGCCCCGGGCAGTACGCACCGTTCACGCCGGCTCCCAAGGGCGGCAACGGGCTGGCGGTCACGGCGCTCGTGATGAGTGGGCTCGCCTTGCTGGCTGTCGTGGCGATGGCCGCGTTCTTCTTCGTCGGGCCGGTCATGTCTGGCGGTGGCTACGTCCTCACCGGCGAGGTGACCGTCGTCGACAAGGGCGCGAGCTACTCGGCTCTCCAGGACTCGCTCGTCGCCGCGATCGAGGACGACGGCGGGTCCGTCGACGAGATCGTGTGTCCCGAGCGCTCCCAGGTCGGTCAGGGGCTGGTCACCGTCTGCCACGGCTCCGTGGACGGCTTCGACTGGACCGGCATCGTGGTGTTCGAGGACGACGCGGGCTCGTTCATCGTCACCGAGTACTGACCCTGCGGGGACCGCGGCTCCCGGCGGAAGATCCACGACCGCATCGCCACGAACCGCACGACCGTCGAGGCGGCCGTCGCAGCGCCGACGACGAAGGTCGCCACGGCGGTCGACGGCGCACTGACCGCTGTGTGCAGGAGCGCCAGCGCGCCCGCGGTCATCAGCCAGGTGATGCCGAAGACGGCCATCCCCTGCAGCTGTGACCGGAGCCGACCGGCGCCGCGGATGCCGAAGGTCCACCGTCGGTTGAGGGCGGTGTTGGCGACGGTCGCCACGAGCAGGGCGACCAGGTTGGCCGTCTGGGTCGAGGACGCCACCGACGCGAGCGACGCGAACAAGCCGAGGTGGATGACCGTCGACACGAGCCCCACCGCCGCGAACCGGCTGACCTGCCGCCAGGTCCCGGCGGACGGGTCGTGGCGGCCGATCCGTGCGGCGATGTCCGCGACGGGAAGTCGTCCGGACGCCAGGCCCCGGCGCAGCCTGAGCACGCCGCGCAGGTCGTCGAGCGCCGTGGTGACGACGTCGACTCGCGAGTCGGGGTCGTCGAACCAGTCCACGGGCACTTCGTGGATGCGCAGGCCCGAGCGTTGGGCGAGCACGAGCAGCTCGGTGTCGAAGAACCACGTGGGGTCCTCGACCAGCGGCAGCAGCTCGGCTGCCACGTCGCCCCTGATCGCCTTGAACCCGCACTGGGCATCGGTGAACCCGGCCCCGAGCGCAGCCTTGAGGACGAGGTTGTAGCAGCGCGAGATCACCTCGCGCTTGGCTCTCCGGACGACCCGTGAGCCTCGGGCCAGGCGTGACCCGATGGCCAGGTCGGAGTGCCCCGACATGAGTGGCGCGACCAGCGGCCACAGGGCGTCGAGGTCGGTGGACAGGTCGACGTCCATGTAGGCGAGGATCGGTGCGTCGGAGGCGAGCCACACCTGCTTGAGCGCGCGCCCCCGTCCCTTCTCCGCCAGACGCGCCAGGGCCACGCCCGGGAGCTCCGCCGCGAGCCCCGACGCGACGGCGACCGTCGCGTCGGTGCTGGCGTTGTCCGCCACCGTGATCCGGTACGGGTAGGGGAACGTCTCGGCCAGGTGGGCGTGCAGCCGGCGGACGCTGGCGGCGACCGTGTGCTGCTCGTTGTGGACGGGGATGACGACGTCGAGCACGGGGGCGGTCATCTCGGCTCTCCTCAGGTGGTCTGCGTGGTGCTGGTGGTCGCTGAACCAGCGCTGGAGGCCAACGGCTGAGTCAGGTCGTAGAAGGTGGATCCGCCGATACTGACCTGGGTGAAGTTGGCCGCCACCCACTCCGAGATCTGCGTGCCGGTGCCCGAGCTGCCCAGCCCGCCACCGCGGCCACCGCCGGACCCCCCACTGGCGAAGTAGTGGACGTCGCCGTCGGCGACGTACTGCTGGAACTGCGCCAGGGTCGGGCTGGGGTCACTGCCGTTGAAGCCACCGATGGCCATCACCGGCAGGCCGGTCCCGAGCTGCAGGCCGGCCGCGTTCTGCGACCCGATGGCGGCGGCGACCCAGCGGTAGGAGCTGGCGCCGGCCGAGAGGGCCGAGACGACCTCGGTGTTCGGCGTCGAGGCGCTGAGCAGGCCGCCCATGCCACCGGCGCGCGTGCCACCCGTCGTGCCGGTGCCGGCCTGTGGCCCGCCGGTGATGCCCTGCGGAGGTGCACCCAAGCCGCCCGGGCCACCGCCCGGCATACCGCCGCCTCGGCCGCCGGCCACCGCCGGACCCGCCGTGACGATCGACCCGGTGTGCGCGGTGCCGACGGTCTGGACGCTGTAGGCGGCCGGCCCGGCGAGCGCCGCCACGAGGGCACCGGCGATCACCACCGGCACGAACCGGCGGTGCAGCTGCGTGATGGCGAGGAGCAGGAGGGCGCTGGCGAGGCCGAGCGCGAGGACGAAGATCCGCAGCCAGCCCTGCCAGTCGGTCCGCGAGAGCAGGATGAACGACCAGGTGGCGGCCGCGGCGGTCGCCACTGCGAGGGCGATCGACCCGACCGAGCTGTGTCGATGCTCCCAGGCCTCCGCGGCACCCATGCCGACCAGGGCGGCGATGGCGGGCGCGAGGGCGACCGTGTAGTACTCGTGGAAGATGCCGGCCATCAGCGAGAACGTCACCATCGTGACGAGCAGCCAACCGCCCCAGACCACGTATGCCGCGCGGCGGGCATCCGTGCGCGGGGCCCGGCCCCGCAGGTAGAGGCCGACGGCCAGGAGGATGAGGGCCGACGGGATGAGCCAGGAGATCTGGCCGCCGATGGACGAGCTGAACATGCGCCCCAGGCCGGTCGCGCCCCAGCCGTTGCCGCCGCCGACCGACCCGGTCTCGTTGCCGCTGATCCGGCCGAGGCCGTTGTAGCCGAAGGTGACCGACAGGAACGAGTTGTCCTGCGAGCCGCCGATGTAGGGGCGCAGGCTCGCGGGGATGAGCTCGACGATCGCCACCCACCAGGCCGCGGACAGGACCATGGCCGCGCTCCCGATGAGGGCACCGGTGATGCGACGGCGGAGGGTGGTGTCGGCGAACAGGACGTAGGCGAGGCCGAAGGCCGGGACGACGAGGAGGACCTGCAGCGCCTTGGTCAGGAAGCCGAGGCCGATGAAGACGCCGACGATGGCGAACCACTTGGCCGAGCCCTGCTCGATCGACTTCATCGTGGCCCAGGCCCCGAGCGCCATGAGGAGGACGAGCAGCGCGTCGGGGTTGTTGAACCGGAACATCAGGACGGCCACCGGCGTCAGCGCCATGACCGCGCCACCGATGAGCCCGGCGGCAGCGCCGAAGTGGCGCTTCACCGTCGCGTAGACGACGCCGACCGTGGCAACGCCCATCAGCACCTCGGGCATGAGGATGCTGAAGGAGCTGAGCCCGAGTACCCGCACCGACAGGGCCATCACCCACAACGAGGCGGGCGGCTTGTCGACGGTGATCGAGTTGCCCGCGTCGGACGAGCCGAAGAAGAACGCCTTCCAGCTGTCGCTGCCGGCCTGCACCGCGGCGGAGTAGAACGAGTTCGCGTAGCCGTTCGAGGTGAGGTTGGCGAAGTAGAAGAGGGCCGTCGCGAGGAGCAGGCCGAGGAGTGCAGGGCGGGCCCAGGACGGGTCGCTGTCGGGGCCGCGCCAGAGGCGCTGGATCCAACGCGGCGTCGTCGGCTCGGCCGGGCCAGCCTGCACGGGGGTGGTGGGGCGCGCGGGCAGCACGGGCTGGCCGGGGGCGTCGCGGTGGAGGGTCATCGTGTCCATGCCCCTACGGTCGGGCCGGGCCCTGTGCGAGCCCTGTGGTGCTCCTGAGCCCCGGTGATGAGTCCGACCTGGTCGCGGACCGCCCGACTCAGCCTCGAGGCAGGGCGACCGTGAAGGTGGTGTCGCCGGGGCTCGAGGACAGCTCGACGTTGCCGCCGTGCGACTTGGCGACGGCGTCGACGATCGAGAGCCCGAGGCCGCTCGAGCCGGACGCCCGGTTGCGCGAGTCGTCGCCTCGGGTGAAGCGTTGGAAGACGTTGCGCTGCAACGCCTCCGGCACGCCGGGGCCATCGTCCGACACGCTGAGCCTGATCCACGGCCCGTCGGGCTTGACCGACATGATCACGCGGGTGCCCGCAGGGGTGTGGGTGCGCGCGTTGGCCAGGAGGTTCGCGACGACCTGGTGCAGACGAGCCGAGTCGCCGGTCACCTCGACGGGCTGGTCGGGCAGGTCGAGCTCCCAGCGGTGGTCGGGGGAGGCGGCGTGGGCGTCGCTCACCGCGTCCATCGCGAGGAGCGACAGGTCGACGGGCTCGCGGTCCAGGGGTCGGCCGGCGTCCAGCCGGGCCAGCAGCAGGAGGTCCTCGACGAGTCCCTGCATGCGCAACGCCTCGGACTCGACGCGCGACAGCGCGTGCGTGACCGACGCGGGCACCGGCTCGCGCTCGCGCCGGGACAGCTCGGCATACCCGCGGATGGAGGCGAGGGGAGTGCGCAGCTCGTGCGACGCGTCGGCGACGAACTGTCGCACCCGCTGCTCGCTGTCGTGCCGTGCCTGCAGCGCGCCCTCGACGTTGTCGAGCATGTTGTTGAGCGCGAGGCCGACCTGGCCGACCTCGGTGCGGGGGTCGGTGTCGGTGTCGGCGAGCCGCTCGGCGAGGGCGACGTCGCCGGAGTCGAGCTTGAGGTTGGAGACCTTGGTCGCGGTGTGGGCGACCCGTTGGAGGGGAGCCAGGTTGCGCCGCACCAGCCAGAGCCCGCCGGCCGACACCAGGATGAACCCGATGACGGTGCCACCCACCATCAGCGTGATGACCTGGTTGATGGTCGCGGTGACGCCGCCCGTGGGCAGCCCCGAGATGACCGTGTCGCCATCGATCTCGTGGGCCGACGCCAAGCGATAGGTGCCCAGCCCCTCGATCTCGACCGTCTTCGGGTTCGTGCCGATGCCGGCGGCCAGCAGGGCGCTGATCTGCGCAGTGGTCAGCGTGCCGGTCGTCTCGTCGTGCTCGACCCGGTTGACGCTGACGAGGCTGTCCCGGACCACCAGGGTGAGGGACTGGCCGCCGCCGCCGGGGAGGGGGCCTCCTCCGCCGGGGCCGGGTCCCCGCCCGTCGTTGGAGCGGGGACCGCCGGCCCGGACGAGGGTCGACTGGAGGTCCTGGTCGAGACGGCCGACGAGGAAGTCGTGCAGCAGCACCACGGTCAGGGACGACGTGGCGAGGGTGATGGCGAGGAACAGCCCGACCACCGTGGCGACCAGCTTCCTGCTCAGGGTCCAGGTGGCCGGGTTGAGGCTCGATCGAGCAGAGCCGACCGCGGCGGCAGGGCTCATGCTGCGGGCTTGAGGACGTACCCGACGCCACGCATGGTGTGGATCATCGGCTCGCGACCCGCGTCGATCTTCTTGCGCAGGTAGGAGATGTAGAGCTCGACGACGTTGGCCTGACCGCCGAAGTCGTAGTTCCACACGCGGTCGAGGATCTGTGCCTTGGAGAGCACCCGCTTGGGGTTGCGCATCAGGTAGCGGAGCAGCTCGAACTCGGTGGCCGTGAGGTTGATCGGCTCGCCGGCCCGGGTCACCTCGTGGCTGTCCTCGTCCATGCTGAGGTCACCCACCACCAGCACGGAGTCGGACTCGTCGGTGACGACGGCGGTGCGGCGCATCAGGGCGCGCAGCCGAGCCACCACCTCCTCCAGGCTGAACGGCTTGGTGACGTAGTCGTCGCCGCCCGCGGTCAGGCCGGCCACGCGGTCCTCCACGGCGTCCTTGGCCGTCAGGAAGAGCACGGGCACGTTCGGGTTGTCGCCACGCATCCGGCGCAGCACCTCGAGTCCGTCGAAGTCGGGGAGCATCATGTCGAGGGCGACCGCATCGGGCTGGAACTCCCGGGCTGCCCGGACCGCCGTGACACCGGTGGCCGCCGTGCGGACCTCCCAGCCCTCGTAGCGCAGCGCCATCCCCAGCAGCTCGGTGAGGTTGTTCTCGTCGTCCACGACGAGGACGCGGACGGGGGAGCCGTCGAGGCGCTGGAGCTTGGCGGCGGCTGACTGCTTCGTGTTCATGGTCCTAGGAAACACCGGAACGATGTGCGGCGCCCTCGGATCTCCTGTGCGAATCCTGTGAGCCCTCTGTGCCGGATGCTCAGTCGCCCGATACCCGTTCCACAGCATCGCCACAGCGTCGCTACCGAGAGTCGGATCCGACCACCTTCCCATCGACGTTGGAGAACCGATGACGACCCCGCGCACCGACGACACCGCCCCGCAGCTCGTGTGGGCGCAGACCCAGACCCTCCCGTATGCCGCGCCGGAGCCGGCCGCGGCGCCCATCGCCACCGCGCCCGCCGTGGCCGGCCCGGCCGACGCCGTGCCGGTCGAGTCGCCTGGAGTACCCGACACCGCACCTGCCCTCAACCCGCCCACCTGGAGTGGTCGCAAGACTGCGATCGCCGCGGCGCTCGCCATCGGCTTCTCCTCGATGGGCGCGGTGGCCGCTGCTGCCGCGATCCCGCCAGGAACCACCCAGAGCGGCGGCCCGGTCCAGCAGGGTGGCTTCGGGCCGGGAGGGCGCCAGCCGGGCGGCTTCCCCCAGCAGGGCACTCAGCAGGGCACCCAGCTTCCGGGCACCCAGCTGCCGCAGGGTCCCGGCCAGGGCGGCTCGGGCTCGGTGCAGCAGGCGCCCACCGACCCGAACGCGAGGACGCCATGATCCACGTGGCCGTCCTGCCGGGCAGCGCCGTGGCGCGCTGGGTGCGACGGCGGACCACGACGGCCACGAGCACGGCATACCGGAACGTGGAACCGTTGGCGCGCAAGGACTTCAGCATGGTGCCGGTCTGTGGGTCGGTGCGGCCCTCCGCCTCGCAGCGCCAGCTCAGCCAGCGGCTCTGACGTCAGGGGCGGATCTCGCCCGAGCCGCGCTCGACCAGCTCGGGAGCCAGCACCACGTGACGAGGGGGTGAGGTGTCGCCGTCGATCCGGGCGAAGAGGCGCTGGGCCACCTCGGCCCCGATCGCGCCGACGTTCTGTCGTATGACGGTCAGCGGCGGGTCGACGATGTCAGCCAACGGGAAGTCGTCGAAACCGACCAGGGCGATCTGACCTGCCTTGCCGAGCCTGTGCAGTGCTCGAATCGTTCCGACTGCCAACGAGTTTCGCGCAGCGAAGATCGCGGTCGGGGGCTCGGCGCTGTCGAGGAGCCGGTGGACAGCAGCCTCCGCGTCATCCGCCGAGCGCAGCGACGTCATGATCCTCGACGGGTCGAGCGGGATGTGTCGCGCGCGCATCGCGGCCTCGAAGCCCTCGTGCCGGGTGCGCGCCGTCTGGATGGTCGGCAGGTCGCCGAGGAACGCGATCCGCCGGTGTCCGTGGGCGACCAGGTGGTAGACCGCGAGCCGCGAGCCACGGGCGTTGTCGATCGTGACCGAGTCGGTGTCGATGCCGTTGGGGGTGCGGTCCACGAACACGATGGGCAGACCGCTGCGCAGGTCGTCGGCGAGGTAGTCGTGACGATCGGTCGCGGGCATGAGGAGCAGGCCGTCGACCCGTCGGCGCACCAGGCCCTCGACCAGCGCCCGCTCGCGCTCGGGCTCCTCATCGAGGCTCGACGCCACGATGACCACGTCGCGGTCGCGGGCCTCGTCCTCGAGGCTGCGCAGGAGGCTGGACGAGAACGAGTTGCTGACGTCCTGCAGGAGCGCGCCGACCATGGCCGTCTTGCCGTGTCCGCGGCGCAGGTTGCTCGCTGCGAGGTTGTGCCGGTAGCCGAGCTGGGCGACCGCTCGTTCCACCCTCGTCACGACGTCGGCCGAGACGCCGGACTCGCGGTTGACGACGCGTGACACGGTCTTGAGGCTCACGCCCGCGAGAGCCGCCACTTCGCGCATGGTGGCACGGGGACGTCGAGTATCTCCCTTTGACAACGATGTCACGATCACGTCTGCAGTTGTACAGGAACTGTTGACAAAAGCACAACTGAAGACTAGAAACGCCTTTGACAACGTTGTCACGCGGCACCGGCGCCGCACGAGATGGGAGACACCATGCGTCACAGCACTCTGCAGACCCCCACCTTCCGCCGCACCCTTGCGGTCACCCTCGCCGCCTCGACTGCCCTCGCCCTCGGCGCGTGCAACCGTGGCGGCGCCGACACCGGCGGTACCGGTGGTGAGAAGACGGTGGGCATCTCGCTCATCACCAAGGACTCCTCGAACCCGTTCTTCGTCGCCATGCAGAAGGGCGGCAAGGCGGACGCCGCCAAGAACAACGTGAAGCTGACGGTCGCCTCCGGCAAGAAGGAGGGTGACGACCAGGGGCAGATCACCGCCATCGAGGACTCCATCGCCCGCGGCGACAAGGGCATCCTCATCACCCCCATGAGCACCGGCGTCAACGCCGCCATCAAGAAGGCGCGTGACGCTGGGCTGTTCGTCATCGCCCTCGACACCCCGCCCGACCCGCCGGACACGGTGGACATCACGTTCGCGACGAACAACCGCAACGCCGGCAAGCTCGACGGCCAGTGGGCCGCCGCGCAGCTCGACGGCAAGCCCGCGGTGATCGCGCTGCTCGACCTCTTCAGCGACAAGATCGTGTCGGTCGACTACAACCGTGACCAGGGATTCCTCGAGGGCATGGGCATCGACGTGGCCGACGGCAAGAAGAACGGCGACGAGGCCAAGACCGGCAAGTACACGGGCGGCAAGGGCGGCGACTACACGATCGTCTGCAACGAGGCCGGAGAGGGCGCCGAGGACGGCGGCCGCTCGGCCATGGAGAAGTGCCTGGCCAAGAACCCCAACATCAACCTCGTCTACACGATCAACGAGCCGACCGCCGTCGGCGCCAACGCCGCCCTCAAGGCAGCCGGCAAGACTGCCCTCATCGTGTCGGTCGACGGTGGCTGCGCCGGCGTCAGCCAGGTCAAGAGCGGCGTGATCGGGGCGACCGCCCAGCAGTACCCGCTGAAGATGGCCACCCTCGGCATGGAGGCGATCGCCAAGATCGCCCGCGGTGGTGAGAAGCCGAAGGTGACCGAGGGCCTCGACTTCTTCGACACCGGCGTCGCTCTCGTCACCGACAAGAAGGCTGACGGCGTCGACAGCATCTCCTCCGACGAGGGCACCAAGATCTGCTGGGGCAACTGACCATGTCGACCCAGGTCACCTCTGCTGCCGCTGAGTTCGCTCGGCGGCAGCAGTCCCCCCTCCAGCGCATCCAGCACCAGCTGCACGGCAAGCCGTGGCTGAGCCCGCTCTTCCTGTTGCTGATCGCGTTCGTCGCCTTCTTCGTGGCGACACCGACGTTCTTCACCGCCAACTCGATGGGCATCCTGCTCCAGCAGACCGCTGTGGTGGCGGCCCTCGCGGTGGGGCAGACGCTGGTCATCCTCACCGCCGGCATCGACCTGTCCGTGGGCGCGATCATGGTGCTCTCGATGATGGTGACGGCAACGCTCGCCAAGGACGGCGGCATGCCTGCCATCATCGCCCTGTTCATTGGCGTCGCCCTGGCGACCGGCGCAGGGTTCCTCAACGGGCTGTTGGTCACGCGGATCAACCTCCCACCGTTCATCGTCACCCTCGGCACGCTGAGCATCTTCACGGCCATCGCCTTGCTCTACTCCGGCGGCGAGAGCATCCAGGCGGACCACCTGCCGCGGTTGCTCAACTTCCTCGGCGAAGGGTTCGGCATCGGCCAGTTCCGACTCACCTGGGGCATCGTCGTCGTCATCCTGCTCTACGCCGTCATGGGTTTCGTGCTCTCCCAGACGGCTTGGGGGCGTTATGTGTACGCAGTGGGTGACGACACCGAGTCGGCGCGCCTGTCCGGTGTGCCGAGCAAGCGGATGCTGCTTGCCGTCTACACCGTGGCCGGCCTGATCTACGGCATCGCGGGCTGGATCCTCATCGGGCGAGCGGGCGCAGCGACTCCCAACGCAGCTCCCGACGCGAACCTGGCCAGCATCACCGCGGTCGTCATCGGCGGCACCAGCCTCTTCGGTGGTCGTGGTCGCCTCATCGGCACGCTCATCGGTGCCCTCATCGTGCAGACCTTCGCCTTCGGTCTGGCTCAGGTCGGGGTCGACCAGCAGTGGCGTGTCCTCGCGACAGGCGTCCTCGTCATCGTGGCCGTCGCCATCGACCAGTGGATCAGGAAGGTGAAGGCATGAACATCACCCCAGAAAGTTCTAGGCTCCTCCGTCGCTCCGATACTTTCCGGGGGCCCCGATGAGCACCAGCACGCTCGAGGTCGCCCACGGAGGCGTCCCCGCAGGCAAGCAGGACATCTACTCCCAGGAGCCCGTCCTCTCGGCCCGCAAGCTCGTCATCACCTTCGGCCGCGTCGTCGGCCTCGACGGGGTCGACCTGGATCTCTACCCCGGCGAGGTGCTGGCGGTCATCGGAGACAACGGCGCCGGCAAGTCCACGCTGATCAAGTGCCTCACCGGCGCCTACGTCCCCGACTCCGGCGACATCACCCTCAACGGGCAACCGGTCCACTTCAAGAAGCCCCAGGACGCCCGCGAGGCTGGCATCGAGACGGTCTACCAGCAGCTGGCCGTCATCCCCGCGCTCGACATCGCGAGCAACCTCTACCTCGCCCGCGAGGAGCGTCGCAAGGGCCCGCTCGGGTCGGTGCTGCGCATGCTCGACAAGAAGGGCATGGAGAAGCGAGCCGGCCAGTCGGTGCAGGAGCTCGGCATCCAGACCATCCAGAACATGAGCCAGGCGGTGGAGACCCTCTCGGGTGGTCAGCGCCAGGCCGTGGCCGTCGCCCGCGCGGCGGCGTTCGGGAGCCGGGTCGTCGTCCTCGACGAGCCGACCGCCGCGCTGGGTGTGAAGGAGTCGGGCATGGTGCTCGACATGGTCAAGCAGCTGCGCGACAAGGGCCTGTCGATCATCCTGATCAGCCACAACATGCCGCACGTCTGGGAGGTGGCCGACCGCATCCACATCCAGCGCCTCGGCGGCCGCGCCGGTGTCATCACGCCGCAGACGCACGACATGGGTGAGGGCGTGGCCATCATGACCGGTGCCAAGCGTCTGGAGGGCGCCTCGTGAGCGGGGTCGTCGTCGTCGGCTACATCCCCACGCCCGAAGGCATCGCCGCCTTCGAGCGGGCCAAGGACGAGGTCGTGATCGACGGCTCCACGCTCGTGGTGGTCAACACCGGCGAGAGCGGCAACTTCGCCGCGTCGACGTTCGCGAGTCCCGCGGACATCGACGCGATCGACGTCGAGCTCAGCGGCGCAGGCATCGCGCACGAGGTGGTCCAGTCGACCGATGAGCTGGCACCCGCCGAGGCGATCCTGCGGGTCGCCGAGGAGAGGGACGCCCGGCTCATCGTGATCGGGGTCCGACGTCGGACCCCCGTCGGGAAGCTCTTCCTCGGCAGCACCTCGCAACAGGTGCTGCTCGATGCACACTGCCCGGTGCTCGCCGTGAAGGCGGCGAAGGCCGGCTGACCAAGACCCTGACCCGGATCCCCTGACCGGGCCAGCCCCCACGCGAGCGGCGTCCCTCCGACAAGGAGGGGCGCCGCTCGTCCGTCTGCCGACGTCCTCAACGAGGAACCTTGCTAGCAAAGGTTAGGCGGGGGAGGCGGGGAGGCGGGAGAGGCGGGGTTCAGGTGCGCGCCGAGCCCAGGCCCAGGACGACGGCGATGCCGAGCGCGCTCCGCGGGTCGTAGGCCGTGCGCCACAGCCCGCCGTGGACCGCGCCATCTGCTTCCTCGCGCCACGGCGTCGTGGGTGCGTGCGGTGCAGTGCGCAGGTCGTGGACGAGGAGCGCGGCCATCAGGGTGTTGCTCGTGGCCGGCTCGAAGACCTCGATCCCGAACCGGTGCGCACCGGCGTACGCGCTCGCGAGGGCGCGGTTCTTGACCACCGAGCGGGTGCGGGTGGGCGGGGCGACGTTGAGCGACACGGTGCGGCCGTCGCGGCGAGCGACGGTGGCCCGCCAGCGTTGCAGCCGCTTGGCCAGCGCGTAGTTGGGCCCCTGTTGCGGCACCAGGCTGTCGTTGAGACCGGGGTCGGTGCCCGGCGCGTAGTTGCGTCGCAGCAGGCGCCCGCCGCTCACCGTCCGCAGCGCCGGTCGCACCAGCCGCATCGGCGTCGACGGGCCGCGGTAGCTGCGGGTGGAGTGCTCGACCGCCTCCCCCGGCACCGCGAAGACGTCCGTCGGGGTGGCCAGGAAGGCGAGCGCCACGTCGGCCCGCCGCCTCATCAGCTCGACGCTGAGGGCGTCCACGGCGGTGGAGACGCGCACGTTCGTCGCCCCGTCGGCATACACGTAGTTGCCGAGGACGAGCGGTCCCTCGACCTCGGTCAGCCAGTCGGCGACGGCCGGGAGCCCGTGCAGCAGGTCGGCGCCGGCGTGGGCGGCGAGGTCGCCGGCCGACCACGGTGCGTCCGCGGCCACCGGCATGTGGAGGGTGCCGGCGCTCGCGGCGGCGACGTCGAGCACGCGCTTCCAGATGTCGGGGCGGGGCAGGTCGACCCCCACGACGTGCCCGCCCCACGACAGGATCGAGCGCAGCGGGCCCATCTCCGCGCCGGCGCCGAGCACGACGACCCGCTGGTCGCTGAGGTCGAGCCAGTCGGGGTTGGCCAGCACGGTGCGGACCGCCTCGGCGGCGGACGGCTCGATGATGCCACGGGTGGTCCAGTCGTCGAGCTGCCGTCGGAGCGCCTCGCCGCGCAGGCGCTGGCCGTGCAGCGGGAGGCTGAGCTCGGTCGCCCGCGCTCCGGTGCCCCGCACCGTGGCGGTCCCCAGGGGTGTGCCGCCACCGGCGGTGAACGCCTCGTCGAGCGCCACCTCGCCGTCGGCAGTCGTGGCACGCATCCGCCCGTGCAGCGAGTCGAGACCCGCGCGGGCGACGTCGACGGCCGCCTCGCCGTCCCGCAGGAGGCCGGCCTCGACCATCCGCCTGAAGTGCGTCAGGTAGCCCTGCCGCCAGTTGGTCTCCCGCTCAGCAGCCTGGGCCCCGACCGGGTCGACCGGCCGGAGCGCGTCCGCCACGACCGCGCGTCCGAGCGCGGAGGTGCTGCGCTTGCCGTCGACCTCGGGGAAGACCACGCCGTGCGGTTGGTGGGAGTCGCTCTGCGCCATGCTCCGCGAGTATGCCGTGTGACATCGCAGCGCGCCGAGCCGCCGGGGGCGTCAGCTCGCGGCGTCAGACAGGCGACGGGCGATCTGCTCCACGGCCGAGCGCAGCTCGGGGCCGTTGACGACGCGGAAGGGGACGGGGAGCGCGGCCAGCTGGGCGGCATACCAGTCAGGGGCGCTGGTGCTGCCGACCAGCCGGGTGGTGCCCTCGGGCCCTTCCTCGAGCCGGCCGAGCCCGCGCGGCAGCAGCCGCGTCACCGCCTCGACGGGCGCCTGCACGACGACGTCAGTGACGTACTCCCATCCAGCCGACAGATGGGTCTCGAGCTCGGCGACGGGGTCGAGGCCCGCCGGGGGCTCGAACCGTTCGGCGAGTGGGTCGACCGCGGAGACCCGGTCGATGCGGAACGCGCGACGGGCGCTCGCCGCGTGGCTCCAGCACAGCAGGTACCACCGGCCGTGGCGCACCACGACGGCCCACGGGTCGACCTCCTGAGACCACTCACGCCCTGCCTCGGTGCGGTAGCCGATGCGGACGCGGGAGCGGTCGATGCTCGCCTGGACGAGGGCGGTGGTGGTCTGCGGGTTCGGCCGGGCGGCGGCGCGGTCGGGGGCCGGTGCGGCGGCGCGTCGGACGGCTTCGGCCTGCGCGGCGACGGGCTGGGGGAGCGCGCGGATGATCTTGCCCAGCGCGCTGCCGGCCGGGTCGGCGGGGTCCGCGGCCTCGTGGTGGCCGTCGAGCACGGCCATGACGAGGGCCAGCGCCTCGGATGCCTCGAACATCAACGGCGGGAGCCGCAGCCCCCGCCCGACGCGGTAGCCGCCGTAGGGGCCGCGCTCGGACTCCAGCGGGATGCCGGCCTCGCGCAGGATCGCGACGTAGCGGCGGGCGGCCCGCTCGGTGACCCCGAGGCGGTCGGCCAGCCGGCCCGCGCTGATGCCGGGGCTGGCTTGGATGAGCTCGAGCGCCAGCAGCGCGCGAGCGGTCGGGCTCGTGTCGGTGGGCGGCATGGCGACAGCGTAGGACGACATGCGGAAGCCAAACGTCCGGAACAAGCCCTAGCGTGCAGCCATGGCTACGACAGACAGCTCGAGTGACCCCGTCACCGACACCCCCTGGGAGCCCCCGCTGGCCGGCAACGAGACCGAGGCCATGCTCGGCGCGCTCGAACGGCTGCGCGCAACCTTCCGCTACAAGGCCGACGGCCTCGACGCGACCGGTCTGACCACGCGGATCGGCGCGTCCTCGCTGACCCTCGGCGGGCTGCTCAAGCACCTCGCCGTCGCAGAGGACCACAAGTTCACGGTCAAGCTGAGCGGCGCCCCGATGGAGGCCGTGTGGGACGACAACGGGTGGGATGACGACGACGACTGGGAGTTCGCCTCCGCGGCGCAGGATTCCCCCGAGAAGCTCTACGCCCTCTACGACGCAGCGGTCGGGCGGTCGCGGGCCAGGGTCGCCGAGGCCCTGCACGACGCGGGCTTGGCCGTGGGCCTTGACCACATGGTCGAGGCGAAGGATGAGCACGGCAACCACGCCAACCTGCGACGGCTACTGCTCGACATGGTCGAGGAGTACGGCCGCCACACCGGTCACGCCGACTTGCTCCGCGAAGCGGTCGACGGCCGGGTCGGCGAGGACCCGCCGCCCGGGTGGCAGCCGGTGTCGGGCGCGTGGACCTGGCCCGCCCGATGAGCGACCACGACGAGCACCCCGGGTTCGACGCGACCCACCGTGGCGAGACTTTCCGCCGGTTCGACTTCACCGACGCCGTCTTCGACGACACCTACCTCGTCGCCGCACGGTTCAAGAACGTCGCCCTCAAGGGCGCGAGGATCACCGGCTCGCAGGTCGTCGACGTCGACATCACGGGCGAGGTGGAGCGCCTCACCGTCAACGGGGTCGACGTCACCGACTTCGTCGAGTCCGAGCTCGACCGTCGGGAGCCGGACCGCGCCAAGATGCGGCCGCGGACGCCGGCGGAGTTCCAGGAGGCCTGGGACATCCTCGAGCGACGGTGGTCCGAGACGATCGAGCGGGCCCGTCGCCTGGACCCGGAGCGGCTCCACGAACGGGTCGACGGTGAGTGGTCGTTCATCGAGACGCAGCGCCACCTGGTCTTCGCGACCGACGCGTGGATCCGCCGAGCCCTGCTGGGTGATCCCTCGCCGTGGAGCCCGCTCGACCTGCCCCACGACGACATGGCCGACATCCCGTCGGTGCCCCGAGACCAGACGGCACGTCCGTCGCTCGACGAGGTGCTCGAGCTGCGTCGCGACCGGATGGCCACGATGCGCGAGGTCGTCGACGGGCTGACCGACGACCAGGTCGAGAGCCGGACGGCCCCGGTGGCCGAGCCCGGCTACCCCGAGTCGCGGGACTTCCTCGTCGCCGACGTCGTGGGCTGCATCGTCAACGAGGAGTGGTACCACCACCAGTACGCCATCCGGGACCTCGCCGTCCTCGAGGCTCGCGGGTCAGCCTGACCGACGCGAAAGGCCCGGAACCGCAGGGGTTCCGGGCCTTTCGACGTATGCCGCGCGGGCGGCCTACGGGTTAGCTCACCGTCACTCGACGCCGAGGCGGGCCTTGAGGCCGTCGAGCTCGACCTGGAGCTGGGTGGGAAGGGTGTCGCCGAACTTGGCGAACCACTCCTCGATCTGCGGGATCTCGGCCTTCCACTCCTCGGGGTCGACCTTGAGGGCTGACGCGATGTCGGCGTCGCTCAGGTCGAGGCCGGAGGTGTCGAGCGACTCCGGGGTCGGCACGTGACCGATCGGGGTCTCGACCGCGGCGGCCTTGCCCTCGATGCGCTCGATGGCCCACTTGAGGACGCGGCTGTTCTCGCCGAACCCGGGCCACAGGAAGCCGCCGTCCTCGTCGCGACGGAACCAGTTGACGTAGAAGATCTTCGGGAGCTTGGACGCGTCGGCATCCTTGCCGAGGTTGATCCAGTGCTGGAAGTAGTCGCCGGCGTTGTAGCCGATGAACGGCAGCATCGCCATCGGGTCGCGGCGGACGACGCCGACGGCTCCGGTGGCGGCCGCGGTCGTCTCCGAGGAGAGCGTGGCGCCCATGAAGGTGCCGTGGATCCAGTCGCGCGACTCGGTCACCAGCGGCACGGTGGTCTTGCGGCGGCCGCCGAAGAAGATCGCCGAGATCGGCACACCCTTGGGGTCGTAGTACTCCTTGGCGAGGATGTCGCACTGCTCGATCGGGGTGCAGTAGCGGCTGTTGGCGTGGCTCGAGAGCTCGCCTGACGCCCCGATGTCGGGCGTCCAGTCCTGGCCCTTCCAGCTGGTGGCGTGGGCCGGGGTGTTCTCCAGCCCCTCCCACCAGATGTCGTTGTCGTCGGTGAGCGCGACGTTGGTGAAGACGGAGTTGCCCTTGTTGATGGTCTTCATCGCGTTGGGGTTGGTGTGCTCGTTGGTGCCGGGGGCGACGCCGAAGAACCCGAACTCGGGGTTCACGGCATAGAGGCGACCGTCCTCACCGAAGCGCATCCAGGCGATGTCGTCGCCGAGGGTCTCGACCTTCCAGCCCGGGATGGTCGGGGCGAGCATGGCGAGGTTGGTCTTGCCGCAGGCGCTCGGGAAGGCCGCTGCGATGTAGTAGACCTGCTGCTCGGGCGAGATCAGCTTGAGGATGAGCATGTGCTCGGCGAGCCAGCCCTCGTCGCGGGCCATCACGGAGGCGATCCGCAGCGAGTAGCACTTCTTGCCCAGCAGGGCGTTGCCGCCGTAGCCCGAGCCGTAGGACCAGATCATCCGCTCCTCGGGGAACTGGACGATGTACTTCTCCGGGTTGCAGGGCCACTTCACGTCGGCCTGGCCCGGCTCGAGCGGGGCCCCGACGGAGTGCAGGGCCGGGACGTACTTGGCGTTCTCACCGAGCTCCTCGATGCGGCGCAGCACGTTGACGCCGGTGCGGGCCATCACGCGCATCGAGACCACGACGTACTCGGAGTCGGTGATCTCGACGCCGAACATCGGGTTCTCGGCCTCGACGTGACCCATCACGAATGGGATGACGTACATCGTGCGGCCCTTCATGCAGCCGGCGTAGAGCCCGCGCATGAGGTCCTTCATCTCGTGCGGGTCCATCCAGTTGTTGGTGGGCCCGGCATCCTTCTCGTCCACGGAGCAGATGTAGGTGCGGTCCTCGACCCGGGCGACGTCGGTCGGGTCGGAGGCGGCGTAGAAGCTGTTCGGCTTCTTCTCCTCGTTGAGGCGCACGAAGGTGCCGGCCTCGACGAGCTTGTCGGTCAGTCGGGTCCACTCGGCTGCGGAGCCGGTGACCCACTCGATGTGGTCGGGGGTGGTCATCGCTGCCACCTCGTCGACCCATGCCTGCAGGCCGGCGTGCGTGGTGCCCCCTGCGCGCTGGTCGGTGTGCGTCGCCTCGGTCGTCATGTGATCGGCCGTCCCTTTCGTCCGGGGCGGTGCTCCCCCGGATCATGAGGTGATGCGTCCACGCCGACACGGGTCATCCGACCGCGTGTCCACATGGTGAACGCTCCTGATCTGGCCAAGGTACGCCCCCCTACGCGCCAGTAGATACCGCGCACGGTCTAGACCGCTCGTGAAAAGCCTCACAACCGGGCAGTAGGAATCGATCGCTTGCAATCTTCTTGCAAGGGTTGCAAGAAGACGGCGGATTCCGCTGCGTTTCTTGCCTTTCGGCGTCGCCGCCCTGGGCTGGCCAGCCCAGGGCCGGGTCGCCTCGGCGCCGTGCTCAACCCGCCACGGCGAGAGGTATGCCGCGCGGCCGGCTGCGCCGGGCGGCATACCGATTTCGTGGGCGCGGGGTCGAGCCGGTAGTCTTTCCCGTCGTTGCTCTGGGCGATCCCACAAGGAATCTCAGGGCGACATTCGCGCCCGTAGCTCAACGGATAGAGCATCTGACTACGGATCAGAAGGTTAGGGGTTCGAATCCCTTCGGGCGCACCCGGTTGCCACGGCGACCACGCACTCTGCGTTGAGACAGACGATGGGGCCCCCGCTCGCGGAAACGCGACGGGGGCCTTACTCGTCCCCGCAGCCTGGCAACTGCCCGCATCACGCTACGCACGGTGAAGCGTCCTCGACTCTTTCGTTTTGATCGTCGCCATCACTGTTGGCGTGTTCCTCGGGGACGCAACCCGGCAACGGGTCACCAAGCCTTAGGTGCGCGGCTGTCGCGGCCTGCTCCAGGCCGCGGGTCGGCGATGCTATGCCGTGCCCCACGCTGAGGGGCAGGCGCGTTGCCCGACCCTCAGGGGCACTGCATAGCGTCGCGATCAGGCTCCGGCCTGGAGGCGGAGGCCGGCGAGGGTGAGGTCGAGCGCGGCAAGGAACCAAACGTTTCCTGCCTATCATTCCTCAGAAACCTTGTCATACCTATGACAAGGCAAGTATGTTCAGCCACGCGCTACAAATCGAAATCTGAGGGGGACTGTTGAGGTTGAGAGCGTTCATGCGAATGCTGGCGGTAGGTGCGGTCATGGCCGTCACGGTGGGGGCCGTGGTTGCTTCCCCAGCAGAGGCGCAGGGGAAGTCGGGCCGACAGGTGGTGGCCGAATCGGTGGCACAAGACATCCGACCCGTGGAGAGAGGGGCTGTCATCCATGGCGTCAGCATCGGGGCACCCGGCAACCGGGAAACGTATGTGACTGACACCGCGATGATTGCGGTACTGGAGCAGGGGCAAGCGACCGCCGAGTTCTCGCTCCCAGGGCGGGGAACCGTGCAACCTGACGGATCAGTCCGCGTGGTGACATCTAAGGGCGTGATGGTGGAGATTGCGGTCCCCTGGGCGAAAGATGCCAACGGGAGGTCGCTCCCGACCTTCTACACGGTCACCGGGAACCGCCTCGTGCAGACGGTCGATACCAAGGGGGCAACCTTTCCCGTGGCCGCAGACCCGACCATTATCAATTGTGGTCTCTTCACTCCCTGCTTGAAGTTCACCCGCAGCGAGACCCTCAGCATCAGCGACGCAATGGTCGTCGGCGTAGCGGCCGGGACGGCGGCGCTGTGCGGTCGCATCCCGTGGTCCCCGGTGTACCTCGGTGCCCTGAAGGTGGCCTGTGCTGGGTACGTGGCGGCGAACTGGTCCACCATCCGCTCGAATGCCCTCACCGCGAAATCGATCGGTCGATGCTTGGCGCTGCGATTCACCACCACAGGGCTCCCGTTGGGTTCGCGAGTCGTGACGTGTTGAAGCGCGCCAAGCACATTGCATCGATGGTCGGAGTCGCGATGGGGATGGCCTTCATCCTCGGCTATGGACTGACGAAGGCTGTGGCGCCGCTGAAGTCCGCCTTCCTCGACTCATTCGTCTTGATCGTCGCCGTCACTGTTGGCGTGTTCCTCGGGGACGCGACTCGGCGACGGGCCACCAAGCCCTAGGTGCGCGGCTGTCAGCAGTCGAGGCGCTGCTTGTCTCCGGCCGCGGCCTGCTCCAGGCCGCGGGTCGGCGATGCTATGCCATGCCCCACGCTGTGGGGCAGGCGCGTTGCCCCGCCCTCAGGGGCATGGCATAGCGTCGCGATCAGGCTCCGGCCTGGAGGCGGAGGCCGGCCAGGGTCAGGTCGAGGGCGGCGAGGAACTGCTCCCGGTCGTCGTGACCAGCGAACTCGTCGGCGATCCCCCGGACGAACGGGAACTGATCGGGGTCCGCGGCCCGCCACGTCGCGGCATACCGATCGAGGAACTCGTCGCGGTCGACGGCGCCGCTGAGGACTTCCTCGGGTGGCTCCTGGCCGAGGTCGGCTGCGGTGCCGACCACCACCCCCACGATCGCCGAGACGGCGTGGAAGCGCTGCTTGGGTGTCAGGTCGAGGCGAAGCGTCTGCTGGCCGAGCTTCTCGTAGAGCAGCAGTGAGTTGCCCTGGACATCGGTGTTGCGCATGAAGTAAGCGGCCAACCATGGGCGGTCCACGATCGCGTCGAACAGGGTCACCGCCATCACCCGCAGGTCGGCGATCGGGTCGTCGCTGCCGGTCTGTCCCTCGACGGCCGTCAGCACCCCCGCCAGCACGTGGTCGGTCGCGCGGTCGAGGAGGTCGTCCTTGCTCGTGACGTACCAGTAGATGCTGCCGACGCCGGTGCCCAGGCGCGCCGCCAGCGCCCGGAACGTCAGGGCCGACTCGCCTGCCTCGTCGAGCAGCTCCACGGCCGCCGTGAGCACGGCCTCCAGCGAGTGCGAGGCGCGCTGGCGGCCGCGGGGACGGCGATCCACGGATCGCGTTCGAGGGCCTGCCATGCGTCCATCCAACCACAGGTTGCACATTTATCGAACAGTGTTCTATCGTATGGAACGTCGTTCGATAGCCGTGCGACGCCTCGAGAGGAGGGCCACCATGACCACCAACGACATGACCCGCAACGACCTGACCTGCACCGACCTGACCACCACCGCCAGCAACACCCCCCAGACCGCGCCCACCGCGGCGCACACCTACCCGTCCCTGCGTGCGGCGTGGATCCCCCTGGCCGCGCTCTGCCTGGCCTTCTTCGTCGAGATGGTCGACAACACGCTGCTGTCGATCGCCCTGCCCACCATCGGCCGCGACCTCGGCAGCGGCACGACGGCCCTGCAGTGGGTCACTGGCGCCTACTCCCTGACGTTCGGTGGGCTGCTCTTGACCGCGGGGTCGATGGCCGACCGCCTCGCGCGCCGTCGGGTGCTGCTGGTCGGGCTCGCCGTCTTCGGACTCCTCAGCCTGGCCGTCGTCGCCGTCTCCACGGCCGCCGAGCTCATCACGCTGCGCGCCGGGCTCGGCATCGCCGCCGCGGCGATGGCCCCGATCACCAACTCGCTGGTCTTCCGGCTCTTCGACGACGCGGCCCTGCGGATGCGCGCGATGACGGTGATGATCGTCGTGGGCATGTCGGGGTTCGTGCTCGGCCCGCTGTTGGGCGGCACCGCCCTGGCCCATGTCCGGTGGGAGTGGCTCCTGGTCGTCAACGCGCCGATCGCCCTGGTCGCCTTCATCGGCGTGCGCCTCGGTGTCCCAGCCGACCGTCCGGAGGACCTCACCGACGACCGGCTCGACCTGCCCGGAGCGCTCCTGAGCGTGAGCGCCATCGGCCTCGCCTGCTACTCGTTGACCAGCGGTGTCGAGCACGGCTGGGCCTCCCCGCTCACGATCGCCTCGGTCATCGGCGCCCTCGTGGCTGGGGCCTGGTTCGTGCGGCACGAGCGCCGCACCGCCGCGCCGATGCTCGACCTCGGCCTCTTCTCGAACGGCACGGTCCGTGGCGCCTCGATCGCCCAGGTCGGGACGTCGATCGCGATGGCCAGCGTGATGTTCGGACTGATTCTGCACTTCCAGTACGCCTACGGCTGGAGCCCCGTGCGCGCTGGCCTGGCGAACCTCCCGATCATCGTGACCATGATCGTCGCGACGCCGCTGTCGGAGTGGCTCGCCATCCGGTTCGGCCACCGCGTCGCCTGCCTCGTGGGTGCCGCCTTCCTGGCGGGCTCGCTGGTTGGACTGTCCTGGGGTGTCGACCACGGCTACCTCGCCATCGCGGTCTGCATGGTCCTCCTGACGATCGGGCTGCGCACGGTCATGACGATCTGCGCGGTCGCCCTCGTCGACGCGATGCCGGCCAACCGCACGTCGATCGGCACCGCGCTCAACGACACTGCCCAGGAGGTCGGCACGAGCCTGGGCACGGCCGTCGTCGGCACCATGATCGCCGCCCTGGTCACCACCCACCTGCCGGCGGGCACGTGGAGCAGCGGCTTGGTCGCGTCGTTCTTCCACGGCGAGCGCATCACCTACGGTCTGCTCGCCGTCGTCGTCGGGGTGGTCGCCGCAGGAGGCGCGCTGACCCTGACGAACTCCCACGCGGTCGAGGAGCACCCCGTCGAGGAGCACCCCGTCGAGGACGTCGCCTGACAGCTGGCCGTCAGCTGTCGAGGCGGGCGGCCGGTGGGAGGAGCGTGGTGTCTGCGGCGGGCCAGTCCTGCGGGCGCGCACCGAGGAGCCAGAGCTGCTCGACCTGCTCGCGGCACCAGGACGAGACGGCGCGGCGCCCGTCCAGCACCTCGGGCGCGAAGGTCCGCCACGGCACCCACTCGGCGCCGCCCACCTCGGCCGGGTCGAGGTCGAGCTCCCGATCGGGCAGCACGGCGGTGAACACCGGGCACCGCTCGTTCTCGACCACGCGGTCCATCTCCGCGACGTAGGCGAACTCCGGCAGCACGAGCCGCAGCTCGCCCACCGTGACGCCCAGCTCGTCGAGTGCCCGACGCCTCGCAGCCGTGTCGAGCCCCTCGCCGGGCCCGGGATGCCCGCAGACCGAGTTGGTCCACACGCCCGGGAAGGTCGCCTTCGTCGGCGCGCGCTGGGTGACGAGCAGCGCCCCTTCGGGGTCGAAGAGGTATGCCGAGAAAGCCAGGTGCAGGGGCGTCGCACCGTGGTGGACAGTCGCCTTGTCCTGCGTGCCCACCGCGCGCCCGTGGTCGTCCAGCAGGACGACGAGCTCGGTCATGCCGACCGACCCAGCTCGTTGACGGCCGCGGAGAACACCCACGGCGCTCGGGCGGCCAGCGGCACGAGTGCCCGGCGAGTGACCTGCGGGCGAGTGGCCTGGAGCAACCCGTGGGTGAGCAGCGAGCACCGCCATGTGGCCGCGAGCCACCCGCGCTCGTAGTCGCCCGGCCGGTCGGCAGCGATGGCCGCGACGGCGGCCCGCGCCTGGGCCAGCCCCAACGAGATGCCCTCGCCGGTCAGCGCGTCCACGTAGCCGCTGGCATCGCCGACGAGCAGCACCCGGCCGGCGACGCGGTGGCGACTGCGTTGCCGCAACGGCCCAGCTCCTTGCACCGCTGAGGCCGCCTCGGCCCCGGCGAGCCGCCCGGCGAGCGGGGGGAACTGTGCGAGGTGCTCTGCGAACGGCCGCCGGCGACGACTCAGGACCGCGACGCCCACCAGGTCGTCGGAGACCGGGGTGACGTAGGCCTCGGCATCCTCGGCCCAGAGGACGTCGACGTGGCTCGACCACGGCGAGACGGCGAAGTGCTGGCGCAGCCCGTACCTGCCGGGCTGGGACGAAGGTCGGTCGAGTCCGAGGTGCCGACGCGTCCAGGAGTGCAGCCCGTCGGCAGCGACCACGTGACCGGCCCGCAGGGTCGGCCCGCCCTCGCCGCCCGGCAGCCGCGTGGTCACCTGGACGCGGTGCGCGTCCTGGCTGAGGCCGGTCGCGGACAGCTGGTGCACGCAGACGCCGGCGTCGGCGGTCGCCGCGGCCAGCCTCGTGTGGAGCTCCGTCCGACGGACGCCGAGCCCCGGGCCCCGGGTGAAGTCCGCGACCGCGACGCCGTTGCGGGCCAGGTAACGGATCCCGTTGAAGGGGTGGCCATGTGGCTGCACGCAGAGGTCGGCCAGGGCAGCCAACCCTCCGGGCATCAGGCCCTCACCGCAGGCCTTGTCCACGGGGCCGGGACGCGGCTCGAGCACCTCGACCGTGAGGCCACGGCGCGCGGCATACAGGGCTGTTGCCAGGCCCACCGGGCCGCCGCCGATGACGAGGAGGTCGACGCTCACGCGGCACCGGCTCGGAGCCCGAGCGCCTGCTCCTCCACCCGGATCCGCACCGACAGCAAGAGGAGGTTGAGGATCGTGAAGGCCGCCGCCGTCACCCAGGCGGTGTGGACCAGGGGGAGGGCGAAGCCCTCGACGACCACGGCGACGTAGTTGGGGTGCCTCAGGAGGCGATAGGGGCCGGCGGCGACCAGGGTGGCGCCGGGCACGACGATGACGCGGGTGTTCCACTGCGGCCCCAGCGTCGAGATGCACCACCAGCGCAGGGCTTGCGCGAGGACGACCAGGACGAGCATCGGCCACCCGAGCAGGGGAATGAAGGGCCGGTCGGCGGCGACGACCTCGACGAGCGCGCCTACGAGGAGCGCGGTGTGCAGCGCCACCATGACCGGGAAGTGGCCGCGCCCCGACTCCACCCCGCCGCGCGAGAAGGCCCACGCGGCATGGCGCTTGGACACCACCATCTCGGCGAGGCGTTCAAGCCCCACCGCTGCGACGAGTGCGGTGAACAGGACCTCGGAAGCGGCCATCGCCGTCAGCCCGCCGCTCGGAGCAACACCATCTCGAGGCAGAACCCCGGACCCATGGCCATCAGGACGCCGTACGACCCGGGACTCGGGGGCCGGTCGCGCAGGGTATCGGCGAGGACGTGCAGCACCGAGGCCGACGACAGGTTGCCGATCCGGTCGAGGGAGTCCCACGTCACGCCGAGCGCGTCCCGCGACACCTCGAGCGCGTCGGCCATCGCCTCCAGCACCTTGGGGCCGCCGGGGTGGGCGACCCAGAAGCCGATGTCGGCGCGGCTGAGGCCCTGCTCCTCGAGGAAGCCGTCGACGTCCTCGCCGAGGTTGGCCCGCACCAGCTCGGGCACCTCGACGCCGAGGACGATCCGCAGGCCGGAGGCGCCGACGTCCCAGCCCATGGCGCGCTCGCTGTCGGGGTACATCCGGCTCCGGGTCGCCAGCACCCGCAGGTCGTGGCCACTGTCCGGACCGAGCTCGGCCGCCTTGTCGGCGCCCACGATCACCACGGCGGCCGCTCCGTCACCGAACAGCCCACTGGCGACGAGGTTGGCGGTCGAGGTGTCGTCGCGCTGGACGGTCAGGCTGCAGAGCTCGGCGGAGAGGAGGACGGCGACGTCGCCGGGGTGGCCGAGCAGGTGGTCGTGGATGCGGGCGACGCCTGCGGCCCCGGCGACACAGCCGAGGCCCACGATCGGCACCCGCTTCACGTCAGGGCGCAGGCCGATGCGGGCGGCGATCCGGGCCTCCAGCGAGGGGACTGCCAGCCCCGTGACCGTCGTCGAGACGATGAGGTCGACGTCGGTGGGGGTGAGGCCGACCGCCTTGAGGGCGTCGACCACGGCCTCGGCCCCGAGGTCCACCGCGACCGCGATGAACTCGTCGTTGGCCTCCCCGAAGTCGCGCAACGCGGCATACCGCTCCAGCGGGAGCGCGAGGTGACGGTGGCTCACACCGGCGTTCGCGTGGATCCGCTCCAGCAACAGCCGGTCGACCCCGTGCGCTCCGAGGACGGTCGCGAAGGCGGCGGTCACCTCACCCTGGGCGTAGCGGTGCTCGGGCAGGACCCCGGCGACGGACACGATGCGGCTCACGAGGAGAGCGTAGGCACACCGGCGGCGGTCCTGCCTCGGCAGGGCCGAACAGGGGCCGGTCCGGGACCGACCCGCCTAGGGTTGGCCCGTGCCCAGCGAGCCGGTGTCCGCGTCGTCGACGTCGCGCACAGCGCTGGTCCGGGCCTGCCACCCCGGTCCGACGCTCGCTGTCACGGTGCTCGTGGCACTGCTCTCGGTGGCCCTCGGCCTCGACGTGGCGACCGGAATCCTGGTCACCGCGGCCGTCTTCACCGGCCAGCTGACGATCGGGTGGTCGAACGACCTCATCGACGCGGCGCGCGACCGGGCCGTCGCCCGCCACGACAAACCGCTGGCTCGCGGCGAGCTCTCGGAGGCGCTGGTGCGCAAGGCGATCGGCGTCGCCGGCGCTTCGTGCATCGTGCTCTCGCTCGCGTGCGGCTGGCGTTCGGCCGCAGTGCACCTGCTGCTCGGGGTCGCGAGCGGCTGGGCCTACAACCTAGGCTTCAAGCGCACCGCCTGGTCAGCGTTGCCGTATGCCGTGGCGTTCGGTGCGCTGCCCGCCGTGGTCTCCCTCGCGGCTCCGGACCGGGCCTGGCCGCCGGTCTGGATGATGGTCACCGGCGCGGTGCTCGGGGTCGGCGCGCACCTGCTCAACGCGCTGCCCGACCTGGCGGACGACGACGCCACAGGGGTTCGCGGACTTCCGCAGCGGCTCGGCGCCGGGCGGGTGCGAGTGCTGGCGCCGGCGGTGCTGCTGGGTGGGTCGGTCGTGGCGACGTTCGGGCCCGGCGGCGCGGTGCCTCCCGGGGCGTGGGCCGGCCTGGCGGCGTGCGTGGTGCTGGCCCTGGTCGCCGTGCTGGGCCGCGGGAAGGGTCCCTTCGTCGCGGCCATCGGCATCGCCCTGGTCGACGTGGCGGTGCTCGTCCTGCGTTGACGGTGGGCGTCAGCGCCTTCGGCGTGCGCCGAGCGCGACGACGATCCCGATCAAGGCGACGAAGGGGCCGATGACGGCCCAGATCGCGACGCCGCTCATGCCGCTGCCGCCCAGGATGTCGAGACCCTGCAGGGTCCACAGGAGGCCGACCAGGAAGAGCAGGATGCCGAAGCCGAGCGCTACGCGAGGGTTCACGTCGCGAGCCTATGCCTGGCGCGGCCGGGCTCAGTTGCTCCGGTCCGCCGCGAGGTGGGCGCGGAGGGCGACATAGACCTTGCGGACCCCGATCGCGCGCTGCAGGTCGTCCTGGATCCGGGTGAAGAACTCGCGGCGGTAGTTCTGGTCGATGACGGCCTGCACGGTGAAGTAGAGGCCCGCGAACGCCGACAGGAAGATCGCGACCGAGAACAGCTCGTCACTGACCAGGTGGAACGGTCCGGTGTAGTGCGGCTCCGAGCCCACCCAGGCCTCGATCACGCTGGGGCGGATGGCGATCGAGCCGAAGATGACGAAGAAGCCGAACACGATCAGCACCAGTGACAGCATCTGGATCGCCTGGGCGATGAAGAGCATGAGCATGAGGTTGCGGCGCTGCAGCGGGGGGAGCCGGATGCCGGCCACCTCGGTGGCGAGGTGCGGCTCGGCGAGGATCTCGCGGGCGGCCGACGCCACCGGGGTGCCGACGCACGTCGCCGCAAGCATCTCGCCCTCGACCTCGGCGCCGACCCGCTCGATCTCGCTGCGGAACGACGGCGCGAGGAAGGCGACCGCGAGCAGGGCGAAGATCCCGACGCAGACCCACAGCAACGGGCGGGGCAGTGCCGACGACACCTGCCAGACCTCGGTGTTGATGAAGAGGAAGGTGATGAACAGCAGTAGGAACGGCAGGGCTCGCGTCGCGAGCGGACCGATCAGCGACCGGTTCTCCCAGGCATGGGCCAGTGCCCAGCGGCCGATCCGCCCCACCCGGAACACCCTGACCGCCCGCCCCAGTGCGACGACCGTCGCGGTCAGCAGCCCGGCTGCGACCGCCTCGCCGACCCCGGCGTCGAGGTTGAGGGCGACGACTGTCACGAGCACGGCTGGCACCGCGGCGAGCACGGCCCAGAGGCCGACGATGCGCGGCACGAGGGCCCGCTGGATGGCCTCGTGGCCCGCCTCGACGAAGTACGGCAACCCGTGGGAGTCGAACCAGGCCTCGCACTTGGCGACGTCGTTCGTGGTGAGCACGACGTCAGCCTCTCAGGTGTCGGCGGCGAGGCCGAATCACCACGCAGCAGGGTCTCGTCACACGATGCACCTGTCACACCACACAGAATTCGTTGCCCTCGGGATCCCGCAGCGTGACCGCGTAGTAGTCCGCGCCCTCGGGGGCGTTGCGGTAGGCGATGCTCGCGCCGAGGGCGACCAGGCGCTCGACCTCGGCGTCCACGCTGGCCCGCCGGGCGGCATACGGCATCGCCTCGCGACCCGGCGTGTGCCTGACGTCGACGTGCAGCCGGTTCTTGACCGACTTGGGCTCCGGCACCTCCTGGAACCAGATGCGCGGTCGCAGGCCCTCGGGGTCGACGATCGCGCCGCTGCCCTGCTCGGCGCCCACGAGCTCTTCCTCGGGTATGCCGCCCGCTCGCCAGTAGTCGAGCCACGAGTCCCAGCCGGCCGGGGCCGGCTCGGGCACGTAACCAAGCGCCGCACACCAGAACCGTACGAGTCGGGAGGTGTCGGCGCAGTCGACGGTGAGGTGCCAGTTCGCGGTCATGCGGGCAGTCTCGCACCGGGGTGCGTCAGCCGGTCGGCCCTGCGGCGGCTGCCTCGCTGAAGCGCGCGGACCACAGGCGCAACACCTCGAGCACCTCAGGCGTGGCCTCCTCGAGCGTGAACGGCGCATCGACGACCCCGAGCCCGAACGCCGCCCACCCCGGGTGCACCGCATCCATCTCCAGCAGGCAGGACGTGTCGTCGATCGGGGTGACCCGCGCCCACCGACCTGTGCGGCGCTCGACCTGCTCGGACGGAGCGTGGACCCGGGCACGCACAACCACGCGGGTTTCGTTGCGGGACAAGCCCTTTCGCACGTATGCCGCGGCGTCACCTCCCGGCACCTCGCGCGCTCGGAAGCGGGCCCGGGTGCCGAACGGCTCGCTGAGGCGGTCGAGCCGGAACGAGCGCCAGTCCTGGCGGTCGAGGTCGTAGGCCAGGAGGTACCAGCGGCGCCCGACGGTGACGAGCCGGTGTGGCTCGACGTGGCGCCGCACGGCCTCGCCGGCACCCTGACCGCCACGCGCCAGGTAGGTGAAGCGGATCCGCTCTGTGTCCCTCGTGGCCTGGGCCACCGCGGCCAGGACGTCGGCGTGCACGGCCGGAGCCTCGGAGAACGGGGAGTCGTCCGTGACCGCGCGCAGCGCCTCGGCCCGCCGGCGCAGCTTGGGTGGCAGCACCTGGACGACCTTCGACAGGGCGCTGACCGACGCCTCCGACAGTGCGCCCGCGGTGAGCTGGGCTGCTCCGTTGAGCGCCACGACCATCGCGATCGCCTCGTCCTCGTCGACGGTCAGCGGTGGCATCGTCGCGCCGGCGCCGAGCTGGTATCCGCCCTCGATCCCGCGGACCGAGTCGACGGGATAGCCGAGCTCGCGCAGCCGCTCGACGTCGCGACGCAGCGTGCGTTCGGACACCTCGAGCCGGCCGGCGAGCTCCGGCCCGGCCCAGAACCGATGGGTCTGGAGGAGCGAGAGCAGTCGCAGGGTGCGGGAGCTGGTGTTGGCCATGACGTCAGGATGCCCGAGATAGCGGACAGAAAGTGGCCGGATGTCTCCCTAGCGTCGGAGGTGACAGGAAATCCACGACAGGCGAAGTCAGGAGAAGGACATGACCACGACCCTCGAGCTCCCCCGCGACGGTGAGCCCACGGCATACCCGCCGGCCGACAGCCGGGCAGGCACGGCCGTTGAGGTCGCGACGCAGCCCGAGACCCAGGCGGTGGCGCGTGGCGCCCTCCCGGTGGGCCGGGCGCGGACGATCGCGCTGCTCAGCCTGTTCCTCGCGTCCACGATGGAGCTGCTCGACACGACCATCGTCAACGTCGCGCTCCCGACCATCGAGTCCGGGCTCCAGGCCAGCGCCGCCCAGCTGCAGTGGATGGTGGCGGCCTACCCGCTGGCGTTCGCGGTCGCCCTCATCACCGGGTCGCGGCTCGGCGACCTCTGGGGGCGCAAGCGGGTCTTCCTCGGCGGGCTGGTCGGCTTCACCCTCATGTCGGCGGCTTGCGGCTTCGCGCCGAACGCCGAGTCGCTGGTCGGCTTCCGCGCCCTCCAGGGCATCGCTGCGGCCGCGATGATCCCGCAGGTGCTGTCGAGCCTCCAGGTGATGTACGCGCCGCACGAGCGGGCCAAGGCGATGGGGCTCTTCACGGGGCTGGCGGGGCTGTCAGCTGTCCTCGGGCCGGTCATCGGTGCAGTCCTGACCGAGGCCGACCTGGGTGGGCTGGGGTGGCGCTCGATCTTCCTCGTGAACGTGCCGTTCGGTGCGCTGGCGATCGTGGCCGCGCTGCGGTGGGTGCCGGAATCCGTTGCCACGCAACGCCCCCGCATCGACCTACGAGGTGTCAGTGTGCTCGCCGTCGGCCTGCTCGCGGTGCTCTACCCGCTCACCATGGGTCGCGAGCTGGGTTGGCCGACGTGGGTGTATGCCGCGATGGCTGCCGGTGTCGTCGTGCTCGGCTTCTTCGCCCGCTCGCAGGTTCGGGCCGAGCGGGCGGGTCGCGAGCCGCTGGTGGCGCTCAGCCTCTACCGGGGACGGGGTTTTGCTGCCGGGTCGGCGATGAACTCGTTGCTGTTCATGGCGATGGCCTCCTACTTCCTGTGCCAGACGATCTACCTCCAGGCGGGTCTCGGCTGGTCGGTGCTCCAGGCCGGGCTCGCGGGTGTGCCGTTCGCGCTCACGACCACCGTCTTCGCCGGGGTCGGGGTGGCGGTGCTGGCGCCGAAGATCGGTCGACGGGTGCTGCAGATCGGCGCGCTGACCTGGGCTGCCGGTGCGGTCATCCTCGCGGTGACGGTGCACGAGGCCGACGCCTCCACGTCGGTCTGGACGTTCCTGCCGGGCTTCGTCGTGGCGGGTGCCGGGTTCGGGTTGATGGTTTCGCCCATCGGTGTCTTCACGCTGGCGGACGTGCCGGTCGACAAGGCTGGTTCGGCGTCAGGGCTGTTCAGCACGACTGGTCAGCTGTCGGGTGCGGCCGGGGTCGCGGTGCTGGGGTCGCTGTTCTTCTCGGTCGTCGACGCCCACGGCTCGGCGTCGCCCGTACAGATGGTTGCGCCGGTCGAGGTGTTCCGCCCCGCCATGGAGGTGGCGCTCGCGGTGCTCGTCGGACTCATGCTGGTGGCGGCGGTCGTCGCCCGGCAGCTGCCGGCGATGCCGAGCCAGCCTGAGGACGACTGAGCCGCCTCGCTTCACCCCAGAAGGTTGACCTCCACCCCGAAACCGTTCCGGGGTGGAGGTCAACCTTGTCCCCAGACCCGATAAAGGTGGTGAAGGTGAGGGGGTGGCGACGGGTGCTCGGGTCAGGACGTGAGGGCGTAGCCGAGCCAGAGGGCGGGCAGGCCCAGGCCCAGGGTGAGGGCGAGGTTGGCGACGAACGGCTTCCACGCCCGCTCCTCCAGGAACACCCACGTCTCGAAGGCCAGCGTGGAGAACGTCGTCAGCGCGCCGCAGAAACCGATGCCCACCAACGGCATGAGCCACTCCGGCGGGTGAGGCACTCCCGCCACCAGCCCGAGGACGAACGACCCCACGACGTTCACGACCAGCGTGCCGAGGATGGTGCCGGCACGGGTGTGGTCGCGCGCCCATTGGTCGACGACGAACCGCAGCGGCGCCCCGACGGCTGCGCCCACCAGCACCAGCAGGGCGCCCGTCATCGGAGTGCCCGGGCGGCGCTAACTCGCCTTTTGCATGGGATAGCGACGGGCGGGGTGGTCATGGTCGCCGCCCGAACAAGCGCTCACCGAGGGTGATCCCGAGCGCCACCGCCACCAGGCCGACCAGGAGCGAACCCACGAGGTATGCCGCCGCGACCAGCCCGTGCCCCGCGTGGACCATCGCGTGGATGTCGAGGGCGTAGGACGAGAAGGTCGTCCAGCCGCCCAGGACCCCCACGCCGAGGAACGGCCGCAGCCACGGGTGCGGCCGCGCCATCGAGAGCACCCACACGACGAGCACCCCCATCGCGAGCGACCCCGTGACGTTGACGAGGAACGTCGACCACGCGAACGCCCCGGAGACGTGGGGCAGCGCCAGCCCCACGGCATACCGGCCGAGGGAGCCCAGCACCCCACCCGCGGCGACGGCCGCGAGCAGCCAGGAGTCGCCCCGCCGCACGACGTCCATCAGGCGCGCTTGGTCTCCAGGAAGTCCGCGATCCGCCCGATGGCCTCGGTGAGCACCTCGATGTCGGGGAGGGTCACGAGGCGGAAGTGGTCGGGTTCGAACCAGTTGAAGCCGGTGCCGTGGGTCACGAGGATCTTCTTGGTGCGCAACAGGTCGATGACGAACGCCTGGTCGTCCTCGATCGCGTAGACCTCGGGGTCGAGCCGCGGGAAGCAGTAGAGGGCGCCGTGGGGTTCGACGCAGGAGACGCCCGGGATCTCGTTGAGCAGCCGCCACGCCGTCTTGCTCTGCTCGTAGAACCGGCCGCCGGGGTGGATGTACTCCTCGATCGACTGGTAGCCGCCGAGCGCGGTCTGGATCGCGTGCTGCCCGGGGACGTTGGCGCACATGCGCATGTTGGCCAGCAGGGTCAGGCCCTCGAGGAAGTCGGCGGCCAGCTCCTTCGGCCCCGACACCATCACCCAGCCGGCGCGGTAGCCGCAGACCCGGTAGGCCTTGGACAGCCCGCTGAAGGTCAGGCAGAGGACGTCGTCACCGGCGAACGTGGCGGTGTGGTGGTGCACCGGGTGGTTGACCTCGTCGGCGAACAGGATCTTCTCGTAGATCTCGTCGGACATCAGGACGAGGTTGTGGCGGCGGGCGATGTCGGCCATGCCCTTGACGACCTCGTCGCTGTAGACCGCCCCCGTCGGGTTGTTCGGGTTGATGACCACGAGGGCGTGGGTGTTCTCGGTGATCTTGGACTCGATGTCGGCGAGGTCCGGGTTCCAGCCGTTCGACTCGTCGCAGCGGTAGTGGACCGGCGTCCCTCCGGCCAGGGTGACGGCCCCCGTCCAGAGCGGGTAGTCCGGCGCCGGGACGAGGATCTCGTTGCCGTCGTCGACGAAGGCGGTGAGGACCATCGAGATCAGCTCGGAGACGCCGTTGCCGATGTAGATGTCGTCGACGTGCGTGTCGGTCAGCCCGCGCGACTGGTAGTAGTGCGCGACGGCGGTGCGGGCGGAGTAGATGCCGCGGGAGTCGCTGTAGCCCTGCGAGTTCGGCAGGTGGTGGACCATGTCCTGGAGGATCGCCTGGGGCGCCTCGAACCCGAACGGGGCGGGGTTGCCGATGTTGAGCTTGAGGATCTTGTGCCCCTCGGCCTCGAGCCGCTGGGCCTCCTCGAGGATCGGCCCACGCACGTCGTAACGGACCTGGTGGAGCTTGCGGGACTGCGTGATTCGGCGCACGGGTTCAGTCTCCCAGCAACTCGACCGTCGTCACGACGGTGGTCACCGATGGGCGAGTCGGCGTCGAGCTGAACCCGAACCGGCACGGCGGGTCGACGTCGGCCAGCCGTCCCAACGGCACCCCACGCCACGCGCCGCCGAGACTCGTCAGCGAGTGCAGGTCGGTCGCGCCGTACCACTCGCGTCGCCCCTCCAGCGCGGTCCCACGGGTGCGGACCCCCCGCATCAGGATCCGCGCGACCGGGTCGATCACGGCGGCCCAGGCCGGCGCCGCGGCGAGCCTGCGCGGCACCGCGCGCAGGACCCAGCCGAGCGGCATACGCGGTCCGAGGTGCAGGTATGCCGCGAGGTGACCTTCGACGTGCACGTCCCAGCCGTCGCGGGTCACCCCCACCGACACCGGCGTCGTGCAGACCTCGTCGAACTCATAGGTCTGCTGGACGAACTCGGCCACCTCGTCGGTCGGGGCGAGCAGGGTCCGGTGACCCGAGGCGTCCTCGACCATGACATCGGCGAAGGCGCCCAAGGGTGAGTCAGTCCATCGCCCCACGACGAAGCGCACGCCGCTGGTCGATCCGACCCCGGCGATGGCGCCCGTGAAACGAAGTTGCTGCACGGGTGCCAGCCTGACAGGTGTGGGTGGTCGGTGGGTCGTCGGTGGGTCGTCAGTCCACCGGAGGTGCTTCGGTCAGTGCGTGGGCTTGCTGAAGCAGAGTGCTGCGACGACACCGATCAGGAGGACTGCGGCCGGGAGCAGCAACGTCTGCGACATCGCCGTGGCGAAGCCGTCCGCGATCTGGGGTGGGAGCTTCACCCCGGAGGTCCGCTGCGACATGTCCTGCGGCACCCCGGGGAGGTTGGCCGTGAGCCGTGCCTCGATGAGCGCGGCGATGGCGGCGCTGCCGAGGACGGCCCCGACCTGGCGGGTGGTGTTGTAGATGCCCGAGCCCGCGCCGGCCGACGACAGCGGCAGGTTGCGGGTCGCGGTCGCGGCGAGCGGCGCCCACATGAACGCGTTCGCGACTCCCATGAGGGCCATCGGGAGCAGGAGCACCCAGGTCTTGCTCTCGACCGTGGTCACCCGGCTCAGCCAGAACAGCGAACCCGAGCAGAGCGCCAACCCGAAGGCCGTGATGGTCCGCGGGTGGATGCGGTCGGTCAGCTTGCCGGCGACCGGCGCCAGGGCGCCGGACAGCACCGCCATCGGGACCAGCAGCAGGGCGGAGTGGGTCGGCGTCATGCCTCGCACGACCTGGGCATAGAGCATGAAGGGGAAGGCCATGCCGGTGATGGAGAAACCGACCGCGCTGATGGCGATGTTGGACAGCGAGAAGTTGCGGTCGCGGAAGAGGCCCAGCGGCACGAGCGGCTCGGTGCGGATCCTGCTCTGCCAGAAGATGAACAGCCCGAAGATGAGCAGACCGGCGATGATGAGCAGCGGCACCGAGATGACGCCGGTGATCTGGCCCCAGTCGTAGGTCTCGCCCTCCTGGATGCCGAACACCAGCAGGAACATCCCGATCGCCGACAGCGCCACCCCGACCCAGTCGAAGGTGTGGCTGTGCGTCTCGAGCCTGGGCACCAGGCGCATCGCCAGCACGAACGCGATGATGCCGATCGGCACGTTGATGAAGAAGATCCACTCCCAACCCGGGCCGTCGACCAGCAGACCACCCAGCAGCGGGCCCACGAGGATCGCGACGCCGGCGGTGGCGCCCCAGAGCGACATCGCCTGGCCTCTTGAGGCGGCCGGGAAGGTGCGCGTGATGACGGCCATCGTCTGCGGCGTCATCATCGACGCACCGAGACCCTGCACGACGCGGGCGATGATCAGCATCTCGATGCTGCCGGTCAGCCCACACCACAGCGAGGCGACCGTGAACAGCGTGAGCCCGGTGAGGTAGACGTTCTTCGGCCCGATCCGGTCGCCGAGCCGCCCCGTGATCAGCAACGGCACGGCATACGCGAGCAGGTAGGCGGAGGTGACCCAGATGACCGCGTTCACGTCGGAGTCGAGGCCCTGCATGATCGCCGGCGTCGCCACCGACACGATCGTGGAGTCGACGAGGATCATGAAGAAGCCGATCACCATGGCCCACAGGGCAGGCCAGGGGCGGTAGTCGGCGGGGAGGTCGGTCCTCACGGTGGTGGGTGCGGCCATGGCAGGTCGCCTTTCTCGAGTCGGGTGATGAAGCCGTTGATCCAGTCCTGCTGGGCCACGGTCATGTGGCGGATGTAGTTGGCGGTGATCCAGTACGCCTCGGCCACCTCACGGGCCCTGGCCTTGTCGACGAGGCAGTCGATGTCGGACAGCTCGCGCTCGATGACCGCGAGGTGGTCCCGCAGGTCGGCGCACACGGCGCTGGCCGGGGCGTGGTGCGCCTCGGCCAGGGCGAGGGCGAAGGTGGGGAACTCCTTGACCGGCTCGCGCAGGATCTCGCGGATGCGGGAGACCAGGGCAGTGCGGCCGGTGTCGGTGATCGCGTAGGTGGTGCGTTCGGGGCGGTTGCCCTCCCGGCCCGTGCCGGTCGCCTCGGCCATCCCGTCTGCGGTCAGCCGGTCGACGGTGCGGTAGAGCGACCCGGGGGTCACCCGGACGATGCGGTCCTCGTGGCGCTCCAGCAGCAGCTGGTACATCTCGTAGGGGTGCATCGAGCGCTCGTTGAGCAGGGCGAGCGCGGAGATGGCGAGTGGGCTGAGCGTCATGCGGTGCCGATCTCCTTTCGCTGGTGCCCGGCGAGCGGTGGTTCCTCGCGGTGCCGAAGTGTTCCGGCTGAAATATTCCACGCGGAATATATGATGGTCCGTCCCGGTCGTCAATCCGCCGGCTGCTGGCGATCGCGATCGGGCCGCCCCGGGCTCGCGCCCCCCGCGCCCGCCCCCTGAGCATCCATGCGCCGGTTCGTGACGCAGGACATAGGCTCCCCTGCATGGCGTCCACGTCGGACCTCGGCGAACTCGAGGTCGAGCTCACCCGGTTGCTCCGGCGTGCCCGCAGTGCGCAGCAGCGCACCGCCGCCGAGGTGCACCCCGACCTCGACTCCGCGGGGTATGCCGTGCTCGTCGCCGTGCGCGAGATGGCCGCCTCCGGCGGCGGCGCCCGCGGGGGTGACATCTCCGACGTGCTGGGCCTGCACAAGTCGACGACCAGCCGGAACCTGACGACCCTCGAGGAGCTGGGGCTCGTCGAGCGGATCCCCGACCCGGCCGATGCGCGGGCCCGTCAGGTGCGGCTCACCACGGCGGGCTCCGAGGCGCTCGACCGCACCGTCGCCGGCCGCAAGGAACGGCTGCGCGCCCGGCTGGGTGACTGGGATGCCAAGGACGTCACCGAACTGGCCCGGCTGCTGCGCCTGCTCAACGACACCGCCCCCTGATCCTCCGAACAACGGGACAGGGCCGCGTGACGAGGGCCACGGACGTCAGCGGTTCCCGGGCTACCGATCGGTAACTAGGCTCGCGGCCATGACGACGCTCTCCGGCAAGACCATCATCATGTCCGGCGGCAGCAGGGGCATCGGCCTGGCCATCGCCGTCCGCGCCGCCCGCGACGGAGCCAATGTCGCGCTGATCGCGAAGACGGACCAGCCCGACCCGCGCCTGGCCGGGACCATCCACACCGCGGCCGAGGCCATCGAGGCAGCTGGTGGCCACGCCCTCCCGATTGTCGGCGACGTGCGCGACGACGACCTCCTGCTGGCGGCGGTGGAGAAGACGGCGGCCCAGTTCGGCGGGATCGACATCGTCGTCAACAACGCCAGCGTCCTCAACCTCAGCCCGACCGCGCAGCTCGAGCCCAAGCGCTACGACCTCATGCAGGACATCAACGTCCGGGGCACCTTCATGCTGACGAGGGCGGCGATCCCGCACCTGCTGGCGAGCCCCGACCCGAAGGTCCTCACCCTGTCCCCGCCGATCAACCTGGACCCGCGCTGGTTCGCCGGCCACCCGGCATACACGATGGCGAAGTACGGGATGACGCTCGCGGCCCTCGGCTTCGCGCACGAGCTCGGGCAGAAGGGCGTGTCCTCGACCTGCCTGTGGCCCGCGACCCTCGTGGCGACCGACGCGATCGGCAACCTCCCCGGCGGCGACCAGATGGTCAAGGTCAGCCGCAAGCCGGAGATCGTGGCGGACGCCGCCTACGAGGTGCTCACCACCGACGGCCAGGGCCTCAACGGCCAGACGGTCATCGACGAGGACCTGCTGCGGGCCCGCGGGGTGGCCGACTTCGCTGCCTACTCGATGACGGGCAAGGACGAGGGGCTGGCCCCCGACATCTTCCTGAGCTGAGCCAGCGCGGGGTATGCCGCGTCGCTCGCCTAGAGCTCTCGGAGCCGGCCTGCCTCGACGTGCCAGCGACGGGTGGCCTGCACGTCGGCGAGCATCCGGCGGTCGTGCGTCACGAGGAGCACCGTGCCGCCGAACGAGTCGAGGGCCTGCTCGAGCTGTTCGATCGCCGGCAGGTCGAGGTGGTTGGTGGGCTCGTCGAGGACCAGCAGGTTGACCTCGCGCGCCTGGAGCAGGGCCAGGGCGGCGCGGGTGCGCTCGCCGGGGGAGAGCGAGTCGGCCGGGCGGTGCACGTGCTCGGCGCCGAGCCCGAACTTGGCCAGCAGGGTGCGGACCTCGGCGTCCGGCCAGGCGGGGAGGGCGTCGCCGAACGCCCGCGCGAGCGTCTGCGGGCCGAGGAACAACCCGCGCGCCTGGTCTACCTCGCCCACCCGCACCGAGGAGCCGAGCCCGGCCGTCCCCTCGTCGACCGGCACGGTGCCGAGCAGCATGCCCAGCAGGGTGGTCTTGCCGGAGCCGTTCGCGCCGGTGACGACGATCCGGTCGGCCCAGTCGACCTGCACGTCGACCGGCCCGAGGGTGAAGTCGCCGCGACGGACCACAGCCCCCGCGGCTGACGCCACGACGGTTCCGGACCGCGGGGCCGCGGCGATGGTCATCCGCAGCTCCCACTCCTTGCGCGGCTCGTCGACCTCCTCGAGCCGCTCGATCATCCGCTCGGTCTGCCGCGCCTTGGCCGCCTGCTTCTCGGCCGACTCGGCGCGGAACGCGGGGACGAACTTGTCGTTGTCGGTCTTCTTGCGCCGGGCATTGCGGACGCCCACCGTCATCCAGTTCCGTTGCGTGACCGCGCGTTGCTCGAGCCGCGTGCGGGTGTCGGCGTACTCCTCGAAGGCCTCGCGGGCATGCCGCCTCGCCACCTCGCGCTCGGCCAGGTAGCTGTCGTAGCCGCCCTCGTAGACCGCCACCTGCTGCTGGGCGAGGTCGAGCTCGACGATGCGAGTCACGGTGCGCGCCAAGAACTCCCGGTCGTGGCTGATGATGACGGCCGGGCTGCGCAGCCCCGCCACGAACTGCTCGAGCCGGTCGAGGCCGTCGAGGTCGAGGTCGTTGGTCGGCTCGTCGAGGAGCAGCACGTCGTAGCGCGAGAGCAGCAGCGCCGCGAGCCCGGCCCGCGCAGCCTGGCCCCCCGACAGCGAGGTCATCGGCGTCTCGAGGCCGACCCCGAGCCCCAGCCCGGCCAGGGTCGCGGCGGCCCGTTCCTCGAGGTCGGCGCCACCCAGCGCGAGCCACGACTCGAGCGCCACGGCATACCGGTCGTCGGCGCCGGGGCCGCCCTCCCCGAGGGCGTGGGCGGCGTCGTCCAGCTCCGTGCCGGCGGCGCGCACACCGGTGCGGCGGGCGATGAACCCGGCCACGGTCTCGCCCGCGCGGCGCTCGGGCTCCTGCGGCAGGTGCCCGACCGAGGCAGTCGGCGGGCTCACCGTGACGGTGCCCTGCTCGGGCTCCAGCTCAGCGGCCAGCAGCCGCAGCAGCGTGGACTTGCCGGCGCCGTTGGCCCCGACCAGCCCCACGACGTCGCCGGCGCCGACGACGAGGTCGAGCCCCGAGAAGAGTGCCCTGGCACCGTGGCCGGCGGCGAGGTCGGTGGCCTTGAGGGTTGCGCTCATGTCGGGGGCGACGCTACCCGTCGGTGACCGCTCGCCGACACGGGGTTTCCGTTCGCGGACCTGTCCCTTCGCGGGGTTGTGGGATGGCGGTGTGCGCGGTGGGATGAAAGACATGACAACGCTGTCGCACACCGCCGGTGAGACCGACGTCCCGCTGCTCGAGCAGACCATCCCCGACAACCTCGACGCGACCGTCGCCGCCTTTGGTGAGCGCGAAGCCCTGGTCGACGTCGCGCAGGGGATCCGCTGGACGTATGCCGAGTTCGGCGCCGAGGTGGGTCGGCTCGCCCGGGCGCTGCTCGCCTCCGGGATCACCAAGGGGGAGCGGGTCGGCATCTGGGCGCCGAACTGCGCGCAGTGGACGGTGGTGCAGTACGCGACCGCCAAGATCGGCGCGATCCTCGTCAACATCAACCCGAGCTACCGCACCCACGAGCTCGAGTTCGTCCTGAAGCAGGCCGGGATCTCAGCGGTCTTCCTCGCCGAGTCGTTCAAGACCAGCGACTACGTCGCGATGCTCGACGAGGTGCGGCCGAGCTGCCCGGGCGTGCGGGACTCCTACGTCTTCGGGCAGGACTCCTGGGACGCACTGCTCGGGCGGGCCGAGGAGGTCACCGCCGAGCAGGTGGCCGAGGTGCAGGCCGGGCTCGACCCCCACGACGCGATCAACATCCAGTACACGTCGGGCACCACGGGCTTCCCCAAGGGGGCCACCCTCAGCCACCGCAACATCCTCAACAACGGCTACTTCGTCGGCGAGCTCTGCCGCTACACCGAGGCCGACCGGGTCTGCATCCCGGTGCCGTTCTACCACTGCTTCGGCATGGTGATGGGCAACCTCGCGTGCACCACCCACGGGGCCACGATGGTCATCCCCGCACCGGGTTTCGATCCGGCCGCGACCCTCAAGGCAACCGCCGACGAGCGGTGCACCTCGCTCTACGGCGTGCCCACGATGTTCATCGCGGAATGGTCGCTCCCGGACTTCGCGGCATACGACCTGTCCTCGGTGCGGACCGGCATCATGGCCGGATCACCTTGTCCGGCAACGATGATGACCAAGCTGATCGACGCCGGGATCACTGAGGTGACGATCGCGTACGGGATGACCGAGACCTCGCCGGTGTCGACCCAGAACCGCACGGACGACACCTTCGAGCAGAAGGTCGGCACGGTCGGCCGGGTGGGTCCGCACCTGGAGATCAAGGTGGTCGACCCGGTGACGGGCGAGACCCTGCCGCGCGGCGACGCGGGGGAGTTCTGCACCAAGGGCTACTCGGTGATGCTCGGCTACTGGGAGCAGCAGGACAAGACCGACGAGGTGCTGGTCGACGGCTGGATGCACACCGGTGACATCGCGGTGATGGACGACGACGGCTACGTGCAGATCACCGGCCGGATCAAGGACATGGTGATCCGGGGCGGGGAGAACATCTACCCCCGCGAGATCGAGGAGTTCCTCTACACCCACCCCGACATCCTCGACGCCCAGGTGATCGGGGTCCCGGACGAGAAGTATGGCGAGGAGCTCTGCGCGTGGATCCGGATGAAGGACGGTGCTGAGCCGCTCGACGCCGCGGCGGTCCGGGCCTTCGCGACCGGCAAGCTCGCGCACTACAAGATCCCGCGCTACGTCACCATCGTCGACGAGTTCCCGATGACCGTGACCGGCAAGGTGCGCAAGGTCGAAATGCGGGAGAAGACGGTCGCCGACCTTGGCCTCGCGACCTGATCCGACGCCCTGGCCGATTTCCCGGACGGATATCTCGACCCCCTCTGACCTGCGCAAATGTCGCCCCCGCCGGGTGGACGCAGCCGCAGGTCTGCCCTAGGTTGCGAGAGCCGGAGACCCCGTTCCGGCCCAACCTGGAGGGCTCATGAAACCCGTCATCTGGATCATCCTCATCATCGCGGTGCTCGCCGCCATCGGACTGTTCGCCATGCTCAGCCGGAGCCGACGGCTCGAAGCACATCGAGGTGAGGCCGCCGACCTGCGCGCTGAAGCCGACGTGCACGAGCGCGAGCGGCGCGAGCGTGACGCAGCAGCGGCGGAGGCCAAGGCGCAGGCCGACATGGCCCGTGCCGAGGCCGAGGAGCAGCAGGCTCGTGCCGCCCAGCTCGAGTCCGAGGCGCAGCGGCGGGCGGAGGACGCCGCCCAGGCCGGCGAGCAGCGCGACGAGCACCTGCGGCGGGCCGACGAGCGTGACCCGGACGTCGATGTCGTCGAGGCTGACGGTCGCACGCTCGACGTGGACGGCGAGACGAGCGACCGGCGCGAGACGGAGCACCGACCCGAGATGGAGGACCGACCCGAGTCGGACGACCGGCCGACGGACGACCGGCTGACGGACGACCGGCTGACGGAGGACCGACCCGAGTCGGAGGGCCGGCGCCTGACGGACGACCGCGACCCGGACCCCGTCGACGAGCGGCCTCGTCAGGTCTGACCCGAGTCGTGTGCCTGAGGCGTGGCTGCAGGCCCGGTTCAGGCACACGACCCGCTCGGGAATGGGTTGACCGACGGCACCGTTCTAGGGGATAGTTGAAATTCGAACTAGATCGGGAGTGACCATGCCTGCTGTCTCCGTCGCCGACCTCACCGTCCTGCCGCGGGTGCCTGCCGTGGCCCCGGCCGCGGTGCAGCGCAAGGTCCGCTCCGTGACGAGTGCGCCCAGCGGCTTCGAGGGCGAGGGCTTCCCGGTGAAGCGCGCCTTCGCCGGCGTCGACCTGCGCGACCTCGACCCGTTCATCCACCTGGACGAGATGGGCGCCGTCGAGTACGCGCCCGGTGAGCCCAAGGGCACGCCGTGGCACCCGCACCGCGGCTTCGAGACGGTGACCTACATCATCGACGGCATCTTCGACCACCAGGACTCGTTCGGCGGCGGTGGCACGATCACCGACGGCGACACCCAGTGGATGACCGCGGGGTCGGGGATCCTGCACATCGAGGCCCCGCCTGAGCACCTGGTCGTCAGCGGCGGCCTGTTCCACGGGTTCCAGCTCTGGGTGAACCTGCCGAAGGTCGACAAGCTCAAGGCGCCGGCCTACCAGGACCTGCGCTCCAGCGAGGTGGGCCTGCTCACCTCGGCCGACGGCGGTTCGCTGGTGCGCGTCATCGCCGGTGAGGTGGGTGGCGTGGCGGGCCCCGGCTCGACCCACACCCCGATGGCCATGGTCCACGCGACCGTCGCCCCCGGTGGCGAGCTGACGCTGCCGTGGCGCCGCGACTTCAACGCCCTCGTCTACGTCATGAGCGGCGACGGCTTCGTGGGGCCCGACCAGACCCCGGTCGGTCCCGGCCAGCTGGCCGTGTTCGGTCCCGGCGATGCCCTCCAGCTCTCCTCGGCGCGCACCCAGCAGGAGCGGTATGCCGCGGGCCTCGACGTCGTCGTCCTCGGCGGCCTCCCCATCCGTGAGCCGGTCGCCTGGGCCGGCCCGTTCGTCATGAACACCGAGGCCGAGGTCCGCAAGGCGTTCGAGGACTACCAGGCCGGCCGCCTCGGCCAGCCGGTGCCGCACGGCGACGTCGGCGGCGCCTCCGCCTGACGCGGTCGCCCGGCTGACCTGGTCGTCGCCCGCCAGATTGACCTGTCGTCCGCAGTTACGATACGCTCCGTAGCGTATTGAAAGGAGCGGAACCATGAGCCGTCACGCTGCCCGCAAGTACCCCCACGACTACCTGCACGAGAACCGCCCGTACGCCGAGACCCAGTCCGACATCGGCGGGGGCCTGTTCCTCGGAGCGATCACCCTGATCGTCCTGATGACCCTGATCGTGGTCGGCCTCGTCTGACCGCACCCCGCACCACCGCGCGCGTCGTCCACCCAGTGGACGGCGCGCGCGACTGTCCTCACATTGCCGCGCCATTGCGGCGGCGCACCCCCTAGGTTTGGCGACGTCACGGCCTGCCAGCGACGGGAGCAAGAGTGCGCATCGGAGTTCCAGCAGAGTCCAAGTCGGGTGAGACCCGGGTCGCCGCCACGCCCAAGACCGTGGGCCAGCTGATCGGCCTCGGCTACGACGTGGTGGTGGAGCGGGCGGCCGGAGCGCGGTCCTCCTTCTCCGACGACGCGTATGCCGCGGCGGGCGCCTCGGTGGTCGACGGCTCCGCCGTGTGGGTGAGCGATGTCGTGCTCAAGGTGAACGCCCCGAGCGATGCGGAGATCGGCCACCTGCGGGCCGGGTCGCTGCTCGCCTCGTTGGTCTCGCCCGCACTCAACCCCGACCTGGTCGAGAAGCTCACCGCTGCCGGCGTCACCGCGCTCGCGATGGACGCGGTACCCCGCATCTCCCGGGCCCAGTCGCTGGACGTGCTGTCGTCGATGGCTAACATCGGCGGCTACCGCGCCGTGATCGAGGCGGCCCACGAGTTCGGCTCGCTCTTCACCGGACAGGTGACCGCGGCTGGCAAGGTCCCGCCGGCGAAGGTGCTCGTCGTCGGCGCGGGCGTGGCCGGGCTCGCGGCGATCGGCACGGCCAGCAGCCTCGGCGCGATCGTGCGGGCCTTCGACGCCCGGTCGGAGGTCGGCGAGCAGGTCGAGTCGATGGGTGCGGAGTTCCTGCGGATCGAGGTCGAGGACGAGGGCCCATCGGCCACCGGCTACGCCAAGGAGATGGGCGAGGACTTCAACCGCAAGGCCGCCGAGCTCTACGCCGAGCAGGCCAAGGACGTCGACATCGTCATCACCACGGCCCTGATCCCCGGCAGGCCCGCCCCGCGGTTGTTCACCGAGGAGATGGTCGCGTCGATGAAGGCCGGCTCGGTGGTCGTGGACCTCGCCGCCGCCAACGGCGGCAACGTCGCGGGCACCGTGGCCGACCAGGTCGTCACGACCGCGAACGGCGTCAAGCTGATCGGCTACACCGACCTGCCCGGTCGGCTGCCCACCCAGGCCAGCCAGCTCTTCGGCACCAACCTGGTCAACCTGCTCAGGCTGCTCACCCCCGGCAAGGACGGCCGGGTCGTCCTCGACCTCGACGACGTCGTGCAGCGCGGCATGACCGTCTGTCGCGACGGCGAGACCCTCTGGCCACCCCCGCCGGTGCAGGTCAGCGCGGCCCCGGTCGCCGCGGCCAAGGCGGCGCCCGAGCCCAAGGCCCCCAAACCACCACCGGACCCTCGACGCAGGTACGCCGTGATGGCCCTGGCCGCGGTTGTCTTCGGCGTCGTCGCGGCGAACTCGCCCGCGGTGTTCCTCGGCCACTTCACGGTCTTCGCGCTCGCGGTGATCGTCGGCTTCTACGTCATCTCCAACGTCGCCCACGCCCTGCACACGCCCCTCATGGCCGAGACCAACGCGATCAGCGGCATCATCCTCGTCGGCGGCGTCCTGCAGCTCGGCAGCTCCAACGCGGTGATCCAGGTCCTCGCGTTCGCCGCCACGTTGGTGGCCAGCATCAACATCTTCGGAGGGTTCGCCGTGACCGGCCGGATGCTCCAGATGTTCCGGAAGGACTGAACCGGTATGAGCGGCAACGTCACCACCAACCTCGTGCAGGCGGCATACATCATCGCCGCGGTGCTCTTCGTGCTCTCCCTCGCGGGGCTCTCGAAGCACGAGAAGGCCAAGGAGGGCAACGCCTTCGGCGTCGCCGGCATGGTGCTCGCCCTCGGCGCCACGATCTGGCTGTCGGTCGACCGGGCCGCCCACCCGGCGCTCACCATCGCCCTCATCGCCGCCGCCATGGCGGTCGGTGCCGCGATCGGGCTGTGGCGCGCCCGGGTCGTCGAGATGACCCAGATGCCCGAGCTCGTCGCGATGCTGCACAGCTTCGTCGGTCTCGCCGCGGTGCTGGTCGGCTACAGCTCCTACCTGGAGTCGACCGACGCCGGCACCGACGACAAGCTCCACCTCGTCGAGGTCTTCATCGGCGTCTTCATCGGCGCCGTGACGTTCACCGGGTCGATCGTCGCGTTCCTCAAGCTCAGCGCACGGATCAAGTCCTCGCCGCTGATGCTCCCCGCCCGGCACTGGCTCAACCTCGCGGCGCTGGTCGTCTCGGCGGGTCTGCTGATCTGGTTCGTCCAGTCGCACTCGGTGGTCCCGCTGCTGCTGATGACGGTGGTGGCGCTGGCGTTCGGCTGGCACCTGGTCGCCTCCATCGGCGGCGGCGACATGCCGGTCGTCGTGTCGATGCTCAACAGCTACTCCGGATGGGCCGCTGCCGCGGCGGGCTTCATGCTCGGCAACGACCTGCTCATCGTCACCGGCGCCCTCGTCGGGTCCTCCGGTGCGATCCTGTCCTACATCATGTGCAAGGCGATGAACCGGTCGTTCTTCTCAGTGATCGCAGGCGGATTCGGCCAAGAGGTGTCGGTCAGCGACGACACCGACTACGGCGAGCACCGCGAGACCATCGCCGCCGACGTGGCCGAGCTGCTGCGCGACGCCTCGACGGTCGTCATCACCCCGGGCTACGGGATGGCCGTCGCGCAGGCGCAGTACCCGGTCGCCGAGCTCACCAGCCAGCTGCGCAAGAAGGGCGTCAACGTCAGGTTCGGCATCCACCCCGTCGCCGGCCGACTGCCCGGCCACATGAACGTCCTGCTCGCCGAGGCCAAGGTGCCGTACGACATCGTCCTGGAGATGGACGAGATCAACGGCGACCTGGCCCACACCGACGTCGTCCTCGTGATCGGGGCCAACGACACCGTCAACCCGTCCGCCGCCGAGGACCCCACCAGCCCGATTGCCGGCATGCCGGTCCTCGAGGTCTGGAAGGCCCGCAACGTCGTCGTCTTCAAACGGTCGATGGCGACCGGCTATGCGGGAGTGCAGAACCCGTTGTTCTTCAAGGAGAACAGCCAGATGCTCTTCGGCGACGCCAAAGAACGCGTCGAGGACATCATCAAGGCCTTGTGACCTCCGGCGGGGGGTGGCCCTGGTCGGCGACGACGCAGAACTCGTTGCCCTCCGGGTCGGCCATCACCTGCCACCAGCTGTCGATCGCCTCCAGCAGGTCGGTCACGGGCTCGCCGATCCGCCTGCCGCCCAACGCTTCCAGCCGTTCGACCAAGGCCGGCACGCCCAGCTCCAGTGGGGGGTGGACGTCGACGTGCATGCGGTTCTTGCCGGCCTTCTCCTCCGGCACCCGCTGCAGGATGAACACCGGCCCCGGCCGCTCACCTTCGCGGGGTCGCAGCACCTCGAACTCGGGCAGCGAGAACACCGCGTCGTAGCCGAGCGCCGCCGACCAGAACGGCACGAGCAGGGTCAGGTCACGTCCGTCGAGGACCACCGAGAGTCGCATGGCTCCCACGATGCCGTATGCCGCGTGGTGACCACGCGGCATACGGGCAGGTCTGTCTGGCTCGGCCCCCGACAGGAGCCGCGCCTCAGGTGCTGGTCATGCTGGGGAGCTCGCCCTCCTTGGGGTTCCCGGACAACCGGCTGCTGCGGTAGCCGTAGGCGAAGTAGATGAGGAAGCCGAGCGCCATCCAGATGAGGAACCGGATCCAGGTCTCGACCGGCAGGGTGAGCATGAGGTAGCCGCAGATCGCCGCGGACACCCACGGGACGACCGGCGAGAACGGCACCCGGAACGGCCGCTGGAGGTCGGGGCGGCGCCTGCGCAGGACGGGGACGGCCAGGGAGACGAGGAAGAAGGCCGACAGCGTCCCGATGTTGATCATGAACTCCAGCTTGCCGACCGGCGTCAGTGCCGCGACGAGGGCCACGACCACCCCGACGATGACCGTGATCCGCAGCGGGGTGCCGGTGCGGTGGTTGGTCTTGCCGAGCCATGGCGGCAGCAGCCAGTCACGGGACATCGCGAAGACCACGCGGGACGTCCCGATCAGCAGGGTCATCACCACCGTCGTCAGACCCGCCACGGCGCCCGCGGAGATGAGGGTGGCGTAGCCGGACTTCCCGACGGTCTCGAAGGCCGTGGCCAGGGACGCCTCGGTGGACAGCTGGTCGTAGCGCACCATGCCCGTGAGGACGATCGCCACGGTGCAGTAGAGGACGGTGCAGATGACGAGCGAGGCGATGATGCCGATCGGCAGGTCGCGCTTGGGGTTCTTGGCCTCCTCGGCGGTGGTCGCGACGACGTCGAAGCCGATGTAGGCGAAGAACACCAGCGAGGCCGCAGCCAGGATGCCGGGGATGCCGAAGTGCGAGGGGGCGAAGCCGAAGGCCCACTCGATGAGGGGCGACTCGAGCGTCCCCTTCGCCTTCGCGGGCTGCGTGGGTGGGATGAACGGCGAGTAGTTGGCCGACTTGATGAAGCCGATGCCGGCCACGATGACGAACAGGACGATGAAGACCTTGAGGGCCACGAGGACCAGGTTGACGCGCAGGGACTCCTTGATGCCGATGCTCACCAGGACGCTCAGCACGACGACCAGAACGAAGGCCGGCAGGTCGAATTGGGAGCCGTAGCCCACGGACTCGGGGATCGTGAACCCGAGGTGGTCGAGGAACACGCCGAGGTAGGCCGACCACCCCTGGGCCACCACGCTGGCCCCGAGCATGAGCTCGAGCAGCAGGTCCCACCCGATGATCCAGGCGATGATCTCGCCGAGGCTGGCATAGGAGAACGTGTAGGCGGACCCGCTGATGGGGATCGACGACGCGAACTCGGCGTAGCACAGCGCCGCCAGGCCGCAGCAGACCGCGGCGACGACGAAGGAGAGGACCACGGACGGCCCGGCGAGCTCCTTGGCAGCACGCCCGGCGACCGTGAAGATCCCGGCGCCGATGACCACGCCGACCCCAAACACGGTGAGGTCCAGTGCGGTGAGCCGCTTCTTCAGCTGGTACTCGGGCTCGTCCCCGTCTCGCATCGACTGCTCGATCGACTTGGTCCTCAGGATCGACATGGCCACGCCTCCGGGTCGCTCGGGTCAGCCGCGCGCGCGGCCCGATTCGAGCCAACCTAGCGTCGGTGGCTGCAGTGTGCCCATCGGCGGTCCTGCACACGAGACGTCCGGGCCGACCCCAATACAGGGGCCGACCCGGACGGCGTGGTGGTGCGGTGCGGCTCAGGCCAGGTCGAAGCGGTCCACCTCCATGACCTTGGTCCACGCGGCGACGAAATCGCGCACGAAGCGGTCCTGCGCGTCGGCGCTGGCGTAGACCTCGGCGATCGCGCGCAGCTGCGAGTTCGAGCCGAAGACGAGGTCCACGGGGGTCGCCGTCCAGCGGACGTCACCAGAGGCCAGGTCACGGATCTCGAAGACATCGGGATCGGACGCCGACGCCTTCCACTCCGTCCCTGCGGCCAGCAGGTTGACGAGCACGTCGTTGCTCAACGCACCGGCGCGGTCGGTGAGGACACCGTGCGGCGCGTCGGCGGACGTGATCCCCAGCGAGCGCAGGCCTGCCACCAGCACCGTCATCTCGGGTGCCGACAGCCCCAGCATGTAGGCGCGGTCCAGCAGCAGCGTCTCCGGCTGCAGCTTCGCGCCGGGCCGGACGTAGTTGCGGAACCCGTCGGCGCGGGGCTCGAGGACGGCGAACGACTCGACGTCGGTCTGCTCCTGGGATGCGTCGGTGCGCCCGGGGTGGAAGGGGACCGTCACCTCGACACCGGCGACCCGCGCCGCCTGCTCCACGGCTGCCGCGCCACCGAGGACGATGAGGTCGGCGAGGGACACCCGCTTGCTCCCGTCCTGGCGTTCGTTGAATTCGGCCTGCACGCGCTCCAGCGCTTCGAGCGCCCGGGCCAACTCCTCGGGCCGGTTGACCTCCCAGCTGCGCTGCGGCTCGAGCCGCAGGCGCGCGCCGTTGGCGCCACCGCGCTTGTCGGTGCTGCGGAACGTGGCCGCCGACGCCCAGGCCGTGCTCGCCAGCTGCGACACCGTGAGCCCGGAGTCGAGCAGCGCCGTCTTGAGCGCCTCGACGTCGTCAGCGTCCACGAGCTCGTGCTCGACCGTGGGCACCGGGTCCTGCCACAACTGCGGCTCAGGCACCCAGGGGCCGAGATAACGCGAGATGGGGCCCATGTCACGGTGGAGCAGCTTGTACCAGGCCTTGGCGAAGGCCGTGGCGAACTCGTCGGGGTGCTCGAGGAAGCGGCGCGAGATCTTCTCGTAGGCCGGGTCGAAACGGAGAGCCAGGTCGCTGGTCAGCATGGTGGGCCGACGCTTCGGCGAGTCCGCGGTGGGACCGGGGATGACCTCCTCGGCGTCCTTGGCGACCCACTGCCAGGCGCCGGCCGGGCTCTTCTCCAGCTCCCACTCGTGGCCGAAGAGGAACTCGAAGAAGTCGTTGCTCCACTGCACCGGGGTGCGGGTCCACGTGACCTCGAGGCCGGAGGTGATGGCGTCCGCGCCCTTGCCGCTGCCGTAGGTGCTGCGCCAGCCGAGGCCCTGCTCCTCGAGCGGCGCGCCCTCGGGCTCGGGGCCGACGAGGCTCGGGTCACCGGCGCCGTGCGTCTTGCCGAACGTGTGGCCGCCGGCGATGAGCGCGACGGTCTCCTCGTCGTTCATCGCCATGCGGCGGAACGTCTCGCGGATGTCGCGGGCTGAGGCCACCGGGTCGGGGTTGCCGTTGGGGCCCTCGGGGTTGACGTAGATGAGGCCCATCTGGACCGCGCCGAGCGAGTCCTCGAGCTGGCGTTCGCCGCTGTAGCGCTCGTCGCCGAGCCAGGTGTCCTCCGGGCCCCAGAAGATCTCCTCGGGCTCCCAGACGTCCTCGCGACCGAAGCCGAATCCGAAGGTCTCGAAGCCCATGTCCTCGAGTGCGACGTTACCCGCGAGCACGAGCAGGTCGGCCCACGAGATCCGCTGGCCGTACTTCTGCTTGACCGGCCAGAGCAGCCGCCGGGCCTTGTCGAGGTTGCCGTTGTCGGGCCAGCTGTTGAGCGGCGCGAACCGCTGGCCCCCGTCACCGGCGCCACCGCGTCCGTCGTAGATGCGGTAGGTGCCGGCCGCGTGCCAGCTGAGACGGATCATGAGGCCGCCGTAGTGGCCGAAGTCGGCGGGCCACCAGTCCTGGGACGTGCGGAGCACCTCGACGACGTCGCGCTTGAGCGCCTCGAGGTCGAGCTGCTCGAACTCGCGGCGGTAGTCGAAGTCGCTGCCGAGCGGGTTGCTGCGCGGGCTGTGGGCGTGCAGCACCGACAGGTCGAGGGCGTTGGGCCACCAATCCTGGAGCGTCCGTGGGCGGCCGCCGGTCCGGGGCTGGGGCGAGTCGAGGGCCGGGTTCTCGCTCTCGCTGCCCTGTGCCGACGCCGAGTCGTGCATGACAGGGCACCCGCCCTCGGCCTTGCGGTCCACCCCCTGCGGGCTCTCGGGTGCGCTGGGGTCGTGGCTGTCGGTCATGGGTGCGTCCTTCCGGGCGTCGCGGGTTGTTCCTCGGGGGTGGTGGTCGCGCACGAGGGGCAGGTGCCCCAGTAGACGACCTCCGCCTCGTCGACCACGAAGCCGTGGTCGACGGAGGCGGTGAGACAGGGGGCGTGGCCGACGGCGCAGTCGACGTCGGCGATGGCGCCGCACGAGCGGCAGACGACGTGGTGGTGGTTGTCGCCCACGCGGGACTCGTAGCGCGCGACGGAGCCAGACGGCTGGATGCGCCGCAGGAGGCGGGCCTCGGTGAGGGCGCGCAGGACATCGTAGACGGCCTGGTGCGAGACGTCGCCGAGTCCGGCCCGCACGGCGCCGATGATCGTGTCGGTGTCGGCGTGGGGGTGGTTGTGCACTGCGGTCAGCACCGCGACCCGAGGCCGGGTCACCCGCAGCTCGGCCCCGCGCAGGGACTGCTCGAGCTCGACGGGGGTGGGCACGGCCCTAGGCTGGCGCATTGTCTTGAATGAGTCAAGAAAACGTCTGGCGACTGAGACGCCCCTTCCCGACTCCTGGCCACCCATGCCGCACGATGGCGCCGAATCCGGCGTCGGGTGGGTCACCGCTGGCCAGGAGTGCGGGGTGGGTCAGTCGTCGGCGAGGTCGCGCGGGTGCCGCTGCCTGATGGGGATCGGGCCGGTGTCGGCACTGCGGTCCCGGGCGCGCAGGTCAGGGCTGCGGTAGAGCGACCCCTGGCCCCGCGGAGCCGGGGACGTCGGCGCGGTGGGGCTGTGCCGCGGGTCGTCCCACCCGGCATACGGGTCGGGAAGGCCGCCACCCGAGCGCGCTCCTCGCGACGGACCGCCGCCGGACGGCGGGTCGTCCCAGCGGTCGTCCGGTCCGTCGAACGGCTGGTCGTACGGGTCGCCGTAGGGGTCGTCGAACGGGTTGCGGTCGCCGACCCCGAAGATCTCGGAGCAGATCACGCGGTAGTGGTGGTCGGGGTCGGGAACGAAGGTGACCTTGTGGAGCGCCTGGTCCTGGCCGGCGGACTCGAGCACGAACCGGCCGTAGCCGAAGATCCGCCCCGGCACCGACCGCTCGTAGGCCATGTCGGTGACCTTGGTCAGCGGCATCATCGGCACGCGCCGGGTGACGAAGCCGTGGAACAGCAGCAGTCGCTTGTCGGTGGCGATGAACCAGTCGTGCCGCCAGTTGACGACCTTCCAGCCCGCGCGCAGCACGAGCGCGAACCAGGCCCACCACGCCAGCGTGCTGAGCAGCCCGAGCTCGGGGGCCACCGTGGCGTCGAGCCATCCCGCGACGATGAGCCCGGCCAGGGCGGACCCGACCGGCTCGGCGACCCGACCCCAGTGCTGGTGGATCGCGAAGACGATGCGTTCCCCGTCGACCAGGTAGCGGTCGATCTCGCCGCGGCTGGGCGTGGGGCCCATGGTGCCTACCGGCGGCCGAGCAGGGCGTCGAAGAAGTTGCCGATGTTGCGGACGCCGTCGGCGAGCATGCTCCACGACGTCCTGACGATGTCGGCTGCCTGGTCCGGGGACGTGAAGATGGCGTAGGCGGCGAACGCGACGAGGACCCACAGCAGGATCTTCTTCACGCGCGTCATGCTCGGCTCCTCGGGAGGTCAGGGGTCAGTTCGCAGGGTGGGCGCGCCTGTCAGGCGCACCACTGGGTCCATCCTGACCGATGGCATCGGCCGAACGGGTGAGGCGCGCCGCGCGGCCCGGCCACGCGGCATACCCGGTAGGTCGGGTCAGACGACGCCGTAGAGGCGGTCACCCGCATCTCCCAGCCCGGGCACGATGTAGCCCTTGTCGTTGAGCTTCTCGTCGAGGGCGCCGGTGACGATCGTGATCGGGATGTCGAGGTCGGCCAGCGACTCCTCGACGTGCTTGATCCCCTCCGGAGCCGCCAGGAGCGTGACGGCGGTGATGTCGTCAGCGCCGCGGTCGGCGAGGTAGCGGATGGCGTCGACGAGGGTGCCACCCGTCGCGAGCATCGGGTCGACGACGTAGCACTGGCGACCGCTGAGGTCGTCGGGCAGCCGGTTGGCGTAGGTGATCGCCTCGAGCGTCTCCTCGTTGCGCTGCATGCCCAGGAAGCCCACCTCGGCGCTCGGCAGCAGGCGCACCATGCCCTCCAGCATGCCCAGTCCGGCGCGCAGGATCGGGACGATGAGCGGCTTGGGGTTGGACAGCTTGATCCCCGTGGTCGGAGCCACCGGCGTCTCGATGTCGAACGGCTCGACGCGCACGTCGCGGGTGGCCTCGTAGGCGAGCAGGGTGACCAGCTCCTCGGCCAGCCGCCGGAAGGTCGGGCTGTCCGTGCGCTTGTCGCGCAGGTAGGTCAGCTTGTGCGTGATGAGCGGGTGGTCGGCAACGTGGACGCGCATAGGCGAAACTTAGCGCGTGACCTCCACCCGCGGACCCTCGGTCGATGAGCGGTATGCCGCGTGGATGGGCCTCGCGCTCGACCTCGCCGCCGCAGCGGGGCGCGACGGCGACGTCCCGGTCGGGGCCGTCGTGGTGTCGCCGTCGGGTGAGGTGGTCGGTGAGGGGCGCAACCTGCGTGAGGTCGAGGGCGACCCGACCGCGCACGCAGAGGTCGTCGCGCTCCGGGCCGCCGCGCGAGCGCTCGGGGAGTGGCGGCTCGAGGACTGCACGCTCGTCGTCACGCTCGAGCCGTGCCCGATGTGCGCCGGCGCCCTGATGCTCTCGCGGATCTCGCGGCTGGTGCTCGGCGCGTGGGACCCCAAGCTCGGGGCCACCGGTTCGGTGTGGGACATCGTGCGTGACCGGCGGGCGACCCACCGGGTCGAGGTGGTCGGTGGCGTGCGGGCCTCAGAGTGTTCTCAGTTGCTGCTGTCATTCTTCGAGGGGCACCGCAACGGCGGCGCCGTCGAGCGGCCGGGGGAGCGCGCGTGAGCGGGATCATCAACAGCCTGGTCAACCAGGTGCTGGGTTCGCCGCCGTGGCTGGTCTACGTCATCATCGCGCTGGTGGTCTTCGCCGAGGACGCGTTGTTCGTCGGGTTCGTGCTGCCCGGCGAGACGCTCGCCATCATCGGCGGGGTGACCGCCAGCCTGGGCCACACGTCGCTGGCGTGGGTGCTGGTCGTCGTCATCCTGGCGGCGATCATCGGCGACTCGGTGGGCTACGAGATCGGGCGGCTGTTCGGGCCGCGAGTCATGGGGCTGAAGATCCTGGAGCGGCGTCGGGAGAAGCTTGACTCGGCGCAGGAGTTCCTGCGGCGCAGGGGTGGGTCGGCGGTCTTCCTCGGGCGGTGGACCGCGTTCTTCCGGGCCGTCATGCCGGCGCTCGCGGGGTTGTCGGGCATGCGCTACCGCGTGTTCCTCCCGTGGAACGCGATCGGCGGAATCGCTTGGGGCGCAACGGCTGTCACCGCGGGCTACCTTGCCGGTGAGTCCTACCACCGGGTCGAGAAGTGGCTGGGGCGTGGCGCTGCCGGGATCGTCGCGCTGATCGTCGTGGTGGCTATCGCCGTGTGGGTGGTCCGCCGCCACCGCGCAGAGTCCAGGGCCCGTTCGAGGTAATTCGGGACCCGATTCCGGTCGCGGATTACCTCGAATGCCGAGAGATCCAGCCACATCTCCGCCTGAGTTCACCCGATGGCCACCCTGCAGTGCGTCGCCAGTTCACCTGACGGGTGGAGAACTCTTCTGTCCCCTCTGACAGGAGCCCCATGCGTCGTCACCTCGCCCTCGCCACCACCTGCGCCACTGCGGTCGTCGCGCTCGTCTCGCTCACCGCGCCCACGGCGCAGGCCGTCGACGGCCAGCTGAAGTCGGGTCACCAGACCTTCGCCGTCATCGGTGACGTCCCCTACGGCGCTGTCCAGGTGGCCAAGTTCCCCGGCTGGGTGGACCAGATCAACGCCGACCCCGACGTCGAGCTCACCTTCCACGTGGGAGACATCAAGAACGGCTCCAGCCGCTGTGATGACGCCTACTACCGGATGATCCGCACCCAGTTCGACCGGTTCGCCGATCCACTGGTCTACACGCCGGGCGACAACGAGTGGACCGACTGTCATCGAGCCAACAACGGGGCCTACCAGCCCCTCGAGCGCCTCGCCTTCGACCGTTCGGTGTTCTTCGACAAGCCGGGGACGACGCTCGGCGCGCCGACGCCGGTGTCGGTGCCGGACGCGGCATACCCGGAGAACGTGTCCCTGCGGCACGCGGGAGTGGACTTTGCGGTGCTGCACGTCGTGGGGTCGAACAACGACCTGCAGCCCTGGACGGGGATCGGCAACACGACGGCGACGCCGGCCCAGGTCTCGGAGGAGGAGGCCCGCATGGCGGCCTCGATCTCGCTGCTGCGCGGCACCTTCGCCGACGCTCGCACGCGGCACGACCGGGCCGTCGTCGTGCTCCAGCAGGCCGACATGTTCGACCCGACCTTCACCCCCACCCCGCAGGACATCTCGGCGTTCCAGCCCCTGGTCCAAGCCCTGGTCGACGAGACGAACGCCTTCCCGGGTGATGTCTACCTCGTCAACGGTGACTCGCACATCTACAACTCGGACCGCCCCTTGGCGCCGGGGTCGGTGTGGCTGACGCGCTACGGCGTCTCCGGATCCGCCGCCGGCCTGGAGCGGATCACGGTCGACGGCTCCGACAACAACAAGGACTGGCTCAAGGTGACCATCAACCGCCCGGGTGCTGCCGGCACGCTGAGCTGGACCCGGGTTCCCTACTCGGGCTAGGGCCTCGCGTCAGCGTCTCGGGGCGATTTCGTCGGCGTCGGCCGCTCTAGTAACCTGCTCCGCGGTGGCGTGTCCGAGCGGCCTAAGGAGCACGCCTCGAAAGCGTGTGTGGGTGAAAGCCCACCGTGGGTTCAAATCCCACCGCCACCGCCAAGGGCTACGGACGCAAGTCCGTGGCTAAAGAGACGAAAGTCTGAGCGACGCCGTCCCGTTCCTCCCAGGAGGGGCTGGGGCGGCGTCGTTGTGCCCCGAGGCCACGGTGAATGCCTATTTCCCTGCCTACGGCGCTCGGTAGGTGGTGCCGTGCCGCCAATGAAAGAGCCCAGACGCACGCTAGCGGACAGGCCGGGTGGCCCGGGTTCTCGTGTTCAGGACTTGACGGTCGGTCTCACACCGGGTCCAGCGTCGGGCAGCGATTCATCAACAGCGGGGTCGCCGCGAGAACCCGGGCTGCCCGGTGGAAGGTGGGTCGTGGCGTGCTCGCCCTTTCGAGGGCGCCTGCGCACGTACAGGTCACCGTTCTCGTCTTGGGCAGCGCAGCGCAGGAAGGTCCTGACCTTACGGATTCCGGCGGCGGCAAGCAGGAACGCGGCGAATAGCGACTGGGCTGCGCGACCCTTCACCCGGCGCTTTCCTGGCGTGCCGAGGGCTTCGTACGCGTCGTCTTTAGCAAAGCCGTGCAGGCCCTCCTGCGACTGGCGTAGCGCGTTGTAGGTGTCGGTGTGCTCGTGAGTGCCAAATATCAGGGCTTGCCTGTACCGGTCGGCTGCAAGATTTCTCGGTCCGCTTTCGCTTCTGCGGTCACCCTGGATTGTGACTGCTTCCTGCCGGCACGGCCTCGGCCAGACGCCGTTGGTTCGCGTATCTGGATCGGGGATGACGCGGTCTTTGAGACGGACCCCTAGGACTGGTCCACCGATGAACTTGTGATCCTCCGAACGGGATTTCAGCGCGCAGATGACCGATGGGTGAGAGCCCGAGGCGGGACATGCCCACCGCTGGTTCCCCGACGTATTCGTGCCCTTTAGCCGGGCGCGGTAGGCACCCCGTGCGGAGATTCGCTGGTCGTACTCCGCTTCAGAGATGGTTCGTTCTCTGAAGTCGAGCGTGGCGTCGATTAAGGTCGATGGGATGCTGGGGCAGTACCAGTTGCCCTCCACCATGATCAGCCCCTCCATCTCGGCTTGCACGCCGAGATGACCGTCGAGGACAGGCATGACGAGTTGCCACCCCACGGCTCGGGCTGGGTTGTGGAAGGCGTCCGGGTCGGCGAGCGCGTAGAGGCCGTCTCCCGCTAGATACCGCGGGCGGTGGTCCCTATGTGACAGGAAGGCCATCATTCGACGGGATGCCCCGGCTGGGTCAACACCAGGCCGATCAAGGTGCATTGCGTACGGGATGGCGGGCAGGTATTGGCGGTCGCCCAGCCAGTCGTCCACTGCGACCATGAGGTTGAGGTCGTAGGCGTACATCACAGTCCGGAGGTGAGGGTCGCCGGTTTCGGTGTGATCGCCGAGGCGGGCGTAGTAACCGGCGTCCGGATCGCTGGACGCGACCTCGGAATCGACGCCGTAGCCACGGGCGTGGATGCGCAGCGGGGTGGCATCAATACAGGCAGAGCCTCGGTACTTTCGCTTGACCCTTTCGGGTAGGTGGTCGTACGCGGCTAGCAGGATTGAGTTGCAGACGATTGACAAGGCCCGCTGTCGATCCTCAATCTCGTCGTCCGTGAGGTTTCGGTCGAGTTTGCGAAGGTCTTCCCAAAGCATGGACTTCCCCTTGGGGTGGATGGAGGGATCAAGCACGGCGAGAACCCGGTGCAGGGCACCGCGCGCACGGCGCTCGATCATCCACCTCTGTCGCAGTTCCTCTCGGTTGCTTCTCGCCTTAGGCAGAGGTCGGAGGTTGAGCAGGCGCATGGCTGGCTTGCTCAGCCTCCAATAGAGCGTCTTGCTGACCTCACTGATGAGGCACCCCTTCCCGTCAAGAGCGGTGATGAGCATGCCCACCAGGAGCGCCTCGATCGGGATGGTGGCGGGTCGTCCGGCCTTGCTCTTGGTGGCGTTGATCCGGGAGTTGAGGAAATCGACCACTCCGCAATGGCGGACTGCTTGTCGCGCGGCCTCCACGTCGGCGTCGCGGAACTTGGTGACGAAGTCGGAGAAGATTGGGTGAGGTTCGGCAGGGCCTTGCGCCTCAGGCCCGTTCATCGGCGGTGCCTCGGCCGATCCCATTCGGTCTGCCAGTTCGGGCATTGAGGATGGCGTCGTCAACTGTTGGCGGAGTACTCGCCCCGTCTTGCGGGGGTCGGTCGTGCGGCGATTGCCAAATCGCTTGTTCTGGCTGCTCGCGCTCCCCTGACGCCGATGCTTCTTTGGCCTGTGACCCGGTGACGTCTCAGCCATTGCCACCTCGTAGTGCCGCTATGGAGTCGGTTGGCGACACCGGCGGAAGGAATGGCATCAGGCTGTGGAGGTGGTTGGCTCCGGCCAGGTCCGCCGCCTCCATAAGAACCCTCAGCGGTGTTCCGACCGCAAGGTGGTAACAGAGCCAGGTATTGCGCAGACGATGATTGTTGAACTGGACCGGCGGCCAAGCCTTACCGGCACGGCGCATCGACTCGTCCACAGCGCTGGGGGGTGGTGGGGTGTCCCGCCAAGGCGCCATCAGGTAGTGCCCAGGCGCAGTAGCCGTGGCGAGGGCGGCGAGGCGTTCCTCCCAATCGCGGCGGGAGGCAATGGTGCGAACATCATGAGTGTGAGAGTTGGAGACCGTAACGAGCACGCCCTCAGGCGTGATCTTGATGTGTTCTCTGGCAACGCGGAACTTCTCGGCACGAGTCAATCCGACGCCGAGACCCAACACGACGCTTGCTTGAACCCGTTGGCGCCTGGAGAGCGGTCGAAGGCCGCGGCTCCAGCCCCATAGGTCAGCCTCCTCGGTCAGGCTCAATGGCTTCAGAGGTGCTTCGTATGTCTCTGTCGTGCGCGGCATCCGTTTGACAACGGCACCATTGAGATGGTCCCCGATGAGTTCGAGCCGAACCCGGTACATGCGTGCGGAATCGTTAGTTAGGTGGCCCGCTCCATGCACCCAGCGATACCGGGTCTCTTCATCGAAGACGTGATGTCGTGTGAGCGGTTGACCAGTGTTGTGGGCCCAGCGCGTGATGCCGCTAACGGCGGCTAACGAGGCCATCACCCACGACTCGGTGACCGGCGCGGGCGCGACGACGAGCGAGTCAAGGACGGCTCGCTGCGTGAATAGCAGGGCCGCGGGCTGAAGGGGTGGGTGGCCCTTGAACCGGGTCACGCGACCCGCCGCGTGTTGCAGCGCCTCGTTGGCGTCGGATGAATAGGGGATGCCCCTGGTGACCATCAAGAGCCACCACTCCGGGAATTTGACGTGATGGCGGCACCGTCGACCGTCGGAGCACTCGTTTCGATGGTGCCCCCACTCGACCGAGGGCCACTCGACCGTGGGACTTGGAGGCCCTGGCAACGGCCGCGCAACCGGGCCGACACTGCGGCCGACCGAGCCGACCGCCCTGGCCGCGCCTTGTCTCCCTGTCGACATGGGTGCCCCCGCATGACAATCGGTGCCTGGGGACCATCAGTTGGCCGAAAGGCGTGCCGGACGGCGGACCGGCGGTTCTCTTCCGGACGGCGAGGCATGCCCCAACCGTCACCCCTGCGCGCCGGGCCGAACATCACAATATCACAAACCTACGACTAAGTGCCATGTTAGAACGCGCATACAGTGGATTTACAGACCGTATACCCCGACATCGGTCACGTGAACCCCTAACGTGCGGGACGTGTCGAAGCGGTCAGTGGGCGCCCCCCCTCGCGCGTGGCTGCGGGACGCCGAAGATCGCGATGCGCGTTCAGAGGGGTGGCGCCGCTCTCCATTCGGCATCGAGGATCATCCCGCGTGGCGGGAAGCCGCGACGCCCGCCGAGGCTGCGGCCCTTGCTGCGGCCCAGGCGCAGCATCGCCTCGCGCAAGAGATCCGCTGGCTCATTGGTCGGCGCGGTGACACCACGGTCGAGACGGTTGCCAAGCGGATCGGAATGTCACCCGATGGGCTCCGCCGCATCCTCAGCGGGGCGGCGCATGTGAGCCTGACAGACCTGCACCGCATCTCAGCCGAGGTGGACCGCGACCTTGATATTCGCCTCGTGCCGACCCGGAAAACGACGCCAAGGCCATCACCCCTCGAAACCGACCGTGACCATCCAGCGCTCTGAATAGGGGCGTCGCCACCCAATCATCCGGCCCGCCACGCATGTGGCGGGTTCTCCATCGCCCGGCCCGCTCAGTTGCTTAAGGTGGCTAGGGCACTTGACGGTAGGTGTGCACCGGATGGCCCTATGGTGAGCGGTTCGGTGCGCGCCGCGCCACAGGAGTGGCGGCATGGCGCACCGGTGCACCTGTCGATGTCAATGGAGCAGGAACAAGGCGATGAGTGGAGTTGCGCAGATGCGTGAGGTCAGACCAACCATCAAGGTCCTCAAGTCCCTGCCTAGAGACACGTTTGACGACACCACGCCCCTTGATCTCATAGCCAACAGCGACTACGAGCGACTGAATCTTTACGGTGTGCAGCATTCGTTGCTGGAAGACGCCCGCAGGCGGTTTGCGACCGGACTACCGGACCGGCACGCCGCGGCGTCGAAGGCGTACGGAAAGCCCGTCTATGAGGTACGAGACCGAACCGGCGCTGGGTGGCGCGGCGCCATTGTCCTAGATGCAGTCGGAGACCCTTGGCTCGTGTGGGCCGAGCGCCATGACCAGTTCCATAAACGCGTGTCGAATATTGCCTTCGCCGACCTACTGCCAGGCTCAGCCGAGTACAAGTTGCGAGCACGTGAAGAGGCGGCGCACACCACGCGAGAGTGGGAACGCAGTGTACTCAAGGCGTTCGTCGAGGCCTTGAGGGATTCCATTCGGACTGGGTCGCCTGTTACCGCGACAGTCCCCGGATCGGCACCGGATCATAAGGCGACCTTGGTAGTCGAAACTGAACACGACGAACCGAGCGGCGACGTGAGCGAGGCGCACGAGGGTTCGAGCCTGCTGACTGTCACCCTCAGGATCACCGGCAATGGCTGGGGCGAGTTCGAACGCGCCCTTACGCGCGTTTGCCTACCGTTCCTGGAGCCCGACCCGTCGCGAGTCGAGCCTTGGTTCGGGCGTGACAACAGCCTCAACGTCTGCGTGGATATTACGCATGCGCAGGTCATCCAACTCCTCGCCGACCCACCGCCCTATGAGGCGGCTGAGCCCGTTGAGGTGTACCCGCCGGACAGGCTCCACTATGTGGGAGTCGACTACCTGCTAGACGGATACGTCAACGGCATGCCGCTGAGAGGTGTGTGCGGGGTCTGGTTCGTTGCATCGCGAAGCGACGAGTGCGGACTCCCCGTTTGCGAGCGATGCGAAGAGGAGAGGCCTGCGGCCCAACTAGTGCTGGACATGCTCCGCTCGAAGCGTTGACTCAGAGCGCGTTGAGCGCCTCAACATCATCGGCCGTAAGTTCGCCAGCGCCGTTACGAAGAGCGTTCTCCACGACGTCCGGGGCTCCGTAAGCCGCCGCAACCTCAGCCTTGGCGCGCTCGCGTCGGTCGATGAAGTCAAGAAGTTCACTCATTGGGATCTTGTGATGCGAACCGACCTTGTCGGTGGCTAGTTCACCGCCGTGCATCAACTTCAGCAAATGTGGGCGGCTCATGTGCAGCAACTCAGCCGCCTGATTCGGAGAGAGGTGCTGCTCAGTCTCGATAAACGCGACGTCCTTGCCCTTACTCACGCAGACAACCAGGTGTTGCAGCAGCACCGCAACTGCAGAACCCTGAGGAAGGTCGGCTGCGAGATTCGCCACCTGCTCCAATTCGCTAGCGTGAACGGCGGAGGCGTGCAGAGTGTCAGGCATGGTGGTCAATCCTTCTGTCAAGCGATATGGGTAGGCATCGCAAGTGGCATAACTGTAGCCGCTGTAATATCTGTAACGCAACCCCTTCATCGGTCCCGTGAGGGGACGCACTGGAACCCAGGGCGGCGAGTTCACTCCAACCTCTTGTAGGGCCGCAGCAGGCCAAGGTGGCTCGAGGTCGTGCGCCAGGACGCCTACGTAGCCAGGACCGGTGCGCGGACAGAGCGATTTTCCACGGAAGGTCGATGGCCTAGCCGACCTATGGGGGCCGCATATCCCTTCGCTCGGTCCACGGGGGCGATGGACAAGTCCTGGGGGTGGGAGGACTGGCTACGTTCGAACCCTCAAGTCGGCGGTGGTACGAAGGGTCGAGATCGCTCTCTCAATTGGCCGGGGTCTGCCGTGAACAGCCAATTGGGCAAATCGAGGACCCGCCGCTCCATAGCCCCGACCCTGACCTGTTCGAGGCGAAGGAAGCCCTGGCAGACTTTAAAGCGATTGCCTGCTCTGCCGCGACGCTTGGCCTGGCCGCATGCGGAGGCTCCGCCGCCCGCGGCGACCGTCAAGCAAACGGTCATTCGCGAGACTGTCACCGTCGCCCCTCCCTCGCCGTCTTCGTCATCAGCCGCCGAGGCGGCCCCAGCGGCCGCACCTTCGGCCACCACCGCCCCAGAGACGTTCAAGATGCCGAAGGGTGGGGATGCGCAGAGCCCTAAAGGCTGGCGCGAAGGTTGCCATGGAGACGGGCGTGCTGCTGTCCTCGGTGAAACTGTCTGAGTCCTGCCCCTAGCGGTTCATCGGCTCCGGCCTAGGGTTCGCGCGGCTTTGATGACGGCGTCGGGGTCGTCGCGGATGCGCAGGGCGGGGACGTCGGCGTCGAGAGTGTGCTGGTGGCTGATGAACCAGATCGCGGAAGAGACGTCATCCCATCCGTTGTTCCGCAGGGTCGCGAGGGTCTCGGCAAAGCCTGGCCAGGGTTCACGGGAGAGGCTGATGAATTGGAAGTCGGGGAACTGCAGCCGTCCTTGATACGGAACGGCGAGGTACCGGTCGAGGCGCAGGCAGTGAGCGGTACCGAGTTCCTGAAGTGAGATCAGGCCCCATTTGGAGGCGATCTCGTGGATTACGTCGCGGGCACGGAACCCCCGCTCCGCCGTCTCTGTGGCTGGGTCGAACACGGCCCATGGCTCGACCCGGACGCCGTCCGAAATGCACAACTTGCGGTCCGCCTGAGGCTGATCGGAGCGGAGCCGTTCCGCGGCTGCCTCGGCGTCTGTGCGTAGCGTGTAGATGCCGCGAAGGTTCGTGATCCTCCAGAGGGTCCACACGACGTCCATACGATCCTCCCAGGGCTGACGACGACTACGCACTCGTGCAGCGTTGGGTGGCGACCTGCGGCACCCAACGACCTTTGGCGGCCACCCCGGTGGGGCGCCCTTCGCGCTTAGCCAAGGGCTACTATACCTCGCCACGACGGACCATGACTCGCGGATTCCTAAGCACTGCAACGGAATACGCTCTGTCAACCCGTCCGCCTACACTTGCCCTCCGCGACGTAGACGAGTACAACTTGACCCGTGTCGACCGGGACTCGGCGAGGACGACCGGCGCGCTTGAGCCCATCGGTAGACGACCCACGCCCGTCGACGAACTCGACGGCCGATGTAGACCAGATCGGCCTACGTGTCGAGCAGAGCCTTCACGCGGCCCGGGTCGCGGCCCTGCTTGGACGGCAACCCCCGGCTAGGCCAGCCCCTGCCCAGCCGGGGTTCGATGACGGGTTGCAGGACCTCGTGGAACGCACCGCCGCGGTGTTCGCCCGGTCCATCGCCGACGACACCCGGACCGCGTACGCGCGCCGTTGGACCCTATTCGAACGGTGGTGCACCGATCATGCCCTGGACCCGCTTCCGGCCGCGGCGGAGACCGTGATGCTTTACCTGGCCGACACGGCCCGCGAGGGTGCCGCACTGAGCACTCTGCGGGGGTGGATGGCCGCCCTCAACCGGGTGCACATTGAGGCCGGGCTACCGCCACCCGGAGCGGACCCGGCGATGACGATGTTCCTTCGCGGCCTGAGCCGCACAACCAAACCCGTCCAGTCAATGAACGTGGACGCGCTTCGCATCGCCGGGCTGCGCGAGGTCTGCCGAACCCTGGACGCCGTCGGCGTGATCCCCGCGGAGGTACGGGACCGCGCCATCCTCGTGCTGCACCGGATGCACCTCAGCGACGGGGCCGTCGCCAGACTGCGCTGGACAGACCTGCGGATCACAGGTGAGCGCGTCACGGTGCACGTCCGCTCACCCCGGCAAGGCGTCCCCGGCCGCACTGTGTTGTTGCGACGCCGCAAGGACGCGAGTCAATGCCCCGTGGAGGCGCTGACCCGATGGCGAGACCTGGCAGGTGAGGACTCAGACTCAGTGTTTACGTCTGTGGATCGTCTGGGCCATGGCGGGCAGGAGCCGCTCAGCGCCAAAGCGGTGTTCTCCGTGCGCAAGTCGCGCCTGCGCTCGATGGGCGCCGCTTCGGGCCTCGACGGGGTCATCGGGGACCTCGGGGCCGAGTCGTCCGAGGCGCTGCGCGACCGGGCTTTGCTGCTGGTCGGGTTTGCCGGAGCCTTCCGCCGCGTCGACCTGACCCGGTTGTATTGGAGAGATGTCACCGAGGCCCTCGGCGGCTTGGTCGTGCACCTGGTCACCTCCAAGACCGATGTTGACGGTCGCGGCCGGGACGTGGGCATCCCCACCGGTCAGAGTGACCTGACCTGCCCGGTCCAGGCGCTTCGGGCCTGGCGCCAACGGTGCCAAAACCAGCATGGTGCCGGGCCCATCGACGACCTGCCCGTGTTCGTGCCGGTGGGCCGCTCCGGCCGCCTGGGCTCCACACCCATGAGCCCCGAAGCCCTGACCCGTCTGGTGCGCCGACGCGTCGAACAGGCCGGTCTGGACGGCCGTTGGGGCGGTCGTAGCCTGCGCGCCGGGTTCATCAGCACCGCAGCCGACCTCGATATCCCGCTCGAACTGATCGCCCGGCAAAGCCGCCACGCCACCCTGGACACCCTGATGCTCTACATACGCAGCGACGACCCGTTTCGGCGCAACTCCGCCTCCCGGGTCGGCCTGTGACCACCCCCCGGGCCGTGCGCTCCGACCTCGTTTGGGGGACCCTAAGCCCGGCCCGAGCCGCAGCCGCTCAATATGCCGTCAGCGAGTTGACCCTGTTCCGGCAGCAGTTTGACCTGCCGCTGACACCGCACACCGTCATGCTCCACCTGACCGCGCTGCTGGATTCCGGCCAGATGACCGGACGCGGCCTACGCAGCCGCTTGCACGTTCTCGACCTCGCCGCCAGGATCGAAGGCCTCCCGCCGTGGAGCGCGCACCCAGATATCCGCCGAGTCCTGCATGGACTGCACCGGGAAAGACCCATCACCGGGAGCCCTCGCGCGAACCCGCTCTACTGGGAACTGGTCCAGGCGGTGGTGGACGCGACTATGACCCCCACCCACGAACAGGTCCGCGACACGGCAATCCTGCTCACCGCCCATGAGACACGGCTACCCGTGCAGGCGTTAGCCGCCCTACGCTGGGCCGACCTGAAGTTCACGCCCCACGGCGTCGACATCACCGTCCCCGACTTTCCCCGACGAGGACCGCGACCCATCGCTCGCGTCGTCATCGCCCTTCGCGGCGACCCGACCTGCGCGGCCGCGGCGCTGCGGCGTCTACGCCGACAGACGGGGTCCATTCAGGGGCCGGTATTCGGGTCTCGATGGGGAGCCTGTGATCGCGGCACCGTTAGCGCCGTCACCAGGCTCTTGCGTCCCGGCACAGATCCGCCACGAGCCCCAGGGCCGCCCGACCCCGCGATCCATCGTCTCCTCAACCAGGTCAGTGCACCCTCACCTGCACAACTGCGCGACCGCGCTCTCATCCTGATCGGGTACGGGGCCGCCCTCCGCGGGCGCGAAACGATTGCCTTACGTCAGTCACAGATCACCAGCGGCGAACGCGGCCTGGTGCTGTACCCGGCCGGACGTTCCAGCCCGGTCGCGATCCCAGCCCTGGGCAACGAATACTGTGCGCGGTCGGCGTGGGGCACCTGGTCATCGGAATTGGACCGGGTGGGTCTTCACATCCCGGATGCCGCCGCGTTCATGCAGATCTCCGGCACGATCATCTGGCAGGCCTCGATGATGCCCATGGGTCTGAACTACCTGATCCACCAACGCTGCGGCCAGGCCCATCTCACCGGCACCTATACATTCACCAGCCTGCGCACCGGGTACATTCGTACCGCTCTGCGCGGCGGTGAGGCGGCGCACCGGCTCGCCGCCCACGCAGACCTCTCCTCGCTGTCCAGCGTGGCCCGGCACGAACACCGCGAGAACCTGCTGCGGCGCAACATCGCCGGACAATTGGGCCTCTGAGGCGTACCTATATCTGTCCGGTGGTAACGCAGGACGGACGTGGCAGACGTAGCAACGACGAACGGGCTGGCGTCACGAGGCGCACGGGTAGACGCGGCAGCGCGTTTCGTCAATACCGGCGAACTCCACACGCTTCTTTCCCGGCTGCGAGACGCTGATGCATGCCTTGCCGAACTCACGGTGGGGAGGGAGAGGTGGCTTGTGCGTGACGAAGTCCTAAAGGCCATGGCGCTGGAGCGCGCCGAGGCCGCCCTGGGCGTGGGAGACGTGGAGGGTGCCTGGGACTGGCTTCAGACCGTGCCTGACCGTGATCGGCCCGCCCCCTGGGTCGCGGAGTGCCTGGATGCCCGATGCCGCCGTGCCACCGGCGCCGGAGAGTGGGGGGTTGCTTTGGAAGCGGCGAGGCAAGCATTGCGGGTGCACCCTTCGCCGTGGCGACAGGAGCGCCTCGCCCTATTACGCGGAAGGCGCCCGTACGAACTGGACGAAGAGTGGCAGGTGCTACGGAGCCGGATGGTGCCAGCGAGGCGACTTGCCACAACTGCCTACGCCCCCGATCTCGACGCCGTAGCCGCCTGCGGTGCGTATTTCTCCAGGGGAGGGCTCTCGGACTCGCCTTGGACAAAGTATCTTCGACTCGGCAAGTCGGCATTGGCGAGCGATGAGGAACGCGAAGCGGTCTTCACCATTGCGGCGCGACATTTCGCGCGGTTCGTTGCCGAGTGCACAGACTTCCTCTCGACGGCAGAGATCGTCGTGCCCATTCCAGCCAATCCGGTGCGGTTCTCCGCGCGGATGGCCAGTCTTCCGGATGCTCTAGCAAGGGCGACAACAGATTCCCTTGCGATGCCTGCCTACCCGTTTGCCCTTGCATGGAACACCGAAGCGGTTGACGTGGAGATGAAGAAGACCGCCCGCGGCGAGCGGTTTGCGGCTGCCGAGCGTGCGTATCGGCCTGGCAACCAGATCGCCAAGGTGCGGGGCAGAGTGGTGCTACTGGTGGACGACATCACCACCTCGGGAGCGACCCTTCGGGCGGCCGCCCGCGTCCTCCGCGCACAGGGTGCGACCGCCGTGATTGGGTGTTGCCTGGCGCACACGGAGGGATGAGGCGGGCGGGTTCCTAAGCAGTCGCTGGTGTCCACAACTTCTCAGGATTTACAACGACCTGCTTTACAGCCATCTGTCCCGCCGTAACTGCAACGATCTCGATATCGGGATCGACTGAACTGATCGCTCTGCCACAGTCGCGCAGGGTGCTCCCCTCGGTGCAGACATCGTCAAGCAACAGCACGCGCTTGACGCCCCGAAAAGCGATGGGGTCAACGATCAAGCGCTTGGCGTACTCCGCCTCGAAGTCGGCGGCCGAATAGCCACGTTGTGTTCGCAGCGATCGCTTGGAGACCGCTGATGAAAGGGTTAGTGCTTGCGCGACCGGCACGCTTGTCAGCCGGTTCAGTTCCTTGGCGAGCGCAAGAGTCCTGTTCAACTCCCCGCGCTTGGCCTTGTCCGGCGAAAGGGGAACGGGAACAATCACGTCTGCATCGGCCGCGTCGGCACGTGTCAGGGCGGTGTGCATGCCCAAGGCCAGCGGGAATGCCAGGTTGGCCTCGCCCATCTTGAAACGCATGAACATTTCAGATGACCGTCGAACGGTGCGCCTGATCGTACGGCCCCGGAAGAAGAGGAACGAGCGGTTGGGCACCACCCAATAGGCGGGGACATAGATGTCGACGTGCCCATCAAGCCGATGAGGGATGTTCAAGGCTGAGGGAGCCACCAACGGCAGGGCTTTCCAGGATCGACACGTCACGCATACGCGGTTTTCGCATGAGTCCGCCGTCGTGGCAAGCGTGCAGACCGCGCCCGTATCTATTTCCTCGGGCAGCACGAACACCTGTTGGTAGCGCGTCGCGACAACGGTCGCAATGCGGGCCGACATGTCGGTGTCGGTTAGAGGCGCTGCAGCCGACGATTCGATCACGGACAGGATCACTTCGCGCTCCGCGTAGCGGACCTGCTTGGCGATCCCGCGCACGTAGACACCGTTCCGGTACTTCTGTGGCCCATGGAAGTACACCCAGATCTCGTCACCGCGTTCAACGGTGTCGATGTACCTCTTCCAACCCAACCGCAAGGTGGTGCGACTCATCCGACTTGGCAGGCGTGCGGGCGTAAAGCCGTCGTAGCCGGAGTGAATCTTGTAGACGTACCTCATGGGTGCACGTCGCCGCCCAACAATCGGAGGGCGTGCGGGAAGTCAAGGGTCATATTGGTTCCAGTGGGTGCCGCGACGCCGTATCCCCACGAGGCCCACGCGAACGGCATTTGGGCCTCCTGGGCGGCGAGAGCGTCTGCGGGGTCGTCGCCCACATACCAGGTCGCCTCAGGTCTAACACGAAATTGTCGACAGGCTTCCAGGAGCGGGTCCGGCCGGGGCTTATGCCGTGCTGTTGCCCCATAGTCGATCACGACCGACATTAAGCCTTCCAGGCCGACGGCCGAGAGCATCGGTCGAGCCATCCACCCAGGTAAGTTCGTGGCAACCCCAAGTCGTATCCCGGTGCTAGCCAGGTCCGTAAGCGCGGCGGCTATGCCGTCATAGGGGGTCAAGGGCGGCACGCCGTTTGCGCAGGCGATGGCGAAACGCGCAGGCGTGAATCCAGCGCCCCTCAGCCTCCGCGCAGCAGGGACACCCTCCGATACCCGGGGCGCGTGGGAACCAAGCAGGGATTCAACCCACGGCTTGCTGTCCCAAAGGGTTCCGTCTAGATCGAGGACGATAGCCCGCGCAACCATATGTTCCACTCATGCGTATCGGCTTCGGTCGACGAGAACCGGGTACCGCGTTCATCGCCAATAACCGCGGCGTTCCCGCTGGATGCCTCCGTACCGTCCGGATCGAAGGACGCCACCGGCTTCCGTTGCTCCTTCGCAAAACGGTAGGCGTTCATCGCACCGCCCGTGATTGAGGATTGGCCGATGAGTACCCCAAGTGCCAGGCCAACGATCGTCTTGTTCCGCTTGCGCAGCGTGAGTGATGCCGCAGCCGTGCCGAAGGAGAATTCGCTAAGCATCACCGCGTTGGGGTAGTCCTTGAACTCGCGCCAAAGGTCGCGATTCTCTGGCGGGAAGGGCCGGTCAAGTCCGCATGGCATTACGCAGATCGTTGCTCCCCCGGCATCCCTCGCTGCGCGGTGAGCGACGGAGTCTGCCCCCATCGCGAAGCCCGACACGACGACGAAGCCATTGTGTGCAGCGTTGCGCGCGAACTCCCACTGCATGGCTCCGTAGCGCTCGTTGATATCGCGGGATCCCACGCAGGCGACGGCATCCAACCGATCAAGGACGGAGAGATCGCCGCGCACATATACAACTGGAACGGGGTTGTTCGATCGCCATAGGTTGCGTGGGTAGTGGTCGTCACCCTGCAGCAGCACATGCGCGCCCTCTGCGTGGGCGCGTTCAAGTTGGCGTTCCGCCCTGGTCCGAAACTCATCGAGGCCGGTCCGGGCTAAATCCGTCAAGCCACTCCGAAACTGTTCCCCCCGCTTTCCCCCGATCGGCAAGCGTGACGGATCTTCGAGTACGTCTTTGGCACGCAGAGACGCGTTCGCCAGTTCCCGAAACTTCTGTGGTCCGAACCCGTTGATTGATTCCAGGGCGTAGGTAGTCGTCAGTGCTTCAAGGTTGGGTGCAACGAGGCCGACGGTCACGCCGCCATCATTACAGCACCGCTACGTACGCCGCACGGCTCTGGGCTGAAACCCTCATGTTCTCGTGGCAACACGGACGCCCGAGGGGGTCGATGGGGCCTTTAGTCGGGGAGTGCCCCTTCGGGCGGTGACGTCCTCACCGCAATCGCTAGCGGCCACCGCTCCAGGCCCCGCCGGGGCTGCCCTTCCGTCCCTATGCGCGCGTCAAACGTGCGAAGCCTTCATGTGCTGGCCCAAGTCCGACACGTAGCACCAGCAGACCTGACACACCTTCGTCCCTGTGGGCACCACGGCATGGGTGTCGTCTGAGGCAGTCGCCGCCGCACCTTCGTTGTCCTCGAGGACGGACTCAATGAGGCTGTCCCTATACCTCAGATGCCGAGGGTGCTCGGCAACGTCCTCCGCGGGGGCAGGCATACCTAGCGAACGCAACAGCCGCGCTGAGCGGTTGAAATTGGCGGGAGAGTAGTCAGCGCTCTTTGGGTTAGAGGACAACACGAGACGCAGCCCAGGCTTCTCACCGTTGCTGTCGACCAGCCTGGGGTCTGTGAGAACTAGGTGTATTCGGTCCGGCTGTGTGTCAGACCACCAGAGGTTGATCTGATGCCCCCCACCGGTACCCGCGTTCGCTAGGTCGAGGTACGTGTTCTGGGTCGACATTTCGCACTCCGATCTCGTCACTACGGGGGTATCGGGTTAGCCCGAGCACATGAGACTAGCGAAATGGTTGCGCACCGACGCCCCTCGAATGGGTGGGCGAATCGGATCGAGAACTGGCGACGGGGCGCGCACATCGAGGTGGTGACTGGCGCACCCGCGAGATTGTCCCGTTCTGGCCACTCATCGACCGATCTGGACTACAGTCCCGTGCGGCCAGGGGTGCAATCGGCCGAGGGCCGGGCAGGAGTGACTGCATGTGACACCGGGAGGGGGATCGGGCCGCGATATGGGTCAGCCTCGAAGCGTAGGAGCAGCATATATAGTGACTACATGGGTGAAACTTGCGAGACACCTTCGGTTGTGACATCATCGATTCAGCCAAGATATGCAACATACGCGGCAGGTGGTGGCACATGCGGGATCGTCGGGAGCGTTTCGTAGCGCTGGCTGAGGCGCGTACGGGCAAGGCATTGAGCGCGATTCGCCTGCTTGGCAATCTGTCCAATAGGTCGAACTACGAGTACACAGACGGCGACGTAGAGCAGATCATGAGGGCCGTCAAGGCCGAGGTAAGAGCCCTTGAGGCAAAGTTCTCGGACGCGAAGGCTGGCGGCACAACCTCGTTCAAGTTGAAGACGTGAGGGCCAGCCCGGTGGAGTTAAACGTCGGTCTGCGCACAGTGAGGGAGCAACGAAAGTGGTAAGACGATGACGGCCACGTGGACGCCCGAGACGATCCGGCCCGGCGAGTCCGGCTACGACGCGTCGATCCTGTACAAGACCTATCGGGGCCACAACAAGTTGTCCCCTGAGGCGTTGTTGGCGCGGGAGACTGTTCAGAACTCGGGAGACGCGGCCGATGAGCACGCCCGACGACACGCCAAAGAGCCCTTGAAGGGCAAGATTGTCTTTCGGTTTGAGGACCTAACGGGCGCGGCGAAGGCCGATATGGTGAGGGTGCTTGACCTCGCGGGCCTCAAGGGCCGCCGGGAAGAGTATCTGGCCAACTCCAAGAAGGACCCCTTGGAGGTTGGGTCCGCACTGGAGTATCTGGACGACCCCCACGAACCGCTGCGGCTTATCTATGTCGAGGACTTCGCGGCCCATGGCCTATACGGGCGAATCGACAAAAACATGGATTCAATCCTCTACCAAGCCATGTATACGACCGGTGGTTCCAACAAGCCTGGCCACGCCGGTGGGTCATTCGGATTTGGCAAGGGTGCGATGGCCGCAGCCTCCCGCCTGCATACCGTCATTGCTCATTCGGTGTTTGAGAAATGTTCCGATGATGCCGTTCAGGAACGCCTTGTTGGCGGCACATGGTGGGAGGGCACTGCGTTCGGTGGGCATACGTTCAACGGACGCTCGGCATTGGGCCTAACCGTCGCGGACGGACCCGGGGGCGAGTCTCGAGTGATCCCCTTTGAGGGTGAACTCGCCCACGACCTCGCTGAGGAGTTCGGGTTCACGCAGCGCGACTCGGGCGACCTGCGCCAGATGGGGACGTCCTTTCTGATCGTCGATGCATTCTTCGATCCGCAGCGCCTGCTCGACGAGTTGTCGATTTGGTGGTGGCCCGCCTTGGAGGCGCATAAGTTCGACCTTGAGGTCGTGTTTCCGGACGGGTCACGGCACACACCTAAGCCTGCGACGGTGCCCTTCCTGAGGCAGTTTCTGCACCCGTATCGCCTCGCAACCGGTCAGGAGCAGGTCCAGGAGCCCGCCCGGGAGTGGGTGCCCTCGGAAAAGTGGCGCACGGGTGGCCAAGACCTCGGTGGCTTCGGCCTCGTGCTCAACGACAGCCCGATCGGGCAAGAAGATGATGACGACCCTGGTGGTCCAATCATCGCGCTCATGCGTCATCCCCTCATGGTTGTGAACTACGCGGAGTACCCGCGCATGAAGTACCCGCTTCGGGGCGTGTTCATCGCATCCGACGACAGTGACACCCTCCTTCGAAAAACTGAAGGTTCGGCCCACGAGGCATGGACGACGGCGGCGTCGCCAGGACAGATCGACGAAGCCGCCACCGATCGGGCGAGCCTAATCCTGACGAAGGTCAAGGACGCGACGTCGCAGACCGTTCGGAGCCTGAATCCGCCTGCGCCGAAGGGCGATAAGGCGTTGACTCACTTTGCAAAACTGATGGCGGGTTTCACCGGCAAGAAGCGCGGACCCAAGAAGAAGCCACCGACGGGCGGGGAGCCCATCGAAATCAGCGGTCTGTCGAACGCTCACGTTGAACCCGTCGACGATTCCAACGTGCGCGTTGAGGGCCGGTTCACCGTAGGCGTCATGGACAAGGCTCCTAAACCCGTCGCGAAGGCGACCGTGTCTTGCCAGTTGCATGTGACCGAGGACGAGAACCCAAACGGCACCTCGTGGGACGTCATGATCCGACCGGTCGGAAAGAACCATATGTTCACTTCGAACGACGACGGCAGCGAGTGGAAAGGCATGCTCGTTCGAGACATGGACGTCACGTTCAAGGTCGAGTCGAAGGAGTACCCCAACCTTTGGACCACGACTCTGCGCCCGCAGGTCGACGTTGAGGAGTGGAGCGACCTGTGAGTAGCAAGCACGTTCGAGCCGAGTACACAACGATTCGTCCGTTCCGGAACATCGGTGCCGCAGACGAAGCGCTTGCCGACGTCTGTCTCCGGGTTGACGACACAGAAGAGCACGCTGGACCTGTCGTCCTGCCCCCTGAGACGCTCGCAGGTGCGAAGTTGACGCTGGAACTACCGGAACTTGAGTTCGTGCGGAAGCAGGTCGCCCTCACAGGTTTGCATGTCCCTGACTGCGGGCTAGTGATTCTCGTAACCGGACGCTCCCACCGCGGCGCTTCCAATGTCGTGTTCTGCGAGCACCTACACAAGGCCGACTACTCGACTGCGTTCGTGCTCCATCGCGCTCCGGACGACCTCGCACTTTCAGACCGTCAAGGGTTCACCATCACTGTCGCTCTAGTGCTGCTCGTGGACTATGCGAACAGCGAACCGCTGCGCCCGAACATGGCAGGGACGTGGCTGGCGCGCCGTGACTTCCGAGTTTCGACCGAACGAGACCTGACGAGTTTTAGCCCGGAGCCGCTGACGGAGCAGGTCCGCCTGAGCAACAAACTGCCGGAAGGCGTGATGCGATTCATCGACTATCGGTCCGTCGTCAGCGCTGAAGACATCAGCGACGTCGTAACCGTCTACGTTGACCCGACCGTGCTTGGCCGCTTGTTTGCAAGCGAGACGAAAGCCCCGGCTATCAAGGAGCAGATCGAACTCGCGGTCCAGGCGTACTCGGTGATCGCGACTTCGATGGTTGACGACGTTAGATCCGAGATCGGCGGGGAGCCGACTGAGACGGACCTCGCAAAGTTCCCGGTCGCGGAGCAACTCTTTGAATTCCTGGCGGACACCCTGAGTGACGCCACCAACGACGACGTGTCGGTGGCGAAGGTCCTGAAGTTGGTGCAGGCACGCGGGATGTTGGCATCCCACCTAGAAGCGGCCTTCAAGATGCGTGATACGACCCTGACTGTCCTCTAGGAGGCACCGATGCCCTACCCAGTTATGACTGCTAAACAGACCACCGACTACGTGCACGGCCGCCGTACTGGAGCCGTCAGCGGTGCGCCTGAAGGGGAGCCGCGTGGTGACAAGGACGATCCGTACTACGAGGTCGTCGGCGACATTCTTGAAGACCTGTTGAGCGATTGGCAGGGCAGCAGTCCGGAGAAATTGAAGTCAGGACAGGATAAGGACGGGCTGGAGGGTCGCCTAGCGGTGGACCTGCACAAGAAACTTGCTCCTCTCCCGGCCTACATTCTCACCGACCGGGACTTCTGGCGATACTGCGCTGCGTACATGTATGACTTCGTTGAGTGGCGCAACGGTGACGGATGTGACCTCGCGAACTACGGTGCCAAGGGCGCTTCCATCGGGCGTGACTGCACCCCGCACCGCATGTTTGACCGTGCGCTCATCGCCCTGCTTGGGGGGCTAGCGAACGGTAGGACTGGCGACGCCGCCTACGAGTTGGCGACTTTCGGTCACACCGACCTGTGGAGGTCACACATCCTCCGCGTCGCCCATGGAGACGCCCCGGCAGTCGCCCATGCCCTGACTCAGGACGTGAAGGACGCCAAGATAGCCACTAAGGAGGTTCGTCCACTTGCGAGGCACCTGCAGCGGGTCCGGGCGAACGTTCTCTTCCAGGTGCTTGACACCTACCAGTCTCGCAGCCTCGTGGATCGCGAAACTGCGCGCGTCACCGCGGCTCCGCTCGACCTTGACGGCAGTAGCGCATAGGGTTCGTTCATGAGCGCCGCCGCCACCGTGCTGCCTGACGTTGACCTCACTAACGGACTAAGTGTGAGGTACGAGGTCAACGACAGTGAAGCGACCCGAACCGTAACGCTTGGCGGCAAGGGTGTCACGCATGTTCGCCCCCGGGCACTAGCCCGCCGAGGCGACAACATGCGCAACCTTGAAGCGGAGGACCCCTTCGCGGCCTGGTGGAGTGGGTTCATCCGCGGGGACAAGCCCACCCCGGAGCGAGACAAGCAACCGTTCCGATTCGTGGACCTGTTTGCCTCCGTTGGGGGGCTCTCGCTCGGCGCGATGGAAGCCATGGCCTCCCTGGGCATGCGCGCAACCCCGCTACTGGCTGCAGATGTGGACGCACGTGCGCTGGAGGTGTACAAGGCGAATTTGCGGCCGCGCAGCACCCTCCAGGAGTCGGTCCGGGGGATGGTGGACTTCGGCGTCTCGGGAATTGGGCAGGGCGCCAAATTCGCATTCACGCCTACGATCACGGACGACCGTCTCGGAAATCTGACTGGCTCGGTGGACATGCTCCTTGCCGGTCCTCCCTGCCAAGGGCACTCTTCGTTGAACAACCATACGCGCCATGAGGACCCGAAGAACCTGCTATATCTAACCGTTCCAGCGGTTGCTGTCGCGATGGGCGTTAAGCACATCGTTATTGAGAACGTTCCTAACGTGGTTTCTGACAAACAGGGCGTCGTGCAAACGACGATGGCGCTGCTGCGTGACAGCGGCTACCACGTGACTTACGGGGTGCTCGCAGCCGACAAGTTTGGTTGGCCGCAAACTCGGAAGCGCTTCTTCCTTGTCGCGTCACTAGACACGCAGCCCTTGGCCCTGGGGGCCCTGAAAGAGATGTTCACCCGTGACGCCCTCCCGGTGGAGTGGATGCTTGACGATCTCACCGGTATGCCGCTCGATGACACGGACCCAATGTCTTCCGTTCCCGTCTTGTCGAAAGAGAACCTGCGGCGAGTGAAGTATCTGTTTGACAAGGACAAGCACAACCTGCCGAACGTCATTCGACCGGACTGCCACAAGAATGGAACAACATACCCCGCGACCTACGGGCGCATGTGGGCTGACAAGCCCGCGCCGACCATCACTGGCGGCTTCCTGACGCCGGGCCGCGGGCGCTTCCTCCACCCGACCGAACGCCGTGTTCTGACGCCGCGCGAGGCTGCCCGCGTGCAGGGCTTCCCGGACTGGTTCGAGTTCGCGGTCAAGCCGGGCGAGCCGCCCTCGCGTGCCGAACTGTCACGTTGGATCGGAAATGCCGTCCCTTCGCTGCTCGGCTACGTCGCCACCCTCGCCGCTGTCGGCGGCGAAGTTAAAGCCAGTAAGCCTATTGATGCCGTGTGAAATCCACGAACACAGTCCCGGAGATCCTCCTCGCCGATGCGTTCGACGACTTGGGCGTTCCGTATGCGACCCATGACAAGACCTTGCCGGGCACGCCCGACATCGTGTTTAGGGACCAGCGTATGGTTGTGTTCGTGCACGGCTGCTACTGGCACCGTCACGCCAACTGTTCCCGCGCAACGCTCCCCAGGAATGACCGCCTGACTTGGGTGAGCCGATTTGAGCAGATGGTGCGCCACGACCAAGAGGTCGCGGATAGCCTCCGGAAGCAGGGATGGTGGGTCTACGTCGCTTGGGAATGCGCGATCTTGCGCCGTCCAAAGGCTGTCGCTGACGATGCGGCACGGTTTCTGGCGCAGCGTTCACCGCCTACGGGCGTCGTAGCATAGGTTTCGTGGATATTCCGCGGAGTTCGTGGGCGTCTAGTCCTGCTACTCGTCGATCCATGCTCGCGAACCGTGGCCGGGATACAAAGCCCGAGATGGCGCTCCGGCGTGCGTTGCACGCCGCCGGGTACCGCTACCGAGTCGACACGAAACCGCTCGCGAATCTGAACCGACGCGCCGACTTGGTCTTCACCAAACGGCAGGTGGCAGTGTTCGTCCACGGCTGCTATTGGCACGGTTGCCCAGACCACTACACCGTTCCGAAACGCAACGCCGACTTTTGGAGCCAGAAGGTGGTCCGCAACCGGCAGCGCGACGCAGAGACCGTGACCTGTCTGAGTGAGGCTGGCTGGGATGTCGTAGTTGTGTGGGAGCACGAACCTGTCCACGAGGCTTTGGAGCGTGTTACCACGGCTCTGGCAACCGCGGCAGCCGACGCCCCTGCTACTCGCTCCCGCCTGTTTCCACCCAGCGCGTCCATGGAGGCGGTGCACTCGAAGCGTTCGCCTTCCCTCTGACGATGTCGCTCAGCCAAGCCCGGCTGGCGTGCGTAATAGGCAGTCGCTTCATGACAGCGCGAAAGTTCGTGAACGAGGCGTCACCCCTGAAACGCTCCTCGACTGTAAGCCAGCCGTCGGGAGAAGCAGGGACGAGCACGCCCTCGAAACGAACATCCCGACCACGATCCCGGCTGTCCTTCTCGAACAGCAGGAAGGGCGGAACGCTCTTACGACCACGCTCCCCGCGCTTCATCCACGTTGCGACGTCGGCGAGGAGACGGTTACCGCCCCGGGGAGTGTCGAGAACGTCCTTGCCTGGCTCACGCTGATCGCCGAAGTAGACGTACGTCGTGTCATTCATCCAGCCGTCCGGCCACTCCGACACGACACCCGTCGAGAACAGGACACACAGCGCGCACTCGCCGGTCCCCACTACGTTTTTCGGGCGGAATCCGCCGCTGTTACCGACGCCAGTCAGATAGTGCAATGGATCGGCGCCGACGTGAGGCTGGGGACCGCCAAGATATACGCGCCCCAGCGTCAGGTCGGCGGACGCAAGGTTCTCGTAAGGTACGGGCGGCAAATTCTGAGTCACTCCGGTGATCCTAGGCCGCGGGGCCGTCGGATTGTCCGACAACGATTGAACTCCTACCCGGCCCGACGGGTGATGGAGCGACAGCGCAGCGCAATTCGGAGACGTCCGTCGGGCCTCTCGACGTGGGTCAACTGGAGGGAGTTGCGGCGCCGCGCCTAGGGCTGTTCTGAGCGCGAAGCGTCTCGCGAACCAGGCTTAACCGCACCCCCTCCTTGGTTCTTAGCGAGACCCCGCTGCCGAGTGCCAGTTCCCCGTGGACGCAATCGGCGTCAGCATTCGGCTGCAAGCGCCACAGGGTATTGGCGCTTCCGAGCCCAATAGCCCAGATTGCTGTCTGCCCTGCGTCCAACTTGAAAGGGAGACTCGGTCCGAACCCCGCGTCACCCTCGCTTGCGTCGGTGGTGACGTTCATATTGACCGACCCGCCAGCCGAGCAAAGCCCAACTTGGCTGACCCATATCGCGGCCCGCCCCGAATTGGTGGCAGTGAGGAAGAAGTGCTGGTCCGGCTTCGAACGCAGGGACTCGTGCCTCGCCCAAGCCTTGGCGGCCACGGTAAACGTGAACCTGCCCAAACCCTCAGGCCCCGGTCCTTTTGTGCCCATGGCGAGGGAGGCCTTGACCAGCGGTCCTGACTTACGAAAGGCCACTACATTCCAGAGGATGGCAAGTAGCGCGAGGGCAGCGCTCAGTATCGAAACAAGTAGCGCAACCTCGGCGGTCTTCATCCTGAGACCATATGCGGTGCAACGCCGCAGAGCGGTAGGTCCGGCGTGGAGCCACTGTCGCGGACCAGGTGATCTCTGACGGACGCGCGTGCCGTTCGGCAGGGCGATGCCTGACCCCCGCCGATCCGGAGAACCGCTGGTCAGAGGGTGTCCCCCGGTTGGCCGAAGCCCGCAACGAAGAAGAGGCGAGGCGTCACGTCGGTTGGTGGCTGTCGCCCTTGGATCGGAGGGAGAGCATCATGATGCCGTGGCAGCACGGCAACGCGTGACCGTTTCTGGGTACATCTGCCACGCCGTGCACGTCGCGTTGGGTGACGCCAACCTCGTTTCAGGCATGGCAGCGCACGGGCAACGTCAGGTGCGGTTTGAGGGTTGCGAGGGAAGCGCCCTGGCCAAGGGACACGCTGGCGTCTGCCCACCACCCCGTGACAAATAGCCCGCGAGGCAATGGGGATTGCGCCCTCGGCTTCGTTGGCGAAGGACCATCCATGCCGCCCCCCACGTCGCGGGGAAACTCCTCAGGGCCCGCGGGGAGAGGCAGAGCCTGGGTCAATGGTTTGGTTCCCTGACCTGCGCAAACCCACTTTCGTCTCTAGCCCGCCAAAACCGAGAAGGACCCGACACGATTTTCCGTCGGGTCCTTCTCGGGTTGTCGAACGCTGCGGGATTTGGGAGGAGTGGACGGCTGGGTGAGGAACGAACCCCGGCCGTCCACGACGGCTCCCACCGCCACCGCCAAAACCGAGAAGGACCCGACAGTGATCTGTCGGGTCCTTCGTCGTGCGGCCCCACGCGAAGGCGCCCCATTGCCCGCTGCCGAGGGTCGCGTGCGGCCCTGGCCCTCAGGGGCTCTGCCAACTGCCCGACCTGCCGGCTGGCTGTCCAAGGCGGCCGCGGCATGGAACGGTGGGGGCGTGATCCCCGAGCCTGCTGCGATAGTCGCCCCCACGCCGGTGTTCTTCCTCGCCGGCGGCACGGGCATCTCGGCGGAGACACTGGGCAACCTCATGCTGGCGCAGTTCCCCAGCCTCACGTTCGCGCGCCGCAAGATCCCGTTCATCACGACGGTGGAGCAGGCACGCGCGGTGGTGCTGGAGCTCGATGCGGCCACGACTGACTCGGTGACCGCGCTGGTCTTCTCGACCGTCTCGGACGAGGAGATCCGCAAGGAGCTGCAACGCACGGAGTGCGCGTTCATCGACCTGTTCGGCTCGCACCTCGACACGGTCGAGCGGGTGCTGCACGTCAACGCCACCCACGGCGTCGGTGCCCTCCACGGAGTCGGCGACACCCGTCGCTACGACCTCCGGATGAAGGCGATCGAGTTCGCGATGGAGCACGACGACGGCGCCAGCCTGCGCAACCTCGAGCAGGCCGACCTGATCCTCGTGGCGCCCTCCCGGTGCGGCAAGACCCCGACCTCCATGTACCTCGCCCTCCAGCACGGCCTCAAGGTCGCCAACTACCCCCTGGTCCCCGAGGACTTCGACACCGACGCCCTGCCGCGGCCGGTCAGGGAGCTCGGCGCGAAGTGCTTCGGGCTGCTCTCCACGCCCGCCCGGCTCAGCCAGGTGAGGGGGGAGCGACGGCCGGGTTCGACGTATGCCAGTCTCGCCCAGTGCAGCTACGAGCTGCGCCGCGCCGAGGCGCTCTACCGGCTGCACCGCATACCGTCGATCAACTCCGCCTCGATGTCGGTGGAGGAGATGGCGGCGGTCATCATGCAGACCAGCCGTCTGGGCAACCTTGCCTGAGTCAGTGTCACCATGAAGGACAGCGTCACCATGAAGCACAGCGTCACCATCGCGGCCTCGCCGCCTGTCGAAAGGATCGCCGTGAGCGGCAACATCTCCTGGTTCAAGGACCTCGGGTTGGGCGACGTCGAGTCCGTGGGCGGCAAGAACGCCTCCCTCGGCGAGATGGTGCAACACCTCTCGAAGGCGGGGGTGCGTGTCCCCGATGGGTTCGCCACGACCGCAGACGCCTACCGCCGCTTCCTGGCGCACGAAGGTCTGGCCGACCGGATCAGTGCGACGCTGGCCGGCCTCGACGTCGAGGACACCCGGGCGCTCGCGGAGGCCGGCGCCCAGATCCGCGACCTCGTGGAGGAGCAGCCGTTCCCCGAGGACCTCGAGACCGACATCCGTGCGGCCTACGAGGAGCTCGTGGCCGGCGCCCCCGGCGAGGTGACCTGGGCGGTGCGGTCGAGCGCCACGGCCGAGGACATGCCCGACGCGTCGTTCGCGGGGCAGCAGGAGACCTTCCTCAACGTCTTGGGGATCGACAACATCCTGCTGGCCATCAAGAAGGTGTTCGCCTCCCTCTACAACGACCGCGCGATCGCCTACCGCGTGCACAGCAGCTACGACCACGACGTCGTCGCCCTCTCAGCCGGGATCCAGCGGATGGTGCGCTCCGACATCGGCTCGTCGGGTGTGATGTTCACCATCGACACCGAGTCCGGCTTCCCCGACGCCGTCTTCGTCACCAGCAGCTACGGCCTCGGCGAAGCGGTCGTCCAGGGTGCCGTGAACCCCGACGAGTTCTACGTCTACAAGCCCGCCCTGCGCGCCGGCCGCCCCGCCATCCTGAAGCGCGGCGTCGGCAGCAAGGCCACCAAGATGGTCTACACGCAGGACTCTGCGGTGGGTCGCTCGATCGACTTCGTGCCCGTCGACGAGGCCGAGCGTGGGCGCCTCAGCCTCACCGACGACGAGGTCACCGAGCTCGCCCAGCACGCCCTCAAGATCGAGGAGCACTACGGCCGGGCGATGGACATCGAGTGGGGCAAGGACGGAGTCGACGGCCAGCTGTACATCCTGCAGGCGCGCCCCGAGACGGTGAAGTCACGGCAGTCGGGCTCCACGCTCCAGCGGTTCCGGATGGACGAGCCGATGAGCGGGCGCGGCGAGGTCCTGGTCGAGGGTCGCGCGATCGGCCAGAAGATCGGCGCCGGTGCGGTGCGGGTGCTGACCAGTGCCGAGTCGATGCACGAGTTCCAGCCGGGCGAGGTGCTCGTCGCCGACATGACCGACCCCGACTGGGAGCCGGTCATGAAGCGCGCCAGCGCGATCGTCACCAACCGCGGCGGCCGCACCTGCCACGCCGCGATCATCGCCCGCGAGCTCGGCATCCCCGCCGTCGTCGGCACCGGCTCGGCGACGACCACGCTGAGCGACGGCCAGGAGGTCACCGTCTCCGCCGCCGAGGGTGACACCGGTCTGGTCTACGACGGGCTGCAGAAGTTCTCGGTCACCGAGACCGCCCTCGACGACATGCCCGAGGTGGCCGTCAAGATCATGATGAATGTCGGCACCCCCGACCAGGCGTTCGAGTTCTCTCGCTTGCCCCACAACGGAATCGGGCTTGCTCGGCTGGAGTTCATCATCAACCGCCAGATCGGCATCCACCCGCGCGCGCTGCTCGAGCTCGACGACCAGGAGCCCGCGATCAAGGCGGAGATCGAGGCCCTCATCGCGGCCTACGACAGCCCGCGCGACTACTTCGTCAAGCGCGTCGCCGAGGGGGTCTCGATGCTCGCGGCGGCTTTCGCGCCGGAGCCGGTGATCGTGCGGATGAGTGACTTCAAGTCCAACGAGTACGCCCACATGCTCGGCGGCGAGCGGTACGAGCCTGACGAGGAGAACCCGATGATCGGGTACCGCGGTGCCGCGCGGTACCTGTCCGACGACTTCGCCGAGTGCTTCGCCATGGAGTGCGAGGCGCTGCGGCTGGTGCGCGACGAGATGGGGCTGACCAACGTCAAGGTGATGATCCCGTTCGTCCGCACGCTCAAGGAGGCCGAAGGCGTCATCGACCTGCTCGGGCAGAACGGCCTGAAGCGTGGGGAGAACGACCTGCAGGTCGTGATGATGTGCGAGGTCCCCTCGAACGCCGTCAATGCCGACGCCTTCCTCGACCACTTCGACGGCTTCTCCATCGGGTCGAACGACCTCACCCAGCTGACCCTCGGGCTCGACCGTGACTCCGCCTTGGTGGCAGGTGGCTTCGACGAGCGCGACCCCGCGGTGAAGAAGATGCTGACCATGGCGATCGAGGCGTGCCGGGCGAGAGGCAAGTACGTCGGCATCTGCGGCCAGGGACCCTCGGACCACCCGGACCTCGCGGACTGGCTCATGGACCAAGGGATCGAGTCGATGTCGCTCAACCCCGACACCGTCGTCGAGACCTGGCTGCGCCTCGCCCGGAGGTCGCCGGAGCCCGCCTAGCCAGGGTCTGGCCGAATGGGCGATTCGGGAATGAACGCCCGGGCCGATAGGGTTGCAACCACTGCGTGCGCACCGTCGTGCACGCCAGGTCGTCTGCTCCGCGCCCCAACTACTGGTTGGCGCCGTCAGCTCACAGGTTCGTGAGTGGTCCAGCATCTTCGGCCACTCCCTACTGCTGATGAGAGTTTTCCGTGTCCTCGCACACCGTGTCCTTGAACCGTGCCCCCGCGCCGCTGCCCTTTGCCGACCTCGGCATCCACCCCCGCGTCATCGCGGCCCTGAAGGAACGCGGCATCGACACGCCGTTCCCGATCCAGGCCGCGACGCTCCCTGACTCGCTTGCCGGTCGCGACGTCCTCGGCCGCGGCCGCACCGGCAGCGGCAAGACCGTGGCGTTCGCGCTGCCGATGGTCTCCACCCTGGCCAAGTCAGGTCGTCGTCGCGCGCCGCACACCCCGCGTGCCCTCGTGCTGGTCCCGACCCGTGAGCTGGCGATCCAGGTCGCCGAGACGGTGACCCCGCTCGCCGCCGCGCTCGAGCTGCGCACCATGACCATCTTCGGTGGCGTGGGCCAGAACCCGCAGGTCTCCGCGCTCCGCCGCGGGATCGACATCGTCATCGCGACCCCGGGTCGCCTCGAGGACCTCATCGGCCAGGGCCACGTGCGCCTGGGTGACATCGAGGTCACCGTTCTCGACGAGGCCGACCACATGGCCGACCTCGGGTTCCTCCCCGCGGTGAAGCGCCTCCTCGACGCGACTCCGCGCGACGGGCAGCGACTGCTCTTCTCCGCGACGCTCGACAACGCGATCGACCAGCTGGTCAAGCGCTACCTGCACAACCCCGTCACGCACAGCGTCGACAGCGCCGCGTCGCCCGTCCCCGCGATGACCCACCACCTGTTCAACGTGAGCCGCGACAACAAGCCGGCCGTCGTGCGCGAGCTCGTTGCAGGACAAGGCCGCACGCTCGCCTTCACCCGCACCAAGCACGCCGCCAAGAAGCTGGCCAAGCAGCTCACGGCCTCGGGCATCCCCGCGGTCGACCTGCACGGCAACCTGTCCCAGGCCGCCCGCCAGCGCAACCTCGCCGCCTTCAGCGAAGGCCACAGCCGCGTCCTCGTGGCCACCGACATCGCGGCCCGTGGCATCCACGTCGACGACGTCACCCTCGTCGTGCACGTCGACCCGCCGGCCGAGCACAAGGCCTACCTGCACCGCTCAGGTCGCACCGCCCGCGCCGGCGCCGAGGGCGTCGTGGTCACCGTCAGCACCCCCGAGGAGCGCGGCGACACCCGCACCCTCATGCGCCAGGCCGGCATCAAGCCGACCGCCGTCGACGTCACCCCCGGCCACCCGGCCATCGGCGACCTGACCGGACCGGCGGCCGACCTCGTCACGCCGGCCCCTGTGGTCGAGCAGTCGAACAGTGGCAACGGCGGACGCTCGCAGCGTGGTCGTGGCGGCTCCAGCCAACCTCGCCAGCAGGGTGGCGCCGGCCGCGCCTCGGGCGGCGCCGGTCGCGCCTCGGGCGGAGCTGGTCGCGCCTCGGGCGGCAGCGCTCGTGGTCGTCGCGGTGGCTCGCAGTCGTCGAGCACCGAGTCCTACCGCACCGAGACCCCGAGGTCGGGCGGCTCGCAGGGCGCCCGCTCGCAGTCGTCGCGCGGCGGCGCGCGGCAGGGTGGCGGCTCGCAGGGCACCTCCCGTTCCGGTGGCGGCATCGCCGCCTTCTCCGCGGGTCGCCGCGGGCGCTGAGCCCGCGCACGCCGGGGCACACGGCATACCGGTCGGTGTGACCCTGGGTCGCACGTCGTCCATCCGCACGCAAGGGTGGACCCATGCACGACGACACCACCCTGACGACCGGTCGCGTCACCCGCGTCCTCACCGAACGCATCTGGCCCGCGGTCCACGCGGTGTCCGTGCCGTTCACCGTCGAGGCACACACCCTCCCGGGTGAACCGGTGTCACCGTCCGAGGGCCTCGCCCTCCCCTTCGAGCCGTATGCCGTGGGCTCGCCGTGGGGTGCGGCCTGGGGCACCACGTGGTTCCGGTTGACCGGTGCGGTGCCGACCGAGTGGGCTGGTCGCCGCGTGGAGGCGGTCGTCGACCTCGGGTTCGACGTGCCCGGGCCTGGATTCCAGTGCGAGGGGCTCGTCTATCGTCCCGATGGCTCACCGGTGAAAGCCGTGAACCCGCTCAACCACTGGGCGCTCGTGGCTGCGGCGGCCGACGGCGGAGAGCAGGTGGAGCTCTACGTGGAGGCGGCGTCCAACCCGGTCGTGTTCGGCCCGGTTCGGTTCAAGCCGACGACCCAGGGTGACCTGCTCACCGCATCACCCGACCTGCTCTACACCACCAGGCGGATGGACCTCGCGGTCTTCGACGAGGAGGTCCATGCCCTCGCGCTGGACCTCGACGTGTTGCTCGGGCTCCAGGCGGAGCTGCCTGCGGGACAACGGCGCAGCCGCATCCTCCAGGCCCTCGACGATGCGCTCGACGAACTCGACCTCCGCGACGTCTCCGGCACCGCGAGTGCAGCCCGGCAGCAGCTGGTCGAGGTGCTGGCCCGCCCCGCGAGCGCGTCCGCCCACCTGGTGTCGGCGGTCGGCCACGCCCACATCGACTCGGCCTGGCTGTGGCCGGTGCGCGAGACCGTGCGCAAGGTGGCCCGCACGACGGCCTCGATGGCCGCGCTCATCGACGAGACCGAGGACTTCGTCTACGGCATGTCGAGCGCCCAGCAGTACGCCTGGGTCAAGGAGCACCGTCCCGAGGTGTGGTCGCGGATCGTCGCGGCGGTGCAGTCCGGACGCTTCCTCCCCCTGGGTGGGATGTGGGTGGAGAGCGACACCGTGATGCCGTCCGGCGAGTCGATGGTGCGCCAGTTCCTCTACGGGCAACTTCTCTTCGAGAAGGAGTTCGGCCTCCGCTCGCAGGGCGTCTGGCTCCCCGACAGCTTCGGCTACTCACCGGCACTGCCCCAGCTCGTGCGGCGGGCCGGCTTCGAGTGGTTCTTCACCCAGAAGATCTCCTGGAACCAGGTCAACACCTTCCCCCACCACACCTTCCTCTGGGAGGGCATCGACGGCTCGCGGGTGCTCACCCACTTCCCCCCGATGGACACCTACAACTCCGAGCTGTCCGGCACCGAGCTGGCCCTCGCCGACCGGCAGTTCCGCGACCACCGCATCGCGTCGGGATCGATCGCGCCGGTGGGCTGGGGCGACGGCGGAGGAGGGACCACCCGCGAGATGACCGGTCGCGCCGAGCGCCTCGCCGACCTCGAGGGCAGCCCGCGGGTGCGGTGGGAGCACCCCGACGACTTCTACGCGCGCACCCGCGACGAGCTGGTGGGGGACGACGGGCAACCCCGTCCAGGAACCCCGGTCTGGGTCGGTGAGCTCTACCTCGAGCTGCACCGCGCCACCCTCACCTCGCAGCACCGCACCAAGGCGGGCAACCGGCGGTGTGAGCACCTGCTCGTCGAGGCCGAGCTGTGGGCCACCACTGCCGCGGTCCGGACGCGCACGGCATACCCGCACGACGAGCTCGACGCGCTCTGGAAGCAGGTGCTGCTGCAGCAGTTCCACGACATCCTGCCCGGCACGTCCATCGCCTGGGTGCACCGCGAGGCGGTGGAGCAGTACGCGCGGGTCGAGCGCGCCGCCGAGGAGCTGGTGCGCGGCTCGCTCGCGGCCCTGGTCGGTGAGGGGCGTGAGCGGATCGCGGTCAATGGCGCGGGATCCGAGCGTCAGGGCGTCCTAGCGGGGGCAGCGGTCGTCCGCGGAGAAGCGGGGGCCAAACCCGTGCAGGTCACCCGGGATGGTGCGGACCTCGTGCTCGACAACGGCGTGGTGCGCGTGACCCTCTCGGCGCAGGGCCTGGTCACGTCCGCCGTCGACCTCACCTCGGGACGCGACGCCATCGCGCCGGGCGGGTCTGCCGGCCTGCTGCAGCTGCACCCAGACCTGCCGAACAAGTGGGACGCCTGGGACGTCGACCGCTTCTACCGCAACCGGGTCCGCGACCTCCGCGAGGCCGACAGCCTCGAGGCATCGGTGGACGAGCGCGGCGTCGCGCACGTTGTCGTCCAGCGCACCATCTCGGCGGATTCGACTGTGCGACAAGCATTCTCACTCGCTCCGGGATCGCAGACGGTGCACGTCGAGCAGGTCACCGACTGGCACGAGGTCGAGACCTTCCTCAAGGTGGCCTTCCCCCTCGACGTGCGCGCGGAGCACACCAGCGCGGAGACGCAGTTCGGCCACCAGCGCCGGGCGACCCATGTCAACACCAGCTGGGAGGTGGCACGCTTCGAGACCTCGATGCACCGGTTCGTGCACGTCGACGAGCCCGGGTTCGGCGTCGCCCTCGTCAACGACTCCACCTACGGATACGACGTCACGCGGGACTGGGTCGAGGACGGCGCGCTCGCGACGACCGTGCGGCTCTCGCTCCTGCGGGCGCCGAGGTTCCCCGACCCCGACACCGACCACGGACCGCACACGCACCGCTACGGGCTCGTCATCGGCACCGGCGTGGAAGGGGCCGCGCGGGAGGGTGTCTGGCTGAACACCCCGGCGCGCGACGTGGAGGGCGCCCACGGGTTCGAGCCCCTCGTGCGGGTCGAGGGTCTGGGCGTCGCGCTCTCGAGCGTCAAGCTCGCGGCCGACCGGTCCGGCGACCTCGTCGTCAGGGTGCACGAGGTGCTGGGGGGCAGGGCATCGGGCTCCGTCCGCGTCGACGCCGATGTGGCGTCGGTCTCCGCGGTCACCCTCCTCGAGGAACCCCTGGGTCAGCCGGCTCGCGACGTGGCGACCGCGGATGGTCCCGGTGTACCGGCGGCCGGCGGCGCCAACTCGCCTTTTGCATGGGATAGCTCCGCGTGGTCAGGCGATGATGGCACTGCTGTCGTGGAGGTGGAGCTCGGACCGTTCGAGGTGCGGACCCTGCGCTTCAGTCGTCCTCAGCGGCAATCACCCTGAGCACCGCGTTGATCAGCCCGAGGTGGGTGAATGCCTGGGGGAAGTTGCCGAGGTGACGGCCGCTCTTGGCGTCGATCTCCTCGGCGTAGAGCCCCAGCGGGGTGGCCAGGCTGAGGAGCCGTTCGCACAGGGACCGGGCGCGCTCCATCTCGCCGACGATGGCCAGACACGACACCAGCCAGAACGAGCAGATGGTGAAGCTGCCCTCCTCGCCGGCCAGCCCGTCGTCGGTCTCCTCCACGCGATAGCGCAGCACCAGGCCGTCGTCGGTCAGCTCGTCAGCGATCGCCAGCACTGTTGCGTGCAGTCGTGGGTCGTCCGGGGGCAAGAAGCCCACCAGCGCCAACAACAGGTTCGATGCGTCCAGTGCGTCCGTCTCGTAGTGCTGGGTGAACACCCCTCGGTCGTCGGTGCCGCGCTCACAGATCTCCGCGTGCATCTCGTCGGCGGCGGTCTGCCACCGTTGGGCCAGCTCGTCGTCCTCACGTACCCGGGCGAGCTTGGCCCCACGGTCAGCCGCGACCCAGCACATGACCTTCGACGAGGTGAAGTGCTTGGGCTCGCCCCGCACCTCCCAGATGCCCCGGTCCGGGTCGCCCCAGTGCTTGATGGCCGACTCGACGAACCCGGTCAGGATCGGCCAGAGCCGCTCGTCGAGGGTGTCGCGCGACTTGGTGTGGATCCACACCGAGTCCAGGATGGCGCCCCACACGTCGAGCTGCTTCTGGTCGAACGCGCCGTTGCCGATCCGCACCGGCCGCGCTCCGTCGTAGCCCGTGAGGTGGTCGAGGAAGGACTCGGTCAGGTCCGTGGCGCCGTCGATGCCGTACATGATCTGCACGTCGTCGGACGACTCGGCGAGGTCGGCGATGAACCAGAAGAAGTCGTTGGCCTCCCAGTCGAAGCCGAGGGTGTCCAGCGCCCACAAGGCCAAAGTCGAGTCGCGCACCCACGTGTAGCGGTAGTCCCAGTTCCGTTCGCCCTTGGGGGTTTCCGGGAGCGAGGTGGTGGAGGCGGCCACGATGGCACCGGTCGGTGCATAGGTGAGTCCCTTGAGGGTCAACGCACTTCGCTCGAGGTGGGTGCGCCACGGGTGGTCCGGGAACCTTCCCCGGGCCAGCCAGTGCTGCCAGTGGTGGGCGGTCCAGACCTGTCGCCGGTAGGCCTCCTCGTAGCTCTGGGGTGCCTCGTGGTCGCTCCACGACAGGGCGATGAAGTGGGTGTCGCCCTCCTTGACCAGCGTCCGCAGGCCGGCCTGTGGGCCCTCGAAGCCCAGCCGGAAGTCGGTGGTCAGCCAGACCTTGTGGTCCTCGCCGTCGGCTTCCGCCACGGCCGAGTGGTAGCCGTCACCGGTGTAGGACCAGGTCGGTTGCTGCCGCCCGTAGTCGAAGACCGGCGTGCAGTTCATCACCAGCTGCACCTCGCCGTTCACGCAGCGGATGGTGCGCAGCAGCACGTGCTCGGCGTCGTAGTCGGTCGGCGTCCGCCGGTAGCGGTAGGAGCGCTCGGTCTCGTGGTGCCACGGTCCCATCAGCAGGGCGTCCCGGACGATGACCCAGCCGGTCGGCGTCCCCCATGAGGTCTCGAGGATCAACGTCCCCGGCAGGTATCTCCGGGCGGTGGGCACCATCATGTCCGCGGGGCCGAGCCGGAACCCCCCGGCGTCGCGGTCGAGGATCGACCCGAACACGCTCGGGGAGTCCATGCGGGGCAGGCACATCCACTCCACGTTGCCGCTCGGCGCGATCAACGCCGTCACCTGGCAGTCGGAGATGAACGCGTAGTCCGCGATCGGCGGGAAGGGCGACCGCGGGAGGTGCCACTTCGGTGGTGGCTGGTCGCCGGTCTCGCCGTGCGGCTCAGGGGTGCTGAGGGTCGAGGTCATGGCAGCTCCTCACGAGGCGCCGTCGCCGAGCGCGCGGCCCGACTCCAAGCGTCCCGCAGATGGTCGCCGTCCGCCATGGGTCGCCCGAGTGGTCCGGGGTGACAGCACGCGGCATGTCGCGTCCTGCCTCCCGCGGGCGGTGCGGGCCTACGTCCGCGGGAGTATGCCGCGCTGCCACCGTCGTGGGACGCCACGCCCTGACGGGGATGCCTACGCTGGCAGGCATGCGCGAGCCCGACGACCTGGCCTGGGGTCCCCCGTGGATGCGAGGTCCGCGGGGCCGATCCGGCAGCGCACACCCCGCCGCGCGCTACCTCCTCGCCTTCGCCGTCGCCCTGATCCAGGTCGGTGGCAGCTTCGGTGCCTCCCACGGGCAGCCCGACCGCCGCCCCCTCGACGCCCTTGCCGTCGTCCTGCTCCTGGTGGCGCCGGTGGCCATCACCGTGCTGCGGCGGCTTCCGCTGTTGGCCCTGGGGGCGACCGCGCTCGCGGCCTCTGTGTACCTCGCGCGCGGATACGCCTACGGTCCCGTGTTCCTCGGCCTCGCGATCGTGCTCGTCGTGACGGTCGTGCGTGGCCACCGGACAGCGGCCTGGTCGGGCGCCGTCGCGGTGCTGGCCGGTGACGCCGTCGGGCGCCTCGTCTTCGACTCGGCAGCGTGGTCGTGGCAGGCCATCGGCGGGCTGCTGGCCTGGACCCTGGTCGTGCTGGCCGTCGCCGAGGTCGGGCGGAGCTGGCGCGACCGGGCCGCGACCTACCGGCAGGCCGCCCGCGAGACGAGGCTGCGGCAGGCCGGGGAGGAGCGCCTGCGCATCGCCCAGGAGCTGCACGACGTCGTGGCGCACCACATGTCGCTCATCAACGTGCAGGCCGGAGTGGCCCTCCACCTGGCTGACCGGCGGCCCGAGCAGGTCGAGCCGGCGCTCGTCGCCATCCGCGACGCCAGCAAGGAGGCGCTCACCGAGCTCCGGTCGCTCATCGACGTCCTGCGCCTCGACGGCGCACCGGCCCCGCGCTCACCGGTCGCCAACCTGGCTGGGCTCGACGACATCGTCGAGCGCAGCGGCCATGCGGGCCTCCAGGTCACCAAGACGGTGAGCGGGCAGGCGCGGGCCCTTCCCGCGGCAGTCGAGCTCGCGGCATACCGGATCGTGCAGGAGGCGATCACCAACATCGTCCGGCACGCGCACGCGACCCGGGCCGCCGTGACCCTCCACTACGGTGACGAGGTGCTCTCCCTGACGATCGAGGACGAGGGCAACGGCGCAGCCGGGCTACCGAACCTCAGGCAGGGCAACGGGATCAGCGGCATGCAGGAGCGGGCGCGAGCGCTCGGCGGCGAGCTGCGGGTCGAGGCGGCGGCCGGCGGAGGCCTCCGGGTCGAGGCCGACCTCCCGACCGGCGGTCCACGATGATCCGGGTGGTGCTGGCCGACGACCAGGCCTTGCTCAGGGCCGGGATCCGGGCGCTGCTCGACGCCGAGGACGACATCGAGGTCGTGGGCGAGGCGGCCGACGGTGCCGAGGCGGTGGCGCTGGTCCGGCAGACCGTGCCGGACGTCGTGCTGATGGACATCCGGATGCCCGGCACGGACGGGCTCGAGGCGACCCGGCAGATCGCGGCCGACGAGCGCCTCTCAGGCACGCGGGTGGTCGTGCTCACGACGTTCGACCTCGACGAGTACGTCTTCGAGGCGGTGCGCATCGGGGCCAGCGGGTTCCTCGTCAAGGACACCGAGCCGGCCGAGCTCCTGCGAGGCATCCGCGCGGTGGCCGCGGGCGACGCCTTGCTGTCGCCCGGCGTCACGCGGCGCCTCATCGGCGAGTTCGCGACCCGCAGCCGCCCCCACGTGGCCCCGGCCGCGGACCGGCTCGGCGAGCTGACCGAGCGAGAGCGTGAGGTCGTCGCCCTCGTGGGCGAGGGGCTCAACAACGACGAGATCGCCCAGCGGCTCTTCCTCAGCCCCGCGACCGCCAAGACCCATGTCAGCCGGTCGATGATCAAGCTGCACGTCCGCGACCGCGCCCAGCTCGTGGTGCTGGCCTACGAGTCCGGTCTGGTGCGCCCGGGGTGGTCGCAGGAGTAGCTGCCGTCCGTGGCGTACGCCCGGGGGAGCAGCTGAGGTGCCGCCCCCTGTGGGATTCGGAAAGCGTTCTCCCGCCGAAGGATTGAGGAGTCAGCTCAATCCGACCAAGGAGTCACCATGACCACCGTCATCGCCACTGCGAACACCCTCGCCGCCCACGACCCCTCCTGGAACGGACCCGGTCCCTGGTGGCCGATCTTCCCCTTCCTGTGGCTGCTCTTCATCATCGGGATCTTCGCCAGCTTCCGCTTCTTCGGCATCCGTCGGTGGCGCCAGGTGCAGGGCTACGCCGGCACCCGCGCCGGCGAGGCCAAGCTGGCTGAGCGCTACGCGGCCGGTGAGATCGACGAGCAGGAGTACGAGCGCCGGCTCGCCACCCTCAAGCGGATGGGGTCGTCATGACCCGGACCGGAAGCGACTCGCGACAGGGCGTGCGCGCCCCGTCCTACGGAGACGGCCGAAGATAGCCAAAAGCGTTGGGCGGGAGGACAATCAAGGTGTTCGGCCCGCCTCGGATCGACGGACCGCCTTCAAGGAAAGGTGGTTGTGACCACCATGAAGCGATGGAACCATCCACAGGATCTCATTGCTCTGATCGCCGGCGCCTACGCAGCCCTCTCGCCGTGGTGGACCACCACGACTGACCGGGCGACCATGACCATGGTCGTGCTGGGTGCCGTCACCGCAGTCCTGGCTCTGATCGAGCTGTTCAGGCCGGACATGATGTCCGTCGAGGGACTCACGGTCCTCCTGGGCGCCTGCATGATCGCGGCTCCCTGGGTCATGGGGTTCAGCGGCACCCGGCCGATGGCGTGGACCGCCTGGATCGTCGGCGCGGTCGTCCTCGTGGTCGGTGCAGCCGACCTCCAGGTGACCCGGTCGCACCACAAGGGGACGATGGCGACCTCCCACTGAGGCGCCCTCAGGTGAGGCTGAGGAGGGCCAGCGCGTAGGCGCATTCGGGGTCAGGATCCGTGTAGGTCTCGCGCCCCTCCTCGGTCTCCACCGTCACGAGCCACTGCCCGTCCTCGCGACTCAGCGACACGAGCCGCTCGCCGATGAGGTCGCGCAGCTGGTCCTCGCGTGGCATCCAGAGCGCGGTGTCGAGCGTGACCGAGTCGAGGGCCCACTCCGTCGTGCCGTTGAAGCCGAGCAGGGGCTGCCCCTTGAAGGTGTGCACGTCGATCGTCAGGTGGCTGATCCAGAACACCTCGCCGACCACGTTGGGCTGGTCGATGGTGAACCGGTCGCCGGGAGCGGGTTCCCACAGCACACCGCCGTGGTTCAGGCTGCGCGACAGCTCCACCGTGATCATGCAGCGAGCCTACGGTGCGCCCCGTGGGGGCGCCGCTCCGCGAACCGGAGGTATGCCGCGCGGCCAGTGGCCCACGCGGCATACCTCGGTCTGTGGTGGCGTCAGAGCAGGTCGAAGGCGCGCAGCTCGTCCTCGCTCATCAGGCGTGACCGGATCAGGAACCGGACCCCCTCCGGCGCCTCGACCGAGAAGCCGCTCCCGCGTCCCTTGACGACGTCGACGGTGAGGTGGGTGTGCTTCCAGTACTCATACTGCGAGACCGACATCCAGAACTCGATCGGGTCGAGCAGCCCGCCCACGGTCAGGTTGTCCAGGTGGACGTCGGCGTCGCCGGTGATGAACTCGCCTTCGGGGTAACACATCGGGGCGCTGCCGTCACAGCAGCCGCCGGACTGGTGGAACATGAGCGGGCCGTGCTTCACGGTGAGGCGGCGGAGCAGGTCCGCCGCCGCACCCGTGAAGTCGACCCGGGTGAGCTGCGGGTCCGGCGCCGAGACCGAGCTGGGATCGGTGTCGGCGTCGGGGGCAGCCTCCGGTGACGTCATCGATCTAGAAGAAGCCGAGGGCGTCGGGGGAGTAGGAGACCAGGAGGTTCTTGGTCTGCTGGTAGTGGTCGAGCATCATCTTGTGGTTCTCACGCCCGATGCCCGACTGCTTGTAGCCGCCGAACGCAGCGTGCGCGGGATACTGGTGGTAGCAGTTCGTCCAGACCCGACCCGCCTTGATGCCGCGGCCCATCCGGTAGGCACGGGCGCCATCGCGGGTCCACACGCCTGCGCCGAGGCCGTAGAGGGTGTCGTTGGCGATCGCGAGGGCGTCAGCCTCGTCGGTGAAGCTCGTGAGCGACACGACCGGTCCGAAGATCTCCTCCTGGAAGATCCGCATCGAGTTGTTGCCCTCGAAGACGGTGGGGGTGACGTAGTAGCCCTCGGCGAGGTCGCCGTCGAGCACGTTGCGCTCGCCACCGGTGAGCACCTTGGCGCCCTCCTGACGGCCGATGTCGAGGTAGGACAGGATCTTCTCGAGCTGGTCGTTGCTGGCCTGCGCGCCGATCATCGTGTCGGTGTCGAGCGGGTTGCCCTGCTTGACCTTCTCCACGCGCTCGATCGCGTCACCCACGAAGTCGCTGTAGATCGACTGCTGGACGAGGGCGCGCGACGGGCAGGTGCAGACCTCGCCCTGGTTGAGCGCGAACATCGTGAAGCCCTCGAGCGCCTTGTCGTAGAACGCGTCGCTGCTCTGGGCCACGTCGTCGAAGAAGACGTTCGGGCTCTTGCCGCCGAGCTCCAGGGTGACCGGGATGATGTTCTGGCTGGCGTACTGCATGATCAGTCGGCCCGTGGTGGTCTCACCGGTGAAGGCGACCTTGGCGACGCGGTTGGAGCTGGCGAGCGGCTTGCCGGCCTCGACGCCGAACCCGTTGACCACGTTGAGCACCCCGGCCGGGATGAGGTCGCCGATCAGCTCGAGCACCTTGAGGATCGACCACGGGGTCTGCTCGGCCGGCTTGAGGACGACGGCGTTGCCGGCCGCGAGCGCGGGAGCGAGCTTCCACGTGGCCATCAGGATCGGGAAGTTCCACGGGATGATCTGGGCGACGACGCCCAGGGGCTCGTGGAAGTGATAGGCGACGGTGTTCTCGTCGATCTCCGAGCTGCTGCCCTCCTGGCCGCGCAGCACGCCACCGAAGTAGCGGAAGTGGTCGATCGCGAGGGGCAGGTCGGCGGCCAGGGTCTCGCGGACCGGCTTGCCGTTGTCCCAGGTCTCGGCGATCGCCAGGGCCTCGAGGTTCTCCTCCAGGCGGTCGGCGATCCTGTTGAGGACGAGCGCGCGCTCGGCGAGCGAAGTCTTGCCCCAGGCCGGCGCTGCGGCGTGCGCTGCGTCGAGGGCTGCCTCGATGTCCTCGGCGGTGCCGCGACCGACCTCGGTGAAGGCCCGGCCGGTCACCGGTGAGATGTTCTCGAAGTACTCGCCCTTCTTCGGCTCGACCCAGTTGCCGCCGATGAAGTGCCCGTAGCGCGGCTCGACCGTGACCTTCGAGCCTTCGGTTCCGGGGGGTGCGTAGACCGTCATCGCTGTTCTCCCAACGTCTTTGGTGGTGCCCCGCGTGTGGGGGTTGCCGTGACGGTAGGCAACGCAACGTTGCGACCACGTTGCACGCCCCCCCAGCAGCAACCTTTGCTAGCAAAGGTTGCTCGGAGACGTCGAGTCGCGGACGGGTCAGGCGCCGAGCTCGCGGTCGAGGCGCGCGATCTGGCCGACGACCAGCGGCCGCAACGGGGAGGTGTTGCCGAGGTTGGCGAGCTGGGCGGTCCACATCTCGTGGTCGTCGGTGCCCCACGCCGAGCGCGTCCAGGTCGACATCAGGTCTGGCTCACCACTGGCGAGCAAGGCGCGTCGCAGCTGGCCCTCGACGCTGCCCCGCAGCCGGCGGACCCCCGGTGAGGTCGAGGCAGGCAGCAGCGGTCCCCGATAGGTGCGCAGTGCGGCGCCGACTGCGCCCGCCGCGAGATGGGCCTCGACGGCCAGCCAGTCCGCCGTGACCTCGGCCGCGAGCCGGTAGGGCCGCGAGGCCAGCAGGTCGTCACCGAGGAGCGACCGCAGCCGGTTGAGCTCGGCCCGCAACGTCGACGACGTCACGTCCTCCTCGTACAGCAGCACCCCGAGCTCGTCGCCCGAGAGGCCGCGGGGTGCGGACGCCAAGAGGAGCAGGATCTCGCTGTGCCGGCGGCTGAGCCGCACCGTGCGCGGGTGGCCGCGACCGTCGTCCACGGTCAGCAGGGCCTCGTCGCGACCGAGGGCGTGGACGGCTGCGGTCAGCCGTGACGACGACTGGTGCGGCTGGTCGGCGCCCCGGGTGAGCAGCTCGCGCGCGAGCTCGGCCTCGGCCATCCGGGCCGCAGCCCGGACCATCGCCATCGTCTGCGGGACGACGATCTGGTCGCCCCCGGTGATGTCGAGGACGCCGAGCAGGGACGCGGTGGTCGGGTCGTGGATCGGTGTCGCGGCGCAGCTCCAGCGCTGGACGGAGCGGCGGAAGTGCTCGGCCCCGATGATGTTGACCGACTGGTCGAGGGCCAGCGCCATGCCGGGGGCGTTGGTGCCGGCGAGCCGCTCGTCCCAGTTGCTGCCCTCGACGAACCCGATGCTCTCCGCCCGCCGCAGCACGCTGGGCGTGCCGCAGACCCAGAGGAGCTGCCCGGCGGCGTCCGACACCGCCATGATCGCGTCGCACTCGCGGGCGGCCCGGCCGAGCACGTCGTCGAGAAGCGGGAACACCTGGGCCAACGGGTGTGCCTCGCGGTGGTCGCGCAGCGCGTCGGCAGGCAGCGTGATCGGCGCCTCCACGCAGTCGGCCTCCACCCCGGCTGCGGCGGACCTGACCCAGGAGTCGGCCACCTGGGCGCGCACCGCCGTCATCGGTTCCACCGCATCAGTGTGCGTGGGGCTCAGGCACCTGTCCACGGTCGTCCGGACTGGGTCAGCCCAGCGGCGACCTGCCGCGCCGAGCGGTCCGGGTCAGCGGACCGGCGTCAGCGGACCGGCATCAGCAGGTGGGGGTGGTGGCCGACGCCGCCGGCTTCTTCGGCGGGGCCGTCAGGGCGGTGAACTTCGCACCGAGGACGAGGTCGACCGAGGAGTCGGTGCGGCTGTCCTTGACCGCCTTCGCCCCCTTCACCAGGGCCAGCACCAACTTGCTGGAGGACGCCCCGGTCGGCCCGTACCGGACCTCGGCCGCCACCGTGACGTCGCGCTGCAGCGGGTCGTTGCTGACCGTGGAGATCTTGAATCCACGCTTGCGCACGTCGGCTGCCGTCTTGGCCGCGAGGCCGCTGCGCTCGGTGGCGTTGTAGACGTTCACGGTGACCTGGGCCGGTGTCTTCACGGTCGAGGTCGCGGTGCAGGTGGGCGCGGGCGACGCCTTCGCCTTGTTGCTGTCCTGGTAGTAGGAGTAGGCGTACCAGAACGCGAAGAACAGCATCAGCGCGACGACGCCGAGGGTGATGAGCGCCCTGCGGCGGCGCGCCCGGCGGGCGCGCGACGACCCCGACTCGACGACGTAACTCATGTACCCACCTCCGCCCGCGTCAGCGCGGCCCCGACATGCCTGGGGTCAGTCAAGCACGAGGACGCGCGCGTGGAGGGTAGGTCGCTGCTGAAGCGCGGCTCGCAGCGCGCGGTGCAGACCGTCCTCGAGGTAGAGCGTGCCCTTCCACTCGACCACGTGGGCGAAGAGGTCGCCGTAGAACGTGGAGTCCTCCGCGAGCAGGTGGCCGAGGTCGAGCGTGCGCTTCGTGGTGACGAGCTCGTCGAGCCGCACCATGCGCGGAGGGACGTCAGCCCAGTCGCGAGGGGTCTGCTTCCCGTGCTCCGGGTACGGACGCCCTTCGCCCACCTTCTTGAAGATCACCCCGCCACCATAAGGGTATGCCGCGTGCGCGGCCCGAGGCGTGCCCGCACGGTGGCGTGGGTCGAGGCGTCGCCGGCAGGGTCTGCCGTACACCTGCCCGGGTGCGTGGACGCGCCACTAGAGTGCCGAAGGTGACCGAGACGACACCTTCGCAGACCCCCTCAGAGCCGGCTGGCGCGAACAACGCGCAGCTCGACGAGATCCGCGCCGGGTACTCCTTCGAGGGTGGGGCCCTCCACTTCGGCGCCACCGTGATCGACGGCAAGGCGTATCCCGATGCCCCCGTGCGCATCCCGTTGTCCACCCTCAACCGGCACGGCCTGGTGGCGGGCGCGACCGGCACGGGCAAGACGAAGACGTTGCAGCTCATGGCCGAGCAGCTCTCGGGCCAAGGCGTGCCCGTCTTCCTCGCCGACATCAAGGGTGACCTCTCCGGTCTCGCGACGGCCGGGCAGGCGAACGACAAGGTCGCCGCCCGCGCGGCGGACGTGGGGCAGCAGTGGGTCGGCACGGCATACCCGACCGAGTTCCTGTCGCTGGGCGGCCTCGGCAACGGCATCCCGATTCGCGCCACCATCACGTCCTTCGGGCCCACGTTGCTCTCGAAGGTGTTGGGGCTCAACGAGACCCAGGAGTCCAGCCTCGGACTGGTCTTCCACTACGCCGACAAGAACGGCCTCGCGCTCCTCGACATCAAGGACCTCCGCGAGGTCATCGCGTTCCTCAGCTCCGACGAGGGCAAGGCCGACCTCAAGTCGCTCGGTGGACTGTCCTCGGCGACGGCCGGCGTCATCCTGCGCGAGCTCATCGCGTTCTCCGACCAGGGCGCCGAGGCGTTCTTCGGCGAGCCCGAGTTCGATACGCAGGACCTGTTGCGAACGGCCGCCGACGGCAAGGGCCTCGTCACGTGCCTCGAGCTGCCGGCCGTCCAGGATCGACCGGCCCTCTTCTCCACCTTCCTCATGTGGATGCTGGCCGACCTCTTCCACGACCTGCCTGAGGTGGGCGACGTCGACAAGCCGAAGCTGGTCTTCTTCTTCGACGAGGCGCACCTGCTGTTCAACGATGCGAGCAAGGCGTTCCAGGACGCGATCGAGCAGACCGTGCGGCTGATCCGGTCGAAGGGCATCGGCGTCTTCTTCGTGACGCAGTCGCCCAAGGACGTGCCCTCGGACGTGCTCGCGCAGCTCGGCAACCGCGTGCAGCACGCCCTGCGCGCGTTCACGCCCGACGACGCCAAGGCGCTCAAGGCCGCCGTGTCGACCTACCCGCACAGCGGCTATGACCTCGCCAAGCTGCTCACCTCGCTCGGCACCGGTGAGGCAGTCGTGACCGTGCTCTCCGAACGCGGCGCCCCCACGCCGGTCGCCTGGACCCGCATGATCGCCCCGCAGTCGCTGATGGCGCCGTCGGACGAGGCGACCGTCAAGCAGGTCATCGCCGCGTCCGCGATCGGCTCGAAGTATGCCGCGATGGTCGACCGCGAGTCCGCCTACGAGAAGCTCCAGGCCAGGCTCCAGCAGGCGCCGACGCCCGAGCAGGCCCCCGCGCCCGCTCCGAGCGGTGCCGGGACGCAAGCCAGCACGTCCAGGCCGACTCAGGCACGGCAGTCCTCCAAGCCTGAGCCGGGGATCGTCGAGCAGGTGGTGAAGTCGAGCGCGTTCAAGTCGATGGTTCGCTCGGCCGGGACGGTCATCGGTCGCGAGATCACCCGCTCGATCTTCGGCACCGCGCGCCGCTCGCGCTAGCACGCGGCATACCGGACGACCCATCCCCACCCGCCGACGCCTCAGCCGAGGAGGGCGGCCACGAGCAGGATGACGGGGACGGCGCCGATCGTGGTGATGAGGATGGTGTCGCGGGCCAGGACCGTCGCCCGGTCGTAGCGGGTGGCGTGCACGAAGATGTTCTGGGCGGTCGGCAGCGCCGAGGTGACGACGATCGCGAGCAGCGCGTGGCCGTCGACTCCCAGCACCACGCTGGCGACGAACCACGCGACCAGGGGCTGCACGAATAGCTTGAGCGACGACGTGGTGACCAGCTCGGCCACCGAACCGGTGCGCCCGAGCCCGGGGCCCAGCCGCAACGCGATGCCGTAGGCGACCAGCATCGAGGGCACGGCCATGTCGCCGAGCAGCCCCAGTGGCGCGGAGACCATCGTGGGCAGGGTCCACCCGGTGAGTGACAGCCCGAGGCCGATGAGGGAGCCGACGGTCAGGGGATTCAGGAACGGCTTGGTCAGCAGCTGCCACCAGGACGAGCGACCACCGCGGGCATCGGCGTCGAGGAAGCCCAGGGCCACGGGCTGGAACACGAGCAGCTGGAAGAGCAGCGTCGGCGCCACGAAGGCCGCATCGCCCAGCACGTAGCTGGCAACCGGGATCCCGAGGTTGCCGGCGTTGACGTAGGACGACGAGAGGGCGCCGATGGTCGTGTCACCCATCGAGCGGTGCCAGAGCGTGCGCGCCAGCACGACGTACACGCCACCGGCGACCACCACGCCGGCAGCAGAGGCGCCCAGGTTCGCGGAGAGCACCTGGTGGACGTCGGCCCGCGAGAGCGTGACCACCATGAGGGCCGGGCTGGCGACGAAGAAGGCCAGCCGTGACAGGACCTGCTGCGCGCCGAGGTCGACGATCCTCAGGTGGGCCAGCAGGGCGCCCACGGCAATGACCAGGCCGATGGTGGTGAAACCGTTGAGGACTCCCTGCACCCCGTCAGGCTAGGCGGGCGAGGACAACACGGGTCCGAGGGTCTCAAGGACCGAGGCATCCTCGATCGTGCCGGGGACCGTGGGTGTCCTGCCGTCGGCCATCTCCCGCATGGTCTTGCGCAGGATCTTGCCCGACCTCGTCTTGGGCAGCGCGGCGACGACGTCGACCCGTTGCAGCGACGCGATGGCACCGACCTCGTCGCGCACCCGTTGCTTGAGCTCGGTGCGGATGCGCTCTCCGTCGGATTCGCCGTCGACGCCGGCCTTGAGCACCACCAGCGCCCGCGGCACCTGTCCCTTGAGGTCGTCGTGGACGCCGATCACCGCGCACTCGGCCACGGCGGGATGCCCGGCCAGTGCCGCCTCGATCGAGCCGGTCGAGAGCCGGTGGCCCGCGACGTTGAGCACGTCGTCGGTGCGACCCATCACGTAGAGGTAGCCGTCCTCGTCGACCAGGCCGCCGTCGCCGGTGAGGTAGTAGCCATCGAACGCCGACAGGTAGCCGGACACGTACCGGTCGTCGTCACCCCAGAGGGTCGGCAGGGTGCCGGGGGGCAGGGGCAGCCGGATGCAGATGGCGCCTTCCTCGCCGGCCCCGAGCTCCTGGCCGGCCTCCCCGAGGATGCGCACGTCGAAGCCGGGGGTCGGCACGGTCGGCGACCCCGGCTTGATCGGCATCGGCTCGAGCCCGCGCAGGTTCGCGGCGATCGGCCAGCCCGTCTCGGTCTGCCACCAGTTGTCGACGACCGGCACCCCGAGTCGATCGGTCGCCCACGCGTAGGTGTCGGGGTCGAGGCGCTCGCCGGCGAGGAACACCGTCTCGAGCGTGGAGAGGTCGTGACCCTTCATCAGCTCGCCGTCTGGGTCGTCGCGCTTGATCGCCCGGTATGCCGTGGGCGCGGTGAACATCGCCTTCACCCCATGGTCGGCGATCACCTTCCAGAACGCGCTCGCATCCGGCGTGCCGACCGGTTTCCCTTCGTACAGAACGGTTGTCGCGCCGGTCAGCAGAGGCGCGTAGACGATGTAGGAGTGCCCCACCACCCAGCCGACGTCGCTGGCGGTGAACCAGGTGTCGCCCGGCTCGATGCCGTAGACGTTGCCCATCGACCAGCGCAGGGCGACCGCGTGACCGCCGTTGTCGCGGACGATCCCCTTCGGCCGCCCCGTCGTCCCTGACGTGTAGAGGATGTAGAGCGGGTCGGTGGCCCCCACCTCGACGCAGTCGGCGGGCTCGGCGTCGGCGACCAGCTCGTCCCAGTCGAGCTCCTCCCAGTCGGTGTCGCGCTCGCCGACGGCGGCACGAGCCTGCTCGCGCTGCAGGACGATCACCGACTCCGGCTTGTGCGAGCTGCGGTCGAGGGCGGCGTCGAGCAGCGGCTTGTACTCGACCACTCGCGTCGGCTCGACACCACAGCTCGCGGCCACGATCACCACCGGCTTGGCGTCCTCGATGCGGGCCGCGAGCTCGGCCGGCGCGAAGCCGCCGAAGACCACGGAGTGCACCGCCCCCAGCCGGGCGCAGGCGAGCATCGCGACGACCGCCTCGGGCACCATCGGCATGTAGATGACGACCCGGTCGCCCTTGCCGACCCCCAGTGACGCGAGCGCGCCGGCGAACGTCGCGACGCGGTCGAGCAACGCGGCATACGTGATGGTCTGGTGGGTGTCGGTCACCGGGGAGTCGTAGTGCAGCGCCGGCTGGTCACCACGCCCCGCGGCCACGTGCCGGTCCAGCGCGTTGAAGCAGGTGTTGAGGGTGCCGCCGGTGAACCAGCGGTAGAACGGCGGCCGGTCGTCGTCGAGCACCCGCGGTGGGGGAGTGATCCAGTCGATCGCCTCGGCGGCCCGGCCCCAGAACGCTTCGGGGTCCTCGAGGCTCTGCCGGTATGCCGCGCGGTAGTCACCGTTGCCCATGTCGCCATCGTGGGCCACCACGCCGCGACCCGCCAGAGCGAACGGGCCACCGTGCCTCTAGCTGCCTCGTGGCCGAGCCGGTCGGGGTGATCGGCGCGGCGCCCCGGTGGTCGGTGGGTCAGTCCTTCGGGGTGCTCTGGTAGCGGATGTAGGCGCTGGAGTCGCGGTGCCACAGGCGGACGAGCGTCCAGGCGCCGACGAGGAGCAGCCCGAGGGCGAGGGTGCGCGCGAACAGCCCGGCGGTGGGCAGCAGGGCACCCGCGAACAGTCCGAGCGACAGGGGGAACAGCACGCTGGCGATGATCCGCGCCCACCGTGACCCGCGGGCCGTGGCCCGGGCCATGGCGAGCCAGATGAGGCAGCTGACGATGGCGACCGCGGTCGTCAGGCCGAGGGTGAACCGCAGCACGCCCTCGATGTCGGCGTTGGTGGCCGGCAGCTTGCCCACCGCCACCTCGTGACGGATCGCGTCGCGCAGCTGACCACGGGTGAGGAAGCCGCGCACCACCTCGAGCACCTCGAGCGCCGCACCGAACTGCATCAGGCGCACCGCGTCGATGATCGACCGTGGCGGGACCAACGGTGAGCCGGGACGCCACGTGGTGTCGTCCGGACGCCCGTCGCCGGGACCGTCGGGACTCAGGACTCCGCGCCAGTTGATCTGTCGGGCCATGCGGTGCGGCTCCTCCGGACGACGCCGGTGCCTGACGGGTCGGCCTCGTCGAGCGTGGTCGACCCGTCACGCACCCGAGCACGGGACCTGGTTTGTGGCGGAGGATAGGGGATTCGAACCCCTGAGAGCTTTCACTCAACACGCTTTCCAAGCGTGCGCACTAGGCCACTATGCGAATCCTCCGCCGAGGAGGCTACCTGAGCCGAAGCCCACCACTGAAATCGCTCCCGGATGGCCGGGTCGAGACCGCTCCGACGACGGTCGTCAGCTCGGCGACGACGGGGGCGGACCGACGAGCAGGGCCAGCAGGGTGAGGGCGCCGACCGCGAGGGCAGCGGCGCCCGCCGCGGCCATCGGTCGCGCCAGCATCCACGCCTGCACCCGCTCCGGGGCACTCTTCGGTGCCTCACCGCCAGGGGCCAGTCGCCACGGGCCGTCGAGCTGACCACGCCGCTCGGCCCGGCGGTCGAACCACACGGTCATGAAGGGCGGCACGGCGCTCGCCAGGGCGAGCACCGTGGTGCCGAGCCGCCACCGCTGGTTCACGGCGACGAAGACGGCGCCCAGGCAGTAGGCGATGAAGACCACTCCATGGACCATGCCGAAGACCCGGACGCCCAGCTCGGTCGTCTCGGTGACGTACTTGAGGAACATCCCGACGAGGAGCAGGGCCCAGGTCACCGCCTCGGCGATGGCGAGACGACGGAAGAGGTGCAAGGGGGACATCGCGTGCTCCAGGCGGTGGTCGGGCGGTGGGCCATCGTCGCAGGACGGGGATTCGCTGAGTCGCCCGGGGCCCGTCTACACTTGTCGCAGGCACCCCGCGTGGTGGTACCTCTCCGAACTCCCCCAGGGCAGGAATGCAGCAAGGGTAGGAGAGCTCTTCCAGGTACGCGGGGTGTCCCTCTATGTCCCGACGGCTTGTGTCCCGACGGCTTATGTCCCGACGGCTTTGTCCCAACGCCGCGGGGGTATGCCGCGTGGCCGGCTCGCGACCTCGGCCGACTGGCCGAAGGGCCGGCGCCGCACGACTCAGGTGCGGTGGCCCTCGTCGAGCAGCCTGACGCGTCGCCGCCCGAACGCCACCGCGGCATACGAGGCGAGCACGAGGACCATGAGGGCGTTCGAGGCGCTCGACCTCGTCAGCAGCGCGGTCGCGGCGACGCCGCCGATGATGGTGAGCAGCAGGGGCCGGGAGTACCAGAACGCCACCGACACCACGGCCGAACCCGGTGAGAAGAGGCTGACCGGCGGCAGCCCTCGGAACGCCGCCATCAGGTGGGCCCCGGCCACGAGCGCCACCATCGCGAGCGGCCAGACCACTGCGGCGAGGCCGGCGCCCGGCGCGGTGAGCACCACGGTGGCCCCGGACAGGAGCGCGACCACGGAGTACAGCGCCGAGGGCGTCACCAGGTGGGCCAGCGCCTCCTTGCCGTAGGCGAGCCCGATCAGTGGCGGGGTGCCGGCGTTGTCGCCCTGGAGCCGCAGCCCCTCGGCCCAGGCGCCGTAGCCGAGGTAGCAGGACAGGGTCCCCACGAACGCGACGATGTTGGGCACGCCCGGGATCGTCGCGTGGGCGAGCGACCAGCAACCGGCGCCGACGAGCAGCAGGCCGACGACCAGCGCGCCGGGTGAGCGCCGGAGCCCCAGCAGGTCGCGCTCGGCGACGACGGCGAGCGGACCCCTGGCGCGGAGCCGCGTGCGACGTAGCCGGGTGGACGGGGAGGCGACGTCGAGCCGGGCCGCGCGCAGGTCGCCGGCCAGCACCGCACCACCCATCGTCACCGCCCGTGAGGACTGCGTGCGCAGCCCGACGTGGTGCAGCGCCCGCAGCGAGCGAGCGCCCCGGAGCACGGTCGAGGCACCCCGGGGTCCGGTCGGCCACGACCGCACCTGGCCCCACAGCCACGACCCCGCGAACCCGAGCCCGACCGCCAGCCCACCCAGGCTCGACGGCAGCAGGGCCCACGGCGATGACACGTCGGCGACGACCATCCCGGTGCCGATGACGGCACCGGTGAGCAGACCACCGATGAGGCAGCCGAGCAGGCTCAGCCGCCACCAGCGACGCAGCACGACTGCGCGGTCGAGCGAGCTGACGGCGATGTGGTCGAGGTAGGGCAGGTCCGGCACGACCGGCCCGCGGAGCGACCCGAGCCGGTGCCCGACGAGCCACACGGCGACGACGAGGACGGCGACGACGAGCACGCCCTGGATCCCGGTCAGGTGTCGGGAGAGCCAGGCCGGGTCGACGAACTCGAAGAACGCCCGCGACGCCGGCACACCGTAGGTCAGGGAGGCGATCACGGCGACGTACGCGGCATACACGACGTTGCCGTTGCCCTCCTCGGGCAACCCGCCGCGGATCACCCGACGCGCCTGGTCGAGGCGCTCCCGGTCGCTCGTGGGGCCGACTTCGCGGGCAGGCTCCGCAGTCACGGGGCGACCACGTCGATGACGCGGTCGGCGATCGCGGCCGTCATCTCGGGGTCGTGGCAGGCCACGACGAGCGCGTCACCAGCAGCCTTGCGGGCCACCAGGATCTCGGTGAGCAGGCCGCGCTTGTGGGTGTCGAGCCGCTGCTCTGGTTCGTCGAGGAGCAGCACCCGCGACGGGCGGAAGAGCACCAGTGCGAGGTGGAAGAGGTGCTGCTGGCCCGACGACAGCTCGTGCGGGAACCGCTCGGAGAGGTGGTCGATCTCGAGGCTCACGAGCAGGTCGTCGGCCCGCTCGTCCGCGGTGCCGATCGCGCCGCCCCACGTCGAGTCGATGAGGACGAGGTGGTCGACGACCGTCAGGTCGCGGTATGCCGTGGGGTAGCCGATCAGCGCGGCGACGCGAGCGCGGGTGGCCCGGTCGCGTTCGTCGACACGGCCGCCGTCGAGGGTCGCGCTCCCCTCGGACGCCTCGAGCGTGCCCGCGAGGATGCGCAGGAGGGTCGTCTTGCCACTGCCGTTCTCCCCCCGGACCACGACGCACTCGCCCGAGGAGACCGCGAGGTCGATGGGGGAGAGGAGCACGTTGCCGTCGATGTGCTTGCCGACCCCGGCTGCCTCGAGGCGGATGGGTGCAGCGTCCTCGGACCCGCCGGGGGGCGGCTCGGTGGTGTCATGTCTGCGGCGCGCGAACATCTGCCTCCCTCGTCCGCGCCAGTCTGCCACCGAGGACTTCGCGGGCCCGCCGGGGCCCGCGGGAGGGGCCCGCGGGAGGGGGACGCGGATGTCCGCGGGGGCGACTAGGGTTCCCGAGGTGAGCACCGCCCTGTACCGCCGCTACCGGCCCGAGTCCTTCGCCGACGTGATCGGCCAGGAGCACGTCACCGAGCCGCTCATGCAGGCGCTGCGCACGGGCCGGGTCAACCACGCCTACCTCTTCTCCGGTCCGCGTGGCTGTGGCAAGACGACCAGCGCCCGCATCCTGGCCCGCTGCCTCAACTGCGAGCAGGGCCCGACCCCCACCCCCTGCGGCACCTGCGACTCCTGCGTCGCGCTGGCTCGCGGCGGCGCGGGTAGCGTCGACGTCATCGAGATCGACGCGGCGAGCCACGGTGGTGTCGACGACGCCCGCGACCTGCGCGAGCGCGCGTCCTACGGTCCGGCCCAGAGCCGCTACAAGATCTACATCATCGACGAGGCCCACATGGTCACCCCGCAGGGTTTCAACGCCCTGCTGAAGATCGTCGAGGAGCCGCCGGAGCACGTGAAGTTCGTCTTCGCGACGACCGAGCCCGAGAAGGTCATCGGCACGATCCGCTCGCGCACCCACCACTACCCGTTCCGCCTCGTGCCGCCCGGCCAGCTGTCCGACTACATGGCCTCGCTCTGCCAGCAGGAGGGGGTCGCCGTCGCGCCGGGAGTCCTGTCCTTCGTGACCCGCGCGGGTGGGGGGTCGGTGCGTGACTCGCTCTCGGTGCTCGACCAGCTCATCGCCGGCTCGGGCGACGAGGGCCTCACCTACGAAGGGGCCGCCGCGCTGCTGGGGTTCACCGACGCCGAGCTGCTCGACGCCATCATCGATGCGTTCGCGGCCGCCGATGCCTCCGGCGTCTTCCACCAGGTCGACCGGGTGATCGAGACCGGGCTCGACCCCCGCCGGTTCGTCGAAGACCTGCTCGAGCGCCTGCGTGACCTCATCGTCGTGGCCGCCGTCCCCGACGGGGCCTCCTCCGTGCTGCGCGGGGTGCCTGAAGACCAGCTCGAGCGGATGCGCCAGCAGTCCGCAGCCTTCGGCGGCGGTGCCCTCTCGCGGGCCGCCGACATCGTCAACGCCGGGCTCACCGAGATGACCGGCGCCACCGCGCCACGGCTCCAGCTCGAGCTGATCTGCGCGCGCGTCCTGCTCCCTGCCGCCTCCGGCGAGAGTGGGTATGCCGCGCGGCTCGATCGCCTCGAGCGTCGCCTCGACGTCGAGGGAGTGCCGTCGGCGGCACGCGCGGCCGCACCGCCCGCGTCGACTCCTGCCCCCGCGCCTGCCCCGGTGGCCGCTCCTGTGGCCGCGTCGGCTCCTGCTGCCGCGCCGGCTCCCGCTGGGGTCCCGGAGCCCGCCGCTCCTTCCTCCAGCGCCCCGTCGGACGCGAGCCACCGGCCATCGGACTCCCCCTCCGAGCAGGGTGCAGGCAGGTCATCAGACCCGGTCGACGACGAGCCAGCGGCAGCTGCGCCCGCTGCGGTGGCGCCCCAGCCGGTCGCCGAGCCCGCCGAGCCGGTGGCAGCGCCCACCGCGCCGGACGCCAGCCCGGTCGAGGATCCCGCGCCGACCACTGCGGTCGCGCAGCCGGGCGCCATCGCCGGCGGCATGGACGTCGCGGCCATCCGCCGCGCCTGGCCCGACATCCTCGGCTGGATCTTCAAGCACAAGCGCACGACCTGGACCCTGCTCTCGGAGCACGCCACCGTCCACGACTACGACGGCTCCAAGGTGGTGCTCGGCATCTCCACCGTCGGCATCGCGAACACCTTCCGCCACGGTCCGCACGCCGACCTCGTGCGTCAGGCCCTGATCGACGTCCTCGGCGTGGACGCCCGGGTCGAGGGCATCCCGACCCCCGACGCAGGGCAGTCCGCCCCCAGCGGGGAGTCCCACCCGACCGTCGTCCCGGCCAACCGCTACCCGTCCGACGACCCGGCGGTGAAGGGTGACAACCCCGCGCCGTCACGCCCGCGCGGCACCACCGATGACGGTGCGGCGGGCAGCGGAGGCGGTGCGGCAGGCGGCGGAGGCGGCACCGCGGCATACGCAGGCATCGCGGCCTCGAGCCCCCCGCCGGAGACCGGCGGCGGCTGGGCGACCGCGTCGTCGGGTCCGTCGAGCGGTCCGAGCTGGGCCACTGACGATGCCCCGGGAGGCGCGGCGCCGTCGGCCGGCACACCTGCCACGCCCGCGCCCGGTGCACTCGCCGAGCCGGGCACGGGCTCGAGACTGGCCGCCGCGAAGGCTGCGGTGGCGGCGGAGGAGCCAGCCCGCACCCCTGACACCTACGTCGCCGACGACAGCGCGGCCAGCGCCGACGACGAGGACATCGCCGAGCTCGGCGAGGTGGGCCGTCCGGTGATCGAGCGGCTCCTCGGCGGCAAGGTCATCGACGAAGGACCCTGACCGCCGCGATGAGGTCCGCCGAGCTGCTCACCCGCCCGACCTCGGCCGAGCGCTCCTCCCCGATGCCGGGCGACGAGGTGGTCGCCCCCGCCGATGTCGTCATGGACCGCGCCTGCACGCTCGACGCCCCGCCCGACGCCGTGTGGCCGTGGATCGTGCAGCTCGGCAAGCGACGGGCCGGCTGGTACTTCCCCGCGTGGTTCGAGCGGTTGGTCCCGCCCTCCCGCCGTGGGCTGCGCCGGGTCGAACCACGACACCTGGCGCTCGCGGTCGGCGACGTCGTGCCGGACTGGGGTGGTGCCGACGCGACCTTCACGGTGGTGGAGCTGGCGCCCGCCGAGCACCTGCTCTACGGGTCGACGCGGGGCCGCACCCACCTCACCTGGTGCCTCCAGCTGTCGGCCGTCGAGGGGGACCGCACCCGCCTGCACCTGCGGCTGCGACTGGCGCCGGTCAAGCACCCGTGGGTGGCGGAGCACCTGGGCGGGTTGGTCGACCGGCTCACCGTGATGGGGCTGGCCGCCGGGTTGCGTGAGCGGGTCCGGGGCGGCGACAGATCCTGAGCCAACCCCGGTAGTTCGGAAGATCCCCCGGGCCAGGACCCGGCGGTTGTTCCGAACGACGGGGCGGCGTCGCCGGCGGTGACACCCCGAGGGCATAGGCTCACGGACGTGTATGAAGGTGTGGTCCAGGACCTGATCGACGAGCTCGGCCGGCTGCCCGGCGTGGGTCCCAAGAGTGCCCAGCGGATCGCCTTCCACCTGTTGCAGGCTGACGCGATCGACGTCAAGCGCTTGGTCGAGGTGCTCACCGAGGTCAAGGCCAAGGTGCGGTTCTGCGAGACCTGCGGGAACGTTGCGGAGTCCGAGCAGTGCCGCATCTGCGCCGACCCGCGCCGCGACAGCACTGCGATCTGCGTCGTCGAGGAGCCCAAGGACGTGGTGGCCATCGAACGCACTCGCGAGTTCCGCGGCCGCTACCACGTGCTCGGCGGGGCGATCAGCCCGATCGATGGCGTCGGTCCCGACGACCTGCGCATCAAGGAACTGATGACCCGGCTCGCGTCGGCCGAGGTCACCGAGGTCATCATCGCCACCGACCCCAACCTCGAGGGCGAGGCGACCGCGAGCTACCTCGCGCGGTTCCTGCGCCCGATGGGTCTGCGGGTCACGCGGCTCGCCTCAGGTCTGCCCGTGGGTGGCGACCTGGAGTATGCCGATGAGGTCACCCTTGGTCGCGCGTTCGAAGGCAGGAGGCTTCTCGATGTCTGACGATCTGCAGGTGCTGGCCGACGAGTCGGCTGCTGACGCCCGCGCCTACCTCACGACGCTGACCGAGGTCGCGTCCGGCTCGGCCCCTGACGCCGCCATCCCCATGACCTTGCTGGCGCTCTCACAGGTGCTCGTCATGGGTGCGCGTCTCGGGGCGATCGAGGACATCGTGCCGGCCGAGCGGTTCGAGACCGACACCGTGGAGGCCGAGCTCGACCCCCTGCGCACTGGGGTGGCCAACCTCTTCGAGGGCCTCGACGAGTACGCCGACCTGGTCGACCCGGTCACCTCGACCGAGCTGACGACAGGCTCGCTGTCCAACGACATCACCGTGGTTGCCGGCGCGCTCGCCCACGGCCTGCGTCACTACGACCAGGGACGCATCTCCGAGGCGCTGTGGTGGTGGCAGTTCAGTTACCTGTCCGACTGGGGCGAGCGGGCGGCCTCCGCCCTGCGGGTGCTCCAGTCCCTGCTCGGCCACATCCGGCTCGACGCCGACGAGGAGACCATCTCCGAGGCCGAGTTCGACGCCCTCCACCCCTGACCCGGTTCGACGCCCGGATTAGTCCAATCGAAGGTTCGCAGCCGGGGCCGCCCAAGGGATCGTAGGCACCGCAGGGACGACTGAAGGGAAGTCCCATGAGGAAGTTGCTGATCTCTGCCTGTGGCGTCCTGGCTCTGGCCTTCACGATGGCCCTGCCGGCCCAGGCCGCACCGTTGGAGCGCGAGCACTACAGCGGCTCCGACTCCTTCGACTTCGACGACTGTGGCCCGCTCATCCACAACGAGACGACGTTCGAAGGCGTCTTCATGCTCAAGGCGCCCACGAAGCCTGGTGCGCCGCCCCGCTACTTCGACAACTACGAGGTTCACGAGGTCCTGACGGCCAACGACAGGAGCCTGACGATCGACCACAACGGTCTGTACAAGGACCTGCACGCGACGCTGGTCTCGGGCACGACGTACCGGTTCGAGGCCCAGGAGTCGGGTCAGCCGTTCGTCGTGCGGGACGACACCGGTGCCGTCCTCTTCCATGACCGCGGCGTCCTCAAGACCGCCTTCCTCGTCGACACCATGGGTGACAACGACCTCGACAACGACGTGTTCATCGAGGGCAGCTTCGAGCTGCTGGCCGACCACGGCAGCCACCCGGGGTTCTACCTCGACTTCTGTGAGGTGCTGGCCGACTACTTCGGCTGACCCCGCGAGCGATGGGTATGCCGCGTGGCCGAGGCGGCCACGCGGCATACCTGTGTCGAGCGGTGAGCCGTCAGGCGATGCGGGTGCCGTTGGGGAGGCGGCGGATCGGCGTCCGCAAGCGGCTGCCGGCCAGGACCGTCGCGCCGGCGCCGGCGACCAGCAGGAAGGCCAGGCCGTAGGGCCACACCGGGGCGGTGTCGAGGGCACTCTCCAGGGGGTCCCCGGAGTTCTCCTCGCTGAAGCCGCCGCGACTCCCCGACACGTAGCCGGTGCACTCGTCGTGCACGTCGCTCGGCCCGTTGCGGGCGGCCCGCACCCCGGCGCTGATCCACCGCATCGGGGTGAACCCCATGGAGTACATCCCCTCGTCCTTGGGCGGCTGTGACGGGGCTGCGTCGGCCACCACCACGAACGGGTTGAGCGGCAGCATCCACCAGATCCGCTCGGTGTGCGCGACTGTCGCCGTGCGGGTGAAGGTCACGCAGTCGGCCCGGGTGGGCTCGGCCTGGCTCTTCTGGATCTGTTCGAGCTGCTCGGGGGTCAGGTTGGGGTCGGCGGGGTCGAAGGCCGGCGCCTGGTGCTCCTCGTACCACGAGTCCGGGACGCCGAAGACCTGCTGCTGCTCCTCCTGCGTCACCAGGAAGGCGCTGAGCCCGAACCCGATGGTCGTGCCGAAGACGAGCGCGCCCATCGTCAGGTAGGTGAGCACCGCCGAGGAGACCGGGCGTGCCGTGAGCGTCGAGAACATCAGGCCGACGGCGCAGACGACCGCGAGCACGAGCACCAGCACGAGCAGCGACAGCGCGATCCGGCCGCCGGAGATCCCGCCCTCGGCCCACGCCCACGCCAGGAACGGCAGGGCGGTCGCCAGGAACGCCAGCGCGACCACCCACGCGGACAGCAGCTTGCCGAGCGCGATGTCCCACTCCGTGAGCAGGGTCGTCTGGAGGGTGGCGAGCACGCCGTGTTCGCGGTCACCGTTCACCGAGGTCGCGGTGAGCGACGGGACGATCAGCATCGACAGGCCGAGCACGAAGAAGACGACGATGTCGTACATCGCGGAGCCGGACCTGAGGTCGGGGTCGTTGGTGGCCCAGTAGGAGAGGAAGCTGATGCCTGCGATGAGCAGCACCCAGATCCCGAAGACGATCGGCCACCGCGACGTGCGCAGGCGCTGACGCAGCTCGAGGGCGGCGATGGTCTTGATCCCGTGCCAGCTCATCGTCGGTCCTCCGTCGCTGCGAGGTAGGCGGACTCGAGGGCGCCCTGGCTCGGGGCGAACGCGATGACGCGGATGCCGTCGCCGACCAGGTCGGCCAGCAGGCGGGCTGCGTTCTCCTCGCCGGCCACCTCCACCTCGGTGAGGCCACCACCGACCTTGGTGGCAGGGACGTGTTTCTCCTCGAGCCAGCTCGCGAGCCGTTCGGGGTCGAGCGAGTCGATCCGCCACGACGCGGTGGCCGTCGCGATGAAGCCGGCGTCGAGGCTCTGCGTCTCGAGGCTGCGTCCGCGCGCCACGATGACGGCGCGGTCGGCCACCTCCTGCAGCTCGGTGAGGATGTGGCTCGAGACCAGGACGGTCTTGCCCTGGGCAGCCAGTCCTCGGAGCACGTCACGCAGCTCGATGCGGCTGCGCGGGTCGAGCCCGGATGCCGGCTCGTCGAGCAGCAGGACGGAGGGGTCGTTGATGAGCGCGCGGGCCAGCCCGAGACGCTGCTTCTGCCCCCGCGACAGGACCCGGGCGCGGCGGTCCGCGAGGTCATCGAGGTGCACGGTGTGCAGCAGCTCGTCGGCGCGAGTGCGCGCCTGGCCAGGCGCGATCCGGTATGCCGCGGCGATGGTCAGCAGCACCTCGCGCACGGTGAGCGCGTCCCAGGTGCCGAAGCCGTCGGGCATCCAGCCGATCTTCGCCCGGACCTCGGTCGGCTGGGTGACCGGGTCGAGCCCGTCGACCCGGATCTGCCCGTGGTCGGGCACCAGCAAGGTCGCCAACATCAGCAACAGCGTGGTCTTGCCGGAACCGTTGGGACCGATGAGGGCGGTGACCTCGCCCGGCTCAGCCGTGAGGCTGATGTCCTCCACGGCGAGCACGTCCCCGAATGCCCGCCGCACCCCCTGCACCTCGATGCTCATGCGCGAAGGCTAGCGGCGCGCGTCCCCCGGGACCTCCGCTTTCGTACTCACCTGCGCGTCCGGCATACGGCACTCGCGTCCCACGATGAGGACGGTAGATAGACTGACCGCCCGATCCACCCGCACTGCCCGCCGTGGTCCCAGGAGAAGCACCGTGCCCATCGTCGTCCAGAAGTACGGCGGCTCCTCGCTCGCCGATGCCGCGAGCATCAAGCGCGTCGCCAGGCGGATCGCCGAGTCGAAGAAGGCCGGCAACGACGTCTGCGTGGCGGTCTCGGCCATGGGCGACAGCACCGACGAGCTGCTCGACCTCGCCAACCAGGTGAGCCCGCAGCCACCCCCGCGCGAGCTGGACATGCTCCTCACCGCAGGCGAGCGCATCTCGATGGCGTTGGTGGCCATGGCGATCGCCGACCTCGGCTACACCGTGCGCTCCTTCACCGGCAGCCAGGCGGGGGTCATCACCGACTCCAGCCACGGCAAGGCGCGCATCATCGACGTCACCCCGGGCCGCGTCACCGACGCGCTCGACAAGGGGCACATCGTCATCGTGGCCGGGTTCCAGGGCGTCAGCCAGGACACCAAGGAGATCACCACCCTCGGTCGAGGGGGCACCGACACCACCGCCGTCGCGCTCGCCGCTGCCCTCAACGCCGACGTGTGCGAGATCTACACCGACGTCGATGGCGTCTTCACCGCCGACCCGCGAATCGTCCCGTCCGCCAAGAAGATCCACCGCATCTCCAACGAGGAGATGCTCGAGCTGGCGGCCTCCGGCTCCAAGGTCCTGCACCTGCGCAGCGTCGAGTACGCCCGCCGCTTCGACATCCCGATCCACGTCCGCAGCTCCTTCTCAGCGAAGGAGGGCACCATCGTCACGGACAAACCAGCTGAAGGAGACACCGTGGAAGCCCCGATCATCGCCGGTGTCGCACACGACCGCAGCGAGGCCAAGATCACCGTCGTCGGAGTCCCGGACCACCCGGGCAAGGCTGCCGCGATCTTCCAGACCTGCGCCGACGCCGAGATCAACATCGACATGATCGTCCAGAACGTGTCGGCGACCGAGACCGGCCTGACCGACATCTCGTTCACCTGCCCCAAGACCGACGGTCAGACCGGGGTGCACGCCCTGAAGAAGGTCCAGGAAGCGGTGGGCTTCGCGTCCATCCAGTACGACGACCAGATCGGCAAGCTGTCCTTGGTCGGGGCCGGCATGCGGTCACACCCCGGTGTCTCCGCGACCTTCTTCAAGGCGCTGGCCGACACCGGCGTCAACATCGAGATGATCTCCACCTCGGAGATCCGCATCTCGGTCGTGACGCGGGCCGACGTGCTCGACGACGCCGTCCGGGCCGTGCACTCGGCGTTCGGGTTGGACTCCACGGAAGGCGAAGCCGTGGTCTACGGAGGCACCGGCCGGTGACCTCACTCGCCTCGAAGGCCCCGCGCCCGACCCTCGCCCTGGTCGGTGCCACCGGAGCCGTGGGGGCGGTGACCCAGCAGGTGCTCGCGATGCGGGCCGACATCTGGGGCGAGATCCGCGCCGCCGCCGCGCCCGAGGACGCCGGCACGGTGCTCACCGTCTGTGGCCGTGAGGTCGTCGTGCAGGAGCTGTCGCCGGAGTTCTTCGACGGCGTGGACATCGCCCTGGTCGACGTGCCGCCTCCCGTGGCTGCGCACTGGGCGCCCATCGCTGCCGCGCGCGGCGCGGTCGTCATCGACAACAGCTCGGCCCTGCGTGGCGACCCCGACATCCCGCTGGTCGTGCCCGAGGTCAACCCGCTGCAGATCCGCAACCGGCCCAAGGGGATCATCGCGAACCCGGGCGCCACGACCCTGACGATGATCGACGCCCTCGGGGTGCTGCACGCCGGGTGGGAGCTCACCGAGCTGGTCGTCGCCTCGTACCAGGCCGCCTCAGGAGCGGGTCGCGTCGGCATGGCCCGGCTCTACGACGAGCTCGAGGTCGTGGCCGGGCACCGCGAGCTGGGACACCAGTCCGGCGACGTGCGTCGACTCATCGAGCACGAGCTCGGCACGATGTCGCCCTTCCCGGCGCCGCTGGCCCTCAATGTCGTGCCGTGGATCGGCACCGCGGCCGAGGACGGCTGGACGTCGGAGGAGCTCAAGATCCGCAACGAGACGCGCAAGGTGCTGGGGCTGCCTGACCTGCGCGTCTCCGCCACCTGCGTGCGCGTGCCCGTCATCACCACGCACTCGGTTGCGGTCCATGCGACGTTCGCGCGACGCATCGACGTCGCCGAGGCACGTCAGGCCCTCGTCGAGGCCCCGGCAGTGGTCGTGCTCGACGACCCCGGCAGCCTGGAGTTCCCGACGCCGTCCGACATCGTGGGCTCCGACCCGCGGTTCGCCGGGCGCCTGCGACAGGCGCTCGACTTCCCGAACACGCTGGACTTCTTCATCTGCGGCGACAACCTGCGCAAGGGCGGCGCGCTCAACATGGTGCAGGTCGCCGAGCTCGTGGCGAAGGACCTGGCCGTCGTCCGCTGATCCTCAGTCGTCGAGGGTGGCCCGCAGGCCTGCCTCGCCCACGGAGAGCTGGAGCCTGCCCTTCGCGGGCAGGTCGACCACGGCGCAGCCCTTGAGGATGTCGACCTGGGGCGCCTCGACCAGCCGGCACACGGTATGCCGTCCGGTCGCCGTGAGCGTGAACGTCCCGTCCGCGTCGATGGTGGCCAAGGTCCCTCCGGCGCGGGTGACGTCGTCGTGCAGGACGCGCCCGCCCACGTAGGGCAGGTCACCGGTGCTCGGCACGTCGAGGCCGGCCCCGGAGAGGAACCCCAGCAGGGCGTCGTCCCCGAAGGCCGCGACCCAGCCGCCGCCGAGCGGTCGGTCGCCCTTGCCCGTGTCGTCGACCGCGACGACCTTGCCCTCGAGGCGGTCCGGGCCGCCGCACCCCGCGAGCACCGGGACGGCGAGCAGGACGGCCGTGGCAGCGCCGACGAGCCGGCGGCCTCCCGGGGCTCGGACGGGCAGCGCTCGCGCGGGCGTGCGGTCGGAGGCGGTCATGGGGCGACATCCTCGTGCACGGCCGCCCCGGCGATCACGGCTCGGTGACGAAACGGGTCGTCAGCGTGTCGCTTGACCTGTGACAGATGTGACTGATGTGACTATTGGGACTCGACGGGAGCACGAGCCAGGGGGCAGCCATGAAGGACGAGAACCTCACACCGACGCAGCTGTGGCGCAAGCACCGGATGCGCCAGGTGATGCTGTTCGTCACGATCCCCGGCGTGATCCTCGGCACCGCGAGCATCACCGCCGCCTACTCGGCCGGGTGGATGACGCCGCCGGCTCCGAAGCCTGTGTGCAGCCCCGTCGTCGTGCCCGCGCCAGCGAGGGCGTCGTTCACCGTGAACGTCATGAACGCCACTGGCCGCACCGGCGTCGCCGGGCAGGTCGCGTCCGGCCTGGGCAAGCGGAAGTTCACCGTCGGCGGCATCAGCAACGCCCCCGAGTCCTGGTACGTCACCCAGTCGGCGGTCGTGCACCACGGACCCGACGGTCTCGACCAGGCCCTGCTCACCGCGTCCCAGATCCCCGGCGCGAAGCTCTTCGCCGACTCGCGCAAGGGCACCTCGGTCGACGTCGTCGTCGGGCTCGCCTACAAGGACATGGTCGCGATCCCGCCCCGGCTCAAGCCGATCCCGAGCGAGGTCAAGGTCAACGTCTACAACACCACGTACAAGACCGGTCTGGCCAAGACCGTCGCCGACGACGTCGCCGGCCGCGGCTTCAAGGTCAAGGACGTCTCCAACGACCCCCAGCGCACCATGCAGCTCGGCACCGCCGTGATCCGCTACGGCGAGCAGGGCGACCTCGCGGCAGCCCTGCTCAAGGGCCACGTGCCGGGGGCGCAGCTGGTGAAGGACGACCGCCTCGACGCGACCCTCGACCTCGTCATCGGCAACGCCTACACAGCGCTGACCCCCACCAGTGAGGTCCCCCCGCTGCCGCCCCGTCCCAAGCAGCAGACGCCCACCATTGCCCGACCCTGCACGTGACACTCGTGCGGGTTGTTCTGTCGAATGGTTGGGGCGCGCTCCGATGGCGTGGGTTCAGATGGCCTGGATGACCGACTGGAGCAGCCGGTCCCAGTGACCTGTCGCAACCAAGCCGGCGACGATGAGCAGCAGTGCCCCGGTGCCCCCCTGCAGGCCCCGACTGACCTGACCGATGAATGTGCGTATGCGCGGCAAGCTCATCAGACCGAGCAGGACAGCGCAGAGTGGGGCGACCACACCAAGCACATAACTCGTCAGAACGAGGCAGGCAAGGCCGAGGGAGTGGATATGTGATGCCGCGACAACGCCCAGGCCCACCGCGGGACCTGCGCACGGTGTCCATCCGACGCCCACCGCCAGTCCGGTCAGGAGTGGCACCGCTCGGCCCCTGCTCGTGCTGCTCGGTAGGTCAGCGTGCCCCCGCGGTTCGGCAGGACGCCAAGGACCAGGAGCCCAGCAAGCGCCAGCAAGGCGGCGGGGACCAGCGACCAAGGCGGCCGGAGCAGTGACACACCCGTCGAAAGCGCCGCCCCCACGGCCACCACGGCAGCCAGGCCGAGGGCAATCGATGACGCAAAGACCACGATCGCAATGACCTTCGACCACCTGGTGCGGGGATCGATGGCATACGTGCGTGCAACCACCGCCAGCAGGCCGGGAATCACGGGGAGTGTGCATGGGGAGAGGACGACGAGCGCGCCTGAGAGAAAGGCGAACGCTGCCGGGGTCAGCACCGGGATACCGCTGTTCGACGATGGGCCATGGCAGTCACCAGTCCAACTTCTGCTCAACGCGTGTCTCCGTGAAAGGACTCCCTACCCGTCAGGACGTCGAACTGCGATGTTGATGACGCGAGGTCTTCGTCTTGCGGGTGTTACTCGGTCGAGCCCGCCGAGGGCCCACCGGGTGACCAGCTGCTGAGAGCGCGGCGCGCCCGGACTGGATTCGAGGGGGACGAACAGGGCACAGTGGGTGCCCGATGACGCCTCGCCCTGTGTATGCCGTGCCCCTGGTGTCCCTCGTGTGTCTCGCCCTCGCGGCGTGCGGGGGTGACCCGGGCGGCTCCGTCGCCCCCACCTCGGTGGCCACCACCACCCCGAGCGGCGCGACCACCACGGCCACGTCCACGACTACGACGACCAGCCGGACGACGAAGCCCTCGACGACCACGACCACGACCAAGGCCGCGCCGCGCAGCACCACCGTGGCACCACCGAAGCCCAAGCCGGTCACTGCACTCGCTCCCGTGCCGCGGGCCGGGGCCGAGCCGACCGTCCGCTTCCCGAGGAACGAGCCCGCTGTCGGCTCGGGGGCCAACGCCTCGATCGCGCGGGTGCCGGACTCGGTCTGGAACCGCATGGTCGGGGTCTCGTGGACCCAGGGCTGCCCGGTCGGCCGCTCCCAGCTGCGCTACGTCCGCGTGAACTTCTGGGGCTTCGATGGCAAGCGCTCGCGGGGCTCGCTCGTGGTCAACGCATCGATCGCCGACGAGACCGCCGCAGCCTTCGCCCGGCTCTACTCCGTGCAGTTCCGGATCCGTCAGATGAAGCCGATGGACTCGACCTGGGGCAAGAACCCCAAGGGTCCGGGGGCCAACGACTACGCCGCGATGGAGGCCGACAACACCTCTGCCTTCAACTGTCGCTACGTCGGCGGCGAGGAGGCCAGCAAGGTCTACAGCAAGCACGCCTACGGCACGGCGATCGACGTCAACGACTTCGAGAACCCCTATGTCGCTGACGACGGCACGGTCTACCCCGACCGCTACTGGCTGCACCGTCGCGGCCCTGCTCCGGGGGTCTTCTCCTCCAGCGGGAGCGCTGCCGTGCGGGCGTTCACGAGCCAGGGCCTGCGCTGGGGCGGGCTCTGGAACAACCCCGACTACCAGCACTTCGACCGATGACCCGGCCCCCGACGACCCGGCTCCGGCTCCAGCTGGTCGGCGCGCTCGGCGTCGCAACGGCCCTCGTGGCCGGCTGCGGTGGGGGCGAGCCCGAGGCAGCCGCCCCCACGTCAGCCCCGACGGCGACCACGCCCTCGTCGACCACCACGAGCGCAACGACCACGAGCACGACCACAGCGACGACGACGACCAAGCCGGTCCCCAAGCCCAGCACGAGCACGCGCAAAGCGACCCCCACGTCGAGGCCCAAGCCGAGCCCGAAGCCCACGTCCAAGCCCACCGGCGCGACCTGCACGGTGCCGTCGGGGGTCAGGGCGGCGCAGGTCGTCCTCGTGACGTCGTCCGGCTCCAGCGCGACCGTCCGGGCCTGCCGCCGCACCTCGAGTGGCTACATCCGCGACCTCGGTCCCTTCTATGGCCACGTCGGGCGCAACGGGGTGAGCTGGTCGAAGCGCGAGGGCGACCTCAAGACCCCCGCCGGCACCTACCCCCTGCGCGGCGGCTTCGGCGCCAGGGCCAACCCGGGCCTGGCCCAGGGCTGGTTCCGCGTCGACAGCAACGACGTCTGGGTCGACGACAGCCAGTCGAGCCTCTACAACACTCACCAGCGCAAGCCGGTCTCCGGTCGGTGGGACTCGGCGGAGAACCTGCTCAACACACCCGCCTACAACTACGCCCAGGTGATCGGCTACAACGAGTCGCGCACGCCGGGCAAGGGCTCGGCGATCTTCTTCCACGTCGACACCGGGGGCGGGACCGCGGGCTGCGTCTCGCTGCCGACCTCGTCGCTCCTGGCGGTGCTCCGGTGGGAGCGCTCGGGCGCGGTCATGTCGATCAGCTGAGCCCCACTCCTGAGACCACGCTGGCAGCGCCACCCCCGACACGGCAGAGTGGGCCGCATGACCGTGAAGACCGTCGCCATGCTCACCGCCGGTGGCCTCGCCCCCTGCCTGTCCTCCGCCGTCGGCGGCCTCATCGAGCGCTACTCCGAGGTCGCCCCGGACGTGCGGATCATGGCCTACCGCAACGGGTATGCCGGCCTGCTCACCGGTGACTCGGTGGAGGTCACCGACGAGGTGCGCGCCACCGCGCACCTCCTGCACCGGTTCGGTGGCAGCCCGATCGGCAACAGCCGGGTCAAGCTCACCAACGTCAAGGACTGCGTCAAGCGCGGGCTGGTCAAGGAAGGCCAGGACCCCCTCCACGTCGCGGCCGAGCAGCTGACCCGGGACGGCGTCGACGTCCTGCACACGATCGGCGGTGACGACACGAACGGCACGGCAGCCGACCTCGCGGCATACCTGCACTCCAACGGCTATGAGCTGACTGTCGTCGGGCTGCCCAAGACGATCGACAACGACGTCATCCCGATCCGCCAGTCGCTCGGGGCGTGGACGGCCGCCGAGCAGGGCGCGGTCTTCGCGCGCAACGTGATCGCCGAGCACTCCGCCAACCCCCGCATGCTCATCGTGCACGAGGTGATGGGGCGCAACTGCGGGTGGCTGACGGCGGCCACGGCGCTGGCCCACCACCAGTGGGTGCAGGGCACCGAGTTCAGCGGCTGGCTCGAGAACTCGCCCGAGCGCTGGGACGTGCACGGCGTCTTCGTGCCCGAGCAGCCGCTCGACATCGACAGCGAGGCGAAGCGTCTGCGCACCGTCATGGACGAGCTCGACGGCGTGAACCTCTTCGTGTCCGAAGGTGCGGGCGTCACCGAGATCGTCGCCGCGATGGAGGCGGCCGGGCAGGACGTGCCGCGCGACCCGTTCGGCCACGTGCAGCTGGACAAGGTCAACCCGGGTGCGTGGTTCGCGAAGCAGTTCGCCGACCAGCTCGGCGCCGACAAGGTGCTCGTCCAGAAGAGCGGCTACTTCTCCCGGTCGGCTGCCGCGAACGACGCCGACCTCGCGCTGATCCGGGACTGCACGACGTATGCCGTGGACGCGGCGCTGCGGGGCGAGTCCGGGGTGGTCGGCCACGACGAGGACCAGGACGACGCGCTGCGGGCCATCGAGTTCGACCGGATCAAGGGCGGCAAGGCCTTCGACCCCACGACGGACTGGTACACCGCCCTGCTTGCCGACATCGGCCAGTCGTAGCAGGGTCGGGCGCATGGCACCCACCTGGCCCAGCCCCGTTCACCGCGCCCCAGGACCCAGCACCACGGCATACCGGGAAGCGCGGGACACGCTCGTCGCACTCTCCGGCCAGCACGACCGCGCGGTGCGAGAGTTCCGTTGGCCCGACGTGGGGGAGCGGTTCAACTGGGCGGTCGACTGGTTCGACGCGATCGCCCGGGGCAACGACGCGACCGCCCTCTGGATCGTCGAGGAGGACGGCAGCGAGCGCAAGCAGAGCTTCGACGAGATCGCGACCCGGTCCGACCAGGTCGCCGGCTGGCTCTCCGGGCTCGGGGTGGCCAAGGGCGACCGGGTGCTCCTCATGCTCGGCAACCAGCTGGAGCTGTGGGAGGCGATGCTCGGGGTGTTCAAGCTGGGCGCCGTCGTCATGCCCACCACGACCGCCCTCGGGCCGGCCGACCTGCGCGACCGCGTCGACCGCGGCGTCGCGAAGGTCGTCGTGGCCAACGCCTCCGACGCGCCCAAGTTCGACGAGGTGCCGGGCGACTACCTGCGGGTGAGCGTCGGCGAGGCGGATGGCTGGCACACCTACACCGATGCGTATGCCGTGCAACCGCTGCCCTTCGAGACGGTCACGGCACCCAGCGACCCCATGCTCGTGTACTTCACCTCAGGCACCACCAGCAAGCCCAAACTCGTTGAGCACACCCAGGTTTCGTACCCGGTGGGTCACCTCTCGACGATGTACTGGATCGGCGCGAGGCCGGGTGACGTCCACCTCGCGATCAGCTCGCCGGGCTGGGCCAAGCACGCGTGGTCGTGCTTCTTCGCCCCGTGGATCGCGGAGGCGACGATCTTCGTCTACAACTACACGCGGTTCGACGCCGGGGCGCTGCTCGACCAGATCCGCCGGGCCGAGGTGACGACCTTCTGCGCCCCGCCGACGGTGTGGCGGATGCTCATCCAGGCCGACCTCAGCGGGGGCAAGGGTGAGCTGCGCGAGCTCCTCGCCGCCGGGGAGCCGCTCAACCCCGAGGTCATCGCCCAGGTCGAGCGCGCGTGGGGCCTGGTGATCCGTGACGGCTACGGGCAGACCGAGACGACCCTGCAGGTGGGCAACATCGCCGGCGAGCCGCTCAAGCCCGGGTCGATGGGCCGGCCGATGCCGGGCGTCCCGGTGGCCCTGGTCGACCCGCTCACCGGCGAGCTCGCCGACGAGGGGGAGATCGTCCTCGACCTGTCGAAGCACCCGGTCAACCTCATGACCGGCTACCTCGGCGACGACGAGCGGCAGGCCGACGCGATGGCCGGCGGTTACTACCACACGGGCGACGTGGCCCAGCGGGACGCGGACGGCTACATCACCTACATCGGCCGCACCGACGACGTGTTCAAGGCGAGTGACTACAAGGTCTCGCCCTTCGAGCTCGAGAGCGTGCTGATCGAGCACCCGGCGGTCGCGGAGGCGGCCGTGGTCCCGGCTCCCGACCCGACCCGGCTGGCCGTGCCCAAGGCCTACATCGCCCTCGCGCCGGGCTGGGAGCCCGACGCGGAGACCGCCAAGGCGATTCTCGGCTACGCCCGAGGCCACCTGGCGCCCTACCTGCGGGTGCGAAGGATCGAGTTCTTCGAGCTGCCCAAGACGATCTCCGGGAAGATCCGGCGGGTGGAGCTCCGCGAGCGCGAGCAGCACGCCTTCGACGGCGGGACCTCGCTGTCCGAGGAGTTCCGCGACGACCAGTTCCCCGACCTGTTGTCCTGACGCCGCCTCGCGCGATCCCAGTCTGGCAAGGGCATTCCGGCCATTACGGGCATCTGGGTGCCAGTGGTCGTGGTTGGTCTCAGTGGATGGTCGTTGAGGGCTTTCGAGGCCGTTGGACCCCGAGTACCGTGAAATCGGCGGTCCGCCGGGTCCGCTGGGGTACCAGAGCGGGCCGGGGCTGCCAGTGCGGACTTACCCATATGCCTTTCACGTCGCCCTCGACGGCAACGGACTGAACGGTCTCGAGGGCAGGGCGGGCGTGTGCCTGTTCCACTACGACCCAGTCACCGGCGACCACGCCTACAAGGTCACCTACTTCGGCGGAGCGTCTGGAGGGCACGCGCCGAGCGTGGACCCGAGCCGGCGAATCGGCTTCCTGGGCAACACCGGTCAGCACCTGCTCTTCTACGACCTCGCGACGCTGGAGGAGGCCGACCGGGTCTCGACGCTGCGGTTCGAGGTGCCTGACACCACGATCAAGGGAAGCACCCACCTCGTCTGGCTCGACGACACCCAGTTCGTCACCTCGATCGGCGAACACCTGTGGAAGTTCGACGTCAACCGCCTCACGAAGGCCGAGCAGGTCGCGCCGCACGGGCTGAAGATCCCGCACGCGATGAAGCGCACCGCCTCCGGCCGCTACATCGTCTACGGGGGGATGGACCACCCGAGCCGCGGCGAGGCCAAGGAGGTCGGGATCCTCGACACGGTGACAGGGGAGGTCCGCCGGATCACCCTGCCGACCACCTGCTGGCACGTTGTCTGCCACCCGGTGCTCGACGTCTTCTACGCGATCTCGTTCAGGGTCAACGCTGCCGACCGCTCCGACTACGCACACTGGGGCATGGCCTGGTTGCGCCAGTACGCCTTCGAGATCGACGCCGAGGACGGTCGGGTCGTGCGTCACTGGGCGGCCGATCGCGACCTGCCGGCCCACATCAACTCCGACGTGACGATCTCCGACTCCGAGCTGATCTTCTGCACCGGTGGCAGCCACACGGTGGTCTTCGTCGACCTGCTCACGCTGAGCCGGCACCGGCTCATCGACGAGCACCCGGGGGCGCTCGAGAGCCTCGCGCTCACCCGTCAGTCGGCCAGCACCGTCGCGGAGTCGGTCATGCGCGGCAACTTCTTCAGCAACTCCAACCTGTATGCCGAGTCGTTGCGCGTGAGCCGCGGCGCGCTGGTCGACGGCATCTACGCCTGCCAGCTCTCGGCCGACCAGACCCTGCTCTTCACCGCGAACCGAGGGCAGAACCACATCACCGTCTACGACTACCCGTCCCTGGAGGTCCGCGACCGCATCGTCATGCCGGAGCTCCAGGAGTTCGACCCACGGTTGGCCGCCTGGGGTGACCCCCGGCTGGGGTTCCACCACTCCTACCTCGTCAGTCCCGACCCGTCCTCGTCCGACGCACCCAGTCCCGCAGGAGCTCTCTGATGGCCGACTACACGATCGACACCACCGTCTTCGGCGGGAACACGTTCAGCTCCGACGTCACGGCCGACGTGACCTCGACCCTCACCGGGCTCGACACCATGAAGCTCACCCTTGCCGGCGGCACGACGAACACGAACAACGGCGAGAACACCGTCCACAGCGACGCCACCATCACCCTCGAGCCGGTCACGACGACATCGACGGTCAACACGACGTCGAGCCTCGAGTCGAGCTCCGACGTCACGTCCAACTCCACCGTCGCCACGACGTCGAGCGTCGACCTCAAGCCGGTGGCGGTCGACACCTGCGTGCGACTCGAGCTCGGTCCACCACCGGCCACCGAGGTGTGCACGCCCTACGAGCAGACGTGGGGGTGGTCGGTGCTCGGCCTGGAGCTGTTCGCGCTCACCGTCCGTGGCAGCGCGACGGCCCACATCCGGCCCGAACACCACGGCCCCGTCGTGATCGACGGGTGAGCGCGTCATGACCACCGCCCGTCGCCGACCAGCCGCCGCCTCCGCAGGTGGGGGCGCACGCAAGGCTGCCAAGGCATCCGCCGCGAAGTCCCCTGCCACCAAAGCCCGTGCGACCAGGGGTGCCGCGGTCGACCCGGCGTCTCCCGATGCCATCGTGCTGACCGGTCCGCCGGGACTGCTCAGGGCGACCGTCTCGGTCGAGAACGCCGTCGACCAGCGCGTCGCCGTGCGGGGACTTACCCTGCACCGCACCGGGCAGCAGGCCCTCTCGGGTGCCGGCGCTGCGGTGATCGCCCCGGGGGCCACGGCCCAGGTCCCGGTGTCCTTCCGCCTCGAGCCCGACACCCCGCCGGGTGAGTACCCCGCGGAGGTGGAGGTCGGCGGCATCCGTCGGGAGGCGGTGCTGCGGGTCGAGCCCGACCTCTCGATGCACGTCTCGCCCCGACGGGTGTTGGCTGAGGTCGGCAGCACGGCCGTCACGATCACCGTGACCAACGACGGCAACCTCCCGATCCCGCTGGCCGCGGTCGTGCGCGCCCGCACCGATGACGGAGGGCCCGACCCGGGCCCCGACGTCACCCTCACCCTGACCGACGCGACCACGGCCACGCCGGGCACCACCACCACGCTCCGGGGCAGCCTCAGCGTCCCCGAGGACCTCGACCCCACCCGTCGGCACCTCGCCCGCATCCCCGTCGGCACGGCCGACCTCGACGTCATCATCCTGCCTCGCGACCCATCGGAGTGATCACCATGAGCACCACCGCACCCGAGTACCTCACCTCCCTGCGCGACGGCTTCGCCGACGCCGTGCAGCAGTGGATGGACCAGTCGACCACAGCCTGGGACCAGTGGCAGCAGGCCTGGTCGCCGGTCGTCGAGGCAGCCGGGCTCGGTATGCCGGGTGGCTCCGGCGCGGCCCCGGGTCGCAGGTCGAAGGGTGGAGCCGACCGCGGCCATGACCATGGCCACCACCACGAACACGGGCACGACCACCGGCACGGCGAGAAGGGGTGCGGCTGTGCGGGATCCGGCGGTTGTCGCGAGCACGGCCACGACCACTCGGCGAGGGGCCGCCACGGCCAGCACGACTCCGGCCACCACGGCCAGCACGACCACCAGGGCTGCGGCTGTCACGACCAGTGCGGATGCGGCGACGTCTGCGGCTGCTGCGTGCCCGCGGCGGACGTGATCGTCCGCGCCCGGGCCGGTGAGGTGCGCGTGGTGCCCTTCCTGCTCCACAACCCGTGGCGCCGCGAGCGCGAGGTCTCCCTCGAGGTCGGGCCCTGGCACGGCTGCGACGGTGACGACCTCGAGATCCGCGCGGTCCTGGAGGAGGAGAAGGTCGTCCTGAAGCCGTGCGAGGACCGGGTGGTCAGGCTGCTGATCTCGACCCGGGGCGACGGCTCGTCGACCAGCAGGTCGGCCGACGTCGTCGACAAGCAGGAGCCGAAGGACCCGGCATCCGACGCACCCACCAAGCCCACCAAGGCAGCCGCAGCTGCGACTGCGGTGCGTGAGCCCCTGGACGTGGTGGTCAGCTCGAGGAGCCGGACCGGCGACGTCGACTCGTGCGTGAGTGCCTACGCCGACGTCCGGTTCGAGGGCTGTGCGCGCCCGCAACGGGTCGCCGTGGTCGTGCTGCCCGCCGAGTGTGACGCGGTCGACGTGGGGTGTGACTGCGGATGCTGCTGCTAGGAGGAGTGTCATGACGGAGACGAACAGCACCGACGAGACCCTGGCCCGGATCACCGAGCTGGCGCGCCAGGCCCTGCAGTCGCAGTCGACCCTGGCCAAGCAGTCGTTGGAGCTGGGCCGGGCAGCCTTGTCGGGCGATGTCGACCGGTCCACCACCAGCAAGGCCTACCTCGACGCCGTGAGCCGCGAGGGCGCGCGCTACTGGCGTGAGGCAAGCGCCCTGGGGCTCGACTACGCCAGCGAGCTCATGGCGCTGGGCACCCGCAGCGCGGCCCGGATCATCAGCGATGCATCCGCCGCAGGGGGGACGAGGGTGCGTCGCGGCACGACCGCCTTCCGCAACGGTGCTCCCCCCGCGCCACCCGCCGAGCCGGACGACGGGGTCAGGCGCTCGCGGGTGCACCTGCGTGCGGCCGTGGGGCAGACGGCCCAGGGCACGGTCACGGTGGTCAACCGGCATCCGCGCACCCGTCGGGTCGAGCTCGAGCCGAGCGACCTGCGCGACGCGACCGGCACCGTGGTCGCGCTCAGCCTGGAGGTCGACCCCGAGCACGTCACCATCCCGGCCGGCGAGGAGCACCAGGTCCGGCTCACGGTCGACCTCGAGGAGGCGGTCGTCCAGCCCGGCCAGCAGTACGTCGGGGGCGTGACGGTCAGCGGCGGCGACGAGGCCATGCTGGAGGTGACCGTCGAGGTCGCGGACTGACCTCCTCCGGATCCGCCAGTGGTGCGGCGACCAGGTCTCGGGCGGCGCGCACCTCGGGGTGCAGGCGCAGTCCTTCGCGCGCCCATCGGGGCAGGTGGGGGCTCACCGCCAGCCACGCCAGTGAGGCGGCCACCGACGCCCGGGCCGGCCGCGCGGCATACCCCAGCGCTTGGGCCCTGGTCGAGGTGTACCAGTAGAACCGGCCCACGGTGGAGGCTTCGTCGCGGGTGGTCAGGGGGGTGGCGTCGCGCAGCTGCGCCCACCACTCGGTCGCTGCCGAGACGGCCCACGCGCTGCCGGCGTCCATCTCGGCAAACGGGCCGGGGAGCCCGGCGAGGTCGGACACGAGGGTGTGGAGCATGCGCCAGCTGACATCCTCGCCGCCGAGCAGGTAGCGCTCGCCGGCCTCCCCGCGCTCGAGCATGCACAGGTGACCTGCACCGACGTCCCGCGCGTCGACGACGTTGCAGCCGCCGGGAAAGGTGCTGCGGGTCGGGTCGAGCAGGTAGCGCAGGACGATGGCGTTGCTCGGCGCGAGCCGCGTGAAGGGTCCACCCAGGACCACGGTGGGCAGGGCCAGCACGACCTCGAGGTCGAGCCGGCGACCGGTCTCCAGGGCGATCTCCTCCTGGGCGACCTTGCTGGCGTAGTAGGCCGGCGCTGGCTCGGACCCGAGGCGGTCTAGCTCGGAGCGGGCGCGGGGGAGCAGGCTCGACCCGCGGGTGGCCGACGACGACGTGACGACGGCCCGCGAGACCCCGGCCGCTGCGGCTGCTTCGAGGACGGCCCGGGTGCCGTCGGTGTTCACCTGGTCGACTTCAGCGGCCCGCGAGTCACCGAAGGCGTAGACGGCGGCGCAGTGGACCACGGCGTCACACCCCTTCATCGCGCTGCGCAGGGCGGTCGGGTCGGTGAGGGCCGCGGTCACGGCGGGCACGCGGTGGACCCCGACCCGCACCTGCGTCCTGCGGTGGTCGGGGTCGGGCCGCGCGATCGCGAGCACCTCGTGGCCGGCGGCAAGGGCAGCCGCCACCACCTGGCCACCCACCATGCCGGTCGCGCCGGTCACGGCGACCTTCACCGCGCACCCCGGACGTGGCGGAAGCCGTGGGCGTCGACCTCGGGACCGGTCGTCCTCGCCGCACCAGTGGGGCCGTCGAGGTCGGGGCCCGCCGGGCGGTCGCCGAGCCAGTCGGTGACCGCACCGAGGACGAGGTCGAGCGCCTGCGTCAGGAGGGGTTCGGTCGGGTCCATGGGAGGTCGTCCGATCCGGAACTCGCGACCCTCGAAGCAGGCCTCCAGGTTGTCGAAAGTCGTCGTGAAGAAGCGTCGGTAGGCCTCCTCCAGCAACGGGTTTCGCAGCTCGGGCACGGCGGCGAGGTCGATGCCCGCCCAGGTCGGGGGTAGCGCGAAGAGCTGCCGCCCGCGCACCACCACCAGCGTGCCCGACGGCGTGCGCGTGAAGGTCAGGCTGCCATCGTCGAACTCCGCAGAACCATTGGGGCTGCTGACAGTTCGCCAGGTGAGGCGGTGCCGGTCGGCGCTGCGCTCGACCAGCTCGACCTTGCAGACGTCGATCGGCTCGCCACCCCAGGCGGCGAGGTAGTTGGGTTGGGGCAGGTAGAGGTTTCGCTCGGCCTGGCGCGTGCGCGTGGTGCCGCCCGAGGACGCCGACGAGACCGTCACCCTCCGACCGCCGATGTAGTCGGCCATCAGGCTGATGCCCGCGGCCACGTCAACCCGGGCCACCCACTCGTCGAAGTCGGCCCGGACCTCGCGAGCCACCTCGAAGACGGTCGCCCCGTCCACGAGCCGCCAGCGCATCCCGTCGCCGTTCTCCGGCATGCCTTCCACCATCGCGTCGAACGCGGCGAAGAACGTCGGCAGCGCGTCATAGGCGCTGACCGGGTATGCCGCGGGGTCGAAGCCGAGGGGCACCTCGCGCCGGTCGACGGTGTCCTTGTCGACCCCGGTGGACCAGGCCAGCGCGCCCTGTCGGGCGGCGCCGACGCCACCGAGGACGGCCGTGAGGGGAAGGTGCCCGGCAGGGTCGTCCGCGGCGACGACGAGCGGCGTGAGGACGGCGCGCACCGTCGACAGCACCGGGTCCGAGGCGGTGCCACCCTCGTCCGGTCCGCCCGTGGCCGCGCTGAGGACGCGGGCGAGACGCGGCTCGGCGGCCACCGCCCGCGCTGCGGCACGCGACAGCGGATGGGCCGTGCGGGCGCCTTCGAGCTGTGTCAACCGCCCCTCAGTGCGTCCCGTGGAGGGACCGACGACGAGCAGGGCGCGCTCGAACAGCGGTGACGTCGACCGGTCCAGACCCAGGAGTGCCGCGGTGCTGCCGTCGGCCGCGAGCAGGTCGTTGGCCACGACGAGCACGCGGCTGTCGAGGGGCTGGGCGAGGCGGCCGCCGTCCGGTCCCACGCTCGCCTCGAGGGCATCGACGACGACGAGCGTGGGCGGGAGGTGGCTGAGCAGGTCGGCCGCGACGTCGGCGGCTTCGGCGCCGGCCACCTCGGGAGCCGCGCCGAGGAGCGTCGTGAGGCACGCGGCATACCCGTCCGTCAGGTCGGTGACCGCGCGGCCGACGACCACCCGCGTGGGCGACTCGACCCACGCACGTGAGGCGAGGTGGCCGGACAGGACACTCGTGTCCGGCACCGGGGCGGCGACGAGGTCGCTGCCGAGGTCGACCACGTCGTACGCGGTGCCGGTCGCGGTGCGGCCCGTGAGACCGGCCAGCCGCGCCAGCTCCTGCACCGAGTGGTGTCCGCGGTCGCGGTCGTAGGCGTGCACGGTCGCACCGACGACAACAGGGCTACATCCCTTGTCCTGCAACAGGTCCACCACCGCGTGGACGACGGTGGCGGCGACCGGTGTCGGCTGGCGCAACCGCACCATCACGACCGCGGCCCCGGAGAGCTCCGGGGCGAGGGCGGACACCGCCGGGCCGAGGGTGTCGGCCGCCCCACCACCGACCACGATGCAGGCCAGCGGGTCCCGGCTCGGCACGCCGCGGGGTGCCACCCGTCCATGTAACCAGCGCGCCCTCGCGAGCGACAGGGGGCGATGTCATAGTGAGGAGGTGGCCGACGACATCGACATCCAGCAGCACATCAAGGGACTCATCGACGAGGAGCACGGCCTGCGCAGCAAGCTCGGCGCCGGCGAGATCAGCGTCGACGAGGAGAACCAGCGCCTGCGCAGCATCGAGGTCGAGCTCGACCAGTGCTGGGACCTGCTGCGACAGCGTCGGGCCAAACGCGAGTTCGGGGAGGACCCGGCCGCCGCTGAGGTGCGTGACGCCGGCACCGTGGAGAACTACCGGGGCTGAGCCACCCGCCGTTCACCCGGCGTTCGGCGTGGCGGACTGGACACCTCGGTGAGGAGTTCTACCCTCGAAGGAGGCCGGAACCCGACACAAGGGGGTGCGCCATGCGCACAACACTTGCCCACCTGCACGTCCCTCACCCACACGTCGCCCACCACGAACCGACGTGGTGGCTGGGCCACAGCCTCGTGGCCGTCGCGACCGCCGCACTGATGATCTACGGTGCAGCCGTCCTGCTCGTCCTGGCCGGGGTGCTGCTCTTCGCCTGACGCCTCACCAGCGTCGGTCGACCCAATCCTGGAGGTGGGGCAGCTCGTGCCCGATCACGGTTGAGTCGCCGTGGCCGGGGAGCACCACCGTGTCCTCGGGCAGGGTGAACAGCCGCGTGCGCACCGACTCGATGATGGTGTCGAAGTCGCTGTAGTCGTGGCGGGTGGCTCCCGGACCACCCGGGAAGAGGGTGTCGCCCGTGAAGACGACCCCGAGCGACGGGGCGTGGAAGCAGCACGACCCCGGCGTGTGGCCCGGGGTGTGGATGACCTGCAGCTCGACGTCGCCGACGGTGAGGACCTGGCCGTCGGCGAGGGCGCCGTCGGGGGTGACGGGGTAGAGCTCGTCCCACAGGAAGCGGTCGTCCGGGTGCAGGTGCGCGGGAGCGCGGGTGCCGTCGCAGACCTCTCCCACGGCGTCGATGTGGTCGAAGTGACCATGGGTGATGAGGACGCCCTGCACGCGCTGCTCGCGCGGGATCGACTTCACGATAGCGCGGCCGTCGTGGCCGGCGTCGATGACCAGGCACTCCTTGTCGTCGCCGATCACCCAGGTGTTGTTCTCGAGGGTCCAGGCTCCCTCGGGTCTGTCGAAGGTGCCTGCGGTGACGATGCGCGCGACGCGCACGCCGCCCGGGGAAGGTGCGATGTCCGGCATACCCCCATCCTCACCCATCGCGGCTAGGCTCGCGAAGGTGAGCCGGATCTTCACGACGAGCGTCGCCGCGGTCTACCCCCACTACGTGAACAAGGTGGCGAAGAAGGGCCGCAGCAAGGCCGAGCTGGACGAGGTCATCGAGTGGCTGACCGGCTTCGACGAGGCGTCGCTGACCCGCCACCTCGAGGGGGAGACGACCTTCGAGGACTTCTTCGCGGCGGCCAGCCTCAACCCCGACGCCTCGCTGATCACCGGGTCGATCTGTGGCATCCGGGTCGAGGACGTGGAGGACCCGTTGATGCAGAAGATCCGCTACCTCGACAAGCTCGTCGACGAGCTGGCCAAGGGCAAGGCGATGGACAAGGTCCTGCGCAGCAGTGGCAGCTGAGGCCTCGTCGGCCGCCACCGAGCCCGGCCTCTTCGTCTACGGCACGCTCGCTCCCGGCCGCCCCAACGCGCACGTGATGGACGGCATGGTCGGCACGTGGGACCCGGCCACCGCCCGGGGCGACCTGCTGCCGGACGGGTGGGGTGCAGCTGCTGGCTACCCCGCGATCGTGCTCAAGGACGACGGACCGGAGGTGCCGGGGTTGCTGTTCCGCTCGGACGACCTGCCGGCGCACTGGGACCGGCTCGACGAGTTCGAGGGCGAGGGCTACGACCGGGTGCTGACGACGGTGCACCTGCACAGCGGTGCGGATGTGTGCGCCTTCGTCTACGCCCTGCGCCGGTAGCGTCGCCGCAGTCGGTCTGGCCCCGACGCGGTGCGTCGTCAGTCGCCCGGGATCCACTCGACGAGGCCGTCGAGCACGGCCCGGTCGCCAGTGATCTCCAGTGTCTCCAGCGGGATCCGGCCGTACATCGTGAGGACGATCTCGCTCGCCGAGGCCAGGCCCGTCATGGTTGCCGCGTCCTTTGCGCCCCCGTCAGGAAGGCGGGCGAAGCGGGCGCCGTCGGCGTCGAGCTCGAGCCGCCAGGCGGGGCCCTCGGTCGACACGTAGTCGAGCGTCGCCGGCTCGTGCGGCCAGGCGTACGTGGTGGCGTTGCAGGAGGAGAGGAACTCCTCGACGCCGTCGACTGCCGCTTCGTCAGGTAGGGGCTGCGGAGCGCCGAGGGCGACCTGGGCGTCGTAGGTGTGCACCGCCACCTCCTGCAGCTGGTGTCGAGCCACGGCACCAGCGGTGAGCGGCGACTGCGACTCGTCCCACCAGGCCCAGCACCCGCGGTCCGGTCCGGCCTCGCGCAGGGCGGAGTCCAGCTCCGCGACCGAGTCGGCCAGCCAGGCCTGCAGGGCCGCACGGTCCCGGGGCGCATCCGCGCCATCCCCAGGGGCCGTGCCCGCCGGTCGCTCGTCGGACGGGCCGACGGCCACGATCGTCGCCCAGCGCTGTCGCCCTTGGCCGATGTGCTCGGCGAGGTCGAACAGCGTCCACCCCGGGCAGGTCGGCACCGGCACGTCGAGATCGGGCGCCGCGGCCACCAGGGCGAGGAAGGCGGTCGATCGCTCGTCGATCAGTCGCAGCAGGTCGGGGAACTCCGGCGTCGTGTGCACCCCGGCTGTCTACCAGCCCGCGACGGCCGTTGGATACCGAGTTTCGTGCCGGTCGGTATGAACCTCGCGCCTTTCGATCCTTTCTTGCCGCGCACCAGGGTGCAGCAGCGCCCTGGTGAGCCACCAGCCGGGTATGCCGCGCGGTCAGGCGTGGTCAGGCGTGGTCAGGCGTGGTTGCCGGCGGCGATACGTGCGCGCAGGCCGAGGCTGAACACCTCGGCGGGCGGCTTCTGCGACGACTCGAGCCTGCGGTAGGCCGTGGGGGTAGCGCCCACCTCCGCGAGGAACTGGCGGTTGAAGTTGGCCATGTTGCGGTAGCCGCTCAGCTCCGCCACCTGGGCGATGGAGGCGGGGGTCGTGTCGAGGAGGCGGCGGGCGTGCGCGATGCGCAGCTTCTTGACCATGTTGCTGAACGTCATGCCGGTGGCGCTGCGGAAGTACTTCGAGAACGTCGGCTCCGACATGTAGGCGAGCTTGGCAGCGGTGGAGAGCCGGATGTCGTCGGTGAGGTTCTCGAAGATGTAGGCCAGGCCGACCTCGACGGCGTTGAGCGAGTTCGGGTCGGTGGGGCGACCGAGCCACTCGCTGGCCACGACCTCACGCTCCTCCTGCGGGGCGCGCGCGAAGATCGACAGCAGGCGGAACAGGCTCGCCACCTGCTGCGTGCCCTCGGTGTGGACGACCTCGAGGATGTTCTCGGCGGCGCGCCAGGCGGTGGCGCCCGAGAAGACGATGCCCCTCGCCGACTGGGCGAGGACGTCGTCGATCTCCTGCAGCTCGGGGATGAGCCGCATGCACTCACGCACCCACTCGTCGGTGAACTGGATGACGGCGTCGCGGTCGGGGGCGACCTGCCCGGGAGGCAGGTCGCTCACCCAGTCGTGCGGGAGCAGCGGGCCCATGATGCTGACGTGTCCCGGGGCGAACGTGCCCACGTGGTCGCCGGCGATGAAGCTGCCGTGGGTCTTGGTGATGAGGTGGATCTCGTACTCGGGGTGGGCGCCCCATCCACAGATCTCACTGGGGAAGTCGTGGGTGAGCGCGCGGAAGGCGTGCTGCGGGTGAGGGGGGATCACCTCGCGACGGGGGGCGGCTGGGTAGGGGCTGCCGGGGCGGTGGGCCGAGTGGAGCTCGACCACGTCCGGGGGCGCGAAGCCCGCGAGGGGGCGCCTCGGCGTGCCCGTCGACTGATACGAAGTCCTCACCTCCATCTGCTCCGCCGTGGGTCAGACCCGATTGACACCTCAGTGTGCCGCACGGATGCTCAGACGTGAAGTGCCCTGCTCAGATGAGCGGAATGGGAAAGTATCGAAAGACTGGCGAAGGCGTCATTGTCCGGTCGCCTGCGTCGCGGCCACGCTGAACTCATCCCGGCACTGCGGCCAGGACCAGGTGAGCCCACCTCGTCCCCTGCGGACGGCGGGACCTCGAGTACCAAAGGCTCACCTACCAAAGGAGTTAGGCATGCTCTGTTCGAAGCGCGCCCTGACCGCGGGTGCGGGCGTGGTGGCGGCCGCGCTCGCCATGGCGGCCTGCTCGTCGGGCAACGTATCCAGTGGCGGCGGCGGAGGCGACGGCAAGAACGTCACCCTCAACCTGGCCACCGTGAACAACGGCCAGATGAAGGACATGGAGAAGCTCAAGGGGGAGTACGAGACTGCTCACCCCGGCACCAAGATCAACTTCCAGGTGATGGAGGAGGGTGACCTGCGCGCAGCGGTCACCGCCGACGTCGCCAGCAAGGCCGGCCAGTACGACATCGTCACCATCGGCGCCTACGAGACCCCGCAGTGGGGTGCGAACGGTTGGCTGGTGGACCTGACCGGGCCGCTCAAGTCCGACGCGGCATACGACGTCGACGACCTCCTCGCGCCGGTGCGCGAGGCGATCTCCAACGACGGCAAGCAGTATGCCGTCCCGTTCTACGGCGAGTCGTCGATCCTCATGTACAACAAGGAGATCCTCGACAAGGCGGGTGTCACCCTCTCCGCCAACCCCACCTGGCAGCAGGTCGCGGACGCGGCCAAGAAGGTCAACACCTCCTCGCGGGCCGGCATCTGCATGCGCGGCAAGCCCGGCTGGGGTGACCTCTTCGCGCCGCTCACCACGGTCGTGCAGACCTTCGGCGGGAACTGGTACGACACCAGCTGGAACGCCACGGTCAACTCGCCCGAGTGGAAGCAGGCGGTCACGTTCTACAAGACCCTGCTCGACACCTCGGGTGAGAAGGACCCGGTCTCCTACTCCTTCAACGAGTGCCTGACCGCGCTCAAGGAGGGCAAGGCGGCCATGTGGGCCGACGCCTCGGTGGCTGCCTCGATGCTCGAGGCCGACGACTCCCCGGTGAAGGGCAAGATGGGCTATGCCCACATGCCGGTCGACAAGACCAAGGAGTCGGGCTGGCTGTGGAGCTGGAACCTCGCGGTCCCGGCGACCACGAAGAACAAGGACGCCGCGATCGACTTCATCAAGTGGGCGACGAGCAAGGACTACCACAAGCTCGTCGGCGAGAAGCTCGGCTGGTCCCTGGTGCCCCCGGGTGCCCGCCAGTCGACCTACGACCTGCCGGAGTACAAGCAGGCTGCCGCGGCCTACGCGCCCATCACCCTGGACGTGATGAAGTCGGTCAACCCCAAGCAGCCGGGCGTGAACCCGCAGCCCTGGGTCGGTATCCAGTACGTGTCGATCCCTGAGTTCCAGGACGTCGGCAACCAGTGCGCCCAGCTGATCGCCGACTACCTCGCCAACCGCGGCACGGTGGACGACGCACTCGGCAAGTGCCAGGGCATCGCCAAGAAGGCGGGCGACGCACACAAGTAGTGCCTGCCCGGTCCTCCGGGACGTCCGTCCCGTCTCGCACGGAGGAAACGGACAGGGTGCCGGGGTCGCGACTCGCGCACGACCCCGGCACCACCCCAGGACCGCCCACCGCCTTACCCCCGTCCACCCCAAATCCCGCCCATTGCAAGGGGGAGTTCCCTCATGGCTGTCACCGAGCTCGACACCGTGGTCGCCGAGACCGCCACCGACAAGCGGCGCGTCAAGACCACCTCGAAGGAAGTGTGGACCGCACGGTGGCTCCTGCTGCCGGCCGTCATCTTCCTCATCCTGCTGACCCAGATCCCGTTCCTCACGACAGTCGGCTACTCGACGATCCGGTGGAACCTGCTCTACCCCAACGACCGTGGCTTCACCTGGTTCAAGAACTACGGGACGGCGCTGTCGTCCGGTGACCTGTGGCCCTCGATCGTCGCGACCGTCGTCATCACCGCGTCGGCCGTGATCTTCTCGCTCCTGTTCGGCATGATGTTCGCGCTCCTGCTGAACCGTCCGTTCCACGGGCGGGCGCTGGCCCGCACGCTCATGATCACGCCGTTCCTGATCATGCCCGCGGCCTCCGCGCTGATCTGGAAGTACTCGATGTTCGACACGAACATCGGCATCCTCAACTGGCTCTCGCGCACGCTGCACCTGCCGGTGGTCTCGTGGAGCACCGAGCACCCGCTCCTGGCCGTGGTCATCGTCCTGACGTGGGAGTTCACGCCGTTCATGATGCTCATCCTGCTGGCCGGGCTCCAGGGCCAGGACACGGGAATCCTCGAGGCGGCCCAGGTCGACGGCGCCGGCCCGTGGCGCACCTTCACGTGGATCACGTTGCCGCACCTGCGGATGTACGTGGAGATCGGCGTCCTGCTCGGCGCCGTCATCATCATCCAGGTCTTCGACCCGATCGCGATCCTGACCAAGGGCACCGGCGGGACCAAGACCCTCGCCTACCTGCTCTACGAGCGCGCCTTCATCGGGCTCGACGTCGGTCAGGCCGCGGCATACGGAGTCATCACCGTCGTGCTCACGATCATCGTGGCCACGGTCGCGCTCCGCACCCTGTTCAAGGTCTTCATGGCTGGAGGAAGTCGATGACACGCACTGCCCGGGGAGGCCTCGTCACCGCACTCACGTGGGTGCTCGTGCTGGTCTTCTTCTTTCCCGTCTTCTGGATGATCATCAACGGTTTCAAGCCCGAGTCGGTCGCCTCGTCCATCAACCCGAAGGTCTTCTTCAGCCCGGTGACCACCGGCTACCAGCTCGCGATGGACCGAGGGATGAAGGGCTACCTGCTCAACTCGGTCACCGCGTCGGTGACCGCGACGATCATCGCGGTGGTGCTCGCCATCCCGGCTGCGTACGCGCTCAGCATCCGGCGGGTGAAGAACGTCGAAGGTGCCCTGTCGTTCTTCATCTCCACCCGCTTCATGCCGATGGCCGCGGTGGTCCTGCCGCTCTACATCATCCTCAAGAACCTCGGTCTGCTCGACAACATCTACATGCTGGCCGTCGTCTACGGCGCGGTGAACCTGCCCGTCACGGTGTGGATGATGCGGTCGTTCTTCCTCGAGGTGCCGTTCGAGATCGTGGAGGCGGCCCGGGTCGACGGGGCCGGCCTGTACCGCGAGATCGTGCGGATCGTCCTTCCGCTGGTGCTTCCCGGCGTTGCCGCGGCGGCGCTGATCAGCTTCATCTTCAGCTGGAACGAGTACTTCCTCGCCACGCTGCTGACGAGCAACGCGGCCCGGACCACGCCGCCGTTCCTCGGCAGCTTCGTCGACGGACGTGGACAGTTCCTCGCGGTCCTCTCCGCGGCTGCGACGATCGCGGCGCTGCCAGTCATCCTCGCCGGGTGGGTCGCGCAGAAGCAGCTGGTGCGCGGGTTGTCCATGGGCGCCATCAAGTAACCGACGGCCAGGACTACTTCCGTGACACACGAACCCACCGTCCACCACCGTGCCGCGGCCGGGGCGACCCTGCTCCCCGTCGTGCCCGAATGGGTCTCCCAGCCCACCTATGACCGTTCGCAGGTGACGGCCTCGATCGTCCACTTCGGCGTCGGCGGCTTCCACCGGTCCCACGAAGCCGTCTACCTCGACACCCTGATGAACCAGGGTGAGGCGCTCGACTGGGGCATCTGCGGGGTCGGCGTGCTGCCGCACGACCGTCGCGTCATCGACACCCTCGACGCCCAGCGCGGCCTCTACACGTTGATCGTCAAGCACCCTGACGGGAAGTGGTCCGCCTCGGTGGTCGGCTCGATCGTGGAGGTGGTCTTCGCGCCCGCCGACCGCGAGTACGTCGTCGACCGCCTGGTCGACGAGCGCACCCGGATCGTGTCGATGACCATCACCGAGGGCGGCTACCTGGTCAACCAGGAGACGGGTGACTTCGACGCGGACGATCCCGACATCAGGCTCGACCTCGAGCCGGATGCGGTGCCGCACACCGTCTTCGGCTACGTCGTCGCCGCCCTGGCCCGGCGCCGCGCCGAGGGTCGCGAGCCCTTCACGGTGATGAGCTGCGACAACCTGCCCGACAACGGCGACGTCGCGAAGCGGATGATCTGTGCCTTCGCGCGGCTCAAGGACCCCGACCTGGCCGACTGGATGGAGTCCAACGTCGCCTTCCCCAACAGCATGGTCGACCGGATCACGCCGGTCACGACCGAGCAGGACATCGAGCGGCTCACCGACCAGTTCGGCGTGACGGACCTGTGGCCGGTGGTCTGCGAGCCGTTCAGCCAGTGGGTGCTCGAGGACAACTTCACCCAGGGGCGTCCGCCGCTGGAGGGCGCCGGGGTGCAGCTGGTCGAGGACGTCGTGCCCTACGAGCTGATGAAGCTGCGGCTGCTCAACGCCAGCCACCAGGCCATGTGCTACCTCGGCTACCTGGCCGGGTACCGGTATGCCCACGAAGTCTGTCAGGACCGGCTCTTCGTCCGCATGCTCGCGACGTTCATGGAACAGGAGGCCAGCCCGACCCTCCAGCCGGTGCCGGGCGTCGACCTCGCGGAGTACCGGCGCCAGCTGCTCGAGCGGTTCGCCAACCCCGAGATCCGTGACCCGCTCACCCGGCTGTGTGCCGAGTCCAGCGACCGCATCCCCAAGTGGCTGGTGCCGGTCATCCGCCACAACCTCGGCAACGGTGGCGCGGTCGACGTCTCCGCGCTGATCGTGGCGTCCTGGGCCCGCTACGCCGAGGGCACGGACGAGCAGGGCAACCCGATCGAGGTCGTCGATCGCCGCAAGGACGCCGTGGTCGCCCGAGCCGCGCGCCAGCACGAGGACCCGTGCGCGTTCCTGCGCGACCCGGACCTCTTCGGCGACCTCGCCGACAACCCGCGCTTCACCGAGGCCTACACCCGCGCCCTCACCGACCTGCACGAGCGCGGTGCCGTGGCAGCCACCGAGGCTGCCCTCCAGTCCTGACCCGGCCGACCAACCGTGACGCAGGTCGGCCGGGTCAGCCCCACAGTGCACCGAGGGCTGGCGTCCCACCCCGATGCCGGTATGCCGCGGGCAGGGCAGGCTGCGCGGAAGCGGACCGACGCGCCCGGGCATAGAACGTCGCGGAGGTGCGTTGCGCGACGAGATGGACGCACCCGTCCACCTCGCGCGCAGCCTTGCACCCAGGAGTCACCATGAAGATCGCAGTCCTCGGCACCGGCAGCGTGGGGCAGGCCCTCGCCGGCCGCCTCCTCGAGCTCGACCACGACGTCGTCGTCGGCACCCGCGACCCCGACACCACCCGCAGCCGCAGCGAGTCCTTCGGCAGCTGGCTCGACGCCCATCCCGCCGCGAGCCTGGCCACCTTCGCCGAGGCCGCCGCAGCCTCAGAGCTGGTCGTCAACGCGACGAGTGGCCCCGGGGCCCTACCGGCCCTGGAGTCCGCCGGCGCCGACAACCTGGCCGGCAAGGTGGTCATCGACATCTCCAACCCGCTCGACTTCTCAGCCGGGTTCCCTCCCACCCTCTTCGTCAAGGACACCGACTCGCTCGCCGAGCAGATCCAGCGCACGTTCCCCGAGGCCCGCGTGGTCAAGACCCTGAACACGCTGACCGCCTCGCTCATGGTCAACCCCGCGGACCTCGGCGCGGACTCGTCGGTCTTTGTCTCGGGCAACGACGAGGCGGCCAAGGCGACGGTCACCGAGCTGCTCCAGAGCTTCGGTCACACGGACGTCATCGACCTCGGCGACATCACCACCGCGCGTGGCCCGGAGATGCTGCTCCCCGTGTGGCTGCGGCTGATGGGCGCCCTGGGCACGTCGTCGTTCAACTTCAAGATCGTCCGCTGACGGGCCGACTGTCCGTGCGAGGCGGATGCCTCGGCTCGACGGGCGGCATCACTGGCTGGGGTCAGGCTCATGCCCCGCGAGAAGCCGAACCCGCTCGTGGCGCTCGAGGGCTGCGGCGGCTAACATCACTCCTGGCGCCTGCCCGGACCCGCAATCGCCACTTTCGATGGCGCAGGTCCGGGTCCAGCAGCGTGGCTCGGGGAGACCAAGCCGTCCGGTCGTCGTCTGGCACCACAGGGGAGCTGGCGGCGTCGACCGAAAGGCAGTGCCCCTGCGTCTCGACGCGGGGGCACTGCTGTGGCTGAGGGCCTTCGGTGCATCCCCCGATGAGGGAACATTCGGCGTAGTGTCAGGCATGCCGCGTTGGGATCCGCTGGGTCCGCGCCGAGTTGAGGTCGTCCCGCCATGAAGATCGACACCGCCACTGCCGTCCCAGCACCGCGACGTTCCTTGGCCGAGATGGCGGACGACGTCCGCGTGGCACGCGAGGAGGTGGCCGCACAGCGAATGTCGCCAGTGGTCCAGGCCAGCTTGTTGTCGGCCCGTCAGGAGCTGCTGCGCGTCATGCAGGTCTACTCCGATGAGCTGATCGCACGCCGGCTGCCGGTCCCGCCACAGCTGCGCGACGACCTGCGCCTGCACCGTGACATCCGACGCAACCCCGGCAGTGACTGGCATCGGAGGGGCGGGGCCCTCTAGGGCGGCCCCGAACGCGACGAAGGCCGGTCCGGCTGACGCCGGTCCGGCCCTGTGTCTGGTCGGGGTGACAGGATTTGAACCTGCGGCCTCTTCGTCCCGAACGAAGCGCGCTACCAAGCTGCGCCACACCCCGTGGCAATCGCCACCCACGCCAGTTCGACGGGAGCAGCGACAGTGAAGGATAGCCCACCCGACCCGGCCACTCCCAATCGGTATGCCGCCTGCGCGGCCCACGCACGCAGGCCTGGGCTCAGGAGCGCGGCACCAGGGTGAGCAGGGTGGCCTCGGGGCGGCAGCAGAACCGCACGGGCGCGTAGGGGGACGTGCCCAGCCCGGCCGACACGTGCAGCCACGCGGCGTCCGCGGGGGCGTCGGACGACGGGGCCGACCCCGCCCCCGGCCACCAGCGCGAGACCCCCTTCGCCCGGTTGGTCGGCAGGTCGCAGTTGGTGACCAGCGCGCCGTAGAAGGGAAGGGCGAGCTGGCCGCCGTGCGTGTGACCGGCGATCAGGAGCCGGGCGCCGTCGGCGGCCATCGGGTCGAGCACGCGCTGGTAGGGGGCGTGCGTGACGCCGATCGTCACGGCGGCGGATGTCGAGGCCGGGCCGGCCACGGCGGCATACTCGTCCTTCCGGATGTGGGCGTCGTCGGTGCCGACGAGCTCCACCTCGGCCCCGCCGACCGACAGGGTGGTGCGCGCGTTGTCGAGGTCGACCCAGCCACCGTCGCGCAGGCCGGCCCGCAGGTCCTCGATCGGCAGCCGCACCCGCCCGGGCGGGGCATGGGCGTGGCGCCGGGTCAGGTAGCGCGCAGGGTTCTTCGGCACCGGCGCGTAGTAGTCGTTGGAGCCCATGACGAACACGCCGGGAAAGGCGAACAACGGCTCCATCGCCTCGAGCGCTCCCGGCACCGCATCGAGGGCCGCGAGGTTGTCGCCGGAGTTGACGACCAGGTCGGGCGACAGCGCGGCGAGCCCACGCACCCACTCGATGCGGCGCCGTTGGCGGGGCACGAGGTGGAGGTCGGAGACCTGCAGGACCCGCAGGGGCGGCGACCCGGGAGCCAGCACCGGCACGGTGAACCGGCGCAGCGCGAACCAGTTGCGCTCGACCACGCTGGCGTAGCCGACGCCCGCCACGCCCAGCGCGGCGACACCGGCGACCGTGCCCAACGCGGCGCCCAGGGGAGTATTCATCCCCGCCATCCTTGCAAACCGGATCTCGGCGGGTCGGACCACCATCCGCCTGCGAGACTGGGGCCATGACCCAGCCGAGCCTCAAGGCCACCGTCCAGAGCGACCTCACCGACGCCATCCGTCAGCGTGATGCGGTGCGGTCCGGCACGCTGCGCCTGGCGCTCACCTCCATCACCAACGAAGAGGTGTCGGGCACGCAAGCGCGGGATCTCAGCGACGACGAGGTGCTCAAGGTGCTGGCGAAGGAGGCCAAGAAGCGCAAGGAGGCCGCGACCGCCTACGCCGGTGCGGGTCGTCCAGAGCTCGCCGCCAAGGAGGAGGCCGAGCTGGCGGTCCTCGAGGCCTACCTGCCCGCCCAGCTCTCCGACGACGAGCTCACGACCATCGTCGCCGCCGCGATCGAGCAGACCGGGGCGACCGGTATGCCGCAGCTCGGCCAGGTCATGAAGGTCGCCCAGGGCGTCGTGGCCGGCCGCGCCGACGGCGGTCGGGTGGCTGCCGCCGTGAAGGCGGCCCTGACCAAGGGCTGAGCCTGCCGTGGGTGAGCTGCCCACGCGGCCGGCTCCGCGGCATACCGCACACTCGAAGGGCCCCTCACCATCGGTGGGGGGCCCTTCGGTCTGTCACCCATGACCGGGCGGTGGCTTGGTCTTGGTCGGCTTGGGGTCAGGCGTCTTGGTCGGATCGGGCTTGGGCGGCGGGTTGAAGCCGCTCGAGGTGTAGAGGCCGATCGTCGACCCACGCAGCGCCGAGCCGCTCGGGTTGGTGTAGACCACGATGCCTTGCGGGTAGCCGCTGTTGGCCTGTCCGGCGACCTGCACGAGGAAGCCGGCCTCCTTGAGCCTGGCGGTGGCCTCTGCGACGGACATGCCGCCGACAAAGGGCACCGAGATGCGGTCGCCGTTGACGATCTTGTTGCTCGGGTCGTCGAACTGCCGCTCGGGCAGGCCGTTCGACGCGTTCTCGATCAGGTTCTTCCAGATCGGTGCGGCGATGTCACCACCGAAGACGCCCCTGTAGTAGCTGCCGCCGAGCTGGATGCCGTTCATCCCACGCTGGGAGTACGGCGTGCCGACCCACACAGCCGCGGCCCGCTGCGCGGTGTAGCCGACGAACCAGGACTCGACGTGCTTGTCGGTGGTGCCCGTCTTGCCCGCTGCCGGGCGGGAGCCGAGCTTGGCCCGGCTGCCGGTGCCGTCCTTGATGACGCCCGTGAGCAGCTCGGTCGCGCCCTTGGCGACGTCGGGGTCGATGACCTGCTTGCAGGTGGTGGCACCGATCTTGAGCGGCTTCCGGTCGGCGGTGGTGATCGACAGGATCGGGTTCGGGGGGCAGTACTTGCCGTTGTTGGCGAGGATCGCGTAGGAGCTGGCCAGCGTCATCGGGGTGACGTCACCGGTGCCGAGGACGGTGCTGGCGTAGCACGGGAGGTTGGTCCCCGAGCCGGTGTGCAGGTGCATCTTCGTCATCGTGTTGAGCACGTTCCTGGTGCCCAGCTTGAAGGTCAGCGACGCGAAGGCGGTGTTGATGGAGTCGGCAGTCGCCTTCTTCAGCGGCAGCGGCTTCCCGCCGATCGCGTAGTCGTTGTGGATCGTGTAGGGCCCGCCCGGGGCGCAGGAGCCGATCTCCTGCGGGGTGTAGACCGCGCCCTTCGTGGTGCTGGCGAACTTCGACGGCACCGTGCCGTTCACGGGGGTGCCGGTCTCCAGCGCGCGCACGATCGCGAACATCTTGGCCGTCGAGCCGAACTGGAAGCCCGCCGTGCCGTTGTACTTCTCGTCGACGTTCCAGTTCACCTCGGTGTAGCCGTAGGCGTTCTGCTGGGCCTTCGTCGTCGGGTACTTGGTGTTCTGCACCATGGCGAGCACGCGGCCGGTGCTGGGCTCGATGATCGTGCCGGCGCTGCCGACCATCCTGGAGTAGCCCGCCTTGGTCTTGTCCTTCGGGTCCTTCCCCATCGCGGTGTTGGCGAACGGCACCCGCTTGGTCAGGTCCTTGAGCGACTGCTCCTGCACCTGCGGGTCGAGCGTCGTCTGGATGGTCAGGCCGCCGCCGGTGATGTTCTTGATCCGCTCCGGGCGGGTCTTGCCGAGCACGTCGAGAGCATGGTTGTCCATGTCCTTGAGGTACTCCATGACGTAGTTGCAGAAGTACGGCTCGGACGACGCGGCGCAGTTGCTCAGCGGGTTCTTCAGCTTGAGCATCTTCTTGACCGGGATGGCCTTCGACGCCTTGAGCTGCTTGGCCGAGATGATCCCGAGGGCGTACATCCGGTCGAGGACCACGTCGCGACGGGCCTGGGCCTTCTCGGGGTAGTTGCGCGGGTCGGTCCGGCCCGGGTTCTGCACGAGGCCGGCGAGCAGGGCCGCCTGCGGGATGTTCAGCTTCGACGCGCTGACGCTGAAGTAGTGCTGCGCGGCCGCCTCGACGCCGTACGCGAGGTCGCCGTAGTAGGCGAGGTTGAGGTAGCCCTGCAGGATCTGGTCCTTGGTCATCTCCTTCTCGAGGGTGACCGCGTACTTGATCTCCTGAATCTTGCGGGCAGCGCTCTTGCGCACGGCCGCCTGCGCGGCCTCCTCGTCGTTGTTGCGCAGTGCGTTCTCCTGCAGCGTCAGCTTGACGTACTGCTGGGTCAGCGTGGACGCGCCCTGGACGTCGCCGCCCTGGGCGTTCGACGCCACCGCGCGCAGGATGCCGCGGGGGTCGACACCGCCGTGCTCGTAGAACCGGCTGTCCTCGATCGCGATCTGCGCCTTCTGCATGATCGGCGCGACCTGCTTGAGGTTGACGATGATGCGGTTCTCCTGCTGCGGAGTCGCCAGGATCCCGCCCCGCGCGTCCTTGATCGTCGACTGCTGCGACAGCTGGGTGGCCGTGAACTCACCCGGCAGGTCGTCGAACATCTTCACGCCGGAGGTCGCTGCGCTGCCGGTGGCGCCCACTGCGGGAATCAGCAGACCGGCCGTCAGCAGGCCCATGACCATCGCCGTGGCGACGAAGGCTCCGAGCAGGCTGACGACATTTCCCAGGTTGGTGGCGCGTCCTTGCATGCCGACAGGGTAACTGCCGAACCTTGAGCAGCCCGTTTCCCGCGACTACGGATGCGGAATGGGGTGTTTGCGCCCGGTTACGGCCTAGTTTTCGCACCGCCCGTTGGAGCGAGACGAGATGGCTCGGAATGACTAGTCCCTTTGGTCATGCCAGAACTACACGAATGGGCCATGTCGTCGGAGTGCCTTCAGTTCCTATCGTTTCCACACGTCGATACGGACATAAGACGCACGGTGAAGCGTCTGAAGCAGGAGTATCTGGAGGCACTGAGAATGACTATCGCACCGGAGCGGCCGAACAGCGGGCCTGCGGGGACCGTGTGGATGGATGACTGGGCCCCGTTGGGTTCCTGCTCCAAGTCAGACCCTGATGCCCTCTTCGTCCAGGGCGCGGCCCAGCAGACCGCCAAGGTCGTCTGCCAGCGGTGCCCCGTCATCGCCGAGTGCCTGGCCGACGCCCTCGACAACCGCACCGAGTTCGGCGTGTGGGGTGGGATGACCGAGCGCGAGCGTCGGGCCCTGCTCAAGCGTCGCCCCAACATCACCTCCTGGGCCGCCCTGTTCGCGCAGGCCCGCAACCAGACCCCGGCCGAGGCCGAGAGCGCCTGACCTCCTTCACCTGAGAACGCCGCGGCTCCCGCGGACCCCCCGAACGCAGTCCCTGACCCATCCCCCGCGGGTCAGGGACTGCGTCGTGGGTCTCCAGCCGGGGGACCGGGAGGCCTCACCCGAGAAGGTTGACCTTCACCCCGGAACGATTCCGGGGTGAAGGTCAACCTTCCCCCTAGACCCGATAAAGGTGGGGCGGGTGGGGTTCAGGTGGGGGTGGTGGCGGTGAGGGCGGCGGCCACCTCGCGGAGGCCGTCGAGGTCGTGGATGTCCTGGGCCGAGGCCGGCACCTCCACCACGGGTATGCCGGGGTGTCCGGCCGTGAACCGCGCCGCCAGCCGCTCCTGCCGGTCTGCCGTCTCCGCCAACGACGCATGCAGGCGCAGCAGCCCTTCGGTGGTGGCGGCCGTGGTCGACCGGGTCTCCGCGTCGGCCAGCTGGTCGGCCGCGGCCAGGGCTCGGGAGGCCGTCAGGGACGGTGCGGCCACGCGCTGGATCCGGTTCACGACGAGCCCGGCGAGCGGCATACCCTCCTCGTCGAGGCGACCGGCGAAGAACGAGGCCTCGCGCAGCGCGTCGCGCTCGGGCGCGGCGACCACGACGAACGCGGTCTCGGGGGCCTTGAGCAGCGCGTAGGTCTGGTCGGCGCGCTCGCGGAAGCCGCCGAACATGGTGTCGAGGGCGGCCACGAAGGTCTGGACGTCCTGGAGCAGCTGCCCGCCGAGCACCCTCGACAGGGTGCTGGTGACGACGTTGACCCCGACGCTGAACACCTTGAAGCCGGCCCGACCGCCGGCCTTGGCCGGTGCGGAGAGCAGCCGGATGAACCGCCCGTCGAGGAACGAGCCGAGCCGCTTGGGGGCGTCGAGGAAGTCGAGCGCGGACCGCGACGGGGGAGTGTCGACGACGATGAGGTCCCAGCGGCCGGCCCGCCCGGCCTCGGCGCGGAGCTGGCCGAGCTTCTCCATCGCCATGTACTCCTGCGTGCCCGCGAAGGAGCTCGAGACCGCTTGGTAGAACGGGTTCGCGAGGATCTGGGCGGCCTTCTCGGGGGTGGCGTGCTGCTCGACCACCTCGTCGAAGGTGCGCTTCATGTCGAGCATCATGGCGTCGAGCGAGCCCCCCGGGTCCCCGGTGCCGCCCGGGTCGCCGGTGCCGCCCGGGTCGCCGGGGCCGCCCGAGTCACCCGAGCCGCCCACCCCCGCCACCGGTCGCGGGGTGTTGTCGAGCTCGGTGAGCCCCAGCGACTGGGCCAGCCGACGGGCCGGGTCGATGGTGAGGACGACGACCCGACGCCCGTGCTCGGCCGCCCACAGCCCCATCGCGGCGGCGGTGGTCGTCTTGCCCACGCCACCAGCACCGCAACAGACGACGATCCGCGTCTCGGGGTCGGTGAGCAGCGCGGCGAGGTCGAGCCGCGCGGTGGCGGGGCGAGCATCGGACTTCGCGGAGGCCTTGGGCCTGGACGAGCGGGTGCGGGGCGGCATCAGACCATCCCCTGCTCGGTGACGGCCTGGGCCAGGACCGTGATGCCGCCGCCCTCGGTGCCCTCGGCGAGCAGTGGCAGCCGCACGGTCAGCCGACCCTCCTGCGCGAGGATGGCGTCCTGCTCGCGCTCGAGGGCGATCCGGTCGGCGTGGTGGCCGGCGTCGGCCAGCAGCCCGGCGACCATGCCGTCGGTGACCTTGACCCCGACGGTGGTGAGGTCGGCCGCGACGCCGTTGGTCAGCCTCGCGGTGCGGGAGCGCCGCACCGCCGACAGCGCCTTGTCGGTCAGCAGGGGGTCGCGCAGCTGGTTCACGACGATCGCGCCGAGGGGGAGGTCGGTGCGGCGCAGCTCGGCCAGCGCGTCGACGGTCTCCTGGACGGGCATCTCCTCGAGCAGGGTCACCACGTGCACCGCAGTGGTGTGGCTGCGCAGCATCCGCGTGATCGAGTCGGCCTGCGAGCGGATCGGGCCCACCTTGGCGACGTCGGCGACCTCGGCGTTGACGTTGAGGAACCGCACGACCCGGCCGGTGGGTGGGGCGTCGAGCACCACGGCGTCGTAGGTCGGGGCGGCCGGGCCCTTGCCGGACCGTCGTCCAGCCGCCTCGTAGATCTTGCCGATCAGCAGCACGTCGCGCACGCCGGGCGCGATCGTCGTCGCGAAGTCGACCGCGCCGAAGCGATCGAGCACGGTCATCGCCTTGCCGACCTTGTAGAACTTCTGGAGGTACTCGCGCAGGGAGTCCTTGGCATCGACCGAGATCGCCCACAGCTGGCCGCCGCTGCGGTCCTGCAGGATCCGGGTCTCGGTGTGACCCAGCGGTGGCACGTCGAACGTCTGCGAGATCCCCTGCCGGTCCTCGACCTCCGCGAGCAACACCCGCTTGCCCTGTCGGGTCAGGGCGAGGGCCAGGGCCGCGGCCACCGTCGTCTTGCCCGTGCCACCCTTGCCGGTCACGACGTGCAGGCGGACCTTCGACAGGTCGGGGGCCTCGGGCATGACCTCAGCCTAGGAGGCCAGCAGGTCGACGGCCTCGAGGACCCGGGCGAACGCCGGGTGCTCGGGGTCGATGAGCCCGTAGTGGCCGCCCTCCACGGGCGTGAGGCGCACGTTCGGCGCGTGGTGGGCCGCGGCATACCGCTCGCTCAGCTCGAACGGCACCACGTCGTCGTCGCGCGCATGCAGCAACAGCGTGGGTATGGCGGGTGGGAGCCCCGCGGGGTCGGCCGCGGCATACGCGTCCGGGACGTCGGCCGGCCGGCCGCCGAGGAACGTCGTGATCGCGTCGCCGCCCACGCCGTTCGCCACGCCGTGGCCGAGGTCGACGACCCCGGCGAGGCTCACGACGCCGCGTATGCCGTGCGCCCACGACTGCGCCGCGGCCCAGGTCACCAGCTGGCCGCCGGCGGAGTGACCGACCAGGACCCAGGGGTGGTCGAGATCGGGGTCGCGGCGGACCGCGGTGATGCCGTGCGCGACGTCGTCAGGGGTGCCCGGCCACCCACCACCGGGCATGCCGGGGCGGCGGTACTCGAGGACGGCCGTCGGGTAGCCGGCGTCGGCGAAGGCCTGCGCCTGGCGGCCGGCGTGGGCGCGGTCGTACTCCGGCCGCCAGAAACCGCCGTGGACCACGACGACCGTGAGGCCTCGCGTGACGCGCTCGGGCAGACGCACGTCGTAGACCTGGGCGGGGTCGTCGCCGTAGGTCGTCGTGCGGGTCGGCGGGCCGGCCCGCTCGTCGAGCACCTGGATCGGGTCACGGGCCATGCGGCCATCCTGCCAGTGGTGGCTAGGCTGCAGGGCATGAACCTCGAGCCCCTGACACCCTGCCTCTCATGAACAAGTGGGAGTACGCGACGGTGCCACTCATCGTCCACGCGACCAAGCAGATCCTCGACCAGTGGGGCGAGGACGGCTGGGAGCTCGTCCAGGTCCTCACCGGTCCTGACGGCAACGGTCTGGTCGCCTACCTGAAGCGGGAGAAAGCCTGATGAGCGCAGTTGAGGACCGTCTGGCCGAGCTCGGCCTGACCGTGCCCGAGGTCGCCAAGCCGGTGGCCGCCTACGTCCCGGCCATCCAGGACGGGCGCCGGATCTACACGTCGGGCCAGCTGCCCATGGTGTCCGGGGCGATCGTGCAGACCGGCAAGGTCGGCGAGGGCCACGGGCTCGTGCCGCCGGAGGACGCGAAGAAGCTCGCGGAGATCTGCGCGCTCAACGCGATCGCCGCGGTCAAGAGCATCGTCGGCGACCTCGACAAGGTGACCCAGGTGGTCAAGCTCGTCGGGTTCGTCGCGTCCGACCCGGCCTTCACCGGTCAGCCCGGCGTCATCAACGGCGCCAGCGAGCTGATGGGCAAGGCCTTCGGCGACGCCGGCATCCACGCCCGGTCGGCTGTCGGGGTCGCCGTGCTGCCGCTGGACGCCCCCGTCGAGGTCGAGATCGTCGTCGCCCTCGCCGACGAGTAGCCCCGGGGTGGTCCCGGTGGTCAGGCGCGAGTTCCCGATCGCCGACTCCCCGTCGCTGCGGGCCCGGGCGGACTCCTGGCTGAGTGCGCCCGACCCGTCGGGACCGGTGACGCCCAAGCGCGCCGCCACGGTGATGTTCGTCCGTGACGGTGGCGCGGGCGTCGAGGTCTTCATGCTGCGACGGGTCGCGACGATGGAGTTCGCGCCGCGGATGATGGTCTTCCCCGGCGGCGGGGTCGACCCGCGCGACGCCGATGCGGCGCTGCCGTGGGCCGGCCCGAGCCCGGCGGAGTGGGCCGACCGGCTCGAGGTCGACGAGCCGACCGCCCGCGTGCTGGTCGCTGCGGCCGTGCGTGAGGTGTTCGAGGAGTCCGGCGTGCTGCTCGCCGGACCGTCACCCGACGAGGTGATCTCTGACGTCAGCGGCGAGCACTGGCACGAGCAACGGCGCCGCCTCCTCGACCGCGAGGCGTCGCTGTGCGAGGTGTTGCAGGAGCACGGGCTGGTGCTGCGGTCCGACCTGCTCGGCTACCGCGCCCACTGGATCACCCCCGAGTTCGAGTCGCGTCGCTACGACACCCGGTTCTTCAGCGCCGCCGTGCCGCAGGGGCAGCGGGCCGACGACGACACCACCGAGGCCGACGTGGCCGACTGGGTGCGACCGGCCGACCTGCTGGAGGCCTGGCGCGATGGACGGGCGCTGATGCTGCCGCCCACCATCGTGGCGGTCGAGGAGGTGGCCGCGGCGACGTCGGCGGCGGCGTTCATCGCCGAGTCGCCGGTCATCGCGCCGGTGCAGCCCGAGCTGGTCGACACCGGCGACGGCCTGGTGATGCGGGCAGACCTCCCGCGATGACTGAAGCAACCTTTGCTAGCAAAGGAAACTCGCTGACGGACAGCTTGCAACCTGTCCGCGAACGAGGAACGTGTGCTAGCAAAGGTTCCTCGAGGGGTGGGTGGGGATGACTCCCGCGCAGGCGCCTGAACCCTCGGCGGCGTTCGGCGACTGGCACGGCGGACCGGTCACCGAGCGGGCCCGCTGCGTCCTGTGCCCCAACCCGAGCCCGATGACCCTCGACGGCACGAACACCTGGGTGCTGCTCGAGCCCGGCTCGACCGACGCGGTCGTCATCGACCCCGGCCCCCTCCACGAAGGCCACCTCCGCGCCGTCGTCGACGCGGTCACCGCTCGGGGCGCCCGCGTCGCGCAGACCATCCTGACCCACGGCCACGCCGACCACGCCGAGGGCGCGAGCCGGTTCGCCGAGCTGACCGGCGCCCCGACCCGGGCCGTCGGTCGCGGCCACGACGACCTGGCCGACGGCGACGTCGTGACGACCGGTGGCCTCGACCTGCGGGTGGTCGCCACCCCCGGCCACACCGCTGACTCCCTGTCGTTCGCGCTCGCCGCCGACCACGCCCTCCTCACCGGCGACACGGTCCTGGGCCGCGGCACCACGGTGGTCGCGCACCCCGACGGTGAGCTCGCGGCATACCTCGCGTCGTTGGAGCGGATCGCCCAGCTCACCGGCGACGGGGAGGTGACCGCGATCCTGCCCGGGCACGGGCCCGTCGTGCCGGACGCGTCGGCGATGGTCGCGTTCTACCGCACCCACCGCGCCGAACGGCTCGAGCAGGTGCGGCAGGCACTCGCGGACGGAGCGGCCACGTCACCCGACCCGGTGCAGGCCGTGGTCGAGAGGGTGTATGCCGACGTGCCCCGCGAGGTCTGGCCGGCGGCGGCCCAGAGCGTGGCGGCCCAGCTGGACTACCTCAGGAAGGTCAGCGGGCGCGGCGCTTGAGTCGCTCGACGTCGAGGAGCAGCACCGCGCGCGCCTCGAGTCGCAGCCAGCCACGGCTGGCGAAGTCGGCGAGCGCCTTGTTGACCGTCTCGCGGGAGGCGCCCACCAGCTGGGCGAGCTCCTCCTGGGTGAGGTCGTGGGCGACGAGGATGCCCTCCTCGACGGGCCGGCCGAACCGGGCGGACAGGTCGAGCAGCGCCTTCGCGACCCGGCCGGGGACGTCGGTGAAGACGAGGTCGGCGAGGTTCTCGTTGGTGCGCCGCAGGCGCTTGGCCAGCGCGGCGAGCAGGACCTTGGCGACGCTGGGACGGCCCTCGAGCAGGCCGTTGAGGTCGTCGTTGCCGATGCCGAGCAGCTGGGTCTCGGCCACGGCGGTCGCCGTCATGGTGCGCGGGCCGGGGTCGAAGAGGCTCAGCTCGCCGAACATCTCACCGGGGCCGAGGATGGCGACGAGGTTCTCGCGGCCGTCGGCGCTGCGGCGCCCGAGCTTCACCTTGCCCTCGCGGATGACGTAGAGCCGGTCGCCCTGGTCACCCTCCGTGAACAGCACGTCGCCGCGCTCGAGGCGGGTCTGCGTCATCGAGGCCATCAGCGTCGTCGACGCCTCGTCGTCCAGCGCTGCGAACAGCGGGGCCTTCTTCACCACGTCGTGATCCACGGGCGACAGTGTGCCACGTCGGATGTCTGCCCCGCCCCGTAGTCTGTGCTGGTGTCTGGAGCTCCCGCGCGCGCTGCCGGCGACGAGTCCCCCGTCGCCCTGACCCGACGTGCCCGGCGGATGTACCGGATGCTCCACGAGCACTACCCCTACGCCCACTGCGAGCTCGACTTCGACACCCCGTTGCAGCTCCTGGTGGCGACCGTGCTGTCCGCCCAGACCACCGACGTGATGGTCAACAAGGTGACGCCGCAGCTGTTCGCGCGCTACCCCGACGCCGCGGCCCTCGCCGGAGCCGACCGCGAGGAGCTGGAGACGCTGCTGAAGCCGACCGGCTTCTTCCGGGCCAAGACCAACTCGGTCATGAAGCTCGGCGCCGACCTGGTCGAGCGTTTCCACGGTGAGGTGCCGCCGCGGATGAAGGACCTCGTGACCCTCCCCGGCGTCGGCCGCAAGACCGCGAACGTCGTGCTCGGCAACGCCTTCGACATCCCCGGCATCACCGTCGACACCCACTTCGGCCGGCTGGTCCGCCGGTTCGGCTGGACCGCCGAGGACGACCCGGTCAAGGTCGAGCACGCCGTCGGGGCGCTGATCCCGCGCAAGGAGTGGACGATGCTGTCGCACGTCCTGATCTTCCACGGCCGTCGCACCTGCCACGCCAAGAAGCCCGCCTGCGGCGCGTGCCCCGTCGCCCGGTTGTGCCCCTCCTACGGCGTGGGCGAGACCGACCCGGTCAAGGCCGAGAAGCTGCTCAAGTTCGAGCTCGCCCCCGGGGCGACCAACCCGTATGCCGCGGCGTCGGGGACCGACGTGACCGGGACCGCCGCGCCGTGACCGTCGCTCGTCCCGCCTGGGTCGACCGCGCCCGCGACGCGATCGCCGCGGCCGACCGGGGCTACTTCGAGACGTTCGCCCCACCCCCGGAGGGCGGTCGGCGCTCCAGCGTGATGATCCTGTTCGGCCCGTCCGAGGGTGGGGGCGAGGACGTGGTGCTCACCGAGCGCGCCCACACCCTGCGCACCCAGCCGGGCGACATCTCCTTCCCCGGCGGCAAGCGCGAGCCGTCCGACGCCTCCGACGCTGCCGCTGCCCTGCGCGAGACGCAGGAGGAGGTCGGGATCGACCCCGACACCATCGACGTCGTGGCCGAGCTGCCCGACATCTACCTGAGCCCGCGCCAGTTCGTCGTCACGCCGGTGCTCGGGTGGTGGCGCGAGCCGAGCCCGCTCGACACGGTCGATCCGACCGAGGTGCATCGGGCCGTCCGGGCACCGCTGGCCGACCTGCTCGACCCGGCCGCCCGGTTCACGGTGTCCCACCCGAGCGGCTACCGCGGGCCGGGGTTCGAGTTCGACGGGCTGTTCGTGTGGGGGTTCACGGCGGGACTGCTGTCCGCTGTGCTCGATTTCGGTGGTTTGACCGTTCCGTGGGACCGTAGCCTCGAGCGTCCGCTTCCTGCCCGCTACCGGCCAGGGGGTTCGCAGGACGCGCTGACCCGGACCGCGACGGAAGGCCGAGCCTGATGTTCCTCGGACTGACCGTCCTCGACTACCTGCTGATCCTGCTGTTCATCAGCTACGCCTTCACCGGGTTCCGGCAGGGTCTGGTGGTCAGCGTGTTGTCGCTCGCCGGGTTCCTCACCGGGGGTGCGCTCGCGATGTGGCTGATCCCGTTGGGGATCGAGCACTGGACCGAGCTGGAGTCCTCTCCCCTGCTGCGTTCGGTCGTGCTGATCGCCGGGGTCTTCATCCTGGCGTCCAGCGGGCAGGCGATCGCCGTGGCGATCGGTGGGTCGTTGCGGTCCAAGCTGAAGATCAAGCCGGCCCAGTGGTTCGACGCCAGCCTGGGGGCCGTCGCCGTCGTCCTGTCGGCGGCCGTGCTCGTCTGGTTCATGGCCGGCGCCCTGCGTGGCGGCGCGCCGGCCCCGATCGCCAAGGCCATCGGTGAGTCGCGCGTGCTGCGCGCCATCGACAGGGTGGTGCCCCCGGGCACGTCGCGGCTCTTCGCGTCGTTCCGCGAGGTGCTCGACCGCGAGGGCTTCCCGCGCGTGTTCGACGGTCTCGAGAGCGAGCGGATCGCGCCGGTCGCTCCTCCGGACCCCTCCGTCGCCCAGACCGCCGGGGTGCGGCAGGCCGCGGCCTCGGTCATCAAGATCACCGGGGTCGCCGATGCCTGCAACCGTGGACAGGAAGGCAGTGGCTGGGTCGTCGCCCGCGAGCGCGTGGTGACCAACGCCCACGTCGTCGCCGGCATGGACACCGCCACCCTGCGCATCCACGGCACCGGACGGTCCTACGTCGGCCGCGTGGTCATCTTCGACGCCAAGCGCGACCTGGCTGTCCTCGCGGTGCCCGGTCTGCCTGCCGACCCGCTGAGCCAGGGGCCCGACCTGGCCCGGGGCGACAGCGGGGTCGTCGCGGGCTTCCCGCTCGACGGTCCCTACCGGCTCGACGCCGCCCGGGTCCGTGAGGTCGTCAACGCCCGGGGCTCGGACATCTACGGGCAGCCCGGCACCAGTCGCGAGGTCTACTCGCTCTACGCGCAGGTGCGTCCCGGCAACTCCGGTGGCCCGCTGCTGTCGACCGACGGCCGCGTGGTCGGGGTCGTCTTCGCCAAGTCGCTCGACGACCCCAGCACCGGGTACGCGCTCACGATGGACGAGGCCAAGCCCGTCCTCGACGCCGCGTCCAGCGCCTCGACCCCGGTCGACACCGGCGCCTGCGTCGCCGGCTGACCCACGCGGCATACCCCTCTCCCGTCCGACTTCTGGCCAGCGGTGTGGCACGCGGGGGCGGAAACCTGCTGCTGATGAGGTATCAGTGGCCAGAGGTCGCGGGAGGGGAGGGCCGGCGGAAGGTCAGCGGAGGCTGGCGAGCCAGTCGAGCAGGTGCTGGTTGACCACGTCGGGCGCCTCCTCGGGCAGGAAGTGGCCCGCGTTCGGCACGAGGTGTCGGTCGAAGCGGCCGGTCACGTAGGCCGCCGAGCCTCCGGCCGTGTCGGCCAGGACCGCCCCGTCGTGCTCACCGTGCAGCTGCAGCACCGGCAGGCTGATCGGCGTCTTCATCCGGGCGGCGAACTTCCAGCCGTCGGGCCGCACCTGGCTGCGCACCACCCAGCGGTAGTACTCCGCCGCCGAGTGCGCCACGAACGGCAGCGCCATGGCGTCGGAGTAGATCCGGGCCTCCTCGGGCGAGGGCCAGATCCCCTCGGGTGAGGCCCACTCCCGCAGCAGCCGCTGGACGTACCCGCCGTGCACGGTCATCTGCCGCTCCGGGACGAACGGTCGCTGCAGCCCGCCGAGGTAGGCGTTGGCCTTGAGCTGACGCGGGTTCGCGAACGACGCCTTCCGGAACACCAGCGGGTGGGGCATCGACAGCGAGGCGATGGCCCGGGTCACGGTGGGCTGCAGCGTCGGCATGCTCCACGCGATCCAGCCACCCCAGCCGTGGCCGACGACCGCCGCGCGCGATCCCCCGAGCGAACGCAGCACGGACGCGACGTCGGTCGCCGAGGTGCGGGTGTCGTACCCGCGCGGCGGCTTGTCGGACGCGCCGTACCCGCGCAGGTCCATCGCGCACGCGCGGTAGCCCGCCTCAGCCAGGGCTGCCATCTGGTGCCGCCAGGCCCACCAGAACTGCGGGAAACCGTGCAGGAGCAAGACGATCGGGCCCTCACCCTGCTCGGCGACGTGGAAGCGCGCGCCGTTGGCGGCGACGAAGCGGTGCTCCCACGGGCCCTCGATGAGGGCCATCGAGGCGTCGAGACTCATGGCTGGGTATGCCGTTCGGCTGGGTGTCGGTGGATGGGTCCCGGGTCGCGCTGGCCGGGTGAGGGCACGGGTCCTGGTGAGGGCCCGGTCCGGGTCAGGACGCTGACTTGACGGCGGTGACGGTGTCCTGCGCGTTCTTGATGGTGCGCTCCGGCTTGCCCTTGATCTTCTTCATGCTGTTCCGTCCGACGAGAGCAAGGATCGCGGCGACGAGGAACAGCAGCCCGGTGGTGATCAGGTAGCCCGCCCACTCGGGGAGCCAGATGTCGATCACGGCGACGATGGTGTGGAACAGGAAGATCAGCCCGAGCAAGGCGACGAAGGCGGCCGCCGCGAACATCCCGGCTCCTGCCCCGGCCCGCTTGGCGTCGGCGGCGATCTCGGCCTTGGCCAGGGCGATCTCGCTACGGACGATGGTCGAGACGTCGTGGGTGGCATCGGCCACGAGCTGTCCGATGGTCCGTTCGGTGCCGTCGCTGTTCAGCTGGTTGGGAGCCATGCGCCTCACCTTCGCTTCCTCGTGTCCGGTCTGCCGGCTTCCCAACCCTAACGGCGTCGTTGGTCGTCCACACCCGTGACCTCGTCGGATGCTGCGTCGGGGGCCGCGGAGAGCGCTGCACCAGGCAGGGCAGCCGGTGCCGCACCCGGTGCCGCGACGGACGTCTCGAAGCAATCGGGGATGCCGTTGCCGTCGTCGTCGCGCGACTCCAGCTCCCAGAGCCTCCGATAGACCCGGTTGCGGGCGCGCAGCACCACGGTGGCCAGGACCGCGGAGGCAAGCGAGCCGACCAGGACGGCCAGCTTGACGTGCTCGTCGCGCGGGCTGCCGGCGCCGAAGGCGAGCTCCCCCACGAGGAGCGAGACCGTGAACCCGATGCCGGCCAGCAACGACAGGCCCACGACGTCCCACCACGCGAGGTCCTCGTCGAGCTCGGCCCGGGTGAACCGCGCGAAGACCCAGGTGCCGCCGAACACCCCGACCAGCTTGCCGAGCACCAGGGCCAGGACCACCGCGAGCGCGGCCTCGTCGGCCACGCTGTCGCCGAACCCGCCGCCCACCACTCGCACCCCCGCCGCGAAGAACGCGAACACCGGCACCGCCACCCCGGCTGACAGCGGTCGCAGCCGGTGCTCGAACCGTTGCGCCACATCGACGTCGGCGGCCAGTGGGCTCACGGCGGGCACCCGTGACACCCGGGACGCCCGTGGCCGCGGCTTCACCGGCACGACCAGCCCCAACAGCACGCCGGCCACCGTGGCGTGGATGCCCGACGCGTGCACCAGCCCCCACGTGACGGCGGCGAGGGGCAGCAGCAGCCACCAGTGCGCCACCCGCCGCTGCACCAGCGCCGCGAACAGCGCGAGCGGCACCAGCGCGAGCACGAACAGGGGGAGGTCGAGGCTCTGCGTGTAGAAGACCGCGATGATCGTGATCGCGACCAGGTCGTCGACGACCGCCAGCGTCAACAGGAAGCTGCGCAGCGCCGACGGCAGGTGGGTGCCGATCACCGCCAGCACGGCCAGCGCGAAGGCGATGTCGGTCGCCGTCGGGATCGCCCACCCGCGCAACGCATCACCCTCCGCGCCCAGGAAGGTGACCGTCACGGCATACCCGAGGGCAGGGAGGGCGACGCCGCACAGGGCGGCGGCCACGGGAAGAGCGGCCTTGGCCGGGGTGCGCAGCTCGCCGACCAGGAACTCGCGCTTGAGCTCGAGACCGGCAACGAAGAAGAAGAGGGCCAGCAGGCCGTCGGCCGCCCACTGCCCGAGGGTCAGGTCGAGGTGCAGCGCAAGGGGGCCGAGCGTGGTGTCGCGCAAGCCCGCGTATGCCGCGTGCCACGGTGAGTTCGCCCAGGCCAGGGCGGCGACGGCCGCCACGAGCAGCAAGGCGCCCCCGACCGTCTCGGTGCGCAGTGCCCCGGCGACGGGCTGCGCCTCCTGCCACGTGGTGCGGGCGAAGAGGCGGGGCCGCAAGGGGTTGAGGCTCATGGGTTCCTCGGGGGTCGGCAGCGGGCACAGACGTCCGCGGACGCCGCCGACCAGACTTCCCGGCTCACCTGCGGTCCATCCTAGTCGTGGGCGACAGTGGGGGCTGTGGTGCGCGCCTTGGCGCGGAGCTCCTCCAACATCGCGGCGAGGGCCTGGTCGTCGGCCTGGCTCGCACTCACCACGCCGTCGAGGGTGAGGGTCTTGTTGAAGGCCAGCCCGGGACCGTCGACCACCGTCATCTTGACCCGCTCGAGGGTCTGGCGCAGCGCCGACTTGGCGTAGCTCGCGCCGTGCCAGCCGTAGCCGACGCACCCGACGGGCAGTCCCTCCCACTCGGCGTAGAGGTAGTCGATGGCGTTCTTGAGGGCCGCGTTGTAGCCGCGGTTGTACTCGGGCATGACCAGCACCAGCGCGTCGGTCGCCAGCATCGCCGCGGACCACTGGCGGGTGTGCTCGTGGGCGTAGTGGCCGTCCGCGGGCTGGCCGGGCTCGTCGAGGAAGGGCAGTCCGCGCTCGCGCAGGTCGTGGACCCTGACCTCGAGGTCGGCAGGCACCGCGTCGAGCACCCACTGCGCCACCCGGTGGCCGATCCGGTGCGGACGGGTGCTGGCGATGATGACGGACACGCGTGGGGCAGCCATGGCGGAAGCCTAGGCCGGGACCGGGATGCCGTCGGGGTGCGCCCGGTCAGCGGTCTCGGCTAGCGCTGTGTCAGCCGGCGGTGAGGCGCTCGACCCACTCGGCGGGCCACGGCGCGCTGGTGGCCCGACCCGGACCGCTGCGGTCGAGGTGCACGGTGACGTAGCGACCGCGCGCGGCCCGGACCCGCGGGGCCTGCTCGAACTCCTCGCCCCAGACCTCGAACCCGAAGGTCATCGACGAGGTGCCGAGCTCGACCACGGAGACCGTCGTCGTCACCTCCTGGCCGAAGTAGAGCGGCGCCTCGAAGTCGGCCTCGTAGCGGACGCGCGGGGCGACGGGGAAGTAGCCGTCCATGCCGTGTGCCCGGGCGAGCGCGGCCTCGGCGGCCTCGACCAGCCGGATCACGGTGCTGTTGTGGTAGATCCCGGCGGCGTCGGTGTCCACCCACTCGATCCGCGACCGCAGCGTCTGGGTCGCGAGGAGGGTGGGTGCGCCCCGGTCGTTCCCGTCGTTCCCGTCGGTCCCGTCGGCCCCGCGTGACGGGGTCACGCGGACACGGGGGCGGGGGTCGGCGCCGCGGCCTCGGCCGCGCCGGGACGCCAGCGCAGGTGCACCTCGTCCTCGGTGCCCTCGCGCAGCAGTGCCAGCCGCGGCGGGATCTTGTCGGTGCGCGACGTGGGGGGTCGGCGCCGGCCGGCCTTCCAGGGGTCCGGCCATTGCGCCGCCGGTCCGGAGTAGTCCTGCTCGGCGGCGGCGTGCAGGGTCCACATCGGGTCGTAGAGGTGGGTCCGGCCGAGGGCGCACAGGTCGGCGCGCCCTGCGAGCAGGATCGAGTTGACGTCGTCGTGCGAGGAGATCGCGCCGACCGCGATGACCGCCACCCCGGCGGGGCGGGCGACCTCGTGACGGATCCGGTCGGCGAACGGGGTCTGGTAGGACCGCCCGAAGGCCGGCTTCTCCTCCTTGGTGACCTGTCCGGTCGAGACGTCGATGGCCGCGGCGCCATGGGCGATGAAGGCCCGCGCGATCTCGACACCGTCGTGCTCGGTGTTGCCGTCCGGCATCCAGTCGGTCGCCGAGATGCGCACGGTGACGGGCACGTGGTCGGGGACCGTGTCAGTCACGGCGTCGAACACCTCGAGGGGGAAGCGGAGCCGGTTCTCCAGGGAGCCGCCGTACTCATCAGTGCGGACGTTGGAGATCGGCGACAGGAAGGAGGACAGCAGGTAGCCGTGCGCGGCGTGCACCTCGACGAGGTCGAACCCCGCCTCGACGCCACGTAGGGCCGCGGCACGGAAGTCGGCGACGACCTGGTCCATGTCGGCGCGGGTCATCACCCGGGGCAGGTGGCAGTCCTCGCCGTAGGGGAGGGCCGACGGTCCGACGACCTCCCAGTTGCCTTCGGGCAGCGGCTCGTCCATGCCCTCCCACATCAGCTTGGTCGAGCCCTTCCTGCCGGAGTGCCCCAGCTGGAGCCCGATCCTCGCGGTGCTGCGCTCGTGCACGAACGTCACGACCCGCGCCCAGGCGTCGCGCTGCTCGTCGGTCCACAGCCCCGGGCACCCGAGGGTGATCCGGCCCTCGGGTGACACGCAGGTCATCTCCGACATCACCAGGCCGGCCCCGCCGAGGGCCTTGGACCCCAGGTGCACGAGGTGGAACTCACCCGGCAGCCCGTCGACGGCGGAGTACATGTCCATCGGGGAGAGGACGACGCGGTTCTTCAGCTCCAGGGAACCGATCCGCACCGGCTGGAACATCGCCGGGGCCAGCTCGTCGGGCTCGACGGCTGCGGCGCTCGCGCTCGCGCCTTCCGCGCCGGTCGCACCGGCCGCACCGGCACCGCGCGCGAACGCGCCCTGGATGCGGGCGGCGAACTCGGTGTCGCGATCCTTGAGGTTCTCGAAGGTGATCCGGCGTGAGCGGGTGAGCAGGTTGAAGACGAACTCGTCGGGGTCCTGGTCGGCGTACATGCCGATGTTCTCGAACCACTCGAGGCTGGCCTGGGCCGCGCGCTGGGTCGACTCGACGACCGGCTTGCGCTCTTCCTGATATGCAGCAAGGGCTTTCGGCACGGACTGGTGCTCGTGCAGGCAGGCGGCCAGGGCCAGCGCGTCCTCCATCGCCAGCTTGGTGCCCGACCCGATGGAGAAGTGCGCGGTGTGGGCGGCGTCGCCGATGAGGACGACGTTGTCGTGGTGCCAGCTGGCATTGCGCACCGTCGTGAAGCTCAGCCACTTGGAGTTGTTGGTGAGGATCCGGTGTCCACCGAGGTCGTCCGCGAAGATCTCCGCGACCCGCTCGACGGCATACTCGTCCGACACCCCGGGAGGGAACACCTCGTCCTCGGTGCGGTCGAAACCGGCCCGCCGCCAGACGTCCTCGTGCATCTCCACGATGAAGGTGGATCCCTTGTCGGAGTAGGGGTAGCCGTGGATCTGCATGGTCCCGAACTCCGTGTTGCGCACGATGAACTGAAAGGCCTCGAAGACCAGGTCGGTGCCGAACCAGATGTACTTGTTGTGGCGCGGGTCGAGGCTCGGCCCGAACGCGTCGGCGTACTGCCCCCGCACCTGGGAGTTGAGGCCGTCGGCGGCGACCACGAGGTCGTGCGACGCGCGCAGCTCGTCAGCGCCGGGCGCCACCGTCCGGTAGTGGACCTGCACCCCGAGCTCGGCGACCCGAGCCTGCAGGATGCGCAGCAGCTCCTTGCGACTCATCGCCGCGAAGCCCTGGCCACCGATCGTCGACGACCGGCCGTCGATCGCCACGTCGATGTCGGTCCAGCGGGCGAACTGGCTCTCCATCGCCCGGTAGATGGTGGTGTCGGCGCTCTCGATACCGCCGAGGGTCTCGTCGGAGAAGACCACCCCGAAGCCGAACGTGTCGTCCGGGGCGTTGCGCTCCCAGACGGTCACCTCGTGGCTCGCGTCGAGCTGCTTCATCAGGGCGGCGAGGTAGAGGCCGCCGGGGCCTCCGCCCACGATCGCGATCCTCATGGGGTCGACTCCTCTGCGGGGTGGGGCTGGGTCAGGTCGCGGAGCTTGAAGTGCTGGAGCTTGCCGCTGGTGTTGCGTGGCAGCTGGTCGACGAAGCGGACCCGCCGGGGGTACTTGTAGGGCGCCAGCGTCGCCTTCACGTGGTCCTGGATCTCGCGGGCCTTGGCGTCGTCGCCGACCACGCCCTCCCGCAGCACGACGAACGCGCTGACGATGGAACCGCGCTCGGGATCGGGCTCACCCACGACGCCGGCCTCGACCACGTCGGGGTGGCCGTCGATGGCGGCCTCCACCTCCGGGGCCCCGATGTTGTAGCCGGACGACACGATCATGCTGTCGGTGCGGGCCCGGTAGAAGAAGTAGCCGTCCTCGTCCTGCACGAAGGTGTCGCCGGTGACGTTCCAGCCGTCGACGACGTAGGCGTGCTGCCGGTCGTCGTCGAGGTAGCGGCACCCGACCGGCCCGATCACCGCGAGCCGGCCTTCCGTGCCGGGGGCCACCGGCTGGTCGTCGGGGCCGAGGATCGCGGCGCGGTAGCCGGGGACAGGTTTGCCGGTGCTCCCCGGCCGGATGTCCTCGCCCGCGGCCGAGATGAAGATGTGCAGCATCTCGGTGGCGCCGATGCCGTCGACGATGGCCAGCCCGAGCTCGGAGCGGATGGTCTCCCACACCTCCTGCGGGATGTGCTCGCCGGCGCTGACGGCGATACGGAGTCCCTTGAGCCTGGGGAGGTGGCCGGCCTTGATGATCTGCTTGTAGGCCGTCGGGGCCGTCGCGAGGACCGTCACCCCGTGCTCCTCCACGACCTCGGCGAGCTGGGCCGGCGTGGCCTGCTCGGTCACCAGCGCGCAGGCGCCGGCGCGGAGGGTGAAGACCACGAGCATGCCCAGCCCGAACGTGAAGGCGAACGGAGCGGTGCAGGCCACGACGTCGTCCTCGGTGAGCCGCAGCGTGTGGCGGCCGAAGGTGTTGTCGATCGACAGGATGTCGCGGTGGAAGTGCGTCGTGATCTTGGGGACGCCGGTGCTGCCCGAAGTTGGACCGAACAGGGCGACGTCGTCGGCGGCGGTGTCGACGGCGGCGTAGTTGAGTGTGGCAGCGTCGCCGGACTTCGTGGCGCAGCGAGCGGCCAGCAGGTCGTTCGGCCCTCCGTCGCCGTACGGCACGACGACGAGGTCGGGCGCCACGGTGTCGCGGACCTCGATGGCGTCGACGACCGAGCGGAGGTCGACGAGGGCGATCGACGGTTTCGTCTTCACGACGATGGGGCCGAGCTCGCGGGCGCGCAGGGCCGACATGGTGGTGACGACGACACCGCCGGCCTTCAGGATGCCGAGCCAGGCGGCCACGGTCCACGGGTTGTTGGGCGAGCGGAGCAGCACGCGGTTGCCCGGGACGAGGCCGAGGTCCTCGGTCAGGACGGCGGCAATCTGGTTGACCCGGAGCAGCAGGTCGCCGTAGGTCCAGACCGTGCCGTCCGGGGTGCGCAGGGCGGGCCGGTCGGCACCGTGCCGCGCGATGGTCGCATCGAGCAGCTCGACCGCCGCGTTGAGCCGCGGTGGGTACTGCAGCTCGGGGGTCGTGAACTCCAGCGTCGGCCAGTCCCCTGCCGGTGGCAGGTGGTCACGCGCGAACGTGTCGGTGTAGCCGCTCGGGGAGAGCGCGGCGGGCGAGCTCGACATCACTGACCTCCGGTGGTGGCGCGGATCATGCCTTCCTGGACGACGGTCGCGAGGTGCTCGCCGTCGGGGGTGAAGAAGCGGCCGAGGCCGACACCGCGACCGGAGTCGGCGGCCACGGCCTCCTGTGCGTAGAGCAACCAGCCGTCGAGGGCCCCGGGTGCCGGCTCGCGGTGGAACCACATGGCGTGGTCGAGGCTCGCGGTGACGAGCCCGGGCTGGGCCCAGGGCAGGTCGAGGACGCGCAGCACCGGCTCGAGGATCGTGTAGTCGCAGACGTACGCCAGGACGGCGAGGTCGCGCTGGGCGTCGGTGAGCCCCTCGACCGGCCGTAGCGCGTCAAATGGCTTGACCCACAAGGCCTGCTGAGGCGTGCGGCCGCCGTCGACCTCGAGGTAGACCGGGCCGGGCAGGTGCCGCATGTCGAAGCTGCGCCCGCCGGACCAGTACTCCTTCGACTCCGCTGTCATCGTCGAGTTGCCGCCCGGCTCCCGGTCGAGCAGGTATGCCGCGGAGCTGGGCAGCGCGTCCGGTGCGGCGACGTCGGCAGGCGCCGACGCGGCATACCGTCCCCCGGGCTCGCCGGCGGCGAAGCTGGCGAGACAGGTGTACGCGGCCTTGCCGTTCTGGAAGGCGCGAACCTGGCGGGTGGCGTAGCTGCGGCCGTCGCGCAGCACCTCGACCTCGTAGGTGACCGGCGCGCCGATGTCGACGGGGCGCATGAAGTAGCTGTGCATCGAGTGCATGGTCTTGCCGTCGGTGACCGTGAGCATCGCTGCCGCGGCGGCCTGCGCGACCATGTCGCCGCCATAGGCCTTGGGCCACGGACAGGGTTGCGTCGTCGCGGTGAACGCGACGTCGAAGTGCTGCGCCGCAACGGTGTTGAGCTCCAGCGCTCTGGTGACGATCTCCGAGGTCGGCGCCTGCGTCTCGCCCGGGGTGCTCGTCACGGGCGGTCCGCCCAGTGGCGCAGCTCGTCGTCAGAGACTTGGGGGAGGTTGACGACGATGTTCTCCGGCGTGCGGGTCGTCATCCAGGTGAGCGGGTTGTTGCGGTCGAGGTTGCACTCGACGTGCGGCATGAACGGCGGCACGAAGACCCAGTCGCCCTCGGTCAGGTCGAGGTAGTCCTCGAACCGCTCGCCGAAGTAGATGCGGGCCCGACCCGAGAGGACGTAGCCGCCGGTCTCAGCCTCGCCGTGGTGGTGCGGTGCCGAACGGTAGCCGGCCTCGTTGCTGACCTTGCCGAACCACAACCGCGTCGCCGGGGTGTGCTGGATGCTCACGCCCGAGATCCGGCTGGCGCCCTCCGACTGGCCGGTGTCGCCGACCTCGAGCCCACCCCGGGTGACGACCGGGACGACGAGGCCGCTGGCGTCGGCGTACATCGAGTTGTCACCCTCGAGCTGGTACTTGCTGAAGTCAGGTTCCACGGGTGGCTCTCCTTCGTCGGTCGCGGGCAGGTGCGGTCGGGCAGGTGCGGTCGGGCAGGTGCGGTCAGGTGGCGGTCAGGCGGGGTTTGGTCAGGCGGATCGTGTTGCGTAGCAGGCCGATCCCCTCGATCTCGGTCTCGAGGACGTCGCCGTCGGCGAGAAACCGCTTCGGGTCGCGGGCGACGCCCACACCACCGGGCGTGCCCGTGAGGACCAGGTCGCCGGGGCGCAGGACCGTGAAGGTCGAGATGTAGGCCAGGAGGTCGGCGGAGTCGAAGACCAGGGTGGCGGTGCTGTCGCGCTGCACCTGCTCGCCGTTGACGCGGCAGGTGATGGTCAGGCCCTGCGTGGGGTCGACCGCGTCGGGGGTGACGACCACGGGGCCGGTCGGGGTCGAGTCGTCCCAGGCCTTGCCCTGGAACCACTGCAACGTGCGGTACTGCCAGTCGCGCACGGACACGTCGTTGGCCACGGTGTAGCCGGCGATGGCGGCTGCGGCCGTCGTGCGGTCGGCGTCACGGATCGTCGCCCCGACCACGACGGCCAGCTCGGCCTCCCAGTCGACGTCGGTGCCGGCGGGGAGGCAGACGTCGTCGACCGGCCCGACGAGGCTGTCGGCGTACTTGACGAACAGCGTGGGGTGGCTCGGCAGGTCGCGTCCGGTCTCGAGGATGTGCTCGCGGTAGTTGAGCCCGCAGCAGATCACCTTGGCGGGCTGGGGGAGCGGGGCCACCGGCTCGGCACCGGACAGCAGCTTGCCCAGCGGGGTGTCCGGGCCGAGGGTGCCTCCCGCGGCGAGGTGGGCGGACAGGTCGGTGGCCGGGAGGGCCCGCCAGCCGTCGGCGGTGCGGGCCGCGGCGTGCGTGGTCCCCTCGTGGGCGACGGTGCCGAACTGCATATAGCGAGATTTTCACGATCGTCGCCAAACGTCAATAGATGGGCTAGGCTCGAAGCACGCCCAGCCCGATCCGCGCCGGCCACACCTTGGAGGTTCGATGTCCCAGCCGCTGACCCCCGTGCCCGTCAACCCCGCGTCCCTGGCCGCGCCGAGCGGCTACTCGCACGGCACGCTGAGTGGCAACACGCTCTACCTCGGCGGGCAGACCGCCCTCGACGCGCAGATGCAGATCGTGCCGGGCGGCATCGTCGAGCAGTTCCGGCAGGCGTTCTCCAACGTCCTCGCCACCCTGGCCGAGGCCGGCGGCGTCCCCGAGGACCTCGTGAGCATCACGATCTACCTCACCGACATCCCCGACTACCAGGCCCACGGGCGCGAGATCGGCCGCGCCTGGCGCGAGCTGGCCGGCCCCGTCTACCCCGCGATGGCCGGCATCGGCACGACGGCCCTCTGGCAGCCCGAGGCCCTGATCGAGATCGTCGGCGTCGCAGTCATCCCGGACGAGCGGCTCCGGCCTCAGCGGTGACGAAGTCGTGGGCCGGGCCCGCGAGCAGCCGGTGCAGGGCGAAGAACGTCTCGGCCGCCCTCGTCCCGGACCACGAGTCCGGGAGCAGGTCGGCCGGCAGGCCGGGGTCGAGGTAGGGCAGCCGCCGCCACGCGGTGAGCGCCCGGATGTAGTCGGCGAACGCCTGCGGCCCGGGCTCGACCGTGTCGTGCGCAGCCCACTCCGTGCGCGCCGGCTCGTGGGCGTCGAGGAAGTCCGTGTAGAGCTGCCCCAACGCATCGAGGTCCCACCACTGGGCGACCTTATCGGCGGGGTCGCCGAAGGCGACGTACTCGGCGCGGAACAGGTCGACGTACAGGTCGAGCCCGTTGGCGACGAGCACCTCCCGCGCGTCGTCGGCGAGGTGGCCGGGAGCGATCCACACGCCGGAGGACACCGTGCCGAAGCCGAGCCAGGCCAGCCGGGCTCGCAGGGCGTGCCGCTTCTGGCGCTCGGACTCGGGCACCGAGAACACGACGACGACCCAGTCGCGCGACTGCGGCTCGGGGCGGGCGAAGATGCGGCGGTCACCGACCTCGAGCACGTGGCGGGCGTACTCCGACAGGGCGTAGCCGGCCATGCCGCCGCGGCGCTCGGAATCGACGATGCCGCGCCGCTTGAGCCTCGACAGCGACGAGCGCACGGCCTGGTCGTCGACCCCGGCCGCGGCCATCAGCCGGATCAGGGCGCTCACGCTGATCCAGCCGCCGAACTCGCGGACGTAGAGCCCGAGCAGGGTGACGATCAGCGCGCGCGGTGGCAGTGGCCCCCGCTCCGTGCCACCGTCGAGCTCGGTCGTCGTCACGAACGCAATGTATCCGTCAGCCGGTCGAGACTTGTCCTTGACGCCGACCAGTCCTAAAGTTCCGTTTCACAGAACTTGAAATCCGTATCGTGGAAGATTGAGGTCGAGTGATGTCCGCACCGAGCCCCGGATACTCCATCACCGTGCGCGCCGACGCGCCTGCCGCGATCGACACCACTGGGGTCCTCGCTGCCGCGGTCGCTGCGGCGGGAGGGGCGCTCACCGCCCTCGACGTCGTGGAGTCGCACGGCGACAAGCTGGTCGTGGACGTGACCTGCAACGCCTCCGACGCCGACCACGCCGACCGGATCACCGCGGAGATCGCGGCAGTCCCCGGGGTCACGGTCCGCAAGGTCAGCGACCGCACCTTCCTGCTGCACCTCGGCGGCAAGCTCGAGGTCGTGCCCAAGGTGCCGCTGAAGCACCGCGACGACCTGTCCCGCGCCTACACCCCCGGGGTGGCTCGCGTCTGCCTCGCCATCGCGGAGAACCCCGAGGACGCGCGCCGCCTCACCATCAAGCGCAACACCGTCGCCGTCGTGACGGATGGCTCGGCGGTCCTCGGCCTCGGCAACATCGGCCCCGCCGCAGCCCTCCCGGTGATGGAGGGCAAGGCTGCGCTCTTCAAGCAGTTCGCCGGAGTCGATGCCTGGCCGGTCTGCCTCGACACCCAGGATGTCGAGGAGATCATCCTGATCGTCAAGGCGCTCGCCCCGGTCTACGGTGGCGTGAACCTCGAGGACATCTCCGCGCCCCGCTGCTTCGAGATCGAGCGGCGCCTGCGTGATGAGCTCGACATCCCCGTCTTCCACGACGACCAGCACGGCACCGCCATCGTCACCCTCGCGGCACTGCGCAATGCGCTGCGCGTCGTCGACAAGAAGCTGGAGGACGTGCGGATCGTGGTCTCCGGGGTGGGTGCCGCCGGACACGCCATCATCCGGCTGCTCGACGCCCAGGGGGCCACCGACATCATCGGCTGCGACCGCCGCGGTGCCCTGGACCCGGAAGCGGACCACGCCGACGAGTTCCGGGGCTGGATCGCCCGCAACACCAACCCTTCCCGCACGACGGGGACGCTCAAGGAGGTGCTGCGCGGGGCCGACGTCTTCATCGGCGTCTCGGCACCGAACCTCCTCGATGGCGACGACATCGCGGGCATGGCCGAGAAGGCCATCGTCTTCGCCATGGCCAACCCCGACCCCGAGGTCGACCCCGTCGCGGCGAGCCACCACGCCGCCGTGGTCGCCACGGGCCGGTCCGACTACGCCAACCAGATCAACAACGTGCTGGCCTTCCCGGGGTTCTTCCGGGGCCTGCTCGACGCCGGCGCGCGGGACATCACCGACGAGATGATGATCGCCGCAGCGTCGGCCATCGCCGACTGCGTCCACCCCGACGAGCTCAATGCCAGCTACATCGTGCCGAGCGTCTTCGACGCCAACGTCGCACCAGCCGTGGCTGCTGCGGTGCGACACGCAGCCGGAGGGCGGCACGCCGACCCGGCCGCCCGGCATACCGGCTCCGCCGCCAGCAGTGAGGCGTCGACCCGATGACCGTGGACCTGGCCGCGCTGGGCAGCGCCCTCGACGAGCGCCTGCGGGATGCGGATGCCGAGCTGACCGCGCGGTTCCCCGGCGAGCGGCCGGTGCGCCAGCCCGTCCACACCGTCTACGTGCCGGCCGACCGCTACGACGCCGAGCTGGTGGGCCGGTGGCAGAAGGAGGCGGTCGCTGCCCTGGACGAGCACGGTGGGGGCGCCGAGGGCGTCGCGGAGGCCTTCGGGCTGCCCGATGGCCTCGCGGCGGACCTGCTCGAGCGGGTGCGCGCAAAGCTCGACCGCGAAGCCGTCGAGGACCTGCGGATCGACTTCGAGGACGGCTACGGCGCGCGGTCCGACGACGAGGAGGATGCAGCCGTGGACGCCGCGGCCGCGGCTCTCCTGCACGCCGTCGACACCGGGAACGCGACTGCCTTCAACGGCATCCGCTTCAAGAGCTTCGAGGCGCCGACCCGGCGGCGGGGGCTGCGCACGTTCGCCCGGTTCGTCGAGGCCGTGACCCGCGACGGTGCGCTGCCGGAGGGGTTCGTGGTGACCTTCCCCAAGGTCACGTCCGTCGACCAGGTCGAGGCGATGGTCGTCGCCTGCGAGCAGGTCGAGCAGGGCGTCGGGCTGTCGCCCGGGGCGATCCGGTTCGAGATCCAGGTCGAGACCCCGCAGGCGATCGGGGGGCCCGACGGCACCGCGCTGGTGGCCCGCATGGTGCACGCCTCGGCGGGCCGCTGCACCTCCCTGCACTACGGCACCTACGACTACTCCGCCTCCTGCGGCATCGCCGCGGCCTACCAGTCGATGGAGCACCCCGCCGCTGACCACGCCAAGGCGGTCATGCAGGTCGCCGCGGCCGGCACCGGGGTGCACCTGTCCGACGGCTCCACCAACGTGCTGCCGGTCGGCGACCACGACCAGGTGGTGGCGGCCTGGCGGCTGCACGGACGCCTCGTGCGACGCTCGCTCGAGCGCGGCTACTACCAGGGCTGGGACCTGCATCCAGCCCAGCTGCCGAGCCGGTTCCTCGCGACCTACGCCTTCTACCGCGAAGGCCTGCCCGTGGCCGGCCAACGGCTGAAGAACTATGTGGGACAAGTGGATTCGGGGGTCATGGACGAGCCCGCCACGGCCCGTGCCCTGTCCGACTTCGTCGTCCGCGCGCTCGACTGCGGCGCCACCGACGAGCAGGAGGTGCAGGCCCTGACCGGTCTGGACCGTGCTGCCATCGACCGCTTGGCCCACCGCTCGCCCGCCTGACCGCCCCGTCCGCCTGACCGCCCCGTCCGCCGCGGCGGCGCTGACTGCGCCTCGCTGACTGCGCCTCGCTGACCTCCGCGGGCGACGCGGGTAGGTTGGCCGCATGCGCGTGCGGGTGGAGTTCACGACCGAGCCGTTCCACGGCGAGGACGACCAGCTGCCCTCCCACGTCACCGCGTCCGCCGACGCGCTCCGGTATGCCGGGTTGTCACCCGACCTGGGACCGCTCGGCACGTCGGTCGAGGGCGAGGCCGAAGTGGTCGTCGACGCAGTGGCCGTGGCGCTCAAGGAGGCGCTGTCCCACGGCGCGACCCGGGTGACCCTCACCCTCGGTGACGTGGACGCGGTCACCGCCAGTGCGCCTGCGGCTGGTGCCACGGACTTCACCGACGGGCTGTCGCGCCTCATCGCCGACGTGGAGCGCGAGCTCGGGGGTTCGCTGGCGACCCTGCCACGCGCCGAGAAGCAGCACGCGGTGCGGCTGCTGGAGGAGCGCGGGGCCTTCGAGATGCGCCGCAGCGCGGAGACGGTCGCGGAGGCCCTGGGCCTGACCCGCTTCACCGTCTACAACTACCTCAACCGAATCCGCGACTCCGCGGCCGAGCCCACCGGCTGACGCGGCATACCTCGGTGGTCTTTGGTGCCGCGAGAGCCCAGCTCTCGGGCTCCGGGCGGCCGCGAGCCCGAGAGCTGGGACCTGGGCGACCGCTCGTCGCACGCCCCTGAACTTCACCACCCTGATTTTCAACAAAGTGTTGACTCGGTCACAACGCGGCGTTTATTGTTCCATCATTCGTAAACGGGTTTCCACCATTCGGAAGACCTCCGGATCTCCTGGAAGCCACCGCGCACCCACTGCCGACCCACCCCAGGGTCGACGGGCACCGCAAGGAGCACCATGAGCTTCGTCCTCGGACCCAACCAGTACGGCAAGGCGGAGAACCGCGTCGTCCGCGTCTACCGCGACACCGCCCGCCACGAGATCCGCGACCTCAACGTGTCGACCGCCCTGCGCGGCGACTTCACCGAGGCGCACACCACCGGTGACCAGGCCAGCGTCCTGCCCACTGACACCCAGAAGAACACCGCCTTCGCGTTCGCCAAGGAGCACGGCGTCACCTCCCCGGAGGACTACGCCCTCACCCTCGGACAGCGCTTCCTCGACGTCACCCCCGCCGCGACCGCCAGCCGGATCGAGGTCGAGGAGTACGCGTGGGACCGCATCGAGGTCGGGGGCACCGGCCATGACCATGCGTTCGTGAAGCGCGGCGGCGAGGTACGCACCACGGTCGTGACCCGCGACCGCAGGGGCGACGAGCCGCGCGCCTGGGTCGTGTCCGGCGTGAAGGACCTCGTCGTCCTCAAGTCGACCGGCTCGGAGTTCAAGGGCTACCTCAGGGACGAGTACACGACGCTGAAGGAGACCGACGACCGGATCCTCGCGACGTCCCTCGTGGCGCGCTGGCGCTACGAGTCCACCGAGGGCGTCGACTGGAACAAGTCGTTCGACGACGTGCGGTCGCTCCTCCTCGAGACGTTTGCGACGACCTACAGCCGCGCGCTGCAGGAGAGCCTCTATGCGATGGGCTCGGCCGTGCTGTCCGCCCACCCCGAGGTCGCCGAGATCAAGTTCTCCGCCCCCAACAAGCACCACTTCCTGGTCGACCTGGCCCCGTTCGGGCTGGACAACCCGGGCGAGGTGTTCATCGCCGCCGACCGTCCCTACGGGCTGATCGAGGCCACTGTCCAGCGTGAGAACGGCTCGGACGCCGGCGACGCCTGGCTCACCGTGCCCGGATTCTGCTGACGCACCAACGCACCACCGCACCACCGCACCACCGCACCACCGCACCACGATCTGACCACCGCCCGCGTCGCTTCGCAGCTCCTCGCAGGGAACCCCGACCGGCCGGTCACGACGTCGAGCACGCCGTTCTCCCGCACGCCTTTCTCCTGCACCCCCTCCTGCACGCCCTCCTGCACCCCCTCCTGCACGCCCTCCTGCACCCCCTCCTCCCGGAGCCTCCCGAAAGGTGCCTGTCATGAGCGCAGCCACCGCAACACCCCAGTCCCAGCGCGCCTCCCGCCACCCGGTCGACGAGGTCCTGCCGATCCCGAAGCTCGCGATCTACGGCTTCCAGCACGTGCTGGCGTTCTACGCCGGCGCGGTCATCGTGCCGATCCTCCTGGCCAGCGCCATCGGCCTGTCGACCCAGGAGCTCATCCACCTCATCAACGCCGACCTCTTCACGTGCGGCATCGCGTCGATCATCCAGTCCATCGGGTTCTGGAAGGTCGGTGTGAAACTGCCTCTCCTGCAAGGGGTCACGTTCACCGCCGTCTCGCCGATGATCGCCATCGGCATGGCCGCGGGCGGTGGCACCGACGGCCTGCTCGTGATCTACGGGGCGGTGATCGTGGCGGGTCTGTTCACCTTCCTCGTCGCCCCCTACTTCAGCCAGCTGATCCGCTACTTCCCGCCGGTCGTGACCGGATCGGTGATCACGATCATCGGCCTGGCGCTCCTGCCGGTCGCGGCTGCAGACGCCGCCGGTGGCGCCGGCCCGACCCTCGACCCCACGAGCGGCCGCAACCTCGCCTACGCCCTGGGCACCCTCGCCCTCATCGTCGCGATCCAGCGGATCTTCAAGGGCTTCATGGCCACCGTGGCCGTCCTCATCGGCCTGGTGGTCGGCACCGTCATCGCCTGGATCCTCGGTGACGCCCACTTCGACTCGGTGTCGGGCTCGGGCTGGATCGGGGTCACCACGCCGTTCCACTTCGGCTGGCCCAGGTTCTCGGTGGCCGCGATCATCTCGATGATCGTCGTCATGCTCATCACCGCCGTCGAGACCACGGGCGACGTGTTCGCGACCGGTGAGATCGTCGAGAAGCGGATCGGCAAGGACGACATCGCCCGCGCCCTGCGCGCCGACGGCCTGGCCACCACGATCGGTGGGGTCTTCAACTCGTTCCCCTACACCTGCTTCGCCGAGAACGTCGGCCTGGTGCGACTGACCCGGGTCAAGAGCCGCTACGTCGTCGCAACCGCCGGGCTGATCATGGTCGTCATCGGCCTGATCCCCAAGGCCGGTGCCATCGTGGCCGGCATCCCGCACCCGGTGTTGGGTGGGGCCGCACTGGCGATGTTCGCGACCGTGGCCGTGGTGGGCTTCCAGACCCTGTCGCGGGTCGACTTCCACGACCACCGCAACGTCGTCATCGTCGCCACCGCGGTCGGCCTCGCGATGTACGTCACCGCGCAGCCCGACGTCGCCAAGGCGGTCCCGGACTGGGCTCAGATCATCCTCGGCTCGGGGATCACCCTCGGCTCGATCACCGCCATCGTGCTGAACTTCCTCTTCCACCACATCGGGTCCAACCGTGGTCCGGCCGTGGCCGGCGCGCCGGGCTCCCTGGTGCGCCTCAGCGAGGTCAACCAGATGTCGCGCGAGGACTTCGCCGACACGTTCGGCAGCCTCTTCCAGGGGCCGCGCTGGGTGGTCGAGCGGGCCTTCGACTCGCGGCCGTTCAGCGACACCAGCGACTTGCGGCGGGCCTTCCAGGAGGCGCTCTTCTCGGCCAACGAGGACGAGCAGCGCCAGTTGATCGACTCCTACCCCGACCTCGGCGCCGACAGCGTGGCCGAGGGTGACGAAGGGCCCGACTCCCTCCGTGACCAGTCCTCGCTCGGCCTCACCCGGCTCGACGAGAAGGGCCACGGCGAGCTGGCCGAGCTCACCTCCCAGTACCGCGACCGGTTCGGGTTCCCCCTCGTGACGTGTGTGCGCGACCGCGACTCCTTCGACCAGGTCGTGCGCACGGGCTGGGAGCGGCTCAACAACTCCCAGGCGCAGGAACACGCCTCGGCACTCGTGGAGATCGCCAAGATCGCCGGCTACCGGTTTGATGACCTCGTGGCCGACGCCAATCCGATCCACTCCGCCCGCACCCGCTTCGTGGAGGGTTGATGACCCTCGAGCGCCTCAACACGCTGCCTGCGTCGGAGCTGGAGGAGCAGCTGACCGCGTGCCTCCCGGTGCCCAGGTGGGTGGCCGCCGTCCGCGACGGTCGACCGTATGCCGCGTGGCCGGAGCTCGAAGCGACCGCCGGCGCCGCCGCCCAGCACCTCGACGACGAGGAGCTGGAGGCGGCGCTGGCCGGGCACCCGCGGATCGGTGAGCGGGCTGCGAGCCGGCACCACAACGTGGCCGCCAGTGCGCGCGAGCAGGCCGGGGTGGACCCGGCCGATGCCGTGGTGGCCAGCGCGCTCGCAGCGGGCAACGCGGCATACGAGGCACGCTTCGACCGGGTGTTCCTCATCCGGGCCGCCGGTCGATCCGCTGCCGAGATCCTCGCCGAGCTCGACCGACGGCTCGGCAACGACGACGACGCCGAGCGTGAAGAGACCGTGACCCAGCTGCGCGAGATCGCGCTGCTCCGACTCCGACAGGTGGCCTTCTGATGGGAACCCTCAGCACGCACGTCCTCGACACCAGCCTCGGCAAGCCCGCCGCCGGCATCACCGTGGTGCTGGAAACCGTTGACGCCCAGGCGATCGGCGACGGCATCACCGACGGGGACGGTCGTATCGGCACCATCGGGCCGGAGCGGCTGGAGGCCGGCGACTACCGGCTCCGGTTCGCCTCGGGTGGGTACTTCGCGGCGCGCGGCGTCGAGGCCTTCTACCCGGAGGTGGTGGTGGTCTTCACCATCGCCGACGCCGACCAGCACTACCACGTGCCAGTCCTGCTCAACCCGTTCGGCTACTCCACCTACCGAGGGTCGTAACCATGGCGACCGCCGTCACGGCCGACGAGCAATCGCTTGCGGCACAGGCGGTCTCATGGGGGGAGCGGTGGTTCGCGCGACACCGCGACGCCTCCGGATATATCTCCGCCACGCGCTGAGACGACCGCCCGTGCGGTCTTGACGCTCGGGCGGAATGACGCTTACTCTCTCACTAATCGGAAAAGCAATTCCACAATACGGAAATGAAGGAGATATCGTGACGGACCACGGACTGCGTTACGAGGTGAACTGCTCGATCCTGTTCACCGAGCTGCCGCTCCTCGAGCGGCCCGCCGCCGCGAAGGCCGCAGGCTTCGACGCCGTCGAGTTCTGGTGGCCCTGGCCCGACCAGCCGGCGCCCGGTGACCGCGAGGTCGATGCCTTCGTCGGCGCCATCGAGGACGCGGGGGTGCAGCTGGTGGGCCTCAACTTCTTCGCCGGCGACCTGGCCGGTCCTGACTGTGGAGTCCTCTCCATCCCCGACCGCGTGCAGCAGTTCCGTGACAACGTCGACGTCACGGTCGGCATCGGCGAGCGGCTCGGCGTCGGGGCGTTCAACGCCCTCTTCGGCAACCGCGTCGAGGGCGCGTCGGCGCAGGAGCAGGACGAGCTCGGCCGCGAGTCGATCGCCTTCGCCGCCAAGGCTGCAGACCGCATCGGGGCGACCGTCCTCGTCGAGTCGGTCAGCGGTCCCAAGCCCTACCCGCTGCGCACCGCGGCCAACGCCGTCGCGGTCGTCGATGACGTGCGCGCGACGGGCGCGAGCAACGTCGGCTTCCTCCTCGACCTCTACCACCTGGCCGCCAACGGCGACGACCTCGACGCCGCCATCACCGCCTTCGCCGACCGCACGGCACACGTGCAGATCGCCGACGCCCCCGGACGCGGGGAGCCCGGCTCCGGAGGCCTCGACCTGCAGCGCCACCTCGGCGCGCTCGCCGAGCGCGGGTATGCCGGGTGGGTGGGTCTGGAGTACAAGCCCACCACCGCGACCACCCCCGAGAGCTTCGGCTGGCTGCCGCGCGAACGCCGCGGCGCCTGACCCACCCCAGTCACACCAGCACGACCACCAAGGAGCACGACATGACCACCATCGCCTTCATCGGACTCGGCATCATGGGCAGCCCCATGGCTGTCCACCTCCAGGCTGCCGGGCACGACGTCATCGGCTACAACCTGCATCCCGACAAGACCCAGCCGCTCGTGGACGCCGGTGGCACCGCAGCGGCGTCGGTCGCCGACGCCGTCCGCGACGCCCAGGTGGTCGCGGTCATGGTCCCCGACAGCCCCGACGTGCAGGACGTCCTGCTGGGTGAGGACGGCGTCTTCGCCAACGCCAAGGAGGGCACCCTGGTGATCGACTTCTCCAGCATCCGCCCCGACGTGACCGTCGACCTCGCGAAGGCCGCTCAGGACAAGGGGTTCCGGCTCCTCGACGCTCCGGTCTCCGGCGGTGAGGCGGGCGCCAGGAACGCCGCCCTGTCCATCATGGTCGGTGGCTCGGCCGACGACTTCGCCGAGGCCAAGCCGCTCTTCGACGCGGTCGGAACAACGATCGTCCACGTGGGCGGCAACGGAGCGGGGCAGACGGTCAAGGCCGCCAACCAGCTCATCGTGGCGGCCAACATCCAGGCCCTGGCCGAGGCGGTCGTCTTCCTCGAGGCCTATGGCGTCGACCTCGGCCCTGCCCTCGACGTGCTCGGCGGCGGGCTGGCCGGCTCCAAGGTGCTCGACCAGAAGCGCGACAACATGGCGAAGAAGTCCTTCGAGCCGGGCTTCCGGATCGACCTGCACCACAAGGACCTCGGGATCGTGACCAGTGCCGCGCGTGAGGCCGGGGTGGTCGTACCCCTCGGCGGGCTCGTGGCCCAGCTGATGGCCTCGGCCCGTGCGAACGGCGACGGCGGCCTCGACCACTCGGCCCTCCTGCGTGGCGTGCAGCGCCTCTCCGGGCAGACCACCTGACCCTCCCCGAACGTCCCTGAACCTCCCGTCCCACCCGACCTGCTCTCCCCGTTCGAGGTAATCCGCTACCCAGATCCGGCAGCGGATTACCTCGAACCGGGGAAAGTGGGGCCAGAACCAGGAGCACCACCATGGCACGCATGACTGCGGCCCAAGCGGCCGTCGAGATCCTCAAGAAGGAAGGCGTGACGAACGTCTTCGGCCTGCCCGGAGCCGCGATCAACCCCTTCTACAAGGCGATGAAGACCAACGGCGGCCTGCACCACACGCTCGCCCGCCACGTCGAGGGCGCCTCCCACATGGCTGAGGGCTACACCCGGGCCAGGGCGGGCAACATCGGGGTCTGCGTCGGCACCAGCGGTCCCGCCGGCACCGACATGATCACCGGGCTCTACTCGGCCAGCGCCGACTCGATCCCGATCCTGTGCATCACCGGCCAGGCGCCGGTCGCCAAGCTGCACAAGGAGGACTTCCAGGCCGTCGACATCGCCTCGATCGCCAAGCCGCTCACCAAGATGGCCGTCACGGTCCTCGAGCCGGCCCAGGTCCCCGGCACGTTCCAGCAGGCATTCCACCTGATGCGTTCGGGACGCCCCGGCCCGGTGCTGATCGACCTGCCCATCGACGTCCAGATGGCCGAGATCGAGTTCGACGTCGAGACCTACGCGCCGCTGCCGACCTACAAGCCGGCCGCCACCCGCCCCCAGGTCGAGAAGGCTCTCGACCTGTTGGCGGCGAGCGAGCGACCGCTGATCGTCGCGGGTGGCGGGATCATCAACGCCGACGCCGCCGACCTGCTGGTCGAGCTCGCCGAGCTGACCGGTGTCCCCGTCATCCCCACCCTCATGGGCTGGGGCACCATCCCCGACGACCACGAGCTCAACGCCGGCATGGTCGGTCTGCAGACCAGCCACCGCTACGGCAACGCCACCATGCTCGAGTCGGACTTCGTCCTGGGCATCGGCAACCGCTGGGCCAACCGCCACACCGGTGACGTCGAGATCTACACGAAGGGCCGCACCTTCGTGCACGTCGACATCGAGCCGACCCAGATCGGGCGGGTCTTCGCGCCCGACTACGGGATCGTCTCCGATGCGAAGGCGGCGCTGCAGCTCTTCGTCGAGGTGGCGCGCGAGCGCCGCGAGGCCGGTCGCCTGGCCGACCGCACCGCGTGGGCGCAGTCCTGCCGCGACCGCAAGGCGACCATGTGGCGCAAGACCAACTTCGACGTCACACCGATCAAGCCGCAGCGGGTCTACCAGGAGATGAACCGCGCCTTCGGCAAGGACGTCCGTTACGTCTCGACGATCGGCCTGTCCCAGATCCAGGCGGCCCAGCTGCTGCACGTCTACAAGGACCGGCACTGGATCAACGCGGGGCAGGCGGGCCCGCTCGGCTGGACGGTCCCGGCCGCGCTGGGGGTCGCCACGGCGGTCCCGGACGAGACCGTCGTCGCCCTCTCCGGCGACTACGACTTCCAGTTCATGATCGAGGAGCTGGCGGTCGGGGCGCAGTTCAACATCCCCTACATCCACGTCCTCGTGAACAACGCCTACCTCGGCCTGATCCGACAGTCCCAGCGCGGCTTCGACATGGACTACTGCGTCCAGCTGTCGTTCGACAACATCAACAGCCCCGAGGTCGCCGGCTACGGCGTCGACCACGTCAAGGTCGTCGAAGGACTGGGCTGCAAGGCGATCCGCGTCTTCGACCCCGAGGAGATCCACTCCGCCCTGGAGAAGGCGAAGGCCATGGCGCAGGAATACCGCGTGCCGGTCGTCGTCGAGGTCATCCTCGAGCGCGTCACCAACGTCTCGATGGGTCTGTCCATCGACGGCGTCACCGAGTTCGAGGAGCTGGCCGCCGGCGGCGCCGACGCCCCGACCGCGCTCTTCGCCAACCTGGACTAGGGCTGTCGATGCCCCGCGTCCTGCTCGCCCCCGACAAGTTCAAGGGCACCCTGACGGCCGCCGAGGTCGCGAGGCACCTGTCGAACGGCCTGCGCTCGGTCCGGCCCGACGTCGAGGTGGTCGTCGTCCCCGTCGCCGACGGGGGCGACGGCACCCTCGCCGCGGCCGTTGCTGCCGGGTTCACCCGGGTGTCGGTGCGGGCCACCGGCCCGACGGGTATGCCGTGTGACTCGGCCTACGGGGTCCGCGGCAGCGAGGCGGTGGTCGAGCTGGCCGAGGTCTCGGGGCTGGCGCAGCTGCCGGGCCGCCGGACCGCGCCGCTCACGGCCACGAGCAGGGGCACCGGCGAGCTGATCGCCGCTGCCCTGGACGCGGGCGCGCGTCGGGTCGTCGTCGCCATCGGCGGGAGTGCGTGCACCGACGGCGGGGCTGGTCTGCTGCAGGCGCTGGGCGCCACGATCCACACCGCGACCGGCGGTGAGGTCGCAGGAGGCGGGGCTGCGCTGCTCGAGGCGAGCCGGCTCGACCTGAGCGGACTCCACCCCGGCCTGGCCGGGGCCGAGCTGGTCGTGGCCTGCGACGTCGACAACCCCCTGACCGGCGGTCGTGGGGCCGCAGCGGTCTACGGCCCGCAGAAGGGCGCCGGTCCCGGAGACGTCGAGCTGCTGGACTCCGCGATGACCCGCTGGGCCGACCTCGTGGGGCGGACCACCGGCGCCGACCGACGGGACGAGCCAGGGGCCGGAGCCGCAGGAGGGGTCGGCTTCGGGCTGATGGCCGTCCTCGGCGCGACGACCCGACCGGGGGCCGAGCTCGTGTTCGAGCTGACCGGCCTGCCGGACGCCGTCGCCGGAGCCGACCTCGTCGTGACCGGCGAGGGCTCCCTGGATGCCCAGACCCTGCACGGCAAGGCCCCTGCGGCCGTGGCCGCGCTGGCCCGCGACAAGGGTGTACCCGCCGTCGCGGTGGCCGGTCAGGTCTCGCTCACGCCTGCCGAGCTGGGAGCGGCAGGCCTGCACGCGGCATACGCGCTCGTCGACGAAGGCGCCACTCGGCAGGAGGCGCTGGACGCGCCCGGGCCACTGCTGGAGCGGATCGGTGCGCGCATCGCGCGCGAGCACCTGGGCGGTGCGCGGTGAGGTTCGCCAGGGTCGGTCCACCCGGGGCCGAGCGCCCGGTGGTGGTCGCCGACGACGGCGCGCTTCTCGACCTGTCGACCGTGACGCAGGATGTCGACGCCACCTTCCTCGGCAGGCTCGACACGGTCGAAACCACTGCGCTGCACCGCCTCCCGGGTGGTGGCGACCTGCGTTTCGGTGCCCCCTTCACCCGTCCCGGCAAGGTCGTCGGCATCGGGCTCAACTACCGCGACCACGCCGCCGAGGCCCGCGTGCCGCTGCCCACCGAGCCGGTCGTCTTCCTCAAGGCGCCGACCTCGGTGTGCGGGCCGACCGACGACATCAGGATGCTGCCGCAGTCGGTCACGACCGACTACGAGGTGGAGCTGGGGGTCGTCCTCGGCTCGCCGCTCAAGGACGAGCGCGACCAGGCCCGAGCCCTGCGGGCTGTCGCCGGCTACGTGTTGGCGCACGACGTCTCCGACCGGGCGCTCCAGCTCGAGCGCGGCGGCACCTGGACCAAGGGCAAGTCGGCCGACACCTTCTGCCCCGTCGGGCCGTGGCTGGTCACCCCCGACGAGCTCGGTGACCCCTCCGACGTCCGGCTGCGAATGTCGGTGAACGACACGCTGCGGCAGGACGGCTCGACCGGCGACATGCTCTTCTCCGTCGCCGAGCTGCTCTGCTACGTCAGCGGGATCATGACGCTCGAGCCGGGCGACCTGGTCATCACCGGCACCCCGGCGGGAGTGGCCATGGGCCAGCCGGAGCCGCGCCCCTACCTGCGCCACGGCGACGTCGTGTGCGCGGATGGCGGGGTGCTCGGCACCCAGCGGAGCCGGGTCATGGACCATGCTCGTTCCGCCGCGCCGGCAGCGGCGAGCTGAGGCAGGGATTACGGTCATGACAGGTTCGGTGCACGGCTCCGGGAAGAGGTCTGGTGTGACGGCAGAGGTGGTCCTGCGGGCGAGGCGTGCCGTCGTCGACGGCGCGGAGATCGCGGTCGCGGTCTCCGTCGCGGACGGACGGATCGTCGCGGTCGACCCCTACGACAGCGAGGTGCCCGGCGCCCGCGTGGTCGAGCTGGCCGACGACGAGGTGCTGCTCCCCGGCCTGGTGGACGCCCACGTCCACGTCAACGAACCCGGGCGCACCGACTGGGAGGGCTTCGCCAGTGCCACCCGCGCCGCGGCGGCCGGTGGCGTCACGACGATCATCGACATGCCCCTCAACTCGATCCCGCCGACCACCACGGTCGCCGCGCTCGAGGAGAAGCGGGCCGTCGCGCGCGACCAGGCCTACGTCGACGTGGGGTTCTGGGGCGGTGCCGTGCCCGGCAACCTGCCCGACCTGCGTCCGCTCCACGAGGCCGGCGTCTTCGGCTTCAAGTGCTTCCTCCTGCACTCGGGCGTCGACGAGTTCCCCCACCTGTCGGCATCCGAGCTGCGCGAAGCCCTGGCGGAGACTGCGACGTTCGACGCGCTCGTCATCGTGCACGCCGAGGACGAGCAGACCATCGATTCGTCACCCCAGCCGCACGGCCAGGGGTATGCCGGGTTCCTGGGTTCGCGTCCCAAGGAGGCCGAAGAGCGGGCCATCGCCGAGGTGATCGACGCGACCCGCGAGACCGGCGGGCGGGCGCACATCCTGCACCTGTCGGACGCCGACGCGATCCCGCTGATCGCCCGGGCCCAGGCCGAGGGCCTGCGACTGTCGGTCGAGACCTGCCCGCACTACCTCACCCTCGACGCCGAGGAGATCCCCGACGGCGCAACGCAGTTCAAGTGCTGCCCCCCGATCCGCGAGCACGACAACCGCGACCGGCTCTGGGCCGGGCTCGCGAGCGGCGTGATCCGGACCGTCGTGTCGGACCACTCGCCGTGCACCGAGGACCTCAAGCGGTTCGACTCCGGCGACTTCGGCGAGGCGTGGGGCGGGATCGCCGGCCTCCAGCTCGGCCTCCCCGCCGTCTGGACCGAGGCCCGCGAGCGAGGACACTCACTCGTCGACGTCGTGCGCTGGATGGGAGTGGGGCCGGCCGACCAGGTGGAGCTCGGCGACCGCGGGCGGATCGCCGTCGGCGCCACGGCCGACCTGGTCGTCTTCGCCCCCGACGAGTCGTTCACCGTCGACGTCGCCTCCCTTCGACACAAGAACCCCGTGTCGGCGTATGCCGGCCGCACGCTCACCGGGGCGGTGCGCCAGACCTGGCTGCACGGCATACCGGTCGACATCGAGGCCGACCCGCGCGGTCGGCTCCTGACGAGAGGACAGCGATGACCACCCCCCGCTACCCGACCACTCCTTACTACGTCCCCGCCGGCGGCCTGCCGCCGCAGACGCAGCTGACCACGGACCGGGCGGTGTTCACCGAGGCGTATGCCGTCCTGCCGCGGGGGACGATGACCGACATCGTCACCAGCAACCTGCCGTTCTGGGACGCCACACGGCTGTGGGTCATCGCCCGGCCGCTGTCCGGTTTCGCGGAGACGTTCTCGCAGTACATCGTCGAGGTCTCGCCCGGCGGCGGCTCCGACCGGCCCGAGGCGGACCCTGGCGCCGAGGGCGTCCTCTTCGTCGTGGCGGGCGGGCTGACCCTGACCCTCGGGGATCAGACGCACGAGCTGGGTGCGGGCGGCTACGCGTTCCTCCCACCGGGCCAGGAGTGGACGTTGCACAACCGCGGCGACGCGACGGCGACGTTCCACTGGATCCGCAAGGCCTACCAGGTCGTCGACGGGATCGACGTGCCCGAGGCCTTCGTGACGAACGAGGCCGACGTCGAGGGTGGCGAGATGCCCGGCACCGACGGGGTCTGGACCACCCAGCGGTTCGTCGACCCGAGCGACGTGCGGCACGACATGCACGTCAACATCGTCAACTTCGAGCCGGGCGGGGCGATCCCGTTCCCCGAGACCCATGTGATGGAGCACGGCCTCTACGTCCTCGAGGGCAAGGCGGTCTACCTGCTCAACAACGACTGGGTCGAGGTGCAGGAGGGTGACTTCATGTGGCTGCGCGCGTTCTGTCCGCAAGCCTGTTACGCCGGTGGTCCCGGTCGGTTCCGCTACCTGCTCTACAAGGACGTCAACCGCCACGCGGTCCTCAGCCGTCAGCTCGTCTAGGTGGGCATGATGGTCCTGTGACGGGTCGAGGAGTGCGGCGATGACACAGCCCAGGCGGCAGTCGGGCATCGTCAGCCTGCTCACCCGTGAGGACGCCTATGTCTCCGGCCCGCAGGTGCTCTCCGAGCTGCGTCGGGTGATCGCCTCGGGTGCCGTGCCACCAGGCAGCCCGATCCCGCTCGACGACGTGGCGGCCTTCTTCGGGGTGAGCCTGATCCCCGTGCGTGAGGCACTCAAGACGCTGCTCGGTGAAGGGTTGCTCGAACACCAGCCCCGGCTCGGCTACACGGTCACCGCCCTGTCGCAGACCGAGCTCGACGAGCTCTACGTCGTGCGCGGCGCCCTCGAGGCGGCCGCGCTCGAGGTGGCGGTGCGCCAGTCCGCCCCAGCCGACCATGCGCGCGCCGCCGCCATCCACGAGGCCCTCGACCGTGCCGTCGCCGCCGACGACGCGGCCGCCTTCCAGCGGGCCAGTCGCGACTTCCACGAGGCCCTGCTGGCGCCCTGTCGCATGCCGCGGCTCCTGCACATGCTCGACATCGCCTGGAACCTCACCGAGCCCGTCCAGACCATGATGCGCACGACCGAGCAGGACCGGGCCGGCATGCGCGAGGACCACCAGCAGATGCTCGACGCGTTCGTCGCGCGCGACGCCGAGACCCTCAAGGCGGTCGCCGAGGCACACCACGACCGGCTCACGGCATGCATCGCCCGCATCGGCAGCTGAGCTCCCGGCGCCACCGGCTGTGGAGCTGTTCGACGGACGGCTGGATATACCCAGATATACGGTTCAAAGCCTTCTGTGCCAACGGATCCGCTCCTAGCGTTCTCCGCAAGCATCCGCGGTCACGCGGTGGACAAAGGAGTCCGGATGAGCACCACTGAAAAGCCCTTCGAGACCGAGGAAGCGGCCGCTGCGGCGGGGTTCGCGACCCACCACGGGGAGCACGACCACGGCGCCGGCGCAGGTCTGATCAAGCCGTCGTACGACGAGCGCCTGACCAACGAGGACCTCGCTCCGCTCAAGGAGCAGACCTGGTCCTGGTACAACATCTTCGCCTTCTGGATGTCCGACGTGCACAGCGTCGGCGGCTACATCACCGCCGGCAGCCTCTTCGCGTTGGGCCTCACCAGCTGGCAGGTCTTCGTGTGCCTGATCGTCGGCATCACGATCGTGCTGTTCTTCTGCAACCTCGTCGCGAAGCCCAGCCAGCGCACCGGTGTTCCCTACCCGGTGATCTGCCGGTCGGTCTTCGGGGTGCTGGGCGCGAACATCCCCGCCATCATCCGAGGGCTGATCGCGGTGGCCTGGTACGGCATCCAGACCTACCTCGCCTCGGCCTCGCTCGACATCCTGCTGGTCCGCATGTGGCCGGGGCTCGAGCCGTACGCCGACGTGAGCCAGCACGGGTTCCTGGGCCTCTCGACCCTCGGCTACGCGACGTTCGCCGTGCTCTGGGTGGCTCAGGCGGCGGTCTTCTGGACCGGCATGAACACGATCCGCAAGTTCATCGACTTCGCCGGACCGGCCGTCTACGTCGTCATGATCGCGCTCTGCGTCTACCTCCTGTCGAAGGCCGGCTGGAGCGTCAACCTCAACCTCTCCGACCACGAGCTGTCGGGTGGCAAGGTCTTCACGACGATGCTCGCCGCCACGGCCCTGGTCGTGTCCTACTTCTCCGGGCCGATGCTCAACTTCGGTGACTTCTCCCGCTACGGCCGCACCTTCCAGGCCGTGAAGAAGGGCAACTTCTGGGGACTGCCGATCAACTTCGTCTTCTTCTCGCTGCTGACCGTCCTCACCGCCGCGGCCACCCTGCCGGTCTACGGCAAGCTGATCACCGACCCGGTGGAGACCGTCGGCCACATCGACAACACCTTCGCCCTGGTCCTCGCGGCGCTGACCTTCACCACGGCCACGATCGGCATCAACATCGTCGCCAACTTCGTCTCGCCGGCCTTCGACTTCTCCAACGTCAGCCCACAGAAGATCAGCTGGCGGATGGGCGGCATGATCGCCGCGGTCGGCTCGGTGCTGCTGACGCCGTGGAACCTCTACAACAGCCCCGAGACGATCCACTACACGCTCGACACCCTGGGCGCCTTCATCGGCCCGTTGTTCGGCGTCCTCATCGCCCACTACTACGTCGTGCACAAGCAGCGGGTCTGCGTCGACGACCTGTTCACGATGGACGAGTCCGGCGCCTACCACTACAAGCGGGGCTACAACCCGCCCGCGATCTGGGCCACCGCGCTCGCCGCGGTCGGCGCCCTCGCCGCAGTGTTCGTCCCCGGCATCAACCGGTTCGACGACTACTCCTGGTTCATCGGCTGCGGGATCGGTTTCGCGGCCTACGCGCTCCTCGCCCCGCGGATGGGTGTCAGCGACAGCCCGCTCGACGCGAAGACGTGCGTGAAGTGACCGTCCACCTCACCGTGGTGAACCCGAACACCACGACGTCCATGACCGCCCTCATCGAGGCGGAGGCGCGGCGGGTGGCCGGCCCCGACACCGTCATCACGGCTCGGACGCCGTCGATGGGGCCGGCCTCGATCGAGAGCCACTACGACGAGGCGCTGGCCGTGCCGGGGCTGCTCGAGGTCATCCGCGAGGACCAGCAGGCGGACGCGTTCGTCCTGGCCTGCTTCGGGGACCCCGGTCTGGACGCCGCCCGGGAGGCGGCGTCCAGGCCGGTCATCGGCATCGCCGAGGCGGCGATGAAGACCGCCTCGCTGCTGGGGCGGAGCTTCTCGGTCGTCACCACCATGAGCCGCACGGTGGGCCGGGCCTGGGACCTCACTCGCACCTACGGACTGGAGCGTCAGTGCGCCGGCGTGCACGCGTGCGACATCCCCGTGCTCGAGCTCGAGGAGGACCGCGACCGCACGTATGCCGTGATCCTCGCCTTCGCGAAGAACGCCCTCGCGGCCGACGGCTCCGACGCGATCGTGCTCGGGTGCGCCGGGATGGCGGGGCTTCCCGAGCTGCTCACCGAGCAGCTCGGGGTGCCGGTCGTCGACGGCGTCGCGGCCGGGACCCTCCTCGCCGAGAGCGTGGTGCGTCTCGGGTTGCGACCCTCGACGCACGGCGAGCTCGCCCCGCCGCCCCCGAAGGCCTTCACCGGGGTGCTGCAGGGCTTCGGCCGCGCCTGACCCGACCGTCCAGTGCGCGGAATGGTCGGCGGAAACCCTTGATTCAACAGTTTGTTGAGATCTATCCTGCTCGGGAATGAACGACAGGGCCGTCGTTCGGCATGGATAACCGGCGGACCCACTCCTGTCAGCAACCATGCCCCTTGGCGGTGACGCCTGGGGGATGATGGTCCCCAAAGACGGGGCGACGGGAGTCACCATGGTGTCAACCAACACTCACGCTGTTGACGAGCACAGTGTCTTCGGCGAGCACAGTGTCACGGTCAACGGCGCGCCCCGCGCGCTCGACGGCACCGACCCGAGCACCACGACCCTCGACTGGCTCAGGGCCCAGGGCCTGACCGGCGCCAAGGAGGGCTGCGCCGAGGGGGAGTGCGGCGCCTGCTCCATCATGGTGGCCCGCCCCACCGAGGGCTCCGGCACCCAGTGGACCGCGGTGAACGCGTGCCTGGTGCCGGTCGCCGCACTCGACGGCCAGGAGGTCGTCACCTCCGAGGGCCTCGGCCGCCCCGACGCGCTGCACCCGGTGCAGCGCGAGATGGCCGTCCGCGGCGGGTCGCAGTGTGGCTACTGCACGCCGGGGTTCATCTGCAGCATGGCCACCGAGTACTACCGCGAGGGTCGTTGCGCCCCTGCTTCGGTGGCCCCCGACCCGTCGCAGAACGGTCACGAGGCAGCGTCGGCAGACGCCCAGGGCCACACTGCCAACGACCCGGGCGTCGCGCCCGACCACGAGCACGGGCCCAACGGCTTCGACCTGCACGCCCTGTCGGGCAACCTGTGTCGCTGCACGGGCTACCGACCCATTCGCGACGCCGCCTACGCCCTCGGCGAGCCTGCCGACGACGACCCGTATGCCGCGCGGCTGGCCGCCGCCCCGCCCGCCGCCCGCGCCACGCGGCTCGACGGCCCCACCGGGACGTTTGCCCGCCCCGGAGACCTCACCGAAGCGCTGTCCCTGTTGGCTGAGCACCCCGACGCCGTGTTGGTCGCCGGGTCCACCGACTGGGGGGTCGAGGTCAACATCCGCGGTGCCCGCACTCCTTTCGCGATCGGCATCGACCGGCTGCCGGAGCTCCGGACCCTGTCGGTCGGTGACGACTCGGTCGAGATCGGTGCCGCCCTCAGCCTGAGCGAGGTCGAGCGGGGTCTGGCTGGGCGAGTCCCGTTGCTGGACCAGATGTTCCCGCAGTTCGCCTCCCGGCTGATCCGCAACGGCGCGACCATCGGCGGCAACCTCGGCACCGGATCGCCCATCGGCGACACCCCGCCCGCGCTGCTCGCCCTGGAGGCGGTCGTGGTGCTCGCCTCCACCGACGGGGAGCGCGAGGTGCCCCTGGCCGACTACTTCACCGGCTACCGGCAGACCGTCAAGCGCGAGGGTGAGCTCATCCGGGCCGTGCGGATCCCGTTGCCGCTCAGCGAGGTCACGGCGTTCCACAAGATCGCCAAGCGCCGGTTCGACGACATCTCCAGCGTGGCAGTCGGCTTCGCGCTCGACCTGCGCGACGGCATCGTCGCCAAGGCGCGGATCGGCCTCGGGGGCGTCGCCGCCACCCCCATCCGCGCACTGGCCACCGAGGCCGCGCTCGAGGGCCGGGCCTGGCGTGCCGACGTCGTCCGCGAGGCGGCTGCGGTGATGCGCGCCGAAGGCACGCCGATGGACGACCACCGCGCCAGCGCGGCATACCGCACGGCGACACTCGGCACGGCGCTCCTCAAGCTGCATGCCGAGACCGCGACGCAGCAGGAGGTCGGAGCATGAGCGCCCTGTCCCAACGCCCTGCCAATCCCGTTGTCGGGCAAGAGATCCCGCACGAGTCGGCGTCGCTGCACGTGACCGGTGAGGCGCTCTACACCGATGACCTCGCCGTCCGCACGCACGGCATCCTCCACGCCCACCCGGTGCAGGCACCGCACGCCCATGCCCGCGTCACCCGGCTCGACACGGCACCTGCGCTGGAGGTCCCCGGCGTCGTGCGGGTCCTGACGGCCGACGACGTGCCAGGGGTGAACGACGCAGGGGTCAAGCACGACGAACCGCTCTTCCCGTCGGAGGTCATGTTCTTCGGTCACGCCGTGTGCTGGGTGCTCGGCGAGACGCTCGAGGCCGCCCGGCTGGGGTCGCTCGCGGTCGAGGTCGACTACGAGCCGCTGCCGTCACTGGTCACGGTGCACGAGGCGATCGAGGCGGGGAGCTTCCAGGGCGGCCAGCCGCACATGGAGCGAGGTGACATCGAGGCCGGGTTCGCCGGAGCGGCCCATGTCTACAGCGGCGAGTTCGAGTTCGCGGGGCAGGAGCACTTCTACCTCGAGACGCACTGCTCGATCGCGCTCGTCGACGAGAACGGCCAGATCTTCGTCCAGAGCTCGACCCAGCACCCGACCGAGACGCAGGACATCGTCGCCCACGTCCTCGGCCTGCCCAGCCACGCCGTCACCGTCCAGTGCCTGCGCATGGGCGGCGGCTTCGGTGGCAAGGAGATGCAGCCCCACGGGTATGCCGCCATCGCGGCCCTCGGCGCGACGCTCACCGGCCGTCCGGTGCGCCTGCGGCTCACCCGCACCCAGGACATGACCATGTCGGGGAAGCGGCACGGGTTCCACGCGCAGTGGCGGGTCGCCTTCGACGACAACGGCTTGCTCCAGGCGCTCGACGCCACACTCACCTCCGACGGTGGCTGGAGCCTCGACCTCTCCGAGCCGGTGCTGGCCCGGGCGCTGTGCCACATCGACAACGCCTACTGGATCCCCAACGTGCGAGTGAACGGGCGGATCGCCAAGACCCACAAGACGTCACAGACGGCCTTTCGTGGGTTCGGCGGGCCCCAGGGCATGCTCGTCATCGAGGACATCCTCGGCCGGTGCGCGCCGCAGCTGGGCATCGACCCGATCGAGCTGCGGTCCCGCAACTTCTACGTCGACGGGCAGTCCACCCCCTACGGTCAGCCGGTCCGCCACCCCGAGCGGGTCGCGACCTGCTGGGAGCAGGTGCTCACGACCGGTGACGTCGCGGCGCGCAAGGCCGACATCGCGGCATACAACGCCTCGCACGAGCACTCCAAGCGCGCCCTGGCGATGACGCCCGTGAAGTTCGGGATCTCCTTCAACTTCACGTCCTTCAACCAGGCCGGCGCCCTCGTCCACGTCTACAAGGACGGGTCGGTGCTGATCACCCACGGTGGCACCGAGATGGGGCAGGGCCTGCACACCAAGATGCTCCAGGTGGCGGCCACGACGTTGGGCGTGCCGTTGTCGACCGTCCGGCTCGCGCCGACGCGCACCGACAAGGTCCCGAACACCTCGGCCACCGCAGCCAGCTCCGGGGCGGACCTCAACGGTGGGGCGGTCAAGGACGCCTGCGAGCAGATCATCGAGCGCCTGCGTGCCGTCGCCGCCGGCCGGCTCGGGGTGCACCCGGCCGACGTGCGGTTCACCGACGGACACGTGGGCAAGGTCGGCGGCGCGGAGTCCGTGCCGTGGGCCGAGCTCGTCAACCAGGCCTACTTCCAACGGATCCAGCTCTGGGCCGCCGGCTTCTACCGCACCGAGGGACTGCACTGGGACTCGTCGACCATGCACGGGTCGCCGTTCAAGTACTTCTCCTACGGCGTGGCGGCCAGCGAGGTCGAGGTCGACGAGTTCACCGGCGCCTACCGGCTGCGGCGCGTCGACATCGTGCACGACGTGGGCGACTCGCTGTCGCCGCTGGTCGACATCGGGCAGGTCGAGGGTGCCTTCGTCCAGGGTGCCGGCTGGCTGACGCTCGAGGACCTGCGCTGGGACGAGTCCGACCGGCCGTCGCGGGGTCGGCTGGCCACCCAGGCGGCGAGCACCTACAAGCTGCCGAGCTTCTCCGAGATGCCCGAGGTCTTCAACGTGGCGCTGCTTGAGCGCGCCCACGAGGACGGGGCCGTCTACGGCTCCAAGGCAGTCGGCGAGCCGCCGCTGATGCTCGCGTTCTCGGTGCGTGAGGCCCTCCGCGAGGCGGCTGCGGCCTTCGGTCCGGCGAGGACGTCGGTCGACCTCGCCTCGCCGGCGACCCCTGAAGCCGTCTTCTGGGCGGTCCAGGAGGCTCGTGGCGGCGCCGAGCCCCCGCACATGACCGCGATGGTCGAGGGCGCGCCGGGCGTCGTCCCCGACCAGCCCGACGCCGACGCAGCACCCCTGCGGCCGCGCTCCGAGCAGGCCGCCCAGCCGGCCAGGGCGGGGACCTGACCATGGAGTGGCTGTCTGCCGTCGAACGGTTGCGGCGGGAGCGCCGGCCGGGTGTCCTCGTCACGCTGACCTCGGTGCGCGGACACTCGCCGCGCGCGGCCGGGGCCAAGATGGTCGTCGGTGTGGCTGCGACCTGGGGCAGCATCGGCGGCGGCAACCTCGAGGCGACTGCGGTCGCCCGTGCTCGCACGATGCTGGCCGAGGGGGCGGCAGCTCCGGAGCAGATCGCGTTGTCCCTCAACGACAAGGCGCCCGTCGAGCACGGACAGCAGTGTTGTGGCGGCGAGGTGCAGGTGCTCCTCGAGCCGCTCGCGGTGGTGCCCGCGGTCGCGATCTTCGGGGTCGGCCACGTCGGTCTCGAGCTGGCCCGCATCCTAGCCCGCCACGACCTCGAGCTCCACCTGGTCGACTCCCGCGCCGACCAGCTCACGTCCGACCGCCTCGGCGTCCTCGACGACTCGACGGCCCGGGTGCACGTCCACCACGCACCGGTCCCCGAGCTCGTCCTCGGCCAGGTGCCCCGGGGCACGCACGTGCTGGTCATGACCCACGACCACGCCGAGGATGCTGCGCTCTGCGACGGCGCCCTGCGCTGCGAGCACCTCGGGTCGATCGGGCTCATCGGCTCGTCGGCCAAGTGGTCGCGATTTCGCCAGCGCCTTGCCGCAGAGGGACATTCGGACGCGGACCTCTCGCGGATCCAGACCCCGATCGGGTCGGCGCACCTGACCGGCAAGGACCCGGCCACCATCGCCCTGAGCGTCGCGGCCGACCTGGTCCGCGTGTTCGAGTCCGAGGCGTCGAAGGTGGCGCGATGACGCTCTTCCGGGCCACCGTGCTCGACACCCCCGAGAACCCCTTCGAGGGAGGGGCGCTGCGCGCGCAGGACGACTGCGGGCTGCTCGTCGAGGGTGGGGTGGTCGTCGCGCGCGGCGACTTCACTGCCTTGCGTGCCGAGCACCCTGACGAGGATGTCCTCGACCTCCGGGAGGGCATGGTCCTGCCCGGGCTGGTCGACACGCACGTCCACTTCCCGCAGGTGCGGGTCATCGGCGGTCTCGGGATGCCGCTGCTCGACTGGCTCGACCAGTGCGCGCTCCCGGAGGAGATGCGGCTGGCCGACGTCGACATGGCCCGTGGCGTGGCGAGGGACTTCGTCACCGGGCTCGTGGACGCGGGCACCACCACGGCCCTCGTCTTCGGCTCGCACTTCGCCTCGGCGGTCGACGTGATGTTCGAGGCCGCCGACCTCTGGGGGCTGCGGGTCACCACCGGCCTGGTCAGCTCCGACCGGATCCTGCCCGAGCCGCTGCTCACCACGCCCGAGCGGGCCTACCAGGAGTCCCGCGACCTCGCCTCGCGCTGGCACGGCAAGGGGCGTCTCCGGTATGCCGTGACGCCTCGCTTCTCGCTGTCGGCCAGCGACGCGATCCTCGAGTCCTGCGCGGCGACGTTCGGCGAGGTCGACGGCTCCTGGTTCACCTCCCACGTCAACGAGAACACCGCCGAGGTGAAGGAGGTCGCAGAGCTCTTCGGCGGGGCCTCCTACGTCGACACCTACGACCGCCACGGACTCGTCACGCCGCGCTCGGTGCTGGCCCACAACGTGCACCCCACCGACCCCGAGCTGGCAACGCTCGCCGCGCGGGGTGCTTCGGTCGCGCACTGCCCGACGAGCAACTCGGCGCTCGGCAGTGGGCTCTTCCCCCTGCGACGCCACGTCGAGGCCGGGGTGCAGGTCGCCATGGGGTCGGATGTCGGTGCGGGCACTGGCTTCTCGATGCTCAAGGAGGGTCTGCAGGCCTACTTCATGCAGCGCCTGCTGGGCGACGAAGGGCTGCCCCTGACCTCGGCGCACCTCCTGTGGCTGTGCACCTCCGCCGGCGCCCGAGCCCTCGGGCTCGACCATGAGGTGGGCGACCTCTCGGTGGGCAAGCAGTTCGACGCGATCTGGCTGCTCCCCGAGGCGGGCGACCCCCTTGCCGTGGGTCTCGGCAACGCCAAGTCGGCCGACGACGCGCTCTCCAAGGTGTTCGCGCTCGGCACGACGTCCGACATCGGTGGCGTCTGGGTCGGTGGCGACCAGATCGCTGCCGGGCGTTGGCGGATGCCCCGCCGCACCTGACCCCCTTCGGTCGTCTCCAGCAACCTTTGCTAGCAAAGGAAACTCGTTGACGGACGCCTTGCAACCTGTCCACGAACGAGCAATGTGTGCTAGCAAAGGTTGCTCGCGGGGGTGGGGGGTCAGGCGCGCTCGGCCTTCAGGACCTCGGCGTAGGCCGGGAGCGTCAGGAAGTCGGGGAAGTCGGGGTCGAGCGCACACTCGACGAACAACCTCCGCGCGGTCTCCAACGCATCCCGCGCGGTCTCGTCGTCGCCGACCGACTCGACCAGGGCGGCATACTCGCTCTCCACCACCTCGTCCACGAGCTCGCGGGTGACGGTCTCGCCCGAGGCGAGGGTGGCTCCGGAGTTGAGCCACTGCCAGATCTGGCTGCGCGAGATCTCGGCGGTCGCGGCGTCCTCCATGAGGTTGTGGATCGCGACCGCGCCGTTGCCGAGCAGCCACGCCTGGAGGTACTGGATGCCGACGGAGACGTTGCCGCGCAGGCCATCCAGCGTCCGGTCACCCGGGGTGGAGGCCGCATCGAGCAGGTCGGCTCCGGTGACCGAGACCTCGTCGCGCTGCTTGGCGAGCTGGTTGGGGGAGTCGCCGAGCACCCCGGTGAAGATCTCCTTGCACAGCTCGACCATGCCGGGGTGCGCCACCCACGACCCGTCGAAGCCGGCCCCGACCTCGCGCTCCTTGTCGGCCCGCACCTTGGCGAAGGCCGCTTCGTTGACCGAGGGGTCCTTGCTCGGGATGAAGGCCGCCATGCCGCCGATCGCGAACGCCCCGCGCTTGTGGCAGGTCTGGACCAGCAGGTCGCTGTAGGCCTTCATCATCGGCGCGTTCATCGTCACGGCATTCCGGTCGGGGAGGGTGAACGACGGCCCGGAGTCCCGGAAGTACTTGATGATCGAGAACAGGTAGTCCCAGCGACCGGCGTTGAGCCCGGCCGCGTGGTCGCGCAGCTCATAGAGGATCTCGTCCATCTCGAAGGCCGCGGGGATCGTCTCGATGAGCACCGTCGCGCGGACCGTGCCCTGCGGGATGCCGAGGGACTCCTGCGCGAACGTGAAGACGTCGTTCCAGAGCCGGGCCTCGAGGTGGGACTCCATCTTGGGGAGGTAGAAGTACGGGCCACTCCCGCGCTCGATCAGCTCGGCGGCGTTGTGGAAGAAGTAGAGGCCGAAGTCGACCAGCGCGCCGACCAGCGGACGACCGTCGAGGGTCAGGTGCTCCTCGTCGAAGTGCCAGCCGCGGGGGCGCGGCACGATGACGGGTATGCCGCCCGGGTCCTTGAGCTCGTAGTGCTTGCCCTGCGGGGTGGTGAGCTCGATGGTGCGGCGGACCGCGTCGTAGAGGCTGACCTGCCCGCCGATGACGTTGTCCCAGTGGGGGGTGTTGGCGTCCTCGAGGTCGGCGAGCCACACCTTGGCGCCGGAGTTGAGGGCGTTGATCGCCATCTTGCGCTCGGTCGGACCGGTGATCTCCACCCGGCGGTCGGCGAAGTCGGCGGGCGCAGGAGCGACGGTCCAGTCACCCTCGCGGACCTCGCGGGTCTCGTCGAGGAAGTCCAGACGCCCGGTCCGGGACACCTCCGCCCGACGCGACCGGCGGGCCTCGAGCAGCTCGTCGCGGCGGGCCCCGAACCTCGCCTGCAGCTCCCCGAGGAACGCCAGCGCGGCCGGAGTCAGGATCTCGGTGCTGCGCTCGACCTCGTGGGGTGCGTCGACGACGACGGTGGGCACGGAGTGCATGGTGGGCGTGGTGGGCTGGGACATGCGCATCCTCGGGAGAAGTCAGTGGTGTCGCGTGCCGCGGTGGCGGCCTACGGACTAGGATTGTTCCATGATACGAAATCTTCTTCTCATTCGGGAAGGACTGGGGAGAGATATATGAGCACGGAACCGACCGTCGAGGACGGGTCGATGCCCCCCGCGAGGACCGGTGGCGGTGTGCAGTCGCTCGAGCGCGCGTTCGCCATCCTCGAGACGATGGCTGACGCCGGCGGCGTGATCAGCCTGTCGCAGCTCGCCAACGACGCCCAGCTGCCGTTGCCCACGATCCACCGGCTGGTGCGGACGCTCGTCGACCTCGGTTACGTCCGCCAGGAGGCCTCCCGTCAGTACTCGCTCGGCCCACGCCTCATCCGGCTCGGGGAGACGACGTCGCGGATGGTCAGCCGCTGGGCTCGCCCCCACATGGAGCGGCTCGCCCACGAGCTCGGGGAGTCGGTCAACCTGGCGATGCTCGACGGCGACCAGGTGGTTTACATCGGCCAGGTGATGGCCAGCCGCAACTCGATGCGCATGTTCACCGAGGTCGGTCGTCGGGTGCTGCCGCACTCCACCGGCGTCGGCAAGGCGATCATGGCGGGCATGGATCCCGAAGCCGTGCAGGCCATCCTCGCCCGCACCGGCATGCCGGCCCGCACCGAGCACACCATCACCGATCCCGAGGCCTTCGCCGCCGAGCTCGACCGGACCCGCGACCGCGGCTACGCCCTCGACGAAGGTGAGCAGGAGGTCGGCGTGCGGTGCGTGGCCGTCGCGATCCCGGGCTCGTCGCAACCACTGGCGCTGTCAGTGTCCGGTCCGCTGCCGCGCATGACCGACGCGTTCATCGAGGGTGCGGCACCGCCGATGCACGCTGTGGCAGAGGCGATTTCGGCCGAAATGCGGGGCGCGACCGTCTAGCGGGTCGGCATCGGGCGAACGGTTGCCTTCCATGGGGTGAACAGTGGTGCCAGGAGCCGTTTTCGGTGCTGGGCGCCCCGAGACTTCGGCACGCTGGTGTCATGGCCTACGGCTCCGAGCTCGGACCCATCGCCCTCGCCCACCGCGGAGGCGCGTCCCTTGCGCCTGAGAACACCATCGCGGCCTTCAGCCTCGCGACCGCCCTCGGCATCCGCTACCTGGAGACCGACGTCCGCATCACCGCCGACGGTGAGCTCGCCTGTTTCCACGACGCGACCCTCGACCGGGTGACGGACGGACGCGGTCCGCTCGCGCGGCATACCCTCGCGCAGCTGCGGCAGCTGCGCGTCCTGGGGCGCGAGCCGATCCCCACCTTGACCGAAGCCCTTGAAGCCTTCCCTGACGCCAGGTTCACGGTCGACCTCAAGGAGCGTACGGCGATCCCTGCGCTCACCAAGGTGTTGCAGCACAAGGACTTCCGCGAGCGGGTCTGCATCGCGGGCGCGTGGGACGGGTGTCTCGACGTCGTGCGCGCACAGGTGCCGGGCGTGCGGACCGCGCTGGGCTGGCGCGCGCTGGCCGCGGTGGTCACCTGCGCCCGCGCCGGTATGCCGCCCGCTCGCCGGTTCGCGACCGCCGAGTTCCTGCACGTGCCGGATCGGCTGGGGCGGGTGCAGGTGTTCGTCGAACGCTTGGTGACCGGCGCGCACGGGATCGGCGTCAAGGTCGTGGTCTGGACGGTCAACGACCAGCCCTCGATGGTGCGGCTCCTCGACGCCGGGGTGGACGGCATCATCACCGACCGGCCGGACCTGCTGCGCGAGGTGCTGCTGGCGCGCGGGCAGTGGACCCCGATGCCGGGACGCGTGCCCAACCCGTCCTCATAGTCCCGCAGGCGCGCCCGGCTCGGGTGCCGTGGCAGGTGACGTGGCAGGTGACGTGGCAGGTGACGTGGCAGGTGACGTGGCAGGTGTCGTGGCCTGGCCGTGGCCGGAACAGGATGCCGATCGTCCTGAACCGCGGCTAGCGTGCCGGGCATGGCCATCGCACGCTTCCCCAGCATCGTCCTCGACTGTCCCGACCCCCTGGAGCTCGCCACCTTCTACGGCGCGATGCTCGACTGGACGGTCGACACCGCCAACTTCGACGCGTCCGACGGCTGGATCGACGTGAAGGCCGACTACGGCCAGTGCCTGTCGTTCCAGGGGGTCGAGGACTACAAGGCCCCGGTCTGGCCCGGCCAGGACGTGCCCCAGCAGATGCACCTCGACGTCGTCGTCGACGACCTCGACACTGCCGAGGCAGCCGTGGTCGCGTTGGGCGCGAGGAAGCACGACCACCAACCGGGCGCGTCGTTCCGCGTCATGCTCGACCCAGCCGGGCACCCGTTCTGCCTCTGCACGAGCTGAGACCGGGGAGGCGCCTGCCGCCGAACGACCAGGTCGATCCACCGGGCAGACCGCACGTGCTCAGGTGCGCCAGCGGATCGGTGAGCTGATCGTCTCGCGGCAGGGACCTTCGCCTCTGGCCAGGTGCAACCGCCGGACGCAGGCTGGCCCCATGACCACGCCCCGCACGCGCAGCTTCTCGGTAGCCCACTTCGCGGCCCTGACGAACCAGGTCGCGAACCGGGTGCTCGTCCCCCTGCTCGAGAGCTCGTTCGGGGACACGCTGGGACGCCGACTGGCCGTGCTCGACTACGTCGGACGCCGCTCCGGCCAGTCGCACCGGCTCGTGGTGAGGTACGTGGCCGAGGGGCGATCCGTGCGCATCACGGTGGGTATGGCCGAGCACAAGACGTGGTGGCGCAACTTCGAGACGACTCACCCGCTCACGCTGCGGTTGGCCGGGATCGACCACCACGTGTTTGCCCACGTGCACCACGACGATGGCCGGACCTACGTCATCGCCGACCTGGAGTTCACCGACTACCCGGAGGTCCTGGTGGCAGACCTGGCGGTCGCTCCTGGGGCCCCTGTGGAGGGGTGAGCTGGATGACGCCCGTGATCCGCTGGGCGGTGGTCGTAGTGCTCGTGGGCCACGGCCTCATCCACCTGCTCGGGGCCGGCAAGGGCCTGGGGTGGGTAGAGGCCTCGGCGCTCGAGGGGTCGATCAGCCCCGGTCTCGGGATCCTCTGGCTGCTGGCAGCCGCGCTCGTCCTCTTGTCCGCCGGTCTCATCGCCGCCAGAGCCCCGACGACCTGGTGGTGGGCCGTTGCCCTCGGTGCCGCCGCGGTCTCACAGGTGGCCGTCATCACCTCGTGGAGCGACGCCAAGCTCGGCACCGTGGTCAACGTGCTGCTGGTCGTCGCCGCGGTCTACGGTTTCGCCTCGGTCGGCCCGGCCAGCTTCCACGCCCAGTGGGCCACCCAGTCGGCGCAGGCCCTGGACGAGGCCGAGCACAGCATCGCCCTCGTGACGGAGGCCGACCTCGCCGACCTGCCCGAACCCCTGGCCGACTTTGTGCGCAGGTCGGGCGCAGTGGGTCAGCCCCACATCAGCAGCTTTGCCGCCACGTTCCATGGCCGGATCCGCGGCGGGCCCACCCAGGCGTGGATGCCGTTCACGGGTAGACAGGTCAACACGTTCGGACCGCGACCACAGCGGCACTTCATCATGGACGCCAGGCGATCAGGGCTGCCGGTCACGGTCCTGCACCAGTACGCCAACGGGACCGCGACGATGCGCGCCAAGGTGGTGTCACTGGTGTCCGTGGTCAACGCCGCCGGTGCGGAGATGGACCGTGGAGAGACGGTCACGGTGTTCAACGACCTCGTGGCCTTCGCGCCCGGGGCGATCGTCGACGCCCCCATTCGATGGACTGCCGTCGACGGCACCCACGTGCACGGTGTGTTCAGCGTCGGAGCGCAGAGCGTCTCCGGAGTACTGACCTTCGACGACGACCACCACTTGGTCGACTTCGTCTCGCAGGACCGGTCGCGGGCGTCCTCTGATGGGAAGTCCTTCACTGCGATGCCGTGGTCCACGCCCCTCGCCGGACACCTGGATGTGCGTGGTCACCTCGTGCCCCTGGAGGGCGAGGCGCGCTGGGACGCCCCTGCGCCCGAGGGCTCGTTCACCTACGTCGAGCTCAAGATCGAGGACGTGGCCTACAACCTCACGAGGGTCGACGACATCGGAGCCTCGGCCCGGCAGCTTTCCGAGGCCGATAGCCCGGCACGTTCTCGGACCGCCGCCCGCGCGCTGCCCTGACGAGCGGGCCCTGGGCGAGTTCCCAGGGCCACATTGGGCCTGGACGAGCACCGTGCGGTTCAGAGCAGAACTGCCTGGAGCCCGTCAAACCCCTTGGGGGACATGGGTATGCCGCGGACGCGAGGTGCGTCCGCGGCATACCGGGGTGGGGCGTTCAGTCCTCCTTGCCGGTGGACATGCCTTCCTTGATGAGGTTCATGACCGAGGAGTCGGCCAGCGTCGTGACGTCGCCGACCTCGCGGTTCTCGGCCACGTCGCGCAGCAGGCGGCGCATGATCTTGCCCGACCTCGTCTTGGGCAGCTCGGAGACCACCATGATCGAGCGCGGCTTGGCGATCGGGCCGATCTCCTTGGCGACGTGGTTGCGCAGCTCCTGCACGGTCTCGTCGCCGTGGTCCTCGTGGCCGCCACGCAGGATCACGAAGGCGACCACGGCCTGGCCGGTGGTCTCGTCGGTGGCCCCGACGACGGCCGCCTCGGCCACCGACGGGTGCGACACCAGGGCCGACTCGATCTCGGCCGTGGAGAGCCGGTGGCCAGAGACGTTCATGACGTCGTCGACTCGGCCGAGCAGCCAGATGTTGCCCTTCTCGTCGTACTTCGCACCGTCGCCGGCGAAGTAGTACTTGGGGCCGAACCGCGACCAGTACGTCTCCTTGTAGCGCTCCTGGTCGCCCCAGATGCCACGGAGCATGCCCGGCCACGGCTTGGTGAGGACCAGGTAGCCGACCGCCTCGGGGTCGTGCAGCGGCTGGCCCTCGTCGTCGAGGATCTCGGCGCTGATGCCGGGGATCGGCTTCTGCGCGGAGCCGGGCTCGAGGTCGGTGACGCCGGGCAGCGGGCTGATCATGATGCCGCCGGTCTCGGTCTGCCACCACGTGTCGACGATCGGGGCGCTTCCGCCGCCGATGTTCTTGCGGTACCAGAGCCACGCCTCGGGGTTGATCGGCTCACCGACCGAGCCGAGCAGCCGCAGCGACGACAGGTCGAACTTCGCGGGGATGTCGTCACCCCACTTCATGAACGTCCGGATCGCGGTCGGTGCCGTGTAGAGGATCGTGACCTTGTACTTCTCGACGATCTCCCACCACCGGCCCTGGTGCGGGGTGTCGGGGGTGCCTTCGTAGATGACCTGGGTCGCGCCGTTCGCCAGCGGCCCGTAGACGATGTAGGAGTGGCCGGTCACCCAGCCGATGTCGGCGGTGCACCAGTAGACGTCGGTCTCGGGGTGCACGTCGTGCACGACCGAGTTCGTGTAGGCCGCCTGCGTCAGGTAGCCGCCCGTCGTGTGGAAGATGCCCTTCGGCTTCCCGGTGGTGCCCGAGGTGTAGAGGATGAACAGCGGGTGCTCACTGTCGTGGGCGACCGCCTCGTGCTGGTCGCTCGCCGAGTCGACGACGTCGTGCCACCACACGTCCCGGTCGTCGTTCCAGTCGACCGGGTCCTTGGTGCGCTGCACGACCAGGACCTTCTCGACGGTGGACTCGCCTTCGACCGCCGCGTCGACCGCGGGCTTGAGCGGAGCTGTCTTGCCCCGCCGGAACTGGCCGTCGGCGGTGATCACGAGCTTGGCCTCGGCGTCGGCGATGCGGGTGCGCAGGGCGTCGGCGGAGAAGCCCCCGAAGACGACCGAGTGGGGGGCCCCGATGCGGGCGCAGGCCAGCATGGCCGCCACGGCCTCGGGGATCATCGGCAGGTAGATCGCCACCCGGTCGCCCTTCGAGACCCCAAGGGACTCAAGGGCATTGGCGGCCTTCGCGACGTCACGCTTCAGGTCGGCATACGTGATCGTGCGGGTGTCTCCACCCTCGCCCTCGAAGTGGATCGCGACACGGTCGCCGTTGCCGGCCTCGACGTGCCGGTCGACGCAGTTGTAGGAGGCGTTGACCTCTCCGCCGACGAACCACTTGGCGAACGGCGCCCCGCTCCAGTCGAGGGTCTGGTCGAAGTCCTTGGACCAGCTCAGTCGCTGCCGGGACTGGTCGGCCCAGAACCCCTCGAAGTCGGCTGCGGCCGCGTCGTAGAGGTCGGCCTTGCCGTTGGCCTGCGCGGCGAACTCGGGGGTGGGTGCGAGGTCCAGACCCTCGGTGTGGCTCGTCGTCGTGGGCTCGGACACGGTGGTTCCTCCTGGCGGCATCGGCAGGCAACTCTCGCAGCAGGTGCGGTCGAGGTCGCGGTGACGACCCCAGCCAACCTGCATCCGGCTCTCGCATCAAGGGGAGTGGTCGCCATGATCGGTCGGCGGACGTTGCGCGCGGCCAACGGCTAGCCTTGGGCGGCGTGAGCACCCCCAGGAGCACCACCCCCACCGCCGGCTCCGGCGCCCCGTCCCAGCCCGCTCTCGACCGGGGCCGGGCGATGGCGCGCAAGGTCTGGCCCGAGGTCGCCCTGTTGCTCGCGGCCCTGCTCTGGTGGCCGGTGGGGTTCGCCGGGGTGACGTCGTGGCTGCACCTGCCGCTCAGTGTCTTCGACGGTGACGTGCTCTTCCTGGGCGCGACCGCGGCCGCAGCCTCGGTCTCGCTGCTGGTCCGCTCGCCCTGGCCCCGGTTCGCGATCGTCGTGGTGCTCAGCGGGCTCGGGTGGCTGCTCGACGCCCCGGCCACTGACGAGTACCCGCACGAGCGGGCTGTGCTGGCGGTGCTGCTCGGGGCGGCCGCGTTCCTCGGCATCGCGCTCGGCGCCCGCGGGGCCAAGGGGCCCGTCGCCGCAGCCAGCGTGCTGGTCGTGGTCGCCGGCCTGTCACCCGCTTCCTGGCCGACCGAGGCGGCCGTCGCCGTGGCGCTCGCCCTGCCGTTCGCCGTCGCCACGTGGCAGCGGGTCGCCCCCACGATCCTCTCGGTGGCCCGGCTGGCCGTGACCTGGTTGCTCTTCGCCCTGCTCGCCCGCGCCCTGCAGTACGGCTGGGACGTGCTCCGGCCCGGGACTGGCGGTGGGTTGACCCTGCAGGAGCAGGCCAGGCGGGTCGCCGAGCCCGCATGGGACTTCGTGCGCACCCAGTGGTGGACCTACTCCCAGACGCAGCTGCAGGAGCTGCTGCCGTGGCTCTGGCTCACCCTGGCAGTGGCCGCCGTGCTCGTCGGCGTGCGCCTCGTGAACGCCCGGATGGTGGCCGAACGCAAGCGCAGGGCCGCGGCGTCGGACGAGGAGCGGATAGCCCGCCGCAGCTGAGCGGTCCGGCCGGCACGGCTGAAGGGGCCGGCACGGCTGACCGGACCGGCCGGCACGGCTGAGCGGCCGGGCCCCCGTCAGGCGCCCGACCGCTCACCCGGCGCGGCTCACCAGTGGTGGGCCACGTCGATGACGAGTCGGCTCGCGGTCCCGTCCTGGATCGTGAAGACGCGGTAGGGGAGCCGTGCCCGCACGCCCAGGCCGAGGCTGGTGTAGCCCTCGAAGCTGCTGTCCCACTTGACCTGGCGGAAGGTGGTGTAGCCCGTGACGTTGACCATCTCGTTCGGGTTCCGCGGCGTGTAGGTGGGGGCCCCGGTGGCGGGGTTGTAGGCGGGGGCGTTGACGGTGACCTGCAGCTTGCCCGCACCGCGCAGCGCGATCGGCAGACCCGACGCCTGGCTGGTGAACGTCGTGACGTACCTGACGGTGTAGCCGGGTGCCTTCCCCTTCAGGTCGATGACCAGCCGGTCGAAGCAGGCGTGGCGTCCGGAGCGGACGCCCGTGACGGAGCCTGTCGGGGACAAGGCCTTCGTCTTGGCGAGCGAACCCCAGGTGATGCCGCAGTACGGAGCGGCCTGCGCCGAGGTGGTGGCCGTGGTGGCCGGGACGGCCCCGACGAGTGCTGCGACGAGGAGCGACCGGGTGATCGCGGTGCGGGTGATGTTCATGGCGTCCTCCTTCCGGACACCGCACTGACGTGCACCGCGACCGTCCGGTTGACCTCCGTGCCAACGGTGACCGTGTCGTCCGCAAAGGTCGGCTGTGTCTGGAAAACGCGGCATACGAAGGGGTTCGGGCCGGGACGGCACGGTGCCGTGCCCCCACCTGCGGGGACACGGCACCGTGGTCCTGGGTATGCCGCGTGCTTGCGCGGCGAAGTTCCGCCTAGTGCGCGACCGCCTTCTCGGCGCCGTGGCCGGTCAGCGACCGGACCTCCATCTCGGCGTACTTGGCAGCGTTGTACTCCTTGCTCGTCACGGTGCCCAGCCAGCCGAGGACGAAGGCCAGCGGGATCGAGATGATGCCCGGGTTGTCCAGCGGGAACCAGTGGAAGTCGGTGCCCTGCAACATCGACAGCGACTTGCCGGTGACCGGGTCGACCGGCTTGCCGGAGACGACCGGGCTGAAGACGATCAACGTCAGGGCCGTGGTGAGACCGCCGTAGATGGACCAGAGCGCACCGCGGGTGTTGAACCGCTTCCAGAACAACGAGTAGAGGATCGTCGGGAGGTTCGCCGATGCCGCGATGGCGAAGGCGAGGGCGACGAGGAACGCGATGTTCTGTCCGTTGGCGAGGATGCCGCCGAGGATGGCGAAGATGCCGATGATGACCGCGGTGATGCGGGCGACCCGGACCTCGTCCTCCGCCGAAGCGGTGCCCTCCTTGATGACCGAGTTGTAGATGTCGTGGGACAGGCTGGCGCTCGCCGTGATGGTGAGCCCAGCGACGACCGCGAGGATCGTCGCGAACGCCACCGCCGAGATGAGGCCGAGCAACAGCTCACCACCGAGCTCGTAGGCGAGCAGTGGTGCAGCGGAGTTGGCCTTGCCCGGCGCCGCCGCGATGGCCTTCGGCCCGACGAGGGCGGCGGCGCCGTACCCGAGGACCAGTGTGAAGAGGTAGAAGATGCCGATGAGCCAGATCGCCCACTCGACCGACTTCCGGGCCTCCCTCGACGAGGGCACCGTGTAGAAGCGCATCAGCACGTGCGGCAGGCCGGCGGTGCCGAGCACCAGGGCCAGCGACAGCGAGATGAAGTCGACCTTGGTGAGACCGCTCTTGCCGTACTGCAGGCCCGGGTCGAGCACCTTCTTGCCGCCCGACTGCTCGACTGCCTTGCCCAGCAGCGAGCTGAGGTTGAGCCCGAACCGGCTCAATACCCAGACGAACATCACGCCGGCGCCGATGATGAGAAGCACGGCCTTGATGATCTGCACCCAGGTCGTGCCCTTCATGCCGCCGATGAGGACGTAGGCGATCATGATGACGCCGACGACGGCGATGACGACGGACTGCCCGGCCTTGTCGTCGATCCCCAGCAGCAGGGCGACGAGGCCACCGGCGCCGGCCATCTGCGCCAGGAGGTAGAAGAAGCAGACGGCGAGGGTCGAGATCGCCGCGGCCATGCGGACCGGCCGCTGCTTCAGCCGGAATGACAGGACGTCGGCCATCGTGTACTTGCCGGCGTTGCGCAGCAGCTCGGCGACGAGGAGCAGTGCCACCAGCCAGGCGACGAGGAACCCGATGGAGTAGAGGAAGCCGTCGTAGCCGTTGAGGGCGATGGCGCCGGCGATGCCGAGGAAGCTGGCTGCCGACAGGTAGTCACCGGCGATGGCGATGCCGTTCTGTCGCCCGGTGAAGGCGCGGCCGCCGGCATAGAAGTCAGCGGCGCTGCGGTTGTTCCGCGAGGCCCGGATGACGATCGCGAGGGTGATGAGGACGAAGACGCCGAAGATGCTGATGTTGAGCGCCGGGCTGCCGACCTCGGTCGCAGCGGGGGCCAGGGTGGTCAGGCTCATCGGTGGTCCTCCCCGATCGTCGTGGCGAGTGCGGCGGCGCGCGGGTCGAACTCACGGTCGGCCCAGCGCACGTAGATGATGGTGATGACGAAGGTCGAGACGAACTGGCCGAGGCCGAGCAGGAGCCCGACGTTGACGTTGCCGAACACCTTCGTGCTCATGAAGTCCGAGGCGTAGACGGACAGCAGCACGTAGAGGAAGTACCAGGCGAGGAAGAGACCGGTCATCGGGAAGACGAACCGGCGGAACCGGGACCTGAGCTCTGCGAAGTCCGCGGAGTCTTGGAGTGCGACGTACGGGTCGTGCTCCGTGCGAGCGTCGTTGCTCACGGGACACCTCCAGTGGTGGCGCGGGCTTGTCCCGCGGTCGTCGCCACTGTGCTCCTGCAGGCCTCTGAGCAGCAGGTATGCCGCGCGCCCACGCGCCGTGCGGAAGGCAGGGTCGCCGGGTGGCCGGGTCCGCTGCGCCGAACGGTCGTCCACGTGCGCCCAGCGGCTGTCGTCGGCACCGGTCCGCGACCTCGGGCTCCTCGAAGCCGCAGCGGCGCGCCCCCGGGCCTCCCTCTTCGGCGAAGATGCCAGGCCTTCGCGCTGGTCATGGACGTGGCGACCGGCGATGCAGACCTCCGGAGATCGTCGAGCGGCTCGGACTGCAGTCTGGCTAGTTGCGGTCGAGCGCTAGGTCCTCGGGGGTGTGCAGCCGGACCATGGTCCGGGCGGTGTGGCGGGGGATCCGGCCGGGGGTCGCGAGGGACACGACCACGGCCGTCGCGAAGGCGATCGGGATCGTCCACGCGGCGGGCTGCCCGAGCAGCGCGCCGGGCCACCCCGGGATCGGCCCGGCGAAGATGGTCAGGCCCACGGCGGCTGCTGCCAGGGTCCCGCCGACCACGAGCCCGGCGGCCGCACCCACCGTGCTCAGCCCACGCCACCACGACCCCAGCACCAAGAGGGGGCAGAACGTCGAGGCGGCGACGGCGAACGCCAGGCTCACCATCGTCGCGAGGCCGACCGGCTCGATCAGTCTCGAGGCGGCATACGGGACGAGCACGGACAGCACCGTCGCGAGCCGGAAGCCTTGCGCCACGGTGAAGTCGTCGCCGGTCATCCGGCCCAGCCGCCGGCGGAGCAGGTCCTGGTCGATGACCCCCGCCACCGAGATGGTGAGTCCGGAGGCGGTCGACAGGAAGGCGGCGAAGGCGCCGCCGGCAAGCACCGCCGACAGCGTCTCGCCGAGTCGGTCGGGCACCATGGCGCCGGGCAGCCTGAGCACGAGGGTGTCGGCGGCACCGCTCGCCAGGTCGGGCAGGTAGACGCGACCCAGCACGCCGTACAGCGGGGGGAAGAGGTAGAACGCGCCGAGCAGCGCGACGACGGTGACGGTCGTCCGCCGGGCAGCCTTGCCGTCGGGGTTCGTGTAGAAGCGGACGAGGACGTGGGGCAGACCCATCGTCCCCAGGGCGAGGGCCAGCAGGAGGCTGTAGGTGGCGTAGACCGGATGTCCTTGCCCTGCAAGCCCGTTCAACGGCTCGATCCACTTGGCCTCCCGTGCCGCCGCCGGTCCCGGAGCGCCGTCGCCGACCCAGGCGCCGAGCAGCACGAAGGCGGGGACGGCGATGGCGGTGAGCTTGACCCAGTACTGCACGGACTGCACCAAGGTGATCGAGCGCATCCCGCCAGCGGCGACGTTCGCGACCACCACTACGGCGACGATCAGCCCACCGACCCACGTCGGCGCCCCGGTGACCGTCCCGAGGGCTAGGCCAGCCCCCTGCAGCTGGGGGAGGAGGTAGAGCCAGCCGATGCCGACCACGAGCACCGAGCAGAGTCGTCGGATCACGGTGCTCTCGAGCCTCGCCTCCGCGAAGTCGGGCAACGTGTAGGCCCCGGAGCGCCTCAACGGCGCGGCGACCAGGACGAGGAGGACGACGTAGCCGACGGTGTAGCCGACTGGGAACCACAGCATGTCGAGGCCGTTGGTGTAGACCAGTCCCGCGATGCCGAGAAAGCTTGCGGCAGAGAGGTACTCGCCGCCGATGGCGCTCGCGTTGCGGTAGGGGGTGACCGTGCGGCCGGCCACGTAGAAGTCGCTGGTCGTCCGCGACAGCCGGAGCCCGAAGGCGCCGATCGCCAGCGTCACCGTGCAGACCAGGACGATGGCGACGACGCCGTAGGCCGGGTTCACCGGCGACCCACCACGTCGGAGAACTTGGCCTCGATGCGCTCGGAGGCCCGGACGTAGACCCGCGCCACGATGATCGCGACCGGGTAGACGACCACGGCGAGCACGATCCACGGGAGGGGGAACCGCCCGATCTCCATCGTCCGTGTGGCGGGCACGAACAGGAACAGCAGTGGCAGCCCGCCCAGACCCACTGCCCCGAAGGCGAGCACGCGCAGGGCCAGCCGCAGCTGGGCGGACATCAGCCCGGCCATGTAGACCTCGCCGAGTGTGCTCTGCTCGTCGATGTCACGGGTGAGCGGGCGTAGGTCGCGCCGGGTGGCGGCGTCACGGCGGGTGCTGGTGACCCTGACTCGTGCCGGCACCGAGGACGGTGTCGGTCCAGGAGGCTCGGGGGGTCGACCGGGGCCGGAGCTCACGACGCCGAGCTCACGAGGAGGAGCGGAGGGTCGCGCGCAGCAGGCGGTCGCGCAGCTCGCGGGTGTGGCGTCGGCTCACCTGCAGCTCGGCGTCCTCGAGCACGACACTGCACCGACCGTGCTCCATGCGCACTTCCCTGACGTGCGCCAGCGACACCAGCGTGCTGCGGTGAATCCTGACGAATCCCGCTGTGGCCCAACGCTCTTCGAGGGTGCTGAGTGGGATGCGGACGAGGTGGCTGCCGGTGGCCGTGTGCAGCCGCGCGTAGTCGCCCTGGGCCTGGGCGTAGCGGACCTGGCTTCGCGTGATGAACCGCGTGACACCGCCGAGCTCCACCGGGATGGTCTCGTCCTCCGGCTCTCCCGCCCCCTGCGGCGCGCTGCCTCCCGGCTCCACGGCGGCGACGACCCTGCGCACCGCCTCGGCCAGACGGTCCTTGCGCACCGGCTTCATCACGTAGTCGGTGGCGTCGACGGCGAACGCGTCGACGGCATGCTGGTCGTGGGCGGTCACGAAGACGACCTGGGGCCGCTCGACGAACCGGGCGATGACCCGGGCCAGCTCCATGCCGTCGAGGCCGGGCATCGAGATGTCGGAGAAGACGACGTCGATGTCGCCGCTGTCGAGCGACCGCAACGCATCCGCGCCGCTCGACGCCGTGACGACCTCCGCGATCCGGTGGTCCTGGCGCAGGAGCCAGCTCAGCTCTTCGAGCGCGGGCGCCTCGTCGTCCACGACGAGGGCACGCAGGGCTGCACCCGTGGAGCCGCCGGTGGCGTCCTGCGGGCGGCGGTGCTCCGGGTCGCCGGAGGGGGCGCCAGCCATGGGGGAGAGACTACGTCGTCGCGTGGACACCGGGGGCATACTTGGGCACCCGAAAAGTCACCTTCGTGCCCGCCCCCGGGGCGGTCTCGACGACGAGTCCGTAGTCGTCGCCGTAGACCTGTCGGAGCCGGGCGTCGACGTTGCCGAGCCCGACGTTGTCCCCGTCGGAGTGGCCGTCGAGGACGGTGCGGATCGCGACCGGGTCCGACCCGACCCCGTCGTCCTCGACCGTGATGACGGCTTCCGCCCCCTCGTCGCTGGCGGTGATGCTCACGTGTCCACCACCCTCCTTGGTTGCCAACCCGTGTCGGACGGCGTTCTCGACCAGGGGCTGGATGGCCAGGTAGGGGACCGTGACCGGCAGGACCTCGGGCGCGATGAGCAGGGAGATCCGCAGCCGGTCGCCGAACCGCGCCTGTTCGAGCACGAGGTAGCGCTCGACGTTGCGGAGCTCCTCGGCCAGGGTCGTGAAGGCCCCGCCGCGGCGCAGGGCGTAGCGGGTGAAGTCGGCGAACTCCAGGAGCAGCTCGCGCGCCCGGTCGGGATCGGTGCGCACGAACGAGGCGATGGCGGCCAGGGAGTTGTAGATGAAGTGCGGACTGATCTGCGCCCGGAGGGCGCGCAGCTCGGCCTCCATGGTGCGGGTGCGCTGGTGACCGAGGTCTGCGAGCTCGGCCTGGGTGGCCATCCACCCCGCGACCTCCTCCGTCGCCCGAGCGAGACCCGCCGACGCGTTGGGACCGTATGCCGCGAGCGCCGCGACCACGCGGTCATCGGTGACCACCGGGGCGATCACCGCCGACCGGACCGGGCAGTCGGGGTCCGGGCACTGGACCTGGCCCGGACGCAGGACGATGGTCCGCCCGGTGCGCAGCACCTCCTGCGCGTGGTCGGCCGCATCCGCCGCGTGGTGGTCGGCTGCGCCGTCCCAGGCGAGCAACCCACCGGCGTCGCAGATCGCCACCGCGGAGGAGCCGAGCAGCTCGCGCAGGTGCTTGGCGGCGCGGCCGGTGCCCTCCTCGGTCAGCCCGTCCTGCAGGTGGCGGGCCGCCAGTGACGCGGTGTGGAGGGTGGCGTGGGTGGCCTGGTCGACCTCGGACACGAAACCGCGCGAGGCGCTGCGACCGTGGCGGACCAGACGGATCAGGGCGTAGAGCAGCCCCATCGCTCCCGCGACGAAGATCGCGGTGGGGAGGTGGAAGCTGCCCGACACAGGGCGAACTCTAGGCTGCACTGCGTGGTCGACGTCATCGCTTCACTCAGCGCCCTTGCCGAGCTGCCGGGCGTCCCCGAGCGGATCGCGGCTGCCCGGGACGCGTGTGAGCAGCTGCGCTGGCACGAAGCCTTGCGGCGCCGCATCCCCGAGGCGTCGGCCGAGTCACGCGTCCGAGGGGCGCAGGCGAGCGCAGCCCTCGAGGGGGCGACGGTCCCTCTCGACCTCGTCCGGGACGTGATGCGCGGCGCTGCTGAATGGCCGTTGCAGCCCGACCCGGTTGAGCTCGTCGCTCGGGGAGCCGTGACCGCCACGGCCGAGAGCGAGCACGTGAGGGGCCTCGTCACGAAGGCGCCGTTGCAGGCGCTGGCCAGGCTGCACGTGGCCGCTGCTGCCGAGCTGCTGCCCGCCGAGCAGGTCGGACGACCCAGGGTGGCCGGCGAGACCTGCGCCGAGTTCCGCGACCTCGGTGCGGCCCCGGACTCGGCTGCCCTTCGCGAGCGGCTCGACCTCCTCGTCACCGTGATGACCGCCGGCTCCGCTGTCCCGGGCCTCGTCGTGGCTGCCGTGGCGCATGCCGAGATCGCCACCGCCAGGCCGTTCGTCCGCGCCAACGGGGTCGTCGCTCGCGCTGTCGAGCGAGCGCTGGTGCAGGCCACCGGACTCGACCCGACCGGTGTCGTGGTGACCGAAGCCGGGCACGCCACCCAGGGTGGGCCGGCCTACCTCGGCGCGCTCGCCGCATACGGAACGGGCACCCCCGAGGGGCTGGGACTGTGGATCGGGCACTGTGCTGACGCTGTCGTCGCGGGCGCGGCTCAGGGGGTCCAGATCTGCGACGCCGTGCGCGCCGGCCGACTCACCTGACCTTTGCCGCGCCCGTCGTGGCTTGCTCTGCTGCGCGCGACCGCACGTGGTCTTCCTGCTGCGCGCGACCGCACGTGGTCTTCCTGCTGCGCGCGACCGCACGTGGTCTTCCTGCTTCGCCCGACGGTACTGGTTTCCTACTTCGCCCGACGGTACTGGATTTCCTGCTTCGCCCGGATGTCAAGGCTTTCCTTTGCGTCCGGGCGGGGGTACACATGGAGGCAAGTCGACGTACGAGAGTCCGACGGCCACCGTGACCCCATCGGGCACCCACGCGAAGCCAGTCCCCTGGTGGACAGATCGTGACGGGCTTGTCCCGGTGCGACAACTACAGAATGCACGCCTGGTAACCCGTGGCGGATCACGGCTGATGGCACCCCGCAACGCGGGGTGCCATCCCCCTGTGGCGGTGTTTTGTCCGTAATGGGCCGTGGTGTCCCCGGAAAATCTCGAATCTCGTGGGCGAAACGCGTCAGGAACGAGTTGCGGTTGAAGGGTAAATGGTCCACCATGAAGGCGTCCGCTCCCCCTTGTGGGTAGAGCGGATCGGCGCACCGGCTCCTCCCCCCCGGAGCTTGGCGCGTCGACGGCCCCGGTTGTCCCCCCGACCGGGGCCGTCCCCTTTCTCCACCCGGATTCTCGAGCCTCCCCCCGGTTCGAGGTATTCGGCGACCGGATCCTGGTAGGCGAATACCTCGACCCGACGCTCCCTCACCGCCGTCGTGCCGCACGGCTGCCGATGCGGTGTCCTCCGTCCACAGCTCCTTGATCGGCTGATCCCGCTCCACAGGCTTGCCGTCGGCCGCTCGCCCAGCGCCGTGGGCCACCACAGGCTTGGCGGATGGACCATCGGGTGCTGGGAGTGATCGGGGCGTCGGGCGGCCTGGGCGTGTCGACCCTCGCTGTCGCCCTGGCCGTGCGCGCCTCAGGGCTGGTGGGTGCCACGGTGGCGGTCGACGGCGCTCCGGGTGGCGGCGCCCTCGACGTCACCGCGTGCGTGGAGCACCTCCCGGGGCTGCGCTGGGCCGACCTCGCCGGTGCCGACGGCCGGATCGACGGGGCGGCCCTGCTCCGGGAACTCCCTGCCGACGGTCCGGCACGGGTCCTCGCCGGACGAGGCCCGGCGCCTCCCGACCCGGTCGTCCGTGCTGCCGTGTCCGGGCTGGCCCGGGTCTGCGGGCTGACGGTCCTCGACCTGGCGGGTTCGACGTGGTGGGCCGAGGTGTGCACCGACCTCCTGCTCGTCGTCGGGTCGACCGCTCGCCAGCTGGCCGACGGTGCCGGGGTGGCCGACCGACTCCACGACCTCGGCGTGCCGGCCGCCCTGGTGCTGCGCTGCAGTCGCGGCGACGCGCTGAGTCCGGAGGAGGTGGCCGCGCACCTCGACCTCCCGCTGGCAGGCACCGTGCGCGACGACCCGCGGGTGCCCGCCGATGCCGACCGCGGGCGACCACCGGGCAGTCGCCCGTCCGGCGCCCTGGTGGGAGCGGTCGACGCGCTGCTGTCAGCCCCGACGCCCGAGGTGGTGGGCCGGTGAGGCGCGACGCCCTCATCGTCGACCGGATCCGCCGGGGCGAGGCGCCCGATCCTGGGGCGGTGCGGGAGATCGCGGCGGCCGACGCGGCTCGGCTCGGTGATGCCGGCGTCGAGTCCGCGCACGCACTCCTGGCCTCTGAGGTACTCGGGCTGGGTCCGCTCGAGCCGTGGGTCGGCGACCCGCGCGTGACCGACGTCCTGGTGAACGGCGACGGGTCCGTCTGGGTGGACCGCGGCGAAGGAGCGCTCATGCCGGCCGGCCTCGCCCTCGACCCGTCCGACGCGCGACGGCTGGCGGTCCGGCTGGCCGCCCTGGCCGGCCGTCGGCTCGACGAGAGCCAGGCCTGGGTCGATGGGCTCCTCCCCGGGGGGATCCGACTCCACGCCATCCTTCCTCCGTTGGTCGACGGGGGTGCCCACGTCAGCCTTCGCGTGCCTCGGGCCGTCGGCTCCGGCCTGGCCGGGCTGGGCTCCCGCGGGATGTTCGGGCCGAGGGTCGAGGCGCTGCTCCGCGGGCTGGTCGGTCGCCGCTGCTCGTTCGTGGTCACCGGTGGCACCGGCTCCGGCAAGACCACCCTCCTCGCGGCGATGCTGTCCGAAGTGGCGGCAGGCGAGCGCATCGTCGTCGTCGAGGACGTTCGAGAGCTCGCCATCGGCCACCCCCACGTGGTCCGGCTGCAGGGCCGGGGGGCCAATGTGGAGGGTCAAGGAGCGGTGGGGCTGGTCGACCTCGTCCGTCAGGCGCTCCGCATGAGGCCGGACCGCCTCGTGGTGGGTGAGGTGCGTGGAGCGGAGGTGCGCGAGATGCTCGCCGCCCTCAACACCGGGCACGACGGCGGCTGCGGCACGCTGCACGCGAACGCGCCCGCCGACGTGCCCCGTCGGTTCGACGCGCTGGGCGCGCTGGCGGGGTTGCCTCGCGACGCGATCCAGACCCAGCTGGCCAGCGCGGTCGAAGCAGTGGTGCACCTCGGTCGGGAGGGCGGGGCGCGGCGGGTGGCCTCGATCTCGGTGCTGCGGTGGACCGGATCAGAGACCGCTTGCGACCTCGCCTTCGACGCCGTGGCAGACCGGGTCGGCCCGGGCTGGCCGACGCTCGCTGCCCTGACCGGGGTCGACCCGTGACAGCTGCGGGCGCCCCACCAACTGGGGTGCTGGTCCTCGCAGGGCTGGTCCTGCTGGTGGCAGCCGCTGCCCTGTGGCCCGCGGGCGTTGACCGGCTGCCGAGTGCCAGCGGGCCGGCCCTCGCTCATCCTGGCGGTCCCCCGGAGGTCGGGGCTGGCTCACGGTCCACGGTCTCGCTCCGAAGCAGGGTGCGCGCCGCCGCGCGCCGCGACGCCCTGGAAGGGGCGCTCGCCGACCTGGTGGCTGCGCTCGCGGCTCCGCTGCGAGCCGGGGTGCCACCGGCAGTCGCCGTGGCTGCGACTGCCGAGATGTTCCGCGACGACACGGCGCTCGGTCCCCTGGTGGGCGACCTCTCGATGGCAGCACGACGTGGGGCCCCCCTCGCGGAGGTGTGGCACTCGCACGCCCGGACCCGCGACAGCCCTGACCTGTCGTTCGTCGCCCAGGCGTGGGCCCTCAGCGAGCTGACCGGTGCGCCGCTCGCCGACGCCCTGGCCTGCGGTGAGCGGGTGCTGCGCGACCGGGCTCGGGCGCGCGAGCGGCTGTCGGCGGCAGCGGCCGGTCCCAAGGCGTCGATGGCGGTCCTGTGCCTCCTCCCGGCCTCGGGTCCCGTCGTGGGGACTGCGATGGGGGTGGACCCGCTGACGCTCTACTTCTCTTCGTCGGTGGCCACCGGGAGCCTCGTCCTGGGCGTCGGCCTGGGGCTGAGCGCGTGGTGGTGGAGCCGACGCATCCTGCGGAGGGCCGCGTGACGACGCTGGTGGTCTGCGTGCTGGCAGGTCTCGTCCCCGTCCTGTGGCCGGCACGACCTCCGCCGGGGCCGACCCTCGCCCGCGGGGGCGATGCCCGACCTCGGTGGCGTGGCCGGGAACGAACAGCGCGATGGCGTGGGCGGCGACCGGACCAGGCAGCGGACGGTGCCGTTGCCGATGCCCTCGTGCTCGTCGCGCTCTGCCTGCGCGCGGGGCTACCCCTGACCGCTGCCCTGCGGCACGTCCAGTCGGGGGCCACCGGCGTCGTGCGCGACGACCTCGCCTCTGTCGTGGCCGCGCTGCAGTGGGGCCTGCCGGCGCGAGAGGCGTGGGCCCACGCCGGTGCCCGCTGGCGCCAGGCCGCCACCGCAACCCACCTGTCCGAGCAGACCGGGGCAGCGGCGGCCGAGCTCCTCGAGGATGCGGCGACTCGAATGCGCGAGCAGGGTGAGCGAGCCCGCGAGGGCGCCGCCGCCCGAGCCGGCGTGCTGCTCGTGCTGCCGTTGGGTCTGGGCTTCCTCCCGGCCTTTGCCTGCACCGCTGTCGTGCCGGTGGTCGTCACCCTCGCTTCCCGGGTCCTCGCGGGTGGTTCGTGAGCTGTCGCGCGGGTCGGGAGTGGTCTGGTCCTAGTACCAAAGAGCAATTGCTGCTCGTGCTCCGCCGATCGGAGGGTGAGGGCTGCACCCACCCACGCCATCTCACGACCTCGAGAGCAGACATGACACGCAGGGCACCCAGCGCGCGGCACTGCGGTGGCGTGTCCATCTGGGACGTGGCCAGTGGCGGCCGGATGGGCTTCGTCACGGGCGAGGATGCGACCGAGGTGGCCAACCACCCACGAACTGTGTCCAGGACTGCCAGGCCCAGAACCAGGTGCAGGGTCGCCTCGCCACCCTCGGCTTCCCCTTCCCCCGTGCCGGCAGGCAGCCGCCTGACCCCGCGCACGTCTCCGTGACAGCGCTCGCCTGAGGCGACCACGCCCGAGCACGGGAGCTGGGTGAGGTGCCGGATCGCTCACGCAGGTGGGCAGTTCGTCCACACCCAGCTCTTGGCCCGGTGGTGGTCCACAAGCAGGCCGGAGGTGCGTGGCGACGCGACGCAAGGTCCGGTGGACTCGGGTGAACGGGCTGAACGCCCATCACCCATCCGAGGAGCACAGCGTGAAATGCACACTGGTCACAAGGTTTTCGACGATCCGCCACTCGGCCGAGGCCGGCATGACGACAGCAGAGTATGCCGTGGGCACGCTGGCCGCGTGCGCCTTCGCCGCCGTCCTGCTCACCATCGTGCGGTCGGACTCGGTCAAGTCGGCACTGGCGTCCGTCATCACGGCCGCGCTGGGTTCGGTCGGCTAGAGGGCGAGACGGGGATGGCGACGGCGGAGCTCGCGGTCGCCCTCCCGACGCTCATCCTGGTGCTGTTCGTCGCCCTGTCGGCGCTCACGACGGTCACCGACCAGGTGCGGTGCATCGACGCGGCCAGGGCGACGGCCAGAGCCTTGGCCCGCGGCGACGACCCGGCCGCTGCCCTGTCAGCAGGCCGGCGGTTGGCTCCACCGGGTGCCGTGTTCGCGGTCTCGGGAGCCGGGTCAGGTCCGGGGTCAGGTCCGGGGTCAGGTCCGGGGCCAGGTCAGGGGCCGGGTCCGGGGTCAGAGGTCACGGTCGTGGTGCGAGGCCGCCCGGCGCCGGGGCTGGGGTGGCTCGGGGAGCGGGCGACTCCGACGGGACGTGCGGTGGCCGCCAGGGAGGCGGTGGGAGCCGATGACCCGGCGCGGTGAGCGAGGGGCGACGACGGTGCTGGTGCTGGCGGCCGTCGGAGTGCTGCTCGTGGTCCTCGTCGCGGGTCTGGCGCTGGGCAGCGCCGTGGTCGCGACCCACCGGGCCCGGGCGGCCGCGGACTTGGGGGCGCTCGCGGCTGCGCAGGCCCTGCAGGCCGGCGACGACCCGTCCGAAGCCTGCGCGTCCGGGGCCTCGGTGGCGTCGCGCAACGGAGCCGAGTCCGCTGACTGCGTGGTGGCCGACGACGGGTCGGTGACGTGTCGGGCGACGGCGCGGCCGTCGTTCATCCTGCCGGGGACCCTGCGCCGAACCACGACGGCGACGGCCCGAGCTGGGCCGTCGCCGTGATGGAGCTGCTGCCGCCCGAGTCGGCGGCAGCGGTCAGTCGCCGGTTACTCGCGGGCCGCCCGGTCGCCCCGTTCCGTGCGGTCGCCGTCGGTGCCCTGCGTCCCCTCGGCCTGGTCGGCAGAGTCAGCAGAGTCAGCAGAGTCAGCAGAGTCAGCAGAGTCAGCAGCGTCGGCGGGGTCGCGACCCATGATCTTGTCCGCCACGGTGCGGTAGCCGGGGTGGTTCGGGTCGTCCGAGGTGTCGCTGTCGCGCCCGTCGGAGGTAGGGGTGGCCGAGTCCTCGGCCGCGATCACGCGGGTCGAGTCATCGGTCGCGGAGGAGTCGTCGTGCGCGTGCACACCGTCGTCCGACGCCTCACCCGACGCCGTGGCCCCGGTGCTCGCGTCATGGGTGGTCGCCGCGTCATCCCTGGTCGCCGCGTCAGCCGTCGTCGTGCCAGCGGCGGTGGGGTAGCCCGAGTCGGCAGGTGCATTCGCGGAGTGGCGAGCGGCGAAGTCATCGCCGGTCGCGCGGCGTTCGTCGTCGGCCTGGTCGACGTCGGCCCGGTCGGCGTCGTGGTCGTCGTCGTGGCTGGCGGTGACGCCCGCTCCGGCTCCGGCTCCGGCACCGGCAGCGGTGGCCGACCCGCCGGTGGCCGAGCTGCGAGCTGCGTGCTCCTGCTCCAGCCGGTCGCGCTCGTAGGCGCGGGCCCGCTCCTCGGCATCCTGCTGCCGGGTGGCGAACTCGCTCTCGCGCTCGCGGTCGCGCTCGGCCATCCGAGCCTCGAACTCCTCGTCCCGGACGCGGTCACGCTCGGCCAGGGCGCTCTGGTGCGACTCCTCGGCGCGGGCCCGCTCGTCGGCGCGGATGCTCTCCTCGATCTTGGCCTGGCGCTCGGCCTCCTTGGCCTCACGGGCAGGGCGACGTCGGCGCTTGGCGCTGCCGCGGATCATCGCGAGCCCGAGCCACAGGAGCAGCAGCACGGCTGCACCGGTGATGAGCAGGGCGAGCGGGGTCATTCCCCAGCTGTAGCCGGCGAACTCGAGATCGACGGGCGTGGTGAGTGAATCGGTGGTGAGGAACAGGATGACACCTGCTCCCACGGCGAGCAGGACGAGAATCAGGCCGAGCACGATCACGGAAGGAACCTCCGACGATGAGGGGTGCGTGGTGCACCGTCCGCAGTCGACCCTAGCCGCTGGCCTGCGCGTTTGCCCGATTCGTCACCGTCGGAACCTCCCGCGGACCCGTGGGTGGCTCCGCACCGGAGGGCGGGTCCGGAACGCATGCAAGCACCGCCTGCAGCAGCCGGATCGCGCCCGTTTTGTCCAGCGGCTCGTTCCCGTTTCCGCACTTCGGCGACTGCACGCAGGCGGGGCAGCCGTTCTCGCAGCGGCAGGCGCTCACCGTCTCGAGCGTCGAGCGCAGCCACTCCTCGAAGGACTCGTAGGCCCGTTCGGCGAAGCCCGCCCCGCCCGGGTGGCCGTCGTAGACCATGATCGTGGGCAGTCCGGTGTCCGGGTGCAGCGCGGTCGACACGCCACCGATGTCCCACCGGTCGCAGGTCGCGACCAGCGGCAGCATGCCGATCCCCGCGTGCTCGGCCGCGTGTGCGGAGCCGGGGATGTCGACCTCCGGCACCCCGGCCGCCGCCAGCCACTCGACCGGCATGGTCCACCAGACCGCCCGCGTGTTGAGCGTGCGCTGGGGCAGGTCGAGCGGGTGGGTGCCGAGGACCTCACCGCTGGGCAGCCGCCGCAGGAACGACGTGACCTGGGTGTGCACGTGGACCGTGCCGAACGACACCTGCACCGGCCCCCAGGCCACGCTGCGCTGCGCCCCGATGATGTCGAAGGCGCTGACCGACTGCGCGAACGTGCTCCAGCCGGGGTCGCCGCGCACCGCCGTCGCGGTGCCGTTCTCGAGGTCGAGCTCGGTCACCACGTAGGTGTTGCCCTGGTGGACGTGCACCGCACCGGTGTGGACCTGGGTGTGCGCGGACGCCTCGTCGATGGTGCCCAGGACCCGTCCGGTGCGTTGCTCGACGATGCCGACGACCTCACCGGCACCTCGCAACGACACGTGGTCGGAGGCCCGGTCGGTGCGCGCCCAGTACCAGCCGGTGGGCCGTCGACGCAGGATCCCGCGCGCCACGAGGGCCTCGACGAGGGAGCGGGCCTGGTCACCGAAGAGCGCGAGGTCGTCCTCCTTCAGCGGCAGCTCGGCCGCTGCGGCGGCCAGGTGTGGGCCGAGGACGTGGGGATTGTCGGGGTCGAGCACGGTGGCCTCGACCGGCTGCCCGAAGACCACCTCGGGGTGGTGCACGACGTAGGTGTCGAGCGGGTCGTCCGCGGCGACGAACACCGCCAGCGATCGCGTGCCGGCACGACCGGCGCGACCGGCCTGCTGCCAGAGCGAGGCGCGGGTGCCCGGCCAGCCGGCCAACAACACCGCGTCGAGACCGCTGATGTCGATGCCCAGCTCGAGGGCGTTGGTGGCCGCCAACCCAACGATCGACCCGGCCCGCAGCGAGCGTTCGAGTTCGCGGCGCTCCTCGGGCAGGTAACCGCCTCGGTATGCCGCGACGGCACCGGCCAGCCCCGGCGCCACCTCGGTGAGCGTGCGGCGGGCGCTGGTGGCCAGGGCCTCGACCCCCGCTCGGGACTTGGCGAAGGCCACCGTCTGCACGCGCCGGGTGACCAGGTCGGCCAGCAGGTCGGCGGCCTCGGACGTGGCCGAGCGACGACCGTCGCCCTCTCCGAGCGGGCCCGGCTCCCACATCGCGAAGGTCATCGCCTCGCGAGGCGAGCCGTCCTCGGTGACCGGCACGACCGGCATACCGACGAGGCGGGAGGCGTGCAGCCCGGGGTCACGCACGGTCGCGGAGGCGAGGATGAACGTGGGGTGTGCGCCGTAGCGGGCGCAGACCCGGCGCAGGCGCCGCAGCAGCGCGGCGAGGTGCGAGCCGAACACGCCGCGGTAGGTGTGGCACTCGTCGATGACGACGTAGCGCAGGGCCCGCAGGAACGGCGCCCACCGCTCGTGCAGGGGCAGCAGCGAGTGGTGGACGAGGTCGGGGTTGGTGAGGATGAGCTGGGCGTGGTCGCGGATCCAGCGGCGCTCCTCGGTGGCCGTGTCACCGTCGTAGGTCGCGGCCCGCACGCCCGGAACGGCCATCGCCTGCACCCGGGCCAGCTGGTCGGCCGCGAGCGCCTTGGTCGGAGACAGGTAGAGGGCAGTCGCGCCGCGGCCCGACGGGGCGGCCGACCCCTCCACGAGCGCCGACAGCACCGGCAGCAGGTAGCCCAGGCTCTTGCCCGACGCGGTGCCGGTCGCCATCACCACGTGGGACCCGTCGTGGGCGAGGTCGGCCGCCGCCCGCTGGTGCGACCAGAGCGTGGTCACGCCCGCACCGGCGCACGCGGCATACACACTCGGATCGACCCAGTCGGGCCACGGGACGAGCGCGGCAGCCCGGGCGGGCACCTCGTGGACGTGGAGCAGCCGCTCGCTCCTGGTCCCGGCCGCGAGGCCCGCCAGCGCCGCCACCGGGTCGAACGCGACGCGACGAGGCCCCGCGGAACCGGGTGGGGTGGGGCCGGAGGTGGACATTGCCGCTACCGTAATCCCGAGAGCAGACGGTCTCACCGCCTGCTCACCTGTGTACGCAAGTGAAAGGGCGGACGTGGACCTCTCGGTCTCCAGCAGTGAGCAGGGCGCGGTGACGATCGTCCACGTCGCGGGCGAGATCGACGTCTACACGGCCCCGTTGCTGCGCGAAGTCCTCGACAAGCAGGTGGCCGCGGGCCGCACCGACCTCGTGGTCGACCTCGAGAAGGTCACCTTCATGGACTCCACCGGTCTGGGCGTGCTCGTGGGCCGCCTCAAGCTGGTGCGCGGCCAGAACGGCACCCTGCGCATCGTGAGCGCCCAGGAGCGGATCCTCAAGGTCTTCAAGATCACCGGCCTGGACAAGGTGTTCCACATCTACCCCACGGTCGACGAGGCTGCAGCAGCGTCAAACGCTTGACGAATTCCGTGTGACGATCCTCACCCGGCGTCACAAACCCTGTGACGTGCATTACCCTCGCACGCAACGTCCCCTCTGCGGTGCGCCATCGTGGCGCGCCCGTGGGCGGTCCTGAATGTTTCCCCATCGAGGAGGATGGAATGCCGCGCCTCGCGCCTGCCGCCGCAGCTGCTGACCTGCAGCTGGACGGCACCAATCTCACCCTGGTCTATGTGGTGCTGGCCATCGCCATCATCGCGCTGGTCATGGGTGTGTTCTTCCGCCGGGAGGTCCTGGCGGCCGACCCCGGCACCGACAAGATGCAGGAGATCGGCGCTGCGGTCGAAGAGGGCGCCCAGGCCTACCTCGCTCGGCAGTTCAAGACGCTCGGCGTCTTCGTCGTGCTGGTCTTCGGTCTGCTCCTCCTGCTCCCGGCCGACACGGCCGAGGTCCGCTGGGGTCGGTCCGCCTTCTTCGTCGTCGGTGCGCTGTTCTCCGCCTCGATCGGCTACTTCGGCATGAGCCTGGCCGTCAAGGCCAACGTGCGCGTGGCGTCCGCCGCCCGCGGCGGTGACCGCGACCTCGGCATGCGGATCGCGTTCCGCACCGGTGGCACCGTCGGCATGGCGACCGTGGGCCTCGGCCTGCTCGGCGCCTCCGTCGTCGTCCTGCTCTACCAGGGCGACGCCCCGAAGGTGCTCGAGGGCTTCGGCTTCGGTGCCGCGCTGCTCGCCATGTTCATGCGTGTCGGTGGCGGCATCTTCACCAAGGCCGCCGACGTCGGCGCCGACCTCGTCGGCAAGGTCGAGGCCGGCATCCCCGAGGACGACCCGCGCAACGCCGCCACGATCGCCGACAACGTGGGCGACAACGTCGGCGACTGCGCCGGCATGGCCGCCGACCTCTTCGAGTCGTATGCCGTGATGCTGGTGGCCGCGCTGATCCTCGGCTCCGCCGCGTTCGGCGAGTACGGCCTGGTCTTCCCGCTGATCGTCCCGGCCATCGGTGCGGTGACCGCCCTGATCGGCGTCTTCATCACCCGGGTCAAGCCCGGTGAGAACGCCCTGTCCGCGATCAACCGCGGGTTCTACATCTCCGCCGGCATCGCGGCCGTCCTCTCGGGCGTCGCCGCCTACGTCTACCTGCCGGACACCTTCGCGGCCCTCAAGTCGACCGACGCGGGGATTGCCGCCCTGGGCGGAGACCCGCGCCGCGTCGCGGTGATGGCCGTGATCATCGGCATCGTGCTGGCGGCGGTCATCCTCTGGCTGACCGGCTACTTCACCGGCACCGACAAGCGCCCGACCAAGGACGTCGCCCGCACCTCCCTCACGGGGGCCGCGACGGTCGTCCTGTCAGGTATCGGCGTCGGCCTCGAGTCGGCGGTCTACACCGCGGTCATCATCGGTGCGGCCGTCTACGCCGCGTTCCTGCTCGGTGGCGGCTCGGTCATCCTGTCGCTCTTCCTCATCGCGCTCGCCGGCTGTGGCCTGCTGACCACGGTGGGCGTCATCGTGGCCATGGACACCTTCGGCCCGGTCTCCGACAACGCGCAGGGCATCGCCGAGATGTCCGGTGACGTCGACGGCGAGGGCGCGCAGATCCTCACCGACCTCGACGCGGTGGGCAACACCACCAAGGCGATCACCAAGGGCATCGCGATCGCGACGGCCGTCCTCGCGGCGACCGCGCTGTTCGGCTCCTACTCCGACGCCTGGAAGGCGAAGTTCGAGCCGATCATCCAGGCGCTGGCCAAGTCGACCGAGACCGACCTGGTGGCCAAGATCCAGAGCGGCGCGCTGACGCAGGAGGCCGCACAGGCGCAGTACACCGCGATCCTGCAGAAGGCCAACGCGCCGTTCGACCTGCAGATCGTCACGCCGAGCGTGCTGGTCGGCCTGCTGCTGGGTGCAGCGGTGGTCTTCCTGTTCTCCGGTCTGGCCATCAACGCGGTGACCCGCGCTGCCGGCGCCATCGTCTTCGAGGTGCGTCGCCAGTTCCGCGAGCACCCGGGGATCATGGACTACACCGAGAAGCCCGAGTACGGCCGCGTGGTCGACATCTGCACCAAGGACTCGCTGCGCGAGCTGGCGACTCCTGGTCTGCTGGCCGCGCTCACGCCGGTCGCCGTCGGCTTCGGCCTCGGCATCGGCCCGCTCGCCGGCTTCCTCGCCGGTGCGATCGGCACCGGCTGCCTCATGGCGGTGTTCCTCGCCAACTCCGGTGGTAGCTGGGACAACGCGAAGAAGATCGTCGAGGACGGCACCCACGGTGGCAAGGGCAGTGAGGCCCACGCCGCGACCGTCATCGGTGACACCGTCGGTGACCCGTTCAAGGACACCGCCGGCCCGGCCATCAACCCGCTGATCAAGGTCATGAACCTCGTCTCGGTGCTCATCGCCCCGGCGATCGTGACCCTGTCGATCGGTGGCGACAAGAACAACCTCGCCCGCTACGGCATCGCTGCCGCCGCGATCATCATCGTGATCGCCGCGGTCGCCGTCTCCAAGGCGCGTGACCTGGCCATCGGTGGCGACGAGGACGGCCAGAGCGTCGCTCGCGTGGACGCGGTTGCGCCCGACGCCGGTGAGGCCGAGACCGCCCCCGGTCAGGCTGTCGACGACGCGACCGACGTCATCGAGGAGCCCGTGAACCGCTAGCACCACGCGGCATACGCCAGGCGGGCCGGCTCACCCACACGGGTGAGCCGGCCCGCTCCGCGTTCCGGGGGTATGCCGCCTGCTCACCGTCGCGCGTAGGGTCACGCCATGGGCGAGCTGGGAACGATCGACACCGGACCGGTGACCACGGGGGCCGTCAACATCAGGCGGGTCACGCCGGACGACCTGCCCGACCTGCTGCCGTTGCTGCGGGACTACTGCACGTTCTACGAGAGCGCCCCGGCGGATGACGAGCTGCGGGCCATGGCGACCGCGTTCCTCGACGAGGGGTCGGGCGGCACACAGCTGATCGCCCGCGACGCCTCGGGGCAGGTCCTCGGCCACGCCACCGTGCTCTCGAGCTGGGACACCACCCTCGGTCAGCGGCTCGCCGTGATGGAGGACCTCTTCGTCGCCGAGGCGGCCCGGGGCCGGGGCGTGGGTGCGGCGCTCATCGAGGCGTGCCGGCAGCTGGCGGCCGAGCGGGGCGTCCAGCTGCTGGCCTGGGAGACCGCGCCGGACAACGCCACGGCCCAGCGTCTCTACGACGGGCTGGCCGAGCGGGCCGGGACGTGGTTGGCCTATCGCCTGCCCACCGGGGTCCCGGCGACCTAGGCTGGAGCCATGCAGAGTCCGCTCTTTGACCAGGCCAACCTCGAAGTCCAGGCGCAGCAGCGGTTCGCGCTGCAGAACCCCCAGATGCTCCGCGTCCACCTCGGCGGCGACGTGCTGGCCGTCAAGGGCGCGATGGTCTCCTACCAGGGCCAGATCCGCTTCGACCACGAGAAGGCCGGCAGCGTCAGCAAGCTGTTCAAGAAGGTCGTCACGGGCGAGGACGTCTCGCTGATGCGGGTCTCGGGCGAGGGCGACGTCTTCTTCGCGTCCGAGGCCGGGTTCGTCTTCCTCATCGAGCTGACCGGTGATGCCCTGAGCGTGAACGCCCGCAACCTGCTCGCCTTCGACTCCACCATCGAGTGGGACATCAAGCGGGTGCAGGGCGCCGGAATGCTCAGCGGCGGCCTGTTCAACACGACCCTCCAGGGCACCGGCACGGCCGCGATCCACACCGTCGGCCAGCCGGTGATCCTCGACTGCAGCCAGCAGCCCACCTACGTCGACGTGCAGGCCTGCGTGGGCTGGTCGGCCAACCTCGTCCCCCAGGTGGTCTCGAGCATGAACATCCGGTCGATGCTCCGCGGCGGCTCGGGCGAGGCCTTCCAGTACGCCTTCTCCGGCCCCGGGTTCGTCATCGTCCAGCCGAGCGAGTGGACCCCGCCGGCCGCGGGTGGCAGTGGCGGTGGGGGTGGCGGCTTCAACCTCGGCGGCCTGCTCGACGGATGAGCACCCCGACGCCGGCAGCCGAGCCCGAGCTCGTCGCCCGCCTGCGGGCTGACCTGACGGCAGCTGCCTACACGGTCGACGCGGTGGGCGCGCTCCTCGGACCCCTGGCCGCGGCGGCCCTGGCTCGCGAGCAGGTGATCCCGGCCCAGCGGGTGACGGCCGGCGCCGACGGCGCGCTGGCCACGCTGGTGCGGCTCTTCGGACTCGGCGATGCGGTCGACACCGAGGAGGCGGCGGCCGCGCTGCCGACCCTCGGCCTCGATGGCGCCAGCGCGCTGCGGCTCGTGCGCGAGCAAGGGCCCGGTGTCGTCGCGACCTGTGACCTGCGTCCGTACGGCGAGGAGGGCCATTCCTGGTGGGTCGCCTCCGACCTCACCGAGCTCGCCACCCGCGCGCCCCTGCGCGAGGACCACGTCCTCGGCATCGGCGGCGCCTCGACCACGCTGGCGTCGTGGACGCCGCGACCCGCGGTCGAGCGAGCCCTCGACGTCGGCACCGGATGCGGCGTCCAGGCGCTCCACCTCGGGTCCCACGCCACGCAGGTCACGGTCACCGACATCTCGACGCGCGCGCTCGAGTTCGCCCGGTTCAACGCGGTCCTCAACGGACTCGACTGGCACGTCGTCGAGGGCTCGATGCTGGATCCCGTTGCAGGACAACGGTTCGGGCTGATCGTGAGCAACCCGCCCTTCGTCATCACGCCACGCAGCCCCGACGTCCCGCTCTTCGAGTACCGCGACGGCGGGCAGTCGGGCGACAGCATCGTCGCCGACCTCGTGCGGTCGATCGGCGACCACCTCGAGCCGGGTGGGGTGGCCCAGTTCCTCGGCAACTGGGAGGTCGTCGGCGACCGCGACTGGCGCGAGCGGGTACGCGGTTGGGTGGCCGGCACCGGCCTCGACGCCTGGATCGTGCAGCGCGACGTGCAGGACCCTGCCGAGTACGCCGAGACCTGGTCGCGCGACGGCGGTCACCACAGCGCCACGACCGAGTTCGCGACGATGTATGCCGCGTGGCTCGACGACTTCGCCTCGCGCGGCGTGAGCGCGATCGGGTTCGGGGTCATCACGCTCCAGAAGCCGATGGGGGCGCGGGAGCCCTTCGTCGACCTCACCGAGGCCACCGGGCCGGTGACGGCGCCGATGGGTCCGCACGTGCTCTCGGGACTGCGCGCCCGCACCTGGCTCGCCGAGCACGACGACGCCGAGCTGCTCGCGGTGGCCTGGCGGTGTGCTGACGACGTGGTGGAGGAGCGGCACGGCCGACCGGGTGACGAGGAGCCAGGGGTGATCCAGCTGCGCCAGGGCGTGGGCCTCGGTCGCGTGGTCCGGCTCGACACGGTCGGCGCCGCGCTCGTCAGCGTGTGCGACGGTTCGCTGCCCGCCGGGGTGGCCCTCGACGCGATCGCGGAGCTGCTCGGCGAGGACGCGGCTGCGGTCCGCGGCTCGGCCGTTCCGCTGCTCCGGGGGTTGGTGGCCGACGGCCTGCTCGTCTGACGGTGGGCCGCCCTCGCGGTTCGAGGTATTCCGCAACCGGAATCCGGTCGCGGAATACCTCGAACCGAGTGAGTGAGGTCCGGGACATCTGTCATCCGCGCGGGCGTTTGTGCAGGTGGAAAACACAGTTGTGAGTGAGTGCTCACTCACTCATACTGTTTCCCATGTCACCTCGCGCTCCCGCGATGGCCCCCGACGACCGCCGGGCCTCGATCATCGCCGCCACGATCCCGTTGCTGCGGGACAAGGGTCGGGGCATCAGCACGAAGGAGATCGCCAAGGCGGCGGGCATCGCCGAGGGCACGATCTTCCGGGTGTTCGACAGCAAGGACGAGATCATCCACGCCTGCGTCCACGAGGCGTTCGACACCGCCGCCGTGAAGGCGGAGCTGGCGGCCGTGGACCGCGACCTGCCGTTGCGCGAGCGCCTGGCCGCCGCAGTCACCGTGATGCAGACCCACCTACAGGGGATCTTCGCGCTGATGAGCGTGCTGCAGTCGTCCGGCCAGCCACTGCACCGCCCCATGGACGCCAAGGCGCTGCGCCGTCGCCAGGAGGGGACGGCCGAGCTCGACCAGGCCTTCACCGACCTCATCGGTGACGACGCGGCGCTGCTGCGGATCCCGGTGCTCAACTTCATCGGCTACCTGCGCATGCTCACGCTCTCCAGCGTCCACCCGATGCTCGACGGCCAGGACTCGACGGCCTCCGAGCTGGTCGACGTCGTGCTCGAGGGCGCGCTCGCCCGCCCTGTCACACCACACACCGCGCCAGGCACCGCACCACGCTCGGCACCACGCTCGTCACCACGCTCCACGCCGCGCTCCACGAGGGGGAAGAACTAGTGCTCATCCGGATCATCCGCGACTACCTCAGGCCGTACCGCGGCCTGGTCGCCGTGCTCGTCGGGCTTCAGCTCATCGGCACGATGGCCTCGCTCTACCTGCCCAGCCTGAACGGCAAGATCATCGACGAGGGCGTGGCCAAGGGAGACACCGGCTACATCGTGCGCACCGGGGGCTGGATGCTCGCGGTCTCGCTCGTGCAGATCGTCGCCACCGTCGCGGCCACCTACCTCGGCGCCAAGTCGGCCGCCGGACTGGGCCGTGACCTGCGGGCCGGCATCTTCGCCCGGGTCGGCGACTTCTCGGCGCAGGAGGCCTCCCGGTTCGGCGCCCCCACCCTGATCTCCCGCAACACCAACGACGTCACCCAGGTGCAGACGGTCGTCTTCATGGGTGCGGCGATGATGGTGTCGGCCCCGATCATGATGGTCGGCGGCATCATCATGGCGCTGCGCGAGGATGTCGGGCTGTCCTGGCTGGTGGCCGTCGCCGTGCCTGCGCTGGCCCTGTCGGTCGCGCTGGTGATCCGCAAGATGATCCCGCAGTTCCGGCTCATGCAGGAGTCGGTCGACTGGGTGAACCGCGTTCTGCGGGAACAGATCACCGGTATCCGCGTCGTGCGGGCGTTCGTGCGCGAGGAGCACGAGCAGGCCCGCTTCGGCGAGGCCAACACCCAGTACACCGGCACAGCGCTGGCCGTCGGCCGGCTGATGGCGATGATCTTCCCGATCGTCATGCTGATCTTCAACGCCTCGACCGTGGCCGTGCTCTGGTTCGGCTCGCACCGCGTCGAGAACGGCCAGATGCAGATCGGTGAGCTCACGGCGTTCATGAGCTACCTCATGCAGATCCTCATGTCGGTCATGATGGCGACCTTCATGTCGATGATGATCCCGCGCGCGACCGTCTCCGCCGGACGCATCACCGAGGTCCTCGACACCGACTCCACCGTCGTCCAGCCGACCGCTCCCGTGCTGATCCCCCGGACCGGCACCACGGTGGAGCTGCGCGACGTCGAGTTCTGCTACCCTGGCGCCGACGTGCCTGTCCTGCAAGGGGTTTCGATGACCGCCGAGCCTGGCCGGACAACGGCCATCATCGGCAGCACGGGTGCCGGCAAGTCCACCCTCGTGTCCCTCATCCCTCGCCTCTACGACGTGACCGGCGGCTCGGTGCGCCTCGGCGGTGTGGACGTGCGCGATGCGGCCCTCGAGGACGTCTGGTCGCGCATCGGGCTCGTGCCACAGAAGCCCTACCTGTTCACCGGCACCGTCGCGTCGAACCTCAGGTACGGCGACTCCGGCGCGACCGACGACGAGCTCTGGGACGCCTTGCGGATCGCCCAGGCCGAGGACTTCGTGCGAGCCATGCCGCAGGGCCTCGACTCGCCGATCGCCCAGGGTGGCACCAACGTCTCGGGCGGCCAGCGCCAACGGCTCGCCATCGCCCGAGCCCTGGTGGCCAAGCCAGAGGTGTTCCTCTTCGACGACAGCTTCTCGGCCCTGGACCTGTCCACCGACGCGAGGCTCCGGTCCGCGCTGCGGCCGGTCACGCGGTATACCGCCGTCATCGTGGTGGCCCAACGGGTCTCGACGATCATCGACGCCGACCACATCGTCGTGCTCGACGACGGCAAGGTGGTCGGCGCAGGCCGCCACGACGAGCTGCTCGAGACGTGTCCGACGTATGTCGAGATCGTCGAGTCGCAGCGATCTGCAGAGGAGGCCGCGGCATGAGCGCCGAAGGTGTGAAGACCGAGGAGGAGAAGGCGGCGGAAGCGCGCCGGGGGCCGGGTGCGAACGCCGGTCAGCGGCGCGGCCCGATGTCGCTGGGCATGCCCACCGAGAAGTCGCAGAACTTCGGCCCGTCAGCCAAGCGGTTGCTCTCGCTGCTCCAGCCCGAGCGGGCGTCGCTGTATGCCGTGCTGGCACTGGCCGTCGGCAGCGTCGCCCTCAACGCAGTGGGGCCGAAGATCCTGGGGCGGGCGACCGACCTGATCTTCGCGGGGTTCGTCGGCAAGCAGCTGCCGTCCACCGCGACGCGTGCCCAGGTCGTCGAGGGGCTGCGGGCCCAAGGGCAGGACAAGCAGGCCGACCTGATCGCGAGGATGGACGACCTCAGGCCCGGGTTCGGCATCGACTTCGGTGCAGTGGGGCGGGTGCTGCTCTTCGTACTCGCGCTCTATGCCGTCGCGAGCGTGCTGTCGTGGGCGATGGGCTGGATCCTCACCGGGGCCGTCAACCGCACCATCTTCAACCTGCGCCGCGACGTCGAGGACAAGCTCAACCGGCTGCCGCTGCCCTACTTCGACAACCAGCCGCGCGGTGAGCTCCTGAGCCGTGTCACCAACGACATCGACAACGTCGCGCAGAGCATGCAGCAGACGCTGAGCCAGATGCTCACGTCGTTGCTGACCGTCGTCGCGATGGTGGCGATGATGCTCTACATCTCGCCCCTCCTGGCGCTGATCGCGCTCGTCACGATCCCGATCTCGATGTTCGTCACCGCGGCCATCGGCAAGCGGTCGCAGAAACACTTCGTGCAGCAGTGGAAGAGCACGGGTGAGCTCAACGGCATCGTCGAGGAGACCTTCACGGGCCACCAGCTGGTCAAGGTCTTCGGTCGCGAGGACGAGGTGCGCGCCTCGTTCAAGGCGAAGAACGACGACCTGTTCGACGCCGGCTTCGGCGCGCAGTTCATCAGCGGCATCATCATGCCGACGATGATGTTCATCGGGAACCTCAACTACGTCGTCATCGCGGTCGTCGGTGGACTGCGGGTGGCCAGCGGGTCGATGAGCCTCGGTGACGTGCAGGCGTTCATCCAGTACTCCCGCCAGTTCACGCAGCCGCTCACGCAGGTGGCCTCGATGGCGAACCTGCTCCAGTCCGGGGTGGCCTCGGCCGAGCGGGTCTTCGACGTGCTCGATGCGCCGGAGCAACGTGCTGACGCCGTCGCCCCGACTGCGCTCGGCGACCCGCACGGGCTGGTGAAGTTCGAGGACGTGTCCTTCTCCTACGACCCCGAGAAGCCGCTGATCCAGCACCTCGACCTCAGCGTCGAGCCGGGACAGACCGTCGCGATCGTCGGGCCGACCGGGGCCGGCAAGACGACCCTGGTCAACCTGATCATGCGGTTCTACGAGCTCGACGCGGGACGGATCACCCTCGACGGGGTCGACATCACCGACCTGACGCGGCACAACCTGCGCCGCGAGATCGGCATGGTGCTGCAGGACACCTGGCTGTTCGGCGGCACGATCCGCGACAACATCGCCTACGGCCGGCCGGGTGCGAGCGAGGTCGAGGTCCTCGCCGCGGCGAAGGCCACCTACGTCGACCGGTTCGTGCACTCGCTGCCCGACGGCTACGACACGGTGCTCGACGCCGAGGGCGGCAACATCAGCGCGGGCGAGAAGCAGCTCATCACCATCGCGCGGGCCTTCCTGTCAGACCCCGCGCTGCTGATCCTCGACGAGGCCACCAGCTCGGTCGACACCCGCACCGAGCTGTTGGTGCAGCAGGCGATGTCGGCGCTGCGCCACGACCGGACGAGCTTCGTGATCGCCCACCGGCTGTCGACGATCCGCGACGCCGACGTCATCCTCGTGATGCGCGACGGCCAGATCGTCGAGCAGGGTTCGCACGAGCAGCTCCTCGCCAGCGGTGGCGCCTACGCCGAGCTCTACGCCGCACAGTTCAGCGGCGCGGCGGTCGACGTCGACACCGGCGAGGCCCCCGCGCCCGACCTGGCCGGCGCCAAGGTCTGATCCAAGCGTCGCCCGGGGATGCCAAGGGCGCGCGATCCTGCGCCCTTGGCATCCCTGCGGTCTGACGGCCGGCCGAATGCCGTGGCTGGCGCTCCGGCGGGTGCCACCCGTGCTGTACTGCAATGACAGTCCTCGTCCTGTTCACCATCGGAGCGGTCAAGCAGCTAAGGGCGGAACGAGCACGCGCGCCGGAATCGCACGCGCATCAGTAGCGCAGACCCACGTTGAACCGTTCTCAGCTGCTGTCGTCGAGGGACATGCCGTGGCGGATGGCTGACTGGAGGACGTCGACGTCGATGTCGGCGAGGCGCTTGAACCTGATGCAGTAGCCCGTGACGCTCGCCCTGCCGATCGAGTCGCCGTAGGTGCGCTTGAGGAAGGCCTTGTCGTCGAGGCCGAGCACGTAGACCGAGATGCCAGCGGTGTTGGCGCTCAAGCCGATTCGATAGAACTCGCGCGAGGAGCCATCGGCGTAGGTGATCAGGTAGGCGCCGTAGCCGACGTTCGGGTTGGCCACGACCTTGCCTTCGTCGTTGGTGCCGTCGGTGAACCACAACCGGCACGTCGGAAACTCGGCCAGCACCCGAGCGTGCAGCTGCCGGAGGTCGGACTGCTTGGCGTCGGGTTGGCTGGCGAGGTACGCCTCGACCTGCTCAGCGATCTCCATCTCGAGCCAGATGCTAGCAACGCGACGACGGCCCGGAGCCGGGGCGGAGCGACCCGCGGTCGGGAGGCGACGCCGGCCCGGGTGCCGATTCGCGGCATACGCCCTAGGTTGGCCTGAGGTCCGTCGACGCACCCCAGGAGTCGCTCGTGAACGCCTTAGCCCCCTTCGTCCTCCCCGCTGCCGAACCTCTCATCGACGCCAACTGGCTCGACTACACGTTCGTCGCGATCTACTTCGCGTTCGTGCTGGGCATCGGCGTCATGGCCCGACGGTCGGTCTCCGACTCGATCGACTTCTTCCTGTCGGGGCGTTCGCTGCCCGCGTGGGTGACCGGACTCGCGTTCATCTCGGCCAACCTGGGTGCCGTCGAGATCATGGGCATGTCGGCCAACGGTGCCGAGATCGGCCTGCCGACGGTGCACTACTTCTGGGTCGGTGCGATCCCCGCCATGCTCTTCCTCGGCGTCGTGATGATGCCGTTCTACTACGGCTCCAAGGTGCGGTCGGTGCCGGAGTTCATGTTCCGCCGGTTCGGCAAGGGGGCCCACCTGGTCAACGCGATCAGCTTCGCCTTCGCCCAGCTGCTCATCGCGGGGGTGAACCTCTACCTGCTCGGCTCCATCGTGCACGCCCTGCTCGGGTGGCCGCTCTGGGTCGCGCTCATCGTGGCCGCGGCGATCGTGTTGTCCTACATCACCCTCGGCGGCCTGTCGGCGGCGATCTACAACGAGGTCCTGCAGTTCTTCGTCATCGTCGCCTCGCTCCTGCCGCTGACCCTCATCGGCCTGCACCGGGTGGGTGGCTACGGCGGCCTCAAGGACAAGATCGAGGCCTTCGCCAGTTCCGCACCGGCCGACGCGAAGGTGGCACCGGCGGCGCAGCAGCTCGAGTCCTGGCCCGGCCAGGCCCTGTCGGGCTTCGACTCCCCGTTCTGGTCGGTCGTGGGCATCGTCTTCGGCCTCGGCTTCGTGCTGTCCTTCGGCTACTGGACGACGAACTTCGTCGAGGTGCAGCGGGCGATGGCTTCGAAGTCGATCTCGGCGGCCCGCAAGACCCCGATCATCGGCGCCTTCCCCAAGATGTTCGTGCCGTTCCTCGTCATCTTCCCCGGCATGGTCTCGGCGGTGCTGGTCAAGGAGATGATCGACCTCAAGGGTGGGGGCAGCCCGCCGGGAGGTGCCTCCGGCGAAGGGGTGAAGTACAACGACGCCCTCCTCCTGCTGATGCGCGACATCCTGCCGAACGGGCTCCTGGGGCTGGCCATCGCTGGTCTCCTGGCCGCGTTCATGGCCGGCATGGCGGCGAACATCTCGGCCTTCAACACCGTGTTCAGCTATGACCTGTGGCAGCGCTACATCCGCAAGGACCACAGCGACGACTACTACCTGCGCATCGGCCGGCTGGCCACGGTGGCGGCGACCCTCATCGCCATCTTCACGGCCACGCTGGCGAGCAGCTTCTCGAACATCATGGACTACCTCCAGACGCTGTTCGGGTTCTTCAACGCGCCCCTGTTCGCGACCTTCATCCTCGGCATGTTCTGGAAGCGGATGACGGCCACCGCCGGTTGGGTGGGGCTGTCGAGCGGCACCCTCTCGGCGGTCCTCGTGGCCTTCCTCTCCGAGGACGCGTTCGGCTCGGCGAGCCAGGGAGTCATCCCCCTCTCGGGGCAGGGGGCGAGCTTCGTCGCGGCCTCGACCGCCTTCGTCGTCGACATCGTCCTCAGCGTCGTGGTCAGCCTGGTCACCCAACCGAAGCCGGCCTCCGAGCTCAAGGGTCTCGTCTACTCCGAGACGCCCAGGGAGGACCTCGTCGACCCCGAGGAAGCCGCCATGCCGTGGTACCAGCGCACCATTCCCCTCGCGGGCATCGCGCTGGTCATGGTCCTCGTCCTCAACTTCGCGTTCTAAGGGAGGCTGCAGATGTCCGACAAGAAGACCGACACCTCGACCAAGTCATCGGGTGGCCACACCGCTGGCGCCTTCGACATCCGCAACATCATCGGTGCCCTGCTCGGCATCTACGGCGTCCTGCTTCTCCTCGCGGGACTCTTCATGGACACCGAGGAGGCCAAGACCGGCGGCGTCAACGCCAACCTCTGGACCGGTCTCGCCCTCGCAGTCGCTGGCGCGGTCTTCCTCCTCTGGGCGCGGCTCAAGCCGATCATCGTCCCGCCCGACGTGGAGCGCGTCGACGACGACCCGACTCGCCCGGCCCCGCGTCGCCGCCCCGGCGGCCACTGAGCTGCTCAGCCACGACCACGACCACGACTGACACGACCGACAGGTATGCCGCGTGGTCACCACCCGGCGCCATCTCATGCAAAAGGCGAGTTAGCGCCGCGATCGGGCGGCGCTAACTCGCCTTTTGCATGGGTGAGCGACTCAGCTCGCCTTTTGCATGGGTGAGCGACTCAGGGATTGGCTGCCCGTGAAAGCGAGGACGGCCGCTGCGGCCACGCCGAGGGCACCCCCGCACACCCACATGAGCCGCGGGCTCAGCTCGAAGAGCGCTCCGGCCAGGGGCGGGGCGAGGACGGTGCCGCCGATGGAGGCCGCGCCGTAGAGGCTCTGGTAGCGACCGTGCATCCCCTCGGGCGCGCGGTCTGACGCGTGCGCAGTGGCCGTCGGCTTGTAGAGCATCTCGCCCGCGGTGACGACGGCCACGGCGACGAGGACCAGCATGATGCCGGGGGACGGCGCGACGACCAGCCAGCCGACACCGACGAGCAGGAAGCCGAGGGCGATGAGGCGTTCGGGGGCACGGTCGCGAAGCCGGTGCGCCAGCCACGGCTCGAACAGCACGATGAGCGCGCAGTTGAGCGAGATGGTCGTGCCGTAGATCCAGGGAGCGGCGCCGAGGGCGTCGAGCTGCCAGGGCACGGCCGAGTAGGCGAAGCGGTAGGCCGTGTCGGCGGCGACGACCGTGAGCAGGAGCAGGACGAAGCGCGGGTCCTGGCGCAGTGCCGCGAGCAGCCGGGTGGGGGTGCCGTCGGGCAGCGGGACGCGGGCGGCGGTCGGCACGACGAACAGCACGACGCCCAGCATGATCAGGCTCGCGGCCGCGTCGATGACGAAGATCGCGCCGAAGTGGTGCACGGCCAGCAGGCCTCCGAGCGGTGGGCCGAGGACGGTGCCGGCGTTGTTGACCGCCCGCATCCACGCGGTGGCCTGGCGGCGGTGCTCGGTCGGCAGGGCGCTCGTGACGAGGGCGAACGACACGGGACGGCCGATGCCGCCGAGAGCACCCATGAGAGCTAACACGACGGGCAGCGCGGGAGTGGGCGTCAGGGGTACCAGCAGACAGCCGACTGCCGAGGCGAGCGAGGCCAGCGCCAGCGTCGGACGCAGGCCGAAGCGGTCGCCGACCGACCCGCCGGCAAGGTTGCCAGCGATCATGCCCAGGCCCCACACTGCCGCGACGGACCCTGCGGCGCCCGCGCTCAGGCCGCGGTCGGAGACCAGGTAGAGCGGGATGAAGACCCAGGCCATCGAGCCCAGGGCGTTGACGAACCGTCCGACGAGCAGCCACCGGACCCAGCCTGGGAGGTCCCTCACGCCAGCGTCACCGCGGGACCGCGGGCCGCCACGCGACCCGTCACCACCACGCCACCCGTCATCACATCGCGACCCGTCACCACCACGCCACCCGTCAGCACATCGCGACCCGTCATCACATCGCGACCCGTCACCACATCGCCACTCGTCACCACATCGCCACTCGTCACCACATCGCCTCGAGCTCGGACCTTCCCAGCGCCGGGGGGTCGTACCGAGGCTGGTAGAGCGTCATGGTGCCCGCGCCGGGGACGACGAGCTGCACCGTGGTGCCCCACGACTCCTCGGTCACGCCACCCTCGAACTCCGCGCCGCGTTCCTCGAGCTCGGCCATGGTCGACTCGAGGTCGTCGCACACCAGCGACAGGTCGAACCGCTGGTCGGTGCTACCGGAGTTGCCCGGTCCGTGGTCCCACGCCGAGGGGTGGACCCCGAGCTCGCTCGGGCCGGTGCGGAAGATGAGCCAGCCGCGGCCGATGTCGGTGGCGGGGAAACGGAGCACGTCGCGGAAGAAGTCGCGGGCTGCAGCCGCGTCGTGCGCGTAGACCAGGGTGTGCAGGGCAGTGATCATGGGACCACGGTAGAAGCCCGGCGGCGCTCCAGCCCGTCGAGCACGACGTCGAGCCCGAACTCGAACTCCGTCTGGTCGTCGCACCACCCGAGCGTCGACCCGGGGTCGTCATGGGCCACCTCGCCGAGCATCTCGACCAGGTGGGGGATCTGGCCGGCCATCGCCGCGAGCATCTCCTCGGAGGCGTCGCCGGCCGCGGCGTCACCGGGGTCGAAGAGCTCCTGTGAGAAGCCGATGACGCGGCTGCCGAGGGCGTGTAGGGAGTGGTGCGCGAGGTCGTGGCTGAACCCGCCCGCGCGCAGGATGCCCACGACGCCGTCGTAGTAGCGGACGATGTCGAGGTTCATCGTGGTGCGGGTCTCGAGGACCCCCGGGGACCACCGGTGCGCGAGCATCACCTCGCGGGCGGCCAGGGCCCGGGCCCGCAGCGCGCCACGCCAGTCGGTCGCCGGGTCGGGGGAGGCGAGCGACGCCACGGCGGCGACGATCTCGGTGGCCACCTGCTCCACCATCGCGTCGAGCAGGGCCTCCTTGCCGGCGACGTGGTTGTAGAGCGACATCGCCTCGACGCCCAGCTCCTGCCCGATCCGGCGCATCGAGACCGCCGAGATGCCCTCCGCGTCAGCCACGTCGACCGCGGCGCGCTGGATGCGCTCGCGACTGAGCGGCAGGCGGGGGGTCCCCTTCTCGGTGCCAGGGGCGAGGGTGTCGGTCAAGGCTGCCTCCGGGTCGACTGCGTGGCTGTCACGAATGCTAGCTCTCGGCCGTTGACAGACTTACGCCGTAGGGCTAACTTACACCGTATATTTACACCGTAAGTTCGACCTGAGCCTGGGAGCCACCATGACCGACCTCGACCACACCCTCTCCTCGGTCGCCGCGCCGCGCGCAGCCGCTGAGCCGGCCCCGCGGCATACCCGTCCGACACCCAGGACGATGCGCGCGGCGGTGCACGAGCGCTACGGCAGTCCCGAGGACGTGGTGACGCTGCGCACCGTGCCCGTGCCGGAGGTCGGGCCCGACGACGTGCTCGTCCGGGTCGGGGCCGCCTCGGTGAATGCCCTCGACTGGCACTACGTCACCGGGCTGCCGATGTTCGCGCGCCCCACCCTGGGCCTGCGTCGACCCAAGCGGCAGGTGCCGGGGGCCGACGTCGCTGGCGTCGTCGAGGCGGTCGGGTCGGCGGTCACGCGGTTCCAGCCGGGCGACCGGGTCTTCGGCGAGGTGTCGGGCGGAGCGTTCGCCGAGTTCGTCGTGGCGCCGGCCGACTGGTTGGTGCCGGTGCCCGAGGGGATGGAGATCGAGACGGCGGCCACCATCGGCGTCGCTGCCGAGACCGCGCTGCAGGGCCTGCGCGACTGGGGCCAGCTGAAGGCGGGGCAGCGGGTGCTGGTGAACGGCGCCTCGGGTGGCGTCGGCAGCTTCGCGGTCCAGCTCGCCAAGGCACTGGGGGCCTCTCACGTGACGGCCGTGTGCAGCACCGGCAACGTCGAGGCAGCCCGTCGAGCCGGCGCCGACAGGGTCATCGACTACACCCGCGACGACCTCCGGGAGCTGGGCGAGACGTTCGACGTGTTCTTCGACAACGCCGGCAGCCTGACCCTCCGGGAGAGCCGTCGCCTGGTCTCCGCCGAGGGCAGCTACGTCATGGTCACGTCGCCGAAGTCGAAGTGGCTGCACCCGCTGCCGCGGTTGCTCAGGGTGCCGGTCTACTTCGCGTTCGGCAGCCAGCGGGCCCCGGCCTTCAAGGTCGCCGCGCGCAACACGGACGACCTCGAGCTCGTGGCCGACTTCGTGGCGCGCGGGCTGGTGACCCCCGTCATGGACCGACGGTGGGCCCTCGCGGACGCGCCGGAGGCGCTGCGGGTGCAGGGCGAGTTCCACACCAAGGGGAAGTCCGTCGTCATCCCCTGAGGCAGGGTCCGGGTCAGGCGAACTGCCAGGAGCGCTTGCTGAGCCCGAACCAGAAGCCGTCGATGACGCTCTTGTTGTCCAGGCTGCCGGACTCGTATGCCGCGCCGAGACTCACGTACAACGGCGCCCAGTGCTCGGTGCGCGGGTGAGCCTCACGGGCGGCAGGGGCCTTCTGCATGAAGTCGAGGATGGCGTCGACGTCCTGGCGCTCGAGCGCCTCGGCGGCCCAGTTGTCGAACTCGGACGAGGCCGCGGGGGGCGTGCCGTCAGGGCCACCGGCCGGGTTGAACCAGCGCAGGTTGTGCGTGGTGAAGCCCGAGCCGACGATCAGGGTGCCCTGGTCGCGCAGGGGAGCGAGCTTGCGGCCGAGGTCGAACAGCGCCCGCGGGTCGAGGGTCGGCATCGACATCTGGAGGACCGGGATGTCGGCCTCCGGGTACATCTCCACGAGCGGCACGTAGGCGCCGTGGTCGAGGCCACGGGTCTTGTCCCGCTGGACCGGCGTGTCGGTGGAGTGCACGAGCTTCGCGACGTCGGCGGCGAGCTCAGGCGCGCCCGGAGCGGCATACGTCACCTCGTAGTAGTGCCGCGGGAAGCCGTAGAAGTCGTAGACGAGGGGGACGTCGCCGGTGGTCGCGGACAGCGAGAGCGGCGCCTCCTCCCAGTGCGCGGAGACCATCAGGATGTTCGCCGGTTTGGCGAACTGCGTCGACCACGTCGAGAGCTGGTCGGTCCACACCGGGTCGTCGGCCAGCGGGGGTGCGCCGTGGCTCAGGTACAACACGGGCTGGCGGGTGGTGGTCGCGGTCTCGCTCATGGGGGAACCATACCTGACATTACTTGAACCTTCAACTAAACTCAATTGGACACTCGCGTCACCTCGGCTTCCTCAAGGCGTCCCGACAGGAGGAGCCGCAGGAGGCGGCTGATTCGGACCGGGGAAGTGTCATGACACGCAACAGACTTTGCCCGTGCGTAGCCATTATCGTCCTCGTCGGAGTGCTTGGGAGCGTGCCCCAAGTCGCATGGGGGTCTCCTGCCCCGTCGGGAGGCCGGGGTGGGCAAGGCGAAGTTGGCAAAGGAGGTCAACACGATCGCGGAGCGACCTGGGGACGCGAAGGGTCAGAAGGAGCCGGCCACGAGGGGGATGTTGCGGCTGCCTCTGTGTGGGAATGCACCGGCCACGCGAATACGCCGGGAATCGTGGTGGACTCCTCGCACAGGAACTGGATTTCGTATTCGGCCTTCCAGAACTGCGTCGGGACTTTTGACGTCCAGCAGGTATGCGTCAAGCTCCAGGAGAAGGACTACTTCGGCAATTTCTACAATCGGACGAACTATGAGTGCTCAGTGCAAACGGTGATGCCGCAGGCGTTCAAGGGGAGGTCTGTGCTTTGTTCGCAGGCCGAGCACGGCACATTTCGAAGTGCCGCGTACGGGTTGGCATGGCCGGACGGTGTGCGCTGGCAGTCGGTCACTCGTTACTCCTACAGCGCGACGCTCTGCTGATGGCCCCGTCGCATCACACGTGGTCGATGGGTCCCGGGGGTGGGGGTCAGTTCGTGAGGGAGGACGTCACGGTGCGGGCCACGTACCTGCTCACTGGTGCGGCCACCGGGGCTCCGCGCACGGTCACGTACTGGCGACTCGGGCGGTGGCTGCGCGTTGAGCAGGCCGGGCAGGTGCTGTGGCTCGATGGTCCTGAGGGTCTGTTCGGGCAACTCGGGGGCGGCTCGTTGACGCCCATTGAGCCGGATGCGGTGTTCCGCCATCCGGCGCAGGAAGCCGACTCTCTCGAGTCCGCAGACAACGCAGCCGCGTGGCTCGACATCCTTGGTGACCCAGCCTTGCGCACCCTAGAGGCCCATCCGATTCTTGGCGTCGTTTGCTTCGTGAGCACGTGGCCGAAGCTCAACCTCCGCATCGTCGCGGACGCGGACACCGGGTGCGTCCTCGATCTGTCCGCGGACGGTCTGCGGGGCCCGGTGACCATTCGCACGACGGCTTTCGACCTCCTGCCTCCCGACCTGAGCCTGTTCGACACGCCGACGAGGTGACCGGCCGAACCGCGGGCGGTGTGACGCGAACTTGACGCGCTCGGCTACCGTCATCGGCGATGCCGTGTCCATGCAGCGACGAATCCGCTGCACATGGGGTCAGGAACTGAGGTTGAACCATGAGTGAGGGGCGCAAGCTCGTCATCGTCGAGTCGCCTGCCAAGGCGAAGACGATCGGCGGCTACCTGGGCAAGGACTGGGACGTCGAGGCGTCGGTCGGGCACATCCGCGACATCCCGACCCCGTCGGAGATGCCCGCCGACATCAAGAAGGGCCCGTTCGGCCGGTTCGGCGTCGACGTCGACAACGGCTTCGAGGCCTACTACGTCGTCGACGCCGACAAGAAGAAGAAGGTCTCCGAGCTCAAGCGGCTGCTCAAGGGTGCCGACGAGCTCTACCTCGCCACTGATGAGGACCGCGAGGGCGAGGCCATCGCGTGGCACCTGCTCGAAGTGCTCCAGCCCAAGGTGCCGGTCAAGCGGATGGTCTTCCACGAGATCACCAAGGAAGCGATCCAGCGGGCCGCGAACACCACCCGCGACCTCGACGTCGCGATGGTCGACGCGCAGGAGACCCGCCGCATCCTCGACCGCCTCTACGGCTACGAGGTCAGCCCGGTCCTGTGGCGCAAGGTCAAGGCCGGCCTGTCCGCCGGTCGCGTGCAGTCGGTCGCGACCCGCATGGTCGTCGAGCGCGAGCGCGAGCGGATGGCGTTCGTCCGGGCGTCCTACTGGGACGTCGAGGGCGACTTCACGCCCGACGGCACGTCCAACCAGTTCGGAGCCCGGCTGAGCGCGGTCGACAGCCTTCGCGTCGCCACCGGCCGCGACTTCGCCGACGACGGCATGCTCAAGTCCAAGAATGTCGTCCACCTCGACGAAGAGACCGCGAACTCCATTGCGCGACAGGTGATCTCGGCCCAGGTCAAGGTCACCAGCGTTCAGGAGAAGCCCTACACACGGCGCCCCTCCGCCCCGTTCACGACGAGCACCCTCCAGCAGGAGGCGTCGCGCAAGCTGCGGCTCTCGTCCAAGAACGCGATGCGGGTCGCGCAGCGGCTCTACGAGAACGGCTACATCACCTACATGCGTACCGACAGCACCACGCTGTCGGAGGCCGCCCTCACCGCCGCACGCCAGCAGGCCCGTGACCTGTATGGCGCGGAGTACGTCCCCGACGCCCCTCGCCGCTACGAGAAGAAGGTCAAGAACGCCCAGGAGGCGCACGAGGCCATCCGTCCCGCGGGCGACCGGTTCCGCACCCCGGCGCAGGTCGCTGGCGAGCTGCGCGGCGACGAGTTCGCGCTCTACGAGCTGATCTGGAAGCGCACCGTCGCCTCGCAGATGGCCGATGCCCGCGGGTCGACGGCCACGGTCAAGCTCGGCGGCACCCTCGAGGACGGCCGGGTGGTCGAGTTCAGCGCGTCCGGCACGGTCATCACGTTCCGCGGGTTCCTCGCGGCCTACGAGGAGGGCCGCGACGAGGAGCAGATCAGCCGCGCCCAGGAGGCCGACGAGGAGCGCCGGCTGCCCAAGCTCAGCGAGGGCGTGGACATCACCACGCTGCGCGCCGACGCCGACGGCCACGAGACCTCACCGCCGCCGCGCTACACCGAGGCGACCTTGGTGAAGGCCATGGAGGAGAAGGGGATCGGTCGTCCCTCCACCTATGCCAGCACGGTCGGCACGATCCAGGACCGCGGCTACGTCAACACCCGCGGCAACGCCCTCATCCCCACCTGGCTGGCGTTCGCCGTAACCCGGCTGCTGGAGGAGCACTTCAGCGAGCTGGTGGACTACGACTTCACCGCCTCGATGGAGGAGGACCTCGACCGGATCGCCGGGGGAGACGAGCAGCGGGCCGCATGGCTCCAGCGCTTCTACTTCGGTGATGGACTCGGAACCGGCGCCGCCACTGGGTCGCCTGGTGGCCTGCCCAACATCGGCCGCTCCGGCCAGGGCCTCAAGCACCTCGTCGAGGACCTCGGCGAGATCGACGCCCGCGAGATCTCCACCATCCCGATCGGTGAGGGCATCGTCGTGCGCGTGGGCCGCTACGGCCCCTACGTCGAGGAGACCGTCCCGCAGGGCGTCGACCTGTCGACCGGTGAGATGCGCGACGACGCCTCCACCACGCCCCGCCGCGCGACGATCAACGACGACATCGCCCCCGACGAGATGACCCCCGCCAAGGCCCGCGAGCTGCTCGAGCAGTCCGCGGACGACGGCAAGGTGCTCGGGCAGGACCCCGCCAACGGGCGCGACATCGTGGCCAAGGCCGGTCGCTACGGCCCCTACGTCACCGAGGTGCTCGACGAAGAGACCGCGGCGCTCAAGGGCAAGGCCAAGGTCAAGCCGCGCACCGCGAGCCTGTTCAAGGACATGGACCTCGCGACCATGGACCTCGACACCGCCCTCAAGCTGCTCAGCCTGCCCCGGGTCGTCGGCATGTCGACCGAGGAGGACGGCACCGCGGTCGAGATCACCGCGCAGAACGGTCGCTACGGCCCCTACCTCAAGAAGGGCACCGACTCGCGCTCGCTGACCACCGAGCAGCAGCTCTTCGACATCACCCTCGAGGAGGCCCTGGCGATCTACGCCCAGCCCAAGCAGCGCGGTCGTGCCTCCACGGCTCCCCTCAAGGAGCTCGGCAACGACCCCGTGTCGGGTCGGCCGATGGTGGTCAAGGACGGTCGCTTCGGGCCCTACGTCACGGATGGCGAGACGAACTCGACGCTGCGCAAGGGCGACGACCCTGAGGCGATCACCCCGGAGCGGGGCGCCGAGCTGCTCGCCGAGAAGCGGGCCAAGGGCCCCACCACGCGCAAGCGGGCGGCCAAGAAGACGACGACCAAGAAGGCCGCCACCAAGAAGACGGCTGCGAAGAAGACGGCCAAGAAGGCCGCGACGAAGAAGGCGTAGCCGGATGCCGATCGACCCCACCACGGCCCGCGCACTGGACCTGCGCCTGGCCACCGAGCAGTCGCAGAGCCGGCTGCCCTCGGCGGCGGCAGGCCTGGTCCGCGACGGCGAGCTGGTGTGGTCGGGTGCGGTCGGCACCCTCTCCGGTCGGGTCGACGGCGAGCCGTCGAGCACCGACACGCAGTACCGCATGGGCTCGATCACCAAGACCTTCGTCGGGGTGGAGGTCCTGCGCCTGCGTGACGAGGGGCGCTTGGAGCTGAACGACCGGATCTACTCCCTCCTCCCCGAGACCGCCGATGCCGAGTTCGCAGGGGTCACCGTCGCGCAGCTCCTCTCGCACTCGTCGGGCCTCCAGGCCGAGACGTCGGGTCCGTGGTGGGAGCGGGTCGAAGGCGGCAGCTGGAGCGACCTGTTGGCGAGTCGGCCGCGCCTGCGCTTCCGTCCCGGCGCGCGGTTCCACTACTCCAACCTCGGGTATGCCGTGCTGGGCGAGCTCGTGGGGCGCCTCCGGGGTGTGTCGTGGCAGGACGCCGTGACCGCGAACCTGCTCCAGCCGCTCGGCATGTCACGCACGACGACCCGGCCGGTCGCCCCGGCGGCACCCGGCTGGGGGGTGCACCCGATGGCGGACCTGCTCCACGTCGAGCCCGAGCACGACGCCGGGGCGATGGCCCCGGCCGGGCAGCTGTGGTCGACGGTCGAGGACCTGGCGCGCTGGGCCACCTTCCTGGCCGGCGACACGGCCGGGCTGCTCGACGCGGCCACGCTCGAAGAGATGTGCCTGCCGCTCGTCGTCAGCGACGTGCCCGAGCAGGCCTGGACCGGGGCGCACGGCCTCGGCTGGCAGGTCTGGAACGTCGATGGCGTCCGATTCGCCGGACACGGGGGTTCGATGCCGGGCTTCCTGGCCGGGCTGCGGGTCAACCTGTCCACCGGCGACGGTTTCGTCGTCTTCGCGAACGCGACCTCGGGCATGGGCCCGCTCGGCCCCGACCTGCTGGAGCTGCTCGCCGCGGAGCCGCGCCCGGTGCGGCCCTGGCACGCGGACGCCGACCACGCGTCCGCGCTCGACCTCGTGGGCGACTGGTACTGGGGCACGACCGGCTACGACGTGAGGCTCGCCGCCGATGGCCACCTCGTGCTGGGTGAGCCCGGCAAGCTCCGGGGCACGCGGCTGCGACCGACCGAGACCGGCTGGGTGGGTCTCGACGGCTACTTCGAGGGTGAGCCGCTCACCGTCGTGCGTGACGCCGACGGTCGCCCGGGCCACCTCGACCTGGGGTCCTTCCGGCTGAGCCGGACGCCCTACGACCCGGCCGCCGACATCCCGGGCGAGGTCCATCCCGCCGGCTGGCACTGAACCACCCGGCATACTCTGGCCACCTGCGACAACCACGCGAAAACAGGCCAAACCATGACAACCGCCGGGTGTGTGCCGAGGACATGTTCTGGCACGGTTGTGTGGCGAACCCGGACATGTCCGGCCCCCTCCGGTCGCCCTAGGGTTCTCCAGAACGCGACGGATCCCCCACCGTCGCACCGACCGCACGAGGAGGTGCCCGGTGCCCAGCGACGCCAGCGCGCCCACGGCAGGAGCACTGCTCCAGACCCGTGGGCTGACCAAGGAGTTCCGCGGGTTCCGCGCGGTCTCCGACGTCAGCCTCAGCGTCGCCGACGGCACCGTCCACGCGCTCGTCGGCCCCAACGGCGCTGGCAAGACCACCCTGTTCAACCTGCTCACCGGCTTCCTGTCGCCGACGTCGGGCCGGATCCTCTTCCGCGGCCAGGACATCACCGGCCGCCAGCCTGAGCAGATCGCCCACCTCGGGATCGCCCGGTCGTTCCAGATCACCAGCCTGTTCGACCAGATGAGTGCCGTCGACCACGTGGAGCTGGCGCTCGCGTCCCCGACCGGGCTCGGCTACCGCTTCTGGCGGTCCTCCGCGCAGATGCGGCAGTTCCGCGACCGCGCCATGGACCTGCTCGACCAGGTCGGGCTGGCGGACCGCTCGGGCGCCGCGGCCGGGTCGCTGGCCTACGGGCAGAAGCGGGCCCTCGAGCTCGCCCTCGCGCTCGCGCTCGACCCGCAGCTGCTGCTCCTCGACGAGCCGACCGCAGGCATGGGCCTGGAGGACGTCGACCGCACCATCGCACTCGTCAAGAAGGTCTCGGAGGGACGCACCGTCGTGTTCGTCGACCACAACATGCACGTCGTCGGCTCGCTGGCCGACACCGTGACGGTGCTGCAGTCCGGTCAGGTGCTGGCCGAGGGCAGCTACGACCAGGTGCGCCACGACGAGCGCGTCGTCACCGCCTACCTCGGACAGGCGGGGTGACCCCGATGTCCGGAGCGATCCTCGAGGTCGATGGCCTGTCCGCGTGGTACGGGGAAGCGCGCGTCCTGACGCACGTCGACCTGCGCGTCGCGCCGGGCGAGGTCGTCACCCTCGTCGGACGCAACGGCGCAGGCAAGACGACGTTGCTGCGCTCGGTGATGGGGCTGCACCGGCAGGTCGAGGGCTCGGTCTCGTGGGCGGGCCAGGTGCTCGGGCGGTCGAGTGCCGACAAGCGGGCCAAGGCCGGCATCGGCTGGGTGCCCGACGACCGCGGGATCTACGCGACGCTCTCGGTCCAGGAGAACCTGCTCCTGCCCCCGATCACCAGCAAGGCCGACGCGTGGAGCCTCGAGCGCGTCTACGAGCAGTTCCCGGTGCTGCACGAGCGCCGTGACTTCCCCGGCACCAAGCTGTCGGGCGGTGAGCAGCAGATGCTCGCGATCGCCCGCGTCCTGCGGACGGGTTCGCGGTTGTTGCTCCTCGACGAGCCGTCCGAGGGACTCGCGCCGGTCATCGTCCAGCAGATCGGCGACATCATCCGCCAGATCAAGGACCAGGGCGTCTCGGTGCTCCTCGTCGAGCAGAACGTCACCTTCGCCTCCACAGTCGCCGACCGCCACTACCTGCTCGCGCAGGGCCGCGTCGTGGAGTCGCTCGACAACGAGTCCTTCCAGTCCCGCACCTCCGAGCTCCTCGAGTACCTCGGCATGTGACGCCGATCGAAAGCGCCCAGCCGCACCACATCCGCACGTCCGGCACCACACCCCAGGAGGGGAACATGCAGCGCACCACGTCCCGACAGACCCTGGCCGTCCTGGCCACTGCTGTCACCGGCAGCCTCGTGCTCGCCGCGTGCGGTGGGGCCGGCGGCCCCAGCTCCGGCGGCGGGAAGATCAGTGACGACAAGGTCGTCATCGGTCTGCTCAACGACCAGTCAGGCGTCTACAAGGACCTGTCCGGCCCGAACTCGAAGGTCGCCATCCAGATGGCGATCGACGACTACAAGGCCAAGTACGGCGACAAGGCCGTCGCCAAGAACATCGAGATCGTCTCGGCCGACCACCAGAACAAGCCGGACGTCGCCAACACCAAGGCGCAGGAGATGTACGACCGCGACAAGGCCGACATCATCCTCGACGTGCCGACCTCGTCGGCCGCGCTCGCCGTCGCGACGCAGGCCAAGGCGAAGAAGAAGCTGTTCATCGACATCGGCGCCGGCACCACCGCGCTGACCGGCGCCCAGTGCAACAAGTACACGTTCCACTGGGCCTACGACACCTACATGCTCGCGTCGGGCACCGGTGCGGCACTGGTCGAGGGTGGCGGCAAGAACTGGTCGATCGTCTACCCCGACTACGCCTTCGGTCAGGACATGACCAAGTCCTTCACCGCCGCCGTCGAGCGCGCCGGTGGCACGGTCCAGCAGAAGATCGCCACGCCCTTCCCCAACGAGAACTTCGCGACCTTCATCACCAAGGCCGGCTCGTCCAAGCCCGACGTCATCGGGATCATGGCCGCCGGTGGCGACCTCGTGAACTTCGTGAAGCAGTACAACCAGGCCGGGATGGCCGACAAGGCCAAGCTCGCCGTCGGCCTGATGTTCATCACCGACATCCACAGCCTGGGCGTCGACCAGTTCAAGGGCACCACGTTCACCGATGCGTGGTACTGGAACTTCGACGCGCAGAACAAGGCCTGGGCCGACAAGTTCAAGGCCAAGACCAACACCCGCCCGTCGTTCGCCCACGCCGGCAACTACTCGGCCGCCTTCAACTACCTCGAGGCCGTCCAGGCCGCTGGCACCGACAAGTCCGACGACATCGTCAAGCAGCTCGAGGGCAAGAAGATCAACGACATGTTCCTGCGCAACGGAGAGGTCCGCGCAGCCGACCACAACGTCATCCACGACGTATACCAGGTCAAGGTCAAGAGCAAGGACCAGGTCAAGGAGGACTGGGACTACGAGGAGGTCGTCAAGACCATCCCCGCCGCCGACGCCTACGGTCCTGCGAACACCGCCTGCAAGATGTGATGTCCTGTCACCGATGACGCACTACTGAGCCAGCACGGAGAGGTATGCCGCCCGCGCCCGCAGGCGGGCGGCATACCTCCCGGCGCCGGTGGCTCAGGGACACCGCACCGCACCGACCGCAACGGGAAGCCACATGACCGCCTTCATCCAGTACACGCTCCAGGGCCTGGCCCTCGGTGGCTTCTACGCGCTGGCCGCGCTGGGACTGGCCGTGATCTTCGGTGTCCTCGGAGTGGTCAACTTCAGCCACGGCGCCTGCTACATGCTCGGCGCGGTCGGCGCGGCCGTCCTGCTCGACGCCACCGGCCTCGGGTTCTGGTGGGCGCTGCCGCTCATGACGATCGCGATGTTCCTCTTCGGCGTGCTGATGGAGCGGCTGCTGGTCCAGTGGCTGTTGCGGCTCGACCCGCTCTACAACTTCCTGCTGACCTTCGGGCTCACGCTCCTGCTCGTCGACGTGGTCAAGCGCAAGTACGGCGTCTCCGGTCTGCCCTACCCGCTGCCGTCCGGGCTCGACGGCCGGATCACCGTCGGCTCGGTCTCGCTGTCGACCTACCAGGTGTTCGCCGCGGTCTTCTCGATCGTGGTCTGCCTCGCGGTCTGGCTGGTGCTCACCAAGACCCGCGTCGGCATGATCGTGCGCGCCTCCACCGAGGACGCCGAACGGTCCCGGGCGCTCGGCATCAACGTGAGCCGTTGGGTGACACCGGTTTTCGGCTTCGGCATCGCTCTGGCCGGGTTGGCCGGGGTGCTACGGGCGCCGACCGGGTCGGTCACCGCCGACATGGGCAGCTTCTTCATCATCATCCTGTTCGCCGTGGTCGTGATCGGCGGGCTCGGCTCGATCCTCGGCGCCGTCGTCGCCGGCTTCCTGGTGGGCCTCGTCGAGGCCTACGGCCAGGGGTATGCCGGTCGGTTCAGCCAGGTGTTCATCTTCATGTTGATGGCGTTGGTGATCCTGGTCCGGCCCTCCGGGCTGTTCGGGCGAGAGGAGGCCGCATCATGAGCTCACAGCTGGAGAACAAGGTCGACGTCGAGCTGCCGGCCGGTCCGGTGGTCACGGAGCGTCGTCCCGCCATCCGCTGGGCGATGCTGGCGGTCGGCCTGCTGGTGACGCTCGCGCTGCCCTGGTTCATCTACCCGCCGGTGGCGATGGACATCGCCGCGTGGGCGCTGTTCGCCATCTCGGTCGACCTGTTGCTCGGCTACACGGGGCTACTGTCGTTCGGGCACGCCGCCTTCTGGGGCACCTCGGCCTACACGACCGGCCTCATCGCCACCCACTTCGGCGTGCCCTTCCCGCTGGCCGTCCTCGGAGGCGCCGTCGCCGCGATGGTGCTGGCCGTGCCGATCGGCTACCTGTCCGTGAAGCGCACCGGCATCTACTTCGCCATGGTGACGCTGGCCTTCGCGCAGATGGTCTACTTCATCGCCAACCAGTGGCGCTCGGTCACCGGTGGCGAGAACGGGCTGCAGGGCATCCCGAAGAACCTCGGCCCCGCCACCGACACCATCAACGCCGACTCGTTCTACTTCTACTACTCGGCGCTGCCGATCATCCTGCTCGGGGTGTTCATCGCCTGGCGCACCGTCAACAGCCCGTTCGGACGGGTGCTCGTCGCGATCCGCGACAACCCGGCCCGGGCCAGGGCCCTGGGGTACGACGTCGAGCGATACAAGATCATGGCGTTCGTGCTGTCGGCCGGACTGGCCGGGCTCGCCGGTGGCGTCTTCTCGATCAGCCACGGGTTCGCGTCGTTGCAGGAGCTCATCTGGACCACCTCCGGCAAGGTCGTGCTCATCACGGTCCTGGGCGGGATCGGCACCCTGTGGGGAGCGGTCGTCGGCGCTGCCCTCGTGGTGACCCTCGAGGACCAGCTGGCGTCGTCGGGCTTCAACGGCATCGGCATCGTGACCGGCGCGATCTTCGTGATCATCGTGCTGGCGTTCCGGCACGGCATCTGGGGCACGGCCCGCAACGGGCTCAACTCCTGGCTCCGGAAGCGCCGTCACGTCCGCGACCTCTGACCCCCCGCCGCCCCTTTATCGGGTTTAGGGACTTGGTTGTGCTTCACCCGAGAAGGGAAGTCGGGTGAAGCGCAACATTCCCCCTAAACCCGATAAAGGTGCGCGTCGGAGGAAGGGCTTGACCCTCACGCGGCGTGAGGCGTCACAGTGGTCGCATGACCGAGCGGACACAGACGCTGCTCACCGTGGGGCAGGTAGCCGAGCGGCTCGACGTCACGGTGCGGACCTTGCACCACTACGACGAGATCGGGCTGCTCCGGCCGAGCGAGCGATCGCCGGCGGGCTACCGGCTGTACACGGCTGACGACCTCACCCGCCTGCAGCACGTGGTCGTCTACCGCCGCCTCGGGTTCGCCCTGGAGGAGATCGCACTCCTCCTCGACCACCCCGAGAGCGTCGAGCAGCACCTGCGTCGTCAGCGCGCAGCGGTCCAGCAACGGCTCGACGAGATGAGCGACCTCGTCACGGCCATCGACCGAGCACTGGAGAGAGAGATGAACGACGAACAAGCCACCGCCGAGGACCTGAAGGAGCTCTTCGGCGACGGGTTCGAGGACGCCCAGGCGGAAGCCGAGCAGCGGTGGGGTGACAGCGACGCGTGGCAGCAGTCGCAGCGCCGCACCAAGAACTACACCAAGGCCGACTGGGCAGCGGTGAAGGCCGAGAGCGACGCCCTGCACCAGGGGTTCACCGACGCGATGGACGCCGGCGAGCCGCCCACGAGCGCCGCGGCGATGGATGCCGCCGAAGCCCACCGGCGCAACATCAACGAGCGCTTCTACGACTGCTCGCCCCAGTTCCACCGCAACCTCGCGGACATGTACACGAGCGACCCGAGGTTCACGGCGACCTACGACGAGATCCGGCCCGGCATGGCGCTCTACGTCCGCGACGCGATCTACGCCAACGCCGACCGCCAGGAGCAGTAGATCGGGGGAGGCGCCGGGCAGCAGCGGCCCCGGCGCTGTCCTACGCTCGGACGATGGTGACTGGACCGGTCGGCTTCGCGGCCTTGTCGTGGCCGCTCCGCACCCGTCGCACGTCGCTGCGGCCGGTCGTCCCGGGCGACCGTGACGCGGTGCACTCCTACCGCAGCCGTGCGGACGTCACGACCTACCTCGGGCGCGGTCCGCTGACCCCGTCCGACGTCGACGAGCGCATCGCCGAGAACCTCGAGCGCTCCCAGCCCGGACACCCGAAACCGTTGCTGGGACTCGTGATCGAGGTGGAGGGCGCTGTGGTCGGGGACTGTATGGTCCGGTTCGAGCCCGACGACAACGGCATGCGGACGGCGTTCATCGGCTACACGCTCCACCCCGCGAGCGCCGGCCGAGGGCTGGCCACCGAGGTGGCCGAGGCGCTCGTGCGACTGTGCTTCAGCGAGCTCGGAGTGGTCATGGTGCAGGCCGACGTGTTCGTGCCCAACGTCGCGTCGCAACGGGTGCTGGAGAAGGTCGGGCTGCGTCAGATCGGGGTCACCGCCGCGGGCAGCGAGGGCGGGGGACACCCCCGCATGGACGACTACCTGTATGCCGTGACCGCGGCCGAGTGGGCCACCTCCGGATCGTCGTAGCCGGCTCGTCGTGACGGGGGTGGTGGGCGACGGCACCTCGACGCCTGACCGACCGTCAAGGCGCACCTGGGCCGACCCCGGTGTGCCGCGGGCTGAGCCGGCCACGCGGCATACCTGTGCCGCTCGTCCGTCACACTGTCCGTCCCCTCAGCGACCCCGACTCGGCGGACTTCCCGACCGCGTTCGGTGTCGGTGACTTCACCGTCCTCGCCGCGGCTGTCGCCGCTCCGGCTCCTGCCGCCGCAGCCCGTCCGACCCTGCCGGAGACCGGCTCGGACAACCTGCCCCTGGCCGGCCTCGGTGCCGCCCTGGTGCTGGTCGGTGCGGGTGCCTACGGCGTCCGTCGCCGCACCTCCTGACCCACCCGCTCCACCCACGGAGGTATGCCGCGTGGCCAGGCCGGCCACGCGGCATACCTCGCGCGCATGCCCTGTCCGCCCGCTGGCCTAGGCTCGGCCCGTGACCGACGGACTCTTCATCGCCTTCGAGGGCGGCGACGGCGCCGGCAAGTCCACCCAGGTGGCCCTGCTGCGCGAAGCTCTCGAGGCCGCCGGTCGCACCGTGACGGTGACCCGTCAGCCCGGCGGCACCACGCTGGGTCGCGAGATCCGCGACCTGGTGCTCCACGGCGACCACGTCGCCCCGCGGGCCGAGGCCCTGCTGTTCGCCGCCGACAAGGCCCACCACGTCGACCAGCTCATCAAGCCGGCGCTCGACCGGGGCGAGGTCGTCCTCACCGACCGCTACACCGACTCCTCGGTGGCCTACCAGGGAGCGGGGCGCGATCTCGGCGCCCAGGAGATCCACGACCTCAACATGTGGGCGGTCGACGACCTGGTGCCCGACCTCACCGTGGTGGTCGACGTCTCGGCACAGGAGGGGCGGCGCAGGCGCGGCGACGTGCACGACCGGCTGGAGGCCGAGGAAGACACCTTCCACGAGGCGATCCGGGCCCACTACCTCGCGATGGCCCAGGGCAACCCGCAGCGCTATGTCGTCGTCGACGGCACACTCAGCCCCGCCGAGATCCACGCACGGGTCGTCGAGCGCCTGCGTGGCATGGGGGTCCTGCCGTGACCGTCTGGCGCGACGTCATCGGTCAGGACTCGGCGGTCGCCACGCTCCGGCGCGCGGTCACCGACCCCGCGTCGATGACGCACGCCTGGCTGCTGACCGGTCCGCCGGGGTCCGGGCGGTCCGTGGCGGCCCGCGCCTTCGCGGCCGCCCTGGAGTGTCCCCTCGACGGCTGCGGGGAGTGCCGCGAGTGCCGCACCGCGGTCGACGGCACCCATGCCGACGTCGACGTCATCGCCACCGAGGGGTTGTCGATCAAGGTCGAGCAGGCCCGTGAGCTGGCTGCCATGTCGGCGCTGCGACCCTCGGTCGGACCGTGGCGGGTGATCATCGTCGAGGACGCCGACCGCCTGACCGAGCGGGCGGCCGACGCGCTGCTCAAGGCGATCGAGGAGCCGGTGCCGCGCACCGTCTGGATCCTCTGCGCCCCCTCGCTCGAGGACGTCGTCATCACCCTTCGTTCGCGGTCGCGCCACGTGCGCCTGCGCACCCCTCCCGCCGAAGCGGTCGCCGAGCTCCTCCACCGCCGCGACGGTGTCGAGATGCCGATGGCCATGTATGCCGCGCGAGCGGCCCAGAGCCACGTCGGCCTCGCGCGCCGGCTGGCTCGGGACGAGGGTGCCCGCATCCGTCGCCGCGACGTGATCAGCCTCGCGGGGAGGATCCACGGCGTGGGCGACGCGATCGGCGCCGCCGCCGACCTCGCGTCCATCGCCGACGAGGAGTCCACGGCCGCCGCAGCCGAGCGCGACACCGCGGAGCGGCAAAGGCTGATGGAGGTGCTGGGGGCCGACCCCTCCGCGCGCACCCAGCCGCCCCACATCCGCAGCCAGCTCTCGGGCCTCGAGAAGGAGCAGAAGGCGCGGGCCACGCGACACTCCCGCGACGTGCTCGACCGGTCGCTCGTCGACCTCCTCTCGGTCTACCGCGACGCGTTGATCCTGCACAGCGGAGCAGCCCTGGGGCTGGTCAACCAGGACAGCCTGCCGATCGTGCAGGGCGTCGCCCGGTCGATGAGCGCGGAGCAGCTGCTCCAGGCGATGGACGCCATCGGCACCGCCCGCGAGCGCATCGGTCTCAACGTCGCGCCCCTGCTCACCCTGGAGGCCATGGCGATCTCGCTGCGCGTGCCGCGGTGAGGGCTCCCCAGCAGCTCGGGATACGGTCGACCGCATGACTGCGAGGCGACGAGTCCTGGTAGCCGCGGCAGCCGCTCTGTCGATGGGGCTGTCGATGGGGCTGACCGGCTGCTCCCTGGTGCCCGGTGGCGACTCCGGGCCCGCCGTCACGCCACTGCCGAGCACCGCACGCACGCCCCCGGCCGGGTCCGAGGCGCTCGCGAAGTTCTACGGGCAGACGTTGGCCTGGAAGGGCTGCGTCGTCGGGGAGTGCGCCGGCCTGTCCGTCCCGCTGGACTACGCCAAGCCCGACGGTCCGGCGATCAGTGTGCAGGTGGTGCGGATGCGCGCCACGAAGAAGGCGCAGCGGCTCGGCTCCCTCGTCGTGAACCCCGGGGGTCCCGGGGCATCGGGCATCGACTACGCCCGCGCCGCCGACATCATCGTCGGCAAGCCGGTGCGGCAGCGGTTCGACGTCGTCGGGTTCGACCCTCGTGGCGTGCAGCGCTCCAGCCCGGTCGACTGCCTGTCCGACCAGGAGATGGACGGCTTCCTCGCCCAGGACCCCACGCCCGACGACTCCGGCGAGGTGGACAAGTACCTCGGCTCGATGAAGGTGCTCGCCGAGGGCTGCCTCCAGCGCACCGGCCCCCTCCTCGGCCACATCTCCACCGAGGAGACGGCCAAGGACATGGACATCCTGCGGTCGGCCCTCGGCGACGCCAAGCTCAACTACCTCGGCAAGTCCTACGGCACGCAGCTCGGGGCGGTCTATGCCGGGCTGTTCCCCCAGCTGGTCGGGCGGTTCGTCCTCGACGGTGTGCTCCCTCCGGACCTCACCTGGACGGAGACGGCCGTCGGCCAGGCAGAGGGGTTCGAGCGTGCAGCGCACTCCTGGGCCAGGGACTGCGTCAGGCGGGGCAATTGCCCCCTCGGCGGCTCCGAGTCCGAGGTGATGTCAGGGCTGGGCGACCTGTTGAAGCGGCTCGACACCACTCCCGTGCCGATGCGCGACGGGCGGGAGTCCGAGCTCACCGAGGGCTGGGCGACCCTCGGCGTCGCCCAGGCGATGTACGACACCCGGTTGTGGAAGCCGCTCACCGAGGCGTTGCGCCAGGTCGTCACCCAGGACACCGGCACCAAGCTGATGCTGCTCTCCGACGAGTACGCCCGGCGCAACCCCACTGGCAAGTACACCTCCAACCTGCTCGAGGCGTTCTACTCCATCAGCTGCCTCGACAACCCGGGTAGCCCTGACCCGAAGTACTACGAGGACCTCGTCGCCAAGGCGAGCGTCAAGGCCCCCGTCTTCGGCCCGGCCCTGGCCTGGGGTGCGGCCACGTGCAGCAGCTGGCCGGTCAAGGCCGGCAGCGGTCCACGCAAGATCAGCGCGGAGGGCAGCGGCCCGATCGTCGTGATCGGCACGACCCGCGACCCCGCGACCCCCTACGAGTGGGCGGTGCGCGAGCGTGACCAGCTCGCCAACGCGCGCCTGCTGACCTTCGACGGCGACGGCCACACGGCCTACACCCAGTCCAACAAGTGCATCGACAACGCCGTCAACGACTACTACACCAAGGGCAAGGTCCCCGCCGACCACACGCGGTGCTGAACGAACTGCCCGCTGAGGTATGCCGGGTGGTCACCTCGGCGGTGACCACCCGGCATACCCACTGGCTGAGTCGGGCTGCGGCTCCCCTCAGCGGAAGGCGTAGACGACGGTGACCGTCACGCCGACGTTCTCGCTACCTGGCTGGATCGGCACCGGTGACGCGCTGTCCTTGCTGGCCATGGCGCGGACGTCGTAGGCCACCGGCGGCGGGTCGGAGATGGTCTCGGAGATGCTGACGACGGCGCCGAGGTCACGTCCGGAGGCCTTGGCGTACTGCTCGGCCTTGGTCTTGGCGTTGGCGACCGCGCGGTCGCGGGCGGTGCTGAGGAGCTTGCCGTTGTCCTCGAGGTCGAGGCTGATCCCGTTGACCTGCACGGCATTTCCACCCGCGGTGACGGCCGCGGAGATCGCGTTGCCCGACTTGCCGAGGTTGCGCAGCGTGGCGGTGACGCCCTCGCTGACGGTGTAGCCCTTGACGACCGGGTTGCCGTTGGTGGGGTAGGAGTACTCGGGCTGGACCTGGAGGTTGGAGGTCTGGATGTCCTTGCCGGCCACGCCGTTCCTCGTCAGGGAGGACTGGACGCGGGCGGTGATCGAGTTGGCCGACTCCAGGGCCTTGGCGACCGTGTCGGCGCGAGTCTGGACGCTGAGGTCGAGGCGCAGCGTGTCGGGCTTGCCGGCCACCTCCGAGGTGCCGGTGACCGTGATGCCGGGGGTGCTGGCCGGATAGCCGGGAGTGCCAGGGTTGGTGGCGATCGGGTAGGAGACGAGTGGTGCGGCCGAGGCTTCCCGGCCGGAGTGGGAGCCGACCCAGAAGGCCGCTCCGAGCATCGCCGCGGTCGCCGCGGCGACCGCTCCACGGGACATCTGCTGGGTGCTCATGGGGGTGGGACGGTGTGCCGCGTGGCTCGGTTCCGTGGCAGGTTCGCCGGGGCCCTCGGGCCGGTTCGGAAATCTGCCGGGTCATCCGTATACTCATCGTCCGTGCCTTCGGGCACCCGCCGCCTTAGCTCAGTCGGCCAGAGCGATTCACTCGTAATGAATAGGTCATCGGTTCGATTCCGATAGGCGGCTCAGCACGAAACGGCTCCCCACCTGCACCAACAGGTCGGGAGCCGTTTCCTTTCTCCACGCGGCCGTAGACTCGCGGCATGTCGGGTGACAGGCGCTCCAGGACAGCTCGGCGCACCCGCTCCGCCGGATCACATCGCGCACCGAGCAAGCGACCCCCAACCCTGCTGCGGTGGGTCGCGAACCTGGCCGCGCTGGCAAGCGGGACAGCCATTGGCTTGGCTGCCTTCGCCCTCCTCGGGATCGGGCCCTTCCACGATCCCCCAGGCCGTTTCGAGCGGCCGGCATCCACCGAGGTCGCCGAGCCCAGCGCGACAGACGGATCGTCCGGGGATGCGGCCAACTCCGCCGTGCCGGCCCCCAAACAAACCGCGGCACGTCCGCGGGCACTGCCCCTCGGACCGCGAACGCTCAGCACCATCTCAGCAGGGACCACCCAGGTGATCGTGGTCCGCGGAGCGGGACCGACGTCGAGCGCAGCCACTGTCGAGTTCTACCAAGACGTCGATGCCAGCTGGCTCCGCGTGGCCGCATGGCAGGGACACGTCGGGAAGGAGGGCTGGGCCACCCGTCACGTGGAAGGAGACCTCAAGACCCCCGTGGGTACCTTCGCCCTGAGCGACGCTGGCGGCCGCAAACCCAACCCCGGATCAGACCTGCCGTACCACCGGTCGACAGCCTTCCTCCCCCCTCCCAGGCAACCGGGTTTTGGTGACTCGATGGCCGACGCGTTCGACTACGTCATCGCCGTCGACTACAACCGTGTCCCCGGAAGGTCACCCCTGGACGTCGCGCGTCCGATGGGCGCCCAACGCGGGGGCGGCATCTGGCTGCACGTCGACCACGACGGGCCCACGCACGGCTGCATATCAATACCCGAAGCGGGTCTGCGCTACCTGTTGCTTCACCTCAGGGTCGAGGCGAGTCCCGTCGTCGTCATGGGCGACCCGGCCCACCTCAAGCAGTGACGCAGCGGTGGCTCCGGCGGTAGCAGCGGCGACGGAGCACGATTGAAGAGGTGTCTCTCCTCTTGGAGGCCGGTCGACCTGCAGTTCAGACCAAGTCTTTACCCAACGGACGAAGCCAACTCCATCCCTGCCGGGCCACACTGACCCGGTTCGCCCCCGGCCACCCCGGAGCGCGGACGCCTGCAGCTCAGGAGGACCTGCAGGACGACTGAAGGGACACCACCGTGACCAGACCACGCGCTACGCGCCGCGGCCTCACGACGATCGCTGGGATAGCTGCGGCAGGACTTGTCGCAGCAGCCAGCGCCCCCATGGCGGGCGCAGCCCCCGGAGACCGCGCAGGAAGTGACAAGGCCCCCACCGCCCTGTCCGCTCAGGGCAAGATCAAGAAGGCCAAGGCGAACGACAAGCTCGGTCAGCACGACCGCGAGCTGCTCACCCGGGCTCAGCACAAGGGCACCCCGCGGGTGACCATCATGGTCGCCACCGGCAAGGGCCAGGCGACGGCGACAGCCAAGAGCATCAAGGCCGCCGGCGGTTGGGTCGCCAAGGTCAGCGACAAGTACGGCTACGTCAGCGCCAGCGTGCCGACCGGCCAGGTCGACGCACTGGCCAAGTCCGCGGCCGTCCTGGCGGTCGACCTCAACGAGTCGATCCCCCTTCCGAGGCCCGAGGCGGAGAAGCCCTCCGCCGCATCCCTGGCAGCGCCGCAGCCGGCGCCCGGCGCCAGCACCCCGGACAACAACCCCTACATGCCGACCCGCGACATCGGTTCCATCGCCTTCAAGAGCGCCCACAACACCTGGGACGGTCGTGGCACCACCATCGGCGTCATCGACTCCGGTGTCGACCTGGACCACCCGGCCCTGCAGACGACCAGCACCGGCGAGCGCAAGATCGTCGACTGGGTGACGGGCACCGACCCGCTGCTCGAGAGCGACGGGTCCTGGCGCGCGATGCTCACCACCGTCACCGGCCCGACCTTCACGATCAGCGGTGCCGGCACGTGGACCGCGCCCGCAGGCAGCTACAAGTTCCAGCGCGTGTCCGAGAGCATCTCCCTCAACGACGAGGCGGGCGGTGACTTCAACCGTGACGGCGACACGACCGACCGTTGGGGCATCCTCTACAACGAGACCACGCACGACATCTGGGTCGATGCCAACCAGGACCAGACCTTCGCGGCGGCAGAGAAGATGCGGCCCTACAAGGAGAACTTCGACATCGGGCACTTCGGCACGGACAACCCGGCGACCGCGATTGCCGAGTCCATGCCGTTCGTCGTCGAGTACCGCGAGGACGTCAGCCTGGCCCCGGCCGGCCTGCCGGGCACCGCTGACTTCGTCAACATCGGCGTCGTCGAGGCCGCCCACGGCACCCACGTCGCCGGCATCTCGGCCGGACACGGGCTGTTCGGCGGTGCGATGGACGGTCAGGCGCCCGGCGCCAAGATCGTCTCGACCCGGGCCTGCTCGTGGGGCGGTGGCTGTACCGCGGTCGCGCTGACCGACGGGATGGTCGACCTCGCCGAGAACCGCGGTGTGGACGTGATCAACATGTCGATCGGTGGCCTGCCGGCCCTCAACGACGGCAACAACGCCCGGGCGCGGCTCTACGACGCCCTGATCGACGGTGGCGTCCAGCTCGTCATCTCGGCAGGCAACAGTGGTCCCGGCATCAACACGATCGGTGACCCGTCGGTGGCCTCCAAGGTCGTCAGCGTCGCCTCCTCGGTCACCAAGGAGACCTGGCTGTCGAACTACGGCGCCGAGGTCTCGTCTGACCTTGCCCTGCACAACTACTCCTCGCGCGGCCCGCGTGAGGACGGCGGCTTCAAGCCCAACGTGATGGCTCCCGGATCGGCGGTCTCCTCGATCCCGACCTGGCAGCCCGGCGGAGCGGTCCCGGAGACCGGCTACTCACTCCCGCCCGGCTACGCGCACTTCAACGGCACGTCGATGGCCTCCCCGCAGACCGCGGGTGGCGTGGCGCTGCTGCTCTCGGCCGCCAAGGCCACCGGCGTGCAGGTGACCACTCGTCAGCTGCGTGACTCGCTCTACAGCTCGGCCGACTACGCCAACAACGTCGAGGCCATCGGCCAGGGCGCGGGACAGGTCGACATCCCCGGCGCGTGGGAGCTGCTCAAGACCACGCCGTTCGCGCAGGACATCACGACGACGGCGCCGGTCTGCACCCCGATCTCGGAGCTGCTGGCCACGCCCAACCAGGGCCCTGGCGTCTACAACCGCTGCGACGCGGCTCACGGCGGCCAGGTCTCGGGCGAGTCCAAGACGTACATCGTCAAGGCGACCCGCACCAGCGGCGCGAACGGCAGGGTGGCGCACACCGTGCGCCTCGTCGGCAACGACGGCACGTTCTCGCTGCCGACCACCAGCCGGCCGCTGCCCAAGGGCGAGTCGGTCGACATCCCGGTCAAGGCACGGACGAGCACTCCGGGCACCCACTCGGCGATCCTCGAGATCGACGACCCGGCGACCAAGGTCGTCGACCAGCGGGTGCTCCTGACCGTGGTCCTCTCGCAGGACCTCGTGGCACCGTCCTACGCCAAGACCACTTCCGGCTCGGTCGAGCGCAACCTCACGAAGAAGTTCTACGTGACGGTCCCGGAGGGCGCCAAGGCCCTGCAGGTCAACCTCAGCGGTGTGCAGGCGGGTAGCCAGGTTCGCTGGATCGCCTTCAACCCGTACGGCGTTCCGGTCGAGTCCACGTCGTCGTTGGTGTGCTTCACCAACTTCAGCGACCCGTCGTGCAACAGCACGTCGCGGTCGTACGCCAACCCGTTGCCGGGCATCTGGGAGATGGAGATCGAGGCGCGGCGCACCACGCCGACCCTCGCCAACCCGTTCACCATCGCGGCTGCGGTCCAGGGCGTGGTCGTCGACCCGGCGTCCCAGACCCTCGCCTCGGTGACGGCGGGCCAGCCGGCTCCGGTGTCGTGGACGGTGACGAACCAGTTCGGTCAGGTCACCGCCACGCCGCAGGGCGGGGTCCTCGGCAGCGCGGTCTCCGGCCGCAAGACCATCGCCAACCACGCGGTGCAGGAGTTCCAGGTCGTCGTGCCTGCGGGCGCCACGCGCCTCACGGCGACGATCGGGAAGCCGTCCGACCAGGGCGCCGACCTCGACCTGTTCGTCCTGCGCGGCGGCGCCGTCGTCGCCCAGCAGGCCGACGGTGACTCCGAGGAGTCGGTGACGATCACCAACCCGGTGGCGGCCACCTACACCGTGCGGGTCGACGGCTACGCCGTCCCGAGCGGCAGCACCGACTACGACTACCTCGATGTGTTCTTCAGTCCCGCGCTCGGTTCGTTGACGGTCCCCGCGACCGCCCTCGACCTCGCGCCCGGTGCCTCGGCACCGGTCACGGGCCAGATCACGGCGAACGCAGCACCCGCTGCAGGTCGTCAGCTCTTCGGTGAGATGCGTGTCCTCTCTGGCCAGGGCGCGGTGCTCGGCACCGGCTCGGTCGTGGTCGGCTCCGTCACCCCGTAGCTCGCCTCACCACTGGACCCCGCGACCGTCATGGCCGCGGGGTCCAGTGCGTCCCGCCCAGGCATGGCGTGCGGCCGGCCGAGGCCCGGCGGCCGCGACGCATGGGTCTCGCCGCGGCATACCAAGGGGTCAGCGCTCCAGCACCTCGTCCACCCAGAGGGGCTGCCCCTGCTGGCAGGTGGTCACCAGGTCCTCCATCACGGCCCCGCGGACGGTGACCGTGTCTCCGGCCTTGAGCCCGGACGTCTGGCCCACGAGCAGCCACGAGCCTTCCGCCTCCGTCAGGGTCAGGCAGCCGGCCTCCGCCCCGTCGGCGATGGTGCCACGGACGGTGACCACGCGCCCACGGCCCGACGGTGAGGTGGGGGTGAGGTCCTCGGTGAAGGAATCAGTGGGTGTGGACGTCGGCGAGCTGGACGATGCCGGCGGGGGAGTGGTCGGACTCGCGCCACGCCCGGGAGTGTCCCCTGCTGCGCCGCAGCCGGCGGTCGCCAGCAGCAGGCACCCCAGCAGCACCATCCGTGTTGTCACCACCCCATCCTCACCTGCGTCGCGGACCGGGACAACGGGTCCTCCCTGCCCACTCAGAGCTGGGTGTTGAGGTAGCCCTGCAGCTGCGCCACGGTCCGGGTGTTCCACGTCCGCGCGCCATCGGTCGCGATGCCCAGGTAGAGCTGGAGGGCCCGCGCGGACGCGGGACCCCACACCCCGTCGGCCGTCGTGCCGATCCTGGACTGCAACGCCCGGATCGTCGTCGAGCTGAGCGAACCGGTGACGGTGACGCCGAGCCAGCGCTGCAGTGCCGAGATCGTCTGTGCACCGAGCGATCCGTCCAGCGCGACTCGAGGGCCGAGCAGCCCCTCGGCGGCCTTGGCGGTCAACACCCGCATGACAGCCGCCGCGACCTTGCCGCGGAACGCCGAGTCCGACGCGGCCCGCGCCTTCACCGCAGCCACCATCGCCGGGATGGTCGAGGCGTTGACGGTCAGGACCTCGTCGCCGCCGGCGTCGAGGAAGCGGACGGCGCGCTCGCCCGCCGACCACGCAGCAACGGCTCTGGCGTTGCCGAGGTCGTCGCTCATGACGACGCCGCGGAAGCCGAGGCTGGTGCGCAGCAGGCCGGTGACCACCGTGGGCGAGAAGACCGCCGGTCGCGATGCGTCGATCTTGGTGTAGATCGCCGACGACATCATGACGACCGGGACGCCGTTCGCGACCGCCGCCCTGAACGGCGCGATCGACCCGGACGCGCTCGTCGTGACGGTGTCCTTGACGCCCGCCGTCGTGTCGGTGTTGGCGGTCACGTAGCCCAGCCCCGGGAAGTGCTTGGCCGTCATCGCCAGGTCGACCGCTCGCTCGCCGGAGAGGAAGGCGCCGCCCTTGGCTGTCACGACGGTCGGCGTGTGGCCGAACTCCCTCTGCCAGTTGCCGATTGGCGCGTTGGTCGACGCAGTCGCCGCGGGCACGGTGTCGAGCACCGGGGCGAGGTCCATGTCCAAGCCTGAGCGGCGCAGCTGCCGACCCCACGTGCGCGCCGACGACGTCAGCGTGGTCGTCGACCACGTCCCCATGGTGAGCGCGGTCGGCATCCGCGAGAAACCACTGCCCTGCAGCACCTGGACGTAACCGCCCTCCTGGTCCGTGCCGATCCACAGCGGGACGCTGGCCGTCGCGGGGCCCGTCGCCAGCCGCTCGAGGCGAGCAGTCAGCGCACGGATCGGTGCGGCGCCGGCGGTGGACCGGCCGGTGAGGATCACGTTGCCGACGTGGTAGGTCCCGATCGCAGTCGCCGCCGCGGAGGACAGGCCGGTGGCCGGCGTGCCGACCATGAACAGCTGGCCGATGCGCTGAGCGGTGCTCATCCGGAGGTATGCCGCCTGGGCCAGTTCTGCTGCCGTCGCCGCCTGCGCTCGAGGGACGGCGGGGGCGGCGACGGAGACCACCAGCGTGGCCAAGGCGATGGCGAGGCCACGGATCAGACGGGAACGGGTCCGCACGGGGACCACCACCTTGGCTCGAAGGAACGCCTCACCACTTCGACGCGCCGGAACCCGCAAAGGTTGTGCCCAGGGTGGCCGGCGTTGCCGATGCGGTCGTCGAAGGCACGACCGGGCTTGTCAGGCGCGCACGATCATGACCGGACACGGTGCCTCGTGGATGACGGTGTGGCTGACCGAGCCGAGCATCAGCCCTGCGAACCCGCCCCGTCCACGGCTGCCCACGACGATGAGCGCTGCGTGCGCCCCGAGCGGACTGAGGACGTGTCCCGCGCTCCCATAGAGGACCTCGGTCTCGATGGGTAGCTCCGGGAAGGCTGCCCGCGCCCGTTCGGCAGCGCCCTGGACGGTGTCCTCCGCGTGGGTGCGCACCGCATTCGTGTGCTCGGTGCCGGCACTGGAGCTCTCGACGTACGCCTGCGCATCCGAGGAGAAGGAGCCATGGGCCACGTGGACGATGTGCAGGGCAGCGCCGGAGATCGCGGCCATCTCGGCCGCGAGGTCCAAGGCACGCTCCGAGGGCTGCGACGCGTCCACGCCCACGATGACTCGATGGTCGGGGTCTGGGTGGGCTGGATGGTCGGCGCGCACCACCACGGCTGGACACGCAGCGTGGGCGGTGACGGCAAAGGCGACCGAGCCCAACACCCCCGCCGCCAGCGGGCCGCGGCCCCTATTACCGGTGACGACGATGTCGGCGTCCTTGGATGCGTGGACCAGCTCGGCGGCAGGGGAACCGACGACGAGCAGACCAGCGACGCGTGAAGCATCCGTCACGAGCTTCTGGGCGCGGGCGACGCCCTCGGCCAACACCTCTCGGCCGGCTTCGGCGACCGACTCAGGGAGCCGAGAGACGTCGTATGCCTGTGCGAGGGGTGACGCGACGTCAACGGTGTGCAGCACCGTCAGGGTCGTGCCCCACGCCAGTGCCGTCGCGGCAGCCCATTCCACGGCTGCAACGGAGCTGGGGGAGTCGTCGTACCCGACGACGATCCCCTTGGGCTGGTGGTTCGTTGACTGGTCGACCATGACGCGCCTCCGAGGCTGTGAGTCAGCTGGTTCGCCGGACTGCTGGACTGTCGTCCGGCCTGCTCAGAGCATTCGGCTGCGCGCGGGAAAGGGGGAGGGTCGGAAGTCCCTGGATTCGCTGGCCACGGGTGCACCTGCGCGCTGTTGCCGACCCCGCGGCGGACCCCACGAGGCTCGCGAGATCGGTGGCCGGCACAGTTCTGCGAAAGGTCAGATCCTTCGGTGCCGGGGGTGCGATCATGCGGCATGACTTCGGCACCAGACGACCCCTTGGGCCACCGGCTGACCGGGCTGGCCCGAGTCACGGCCGAGCTCATCGAGGCGTCGAACGCCGAGGCCGTCACGAAGATCGTCGTCGAGCACAGCGCCGCGGCCGTGGGGGCCACCATCGCCTCCCTGAGCCTGCGCGTCGAACCCGACCAGGTTCGTCTCGCCGGACTGTGGGGCGGGATGGACGGAGATGCGGAGGCCTACGCCTCGTACCCGCTGAGCACCTCCACCCCCGCCACCGATGTCATCCGCTCGCGACGCCGCCTCATCCTCGTCGGTCGTGAGGAGATCCTCCGGGCCTATCCGGACCTGCCGCGGATCGACCGAGGTGAGCGCTCCATCCTCGCTCTCCCCCTGAACACCGCGAACGGAACTCTGGGAGCCATCGGTCTGTCCTTTCCGGGGCGGCGTGAGTTCGAAGCAGCCGAGCTGGACTTCCTCGACATCCTCGCCGACAGCTGCGCGCAAGCGCTCCTTCGCATCCAGGCCGAGGGCAAGGCATCGGAGCGACAGGCCCAGCTGTCCTTCCTGGCGGAGGCCTCAGCCGAGCTCGCGAGCAGCTTGGACTACGAGTCGACCCTGGCGCGGGTGGCACAGCTCGCCGTCCCGACGTTTGCCGACTGGTGTGCGATCGACCTGGTCAAGGACAACCGCCTGCGCCGCCTGGCAGTGGCCCACGTCGACCCCGCCAAGGTCGAGTACGCGCACGAGCTGGCCCAGCGATACCCCAGCGACCCGGACTCGGGCGCTGGCCCGTGGCAGGTGATGAGAACCGGTCGTAGCGAGCTCATCGCCGAGATCACCGACGAGATGCTCGTCGCTGCCGCGCGCGACGACGAACACCTTCGCATCGCTCGGGAGCTGGCGCTGCACAGTGCGATCACCGTCCCGCTGATCGCGCGGGGGAGGACGCTTGGTGTGATCTCGTGGGTCAGGGCCGAGTCCCAGATCCGGTACTCCCAGGACGACGTCGAGTTCGCCGAGGAGCTCGCGCGGAGGGCGGCCGTGTCGATCGACAACTCAGATCTGCACAGCCAGACCCTGGCCGTCGCAGTCCGGCTCCAGCACGCGGTCCTCCCGCTCGCCCTTCCTGAGCTGGACGGTTACGACGCGGCCGCGCACTACTCGCCCTCGGGCCGCACCGGGGTGGGTGGCGACTTCTATGACGTGCTCGCCCTCCCCGATGGACGGGTCGCGCTCTTCGTCGGAGACGTGATGGGCCGGGGCGTTGAGGCGGCGGCTTCGATGGCCCAGATGCGCGCCTCTGTTCGGGCCTACATCGCCGTCGACCCGCAGCCGGACCTGGTGCTCACCAAGCTCGACATGCTCATGTCTGCCTCCGGCGAGGACCAGCTCGTGACCTTGGTCTACCTGCTCGTCGACCGGTCCAGGGACGAGCTCCTCGTGGCCAACGCAGGGCACCCGGCGCCAGTCCTGCTCAGGGCGGACTCCTCGGTCGAACACCTCCCGTGCGCGGACGAAGGCCCTCTCGGGATCGCCGGTGGCCCTCGTCGGCACCACCGCATCGACTTCTGCCCAGGTGACCTGGTCCTGCTCTTCACGGATGGGCTGATCGAACGACGCACCGAGGACATCGACGCTGGCCGCGACCGTCTCAGCGGGGCGCTGAACGCCCTCGCGCAGCCGGACTTGGAGGGTGCCCTGGGCGCCCTGGTGCACCAGGTGCGGGACGAGACGCAGGACGACGACGTCGCCGCGCTGGCCCTGCGTCGGTACACCGCGCGTCAGCCGGGCTGACCCTCGCGCCACGGGGAGAGCTCAGGGGGCGGAGTCCGAGGCCAGGTTGGCCGGCCACTGGTTGCGCTCGCGCACCAGGTGGTGGGCGGCTCGGTAGACGTCGGAGAGGGCCTCGAGCATGCAGCACGGGTCCAAGAGGTCGGTCCCGGTGGAGTCGGCGTTGAGGAAGTTCGCCCACTCGACGGCTTGCTTCAGGGACTCCAGGTCCTGGGTCGACACGGAGGTGCGTTCAGCTGCCGGCATGGCGCCCTCCTTCTTGGCGACGCATGCCGCGAGACGAGGATCGCGCCGACGGTGGGCGCCGGGAGCCGGACCTCACGGAGGCCACGTGGTCCCGACCGTGCCTGTCGCGGGCGACCCGTTGACGTACCTGCCTTCCACCGTGGCGCGCACGAGGCCCTGAGCGTCGGCCGCCCACACGGTGTGGATCACGCCGCTCCATCGGCCGTCTGAGGCCGCACTGGCGGTGCAGGTCACGACGGCCTGACTCTGGGCACACGAGCCCCAGTCGCCGGCGGCCGCCGCCACGGTCACACCGCCGGGTAGCTGGAGCGTCAGGCGAAGGGGACCGTCGATGCCCTGGGCGGCCGCGGACACCTCGATCGAGGTGTCGGACCGAGGGCCCGTGATCCCGAGGTCGACGGTCAGCGGGCTGGTCCGAGGCGCGGTGGTGGTCCTGGGTGCGGGTGCGGGGGCGGCCACGGTCCTGGTGGGCGCCGGTGCTTTGGTCGTGGGCTGCACGACGGACGGCACGATGGTCGACGACCTCGGGGGTGTCGTCGTGCTCGTGGCGGGGCTGGGGCGAGCGGTGGTGGACGACGAGGTGACTGATGGCTGTGGTGAGCTCGGCAGGGTCTGCGCCACCGGCGGGGTCACCTCGGGTCCCGCGGCCAGCAGGATCGCGACGGCGACTGCGGCGAGGGCGGCTGAGCCCAGCGCCCATCGAGCGCCCGGCCGGAAGCCCAGGCGATTCACCGACCGCCCGCCGGCGCCGAGGAGCGTGCCTGCGCCACCGCCTGCGCCCACGCCTGCCGCGCCCAGCAGCAGCTTCGACGGGACGAGGCCGAAGACTGCCGGGCCGAGGACGCCGGCGAAGTTGAGGTTGACCGCCCGGAGCTCGTCGACGCGGTGCGTGCAGGCGACACAGCTCGCCACGTGGGCCACCAGTGCGGGTGGCGAGGCCACCTCGGAGATGGACAGGTCTGCGAGCCCGTCGATGAACGGCTTGCACTGGACCTCCACCCCCCGGTCCGAGAGGTGGGCACGCAGGTAGGACACGCGGAAGCCGCGTCGGGCGCGCTTGGCCAGCGCCGCGACACCGTTGGCGGACAGCCCCATGGCTCGACCGACCTCGATGTTGCTGTCCCTGTCGACCGCCGTGCGCCACAACACGATCTGCCACCGCTGGGGCAGCTCGGCGAAGGCGACCCGCACGAGCTGGAGCTCGCTCATGTGGGCGGTCGTGTCGGCGGTCGGCTTGTCGAAGAGGGCGACGTCGTCGGTCATGACATCGCCGGCCGACGAGCGCGTGGCCCGGCTCGCCGCCAGGTTGCGCACCGAGGTCACGAGGTAGGCGCGGACCGATGTCGTGGGTCCGGAACCACCGGACAGGGCCGCCAGCATCCCGGAGAAGGCGTCCGAGGCGATCTCTTCCGCGTCGCGCGGCTGCCGCGTCACGCGTCGGGCGGCCAGCAGCACGGACGGGTAGTGCCTCGTCCAGAGGTCTACGGCAGCCTCGCGGTCCCCGGCTCGGAGTCGGTCCAGCAGGACCGCGTCGGGAGTCTGGTCTTCGGGGTCATCCACGGTCGGGCCCCACCTCGGGCTCGGCGTGGGCCACTGGAAGCTCCTGCAGCTCGTGGAGGTCCACACCGGGATAGAGCGGCGCCACGCTGAAGTGGACGTCGCCGGCTCCCCCCGCCGCGAGGTCTGCACGACACTCGGCCTCCGCGACCACGAGGGCGGCCAGGCCGTTGGCGTAGGGGCCGGAGTAGGTGGCCAGCCTGCTCCCGGACATGGTGGTGACGACGACGTGGGGCATGTCGATCTCGTCGATCTCCATCGAGTACATGACTCGCGCAATGCGCTCCAGGTCGCCCGCGCCGTGCGGACACTGCGACTCGCTCACTACCTACCCACATCCTCGATCGCCGAAAAGCCTGCCCTACATGCATGGAGACTCCCCAGCGGGCGATTCGTGACGCCGCTGGTGGGGTCTCAGGCACGCGTCTGGTCGACGGCCCGCTACGGGTCCCCTGAGCGGGGTAGGAAACGGCGGGCGGGTGCAGGCCCGCCCGCCGTTTCCGGCAACCCGCATCCCCCGATGACAGGTCAATGGTGGAGACGGCTCAGCGGCCAGAGTGTGACGCGACGCGCACCACGGCGGCCGCGATGTCCCCGAGCCGGCCTCCGGGCGCCAGGTCCACGGCCCCCGACTCAGGGTCGACGTGGACGTACTCGCCGTAGAGCACGAAGAGCGCCCCGGAGACGGCCACCGCTCGCCGCCAGCGCCGGTATGCCGGGTGGTCCGCGTTGCGGGTCCACTCCAGGAGCGACACCTCCCGGCCGTCGACGGTGCCCGTCAGCGAGAAGAGCGCGCCGTCGAGCGTGCCCTGGACCGCGGTCGCGATGGGCGCGTGCGCCGCGATCCAGCCGAGCTCGTCGAGGCTGAACAGCTCGAACCCGAGCTCGAGGTAGGTCGAGATCCAGGCCGAGCGACCTTCCGCCTGCTCCAGCTCGCGGACGACGATCGGGTCGGGCGTCGTGAAGACGACGCCCGGCAGGTCGTCGTCGCCGGAGGGCGCGATCAGGACGTAGTGCACGTCCGAATCCCCGGTGTGGGGGTCCGCGGTGGTCGCCTCGATGGCCGCGGTGACGACCCGCAGCCGGGGCGGCTGGCAGGACCGGTGGTGGACCTCGGCCGCGAACTGCCGGTACCGGAACCCGGGCGCAGGCGGTGGTGGGTCGGGGACCCTCACCTCGACGGTCAGGGACCGACGGTCGTCGACCTCGAACGGCCTCGCACACGTGGCGCAGGCGCGGGCCGAGGTCGCTGTGGCGACCACGTAGTGCGTCGTGTCGGCGGTCTTGAAGACGCGCAGCTCGGGGGGCCAGTCCACCTTGTCGACCCCTGGGTCGCCCACGGCGCGCACTCCCGCTCCTCTCGTCGTCTTCCGTTCCTGGTGAGACGCGGCAACGGCTGGGACGTGACGAGACGTGACTGGCCAGCTGGCCCGATTCGTCGTGGTGCTGGCCGCGGACGAGGTCGGCTCAGCGCTGGTGGGCCAGCCGGCGCGCGTGCAGGACCTTGGCGTAGATGGCGGTGACCTCGGCCAGCGTGGACACCGGCACGGCGGTGACGTGCTTCCATCCGGGGGCGGTCGCGGTGACGCGGACGGCCCCGACGACGCCGGGGGTTGCGCTGGGGTCGGTCTCCGACCCGGACCAGTCCGACGGGGTGCTGCCGTCGTCGATCTGCCACTCGACCTGCGTGGTGGACGACAGACCGCTCGGGGTGGCCACCGTGTCCGGGGTCAGGGCGATGTCGCCGATGCCCTGCATGCGCCGCGCCTGGGACGGCGACTGATATCGAGGGCGCGGTGCGCTGGCGTGCGTCGTGGTCTGGTGTGCGGGCATGCACCAAGAGACCCGGCACCCGCTCGATCGTGACAGTGCCCGGTGGTGGCCGCGACCCTCAGGTGACCGCCTGCTGACCGTCGCCCTGCGTCCTCAGGTCGGCCTTGATCTCGCTCTTGAGCACCTTGCCGACCCTGGAGCGTGGCAGGTCGGCCCACACGTGGACCACCTTGGGGGCCTTGACCCCTCCGATCCGCGCCTTGACGAAGGCGATGACCTCGGCAGGGTCGACCGTGCGGTCGGGCAGGGCCTGGACGACTGCCTCGACGCGCTCACCCCACTTCTCGTCGGGGAGCCCGATGACGGCACACTCCTGCAGGTCGGGGTGCTGCATGAGCGCCTGCTCGACCTCCGTCGAGTACACGTTGAAGCCGCCGGTGATGATCATGTCCTTGGCCCGGTCGACGATGAACAGGAAGTTGTCGGCGTCGAGGTAGCCGATGTCGCCGGTGTGGTGCCAGCCGAACCGCGAGGCCTCGGCCGTCGCGTCCGGGTTGCGGTAGTAGCCCGGCATCACGAGTGAGGACCGGACGACGATCTCGCCACGCTCGCCTCGGGGGAGCAGTCGTCCGTCGAGGTCCATGATGGCGACGGTCACGAGCGGTGCGGGGCGGCCGGCCGAGGACAGCCGCTCGACGGCCACCGAGCCGTCGGACCTGAAGTGGTCGGCCGGCGGCATCATCGACACCATCATCGGCGCCTCGGTCTGGCCGAAGAGCTGCGCCATCACCGGCCCGATGCGGGTCAGCGCCTCCTCCAGCCGCGCGGCCGACATCGGTGCCGCGCCGTACCAGAAGCACTGCAACGACGAGAGGTTCGTCGTGTCGAGGGCGTCGTGGCCGAGCACCATGTAGATCAGGGTGGGCGGGAGGAACGTGTGCGTGACGTGGTGCCGCTCGAGCAGCTCGAGGAAGCCGCCGACATCGGGGCGGCGCATGATGACGACCTCGCCGCCGCGGCACAGGATGGGGAAGCAGAGCACGCCTGCCGCGTGGGTCAGTGGGGCGAGGGCCAGGTAGACCGGCCGACCCTCGAACGGGTAGCCCATCAAGGTCAACCCCGTCATGGTCTCCAGGTTGGTGCCGGTGAGCATCACGCCCTTGGGCCGTCCGGTGGTGCCGCCCGTGCCGACGATCATGGCCAGGTCGTCGACGGCCGGGAGGTCGAGCTCGCCGTCGACCTCCGAGGCGTCGGCGCCCCGGGCCAGGAACTCGTCCCAGTTCAGGGCCCCGTCGATGGCCCTGTCGATGGCGCCGTCGATGGCGCCGTCGGACGCAGCTGGCGCGGCGTCGAGGCACACCCAGGTGTGCACCTTCGCCAGGTCGGCGCGGATCCGGTCGACCAGGGGGGCGAAGGACTCCTGGAAGACGACGACCGAGCAGTCGAACAGGTCGAGCAGCTCGCGGTTCTCCGCGGCCTCGTTGCGCGGGTTGATCGGGCACCACACCGCGCCCGCCCGGCTGATCCCGAAGACGCAGGTGAACGCGACCGGGTCGTTGGCCGACAGGATCGCGACCTTGTCGCCCGGCTCCACCCCGCTGGCGCGGAGCGCCGAGGCGACGCGGTGCGACAACGCCTGCACCGCGGCATACGTCATCGTCTGGCCGTCGGTGGTGAGGCAGGCCGCCTCGGGGTCGAGAGAGGCGCCCTTGTCGAGGTAGTCGACGACCCGCATGCGGGTCAGCTCTCGACCGTGAGGACCGGCTCCATCACCAGGCCGAAGGCGCGCAGGGCGCCGAGCAGCTCGCGGTGGCCGAAGGCCTGCGAGGCCGAGGCGAAGCCCACTCGGAGCGGAGGCTGCTGGAGCAGCGAGTAGGCGGCGTACGCCTGGAGGAGCCCGGTCTGCTTGTAGTTGCTGTTGCCGTGGATGACGCAGTGCGCGCGCCCGAGCGGCCCGGAGGCGTGCACCGAGTCGAGGGACTTGTTGAGGCGGGGGTTCTCGCGCGGCGGCATCTGGTTCATCACCTGGGCCGCCGTCGCGTCGAGGGCGTCGTACTTGGCGTCGAGGTCCATGTCCTTGGTGGCCTCCAGGGCGGCTGCCACGATCTGCGGCACGCCGAGCATGAGCGGTCGGTTGAAGACACCGCCGAGGGCGCGGACGGTGGCGACGCGGGGGTCCTTCCTGAACCACACCGGATGCGACGTGCCGCCCCACGGGAGGGCCAGGGCGAGCTCGTGCTGGCCGGGGATGGACAGGCTGTAGAGGCCTGCCTCGGGGTCCCACGCCTGGTAGGTGTTCTGCTCGAGGTAGTGCGCTGTTGACATGGCTGCGTTGACGAGGATCGTCTGCGTCGAGGCGATGGTCGGGCTGCCGCCCCAGAAGACGGCGATGTCGAGGGTGTCGAGACCCGGCTTCTCGAGGCAGAGCTGGGCGGCGATCTCACCGGTGGTGTACATCTGCGCCACGCCCGGCGCGAGGAGCAGGCCTGCCGCCGCGAAGTCGGCGCCGTACTTCTCGTCGCAGGTGATGACCCAGTCCTGCTCGCCCGTGGTGTCGAGGTAGTGGACGCCTGCGGCGAGACAAGCCTCGACGACCTCCGGGCCGTACCGCGCGAACGGACCGACCGTGTTGCACACGACCGAGGAACCGCGGAACAGCTCGGTCAGCGCCTCGACCGTGTGCTCGGTCGTCGCCACCTCGTACTGCGCGGTCTCGATCCCCGCGACGTTGGTCTCCATCGACGACTTGAGCTTCCCGGCGTCGCGGCCGGCCGCGGTGAAGGGGACGGTGTACTCGCGCAGGTACTCGCAGATCAGTCGGCCGGTGTATCCGGACGCGCCGTAGACGATGACGGGCTTGTCGCTCATGGGAATTCCTTTCAGGGCAAGGGGTTTCGGAGAGTTGTATGCCGTGTGCGCGACTACATGCCCATGCCTCCGTCGACCGGCAGGCCGGCCCCGGTGATGAACTTCGCGGCGTCGGAGGAGAGGAAGACGACGGCGTCGGCCATGTCGTCGACCTGGCCGAGCCGACCCGCGGGCGTGAGCTCGATGACCGCGCCGACCGCGGCCTCCGGGGACGGGAACAGGCCCAGCGCCGCGACGTCGTTGGCCAGTCCGGCACCCATGGCCGTCGGGACGAGTCCGGGGTAGATGCAGTTGACCCGCACGCCGTAGCCGAGCTTGCCGGACTCCATCGCCGCCACGCGGGTGAGTCGGTCGACGGCGGACTTGGTGGCGGAGTAGACCGAGATGCCGGGGAAGGCGATCGTGGCGGCGACCGAGGCGACGTTGGTGATGCTGCCGCCCTGACCGGCGGCGCCGCCCGGGCGCATCGCGCGGAGCCCGTGCTTGAGGCCGAGGGTCGTGCCGAGGATGTTGACGTGGAGCATCTTGCGGATGTCGTCGGCGTCGACCTCCGTGATGAGGCTGGTGATCTCGATGCCCGCGTTGTTGACGAGGATGTCGAGCCCGCCAAGGCGTTCGACCGTCTCCGCAACGGCCGCCTCCCAGTTCGCGTCGTCGGTCACGTCGAGCCGCACGAAGCCGTGCTGGTCGCCCAGCCGCTTGGCGGTCTGCTCGCCCTCGTCCTGGATGTCGGCGATCATCACCGTCGCCCCGGCCGCGGCCAGCGCGACCGCCATGCCCTCTCCGAGGCCCTGGGCCCCTCCCGTGACGAGCGCCTTGCGGCCGGTGAGGTCGATCGAGGTCATGGCGGGCTCCTTTGCCTGCGGGGCGGCGCGGGTCGACCGCCCGGGTGGGACGCCGGCCGGCTGCGCATCAGGGACTGCAGCCGGCCGACGTGGGCTCAGCGTGCTCTTCCCCCTTGACGAGTGTCAAGAGTTTCCTTGACACTCGTCAAGAACACCGCAATCGCTATGCTCGGGGGCCAGGCGGAGCGCCTCAGGGGGCTCGCGCGGTGGTCGCCAGGATGGTCCGACACGGAAGGAGGGGTGGGCGTGACGCAGGTCGTGGAGCCGCAGACCGACCGTTTCGACCGGGTCCGCGTCGACAAGTTCGAGGCACGCCGTGGCGAGCTGGCCGATGCGACGCTGGCCACCCTCGGTGAGCTGGGGTTCGCCCGCACCAGCCTGCGCGAGATCGCCCAGAAGACCGCCTTCTCCCATGGCGTCCTGCACTACTACTTCCGCGACAAGATCGAGCTGATCACCTTCTGCGTGCGCCGCTACAAGGAGCACTGCGTCACGCGTTACGACGAGATCGTCGAGCAGGCGGCCAGCGGCGAGGAGCTCGCCGCGCTCTTCGCCGACGCGCTGGTGGGCACGATGCTCGAAGACACCGCGATGCACCGGCTCTGGTACGACATGCGCTCGCAGGCGATGTTCGAGGTCGCCCTGCAGCCGACTGTCGTCGACCTCGACCGCCAGCTGGAGGAGATGATCTGGCGGGTCGTCTCCCGTCACGCCGAGCTCTGTGACACCGTGCCGGCCGTGCCGTCGGTCACCGCCTACTCGGTCTTCGACGGGCTCTTCGAGAACTCCCTCATCCGGCACCTCGCCGGCGACACCGGCGCCGCGGATCGTCTGCGCACCGAGTCGGTCTGGCTCATCGGCACGCTCATGAAGGCCTGAGGCGCCGAACGACGGCGGTCACGGACAGGGGCGGGTCACCGTGACGACCGCGTTGCCGGCCGACCTGCGTCCGGTCGAGGCTGGTGCGACCTCGGACGGCAGCGGCGCCAGGGCCTGGTAGCCGAGCCCGACGACGACGTCGACCGAGGTGCCGGTGCGCGAGTCGGTGAACAGCTTCGCGCCGGGGATCTGTGCCGCGGTCAGCAGGGCCTGGTCGAGGCCTTCGGGGCCGTGGCGCACGACCGCCGACTGCGTGACGTACCAGGCCTCGGGGGCATTGCTGGTCCCGCCGACCGAGAACTTCCGCCTGGCCAGCCCGGCGGCGACCCGTGCGGCGACACCGTCGCGGCCAGTGGCGTTCATGACGTTGACCGTGAACGACGCCCGCGCGGGCGCCGGTGCGACGACCGGCCGACACGCCGGTGTCGGTGTCGGCGGGTCCATCCAGCCGGCCGAGTAGGCCGCGGTCATGCTGGCGGTCCCGAGCAGCACCCCGGGCACGGTGACGAACAGCAGCACCTGACGGAGTCGGCGCTGGCGCCACACCTGCGCCGGTGTGCGGTGGTCTTTCATGGCGGTCTCTTTCGGGCAGGAGCCGAGGCGCGCCGGCGATCTTGGTGGAGCCGGGGTGACACCGAGGTGACACCCGCCGGCGGTGGACGTGGAGGTGCTCCGCCGGCGGGTGCCGTGGGTTCGACCGGAGGGTGACCGGTCACCGGAAGAGACACGGCGCGCGGAAAACCGTGACGCGACGCGATGTCAGGCAGGGGGCGCCGCGGCGACCTGGTCGGCGAGCAGGGCGGCGACTCGTCGCTGGTCCCGGGTCGGGTGCGCCACGTGCGAGGCGCTGGTGAGCTCGAAGTAGCCGCGCGGCGCGGGCCCTCCGTGCACGGGAAGGAGGACCGCGCGGTCGACCGGGAGCCCGGAGCGCTCGACGTCGAGGGGCGTGCCGCCACGGGTGACCGATCCATCGCGCTCGAGGACCGGCCCACCGGGAAGCCGGGCGCTGGCCACGAACTCACACCGGTCGAGGTCGAGCACCTCCCGGATGCGCGCGGCCACCGAGGTCGTCACCCTCGCCAGGTCGCCGTCGCGGGCCACCGACTCGGCCGTGGCCATGACGCCGTCGAGATAGCCCCGTTGCCGCCCCACGTCGGCCCGCTGTCGTTGACCCCAGAGGGCCAGTTCGGTCACGGCGACCCCGACGAGGAGCAACAGCACCGCCACCTCGACGTCCTCGGCACTGTCGATGGCCAGGCTCCGGTAGGGCTGGGTGAGGAAGAAGTCGAACCCCACCGCACTCGACACCGCGGCGACCAGGCCAGCGGCACGGACCCCGGTCGCCGCGGCTGCGACGATGACGAGGACGAGGCCCACCGCAGCGCTTGCATCGGGCACGCTGTCGGGGGCCGCGCCGATCGCCGCGCAGAGGACGAGAGGGGCGACGGCCGCCGCAGTCACCACCCAGGGCCGACGTCGGTACGCGAGCTGGTCGATCTGCATGTCTGCATCACGCCTCTCGCCAGGTGCCCCGGTCAAGGTCCTTGACGCGATCTGAACGCCGCGCCGTCAAGATCGCGTCAAGCGTCGTCAGGGCCGCGTCAAGGGAAGTCCTGAACGTCGACGGAAGTCGTTGACTGACACCGTGATCGAAAACCTCGTTGCTGCAGTCCTCGGCCTCGCCCTGCTGGGTTACCTCGTCTACGCACTCATCCGTCCGGATCGGTTCTGATGTCCGACACCCTCAGCGGTCTCCTGACCATCGGCCTGCTCGTCATCCTCCTCGCACTCTGCTACCACCCCCTCGGTGTGTGGATGGCGAAGGTGTTCACCGACACCAGCCACTGGCGGGCCGAGGCCGTGGTCTACCGCCTCGTCCGGGTCGACCCCGACTCCGAGCAGGGCTGGCGCGCCTACGCCACGAGCGTGCTCGCCTTCTCGGTCGTGAGCATCGTCGCCCTGTTCGCCCTGATCGTCGCCCAGACGCACCTTCCCGGCCGACAGGGCTCGGGCGGCATGGGCGTCACCACCGCGGCCAACACCGCAATCTCCTTTGTCACCAACACCAACTGGCAGTCGTATGCCGGTGAGGTGGGCGCCACACCCCTCCTCCAGACCGCGGGTCTCACCGTCCAGAACTTCGTGTCGGCCGCCGTCGGACTCGGCGTGGCGGTTGCCCTCATCCGGGCCCTGGCACGCCACAGTGCCACCGCCATCGGCAACTTCTGGGTCGACCTGGTCCGGGGCGTGGTCCGAGTGCTCCTGCCCGGCTCCGTCGTCGCCGCCGTGCTCCTCCTCGCCGGCGGGGTCATCCAGAACTTCAGCGCACCGATGACGATCCGCAGCCTCTCGGGTGTCGAGCAGGTGGTCCGTGGCGGCCTCGTGGCCTCCCAGGAGGCCATCAAGGAGCTGGGCACCAACGGCGGCGGCTACTTCAACGCCAACTCAGCACACCCCTTCGAGAACCCGAACCCCCTCACCAACCTCTTCCAGATCTTCCTCCTGCTCGTCATCCCGTTCGCCCTCACGCGCACCTATGGCCTCATGGTCGGCGACCGACGACAAGGTTGGGCGCTCGGTGGCTTCGCCGGGTTGCTCTGGGCCGGTGGTGTCGCCGCGACGGCGTGGGCCGAGGTCCACGCCTCCGGCGCGGTCACGGGGGCCATGGAGGGCAAGGAGCAGCGCTTCGGAGTATGGGCCTCGACGCTCTTCGCGGCCTCCACCACCAGCACCTCCACCGGCGCCGTCAACTCGATGCACGAGAGCTACACCCCGCTCGGCGGCGGCGCAGTGCTGGCCAACATGGCCCTGGGCGAGATCTCGCCGGGAGGGGTCGGCTCAGGTCTCTACGGCATCGTCATCGTGGCCCTGTTGGCGGTGTTCGTCGCCGGCCTCATGGTGGGGCGGACACCCGAGTACCTCGGCAAGACGATCGGCCGGCGCGAAGTGACCTGCGCCGCGCTGTACATCCTCGTCATGCCCGTGCTGGTGCTCGTCTTCGCAGGTATCTCGCTGGCCAGCGAGGGACCGCGGTCCACGATGCTCGCGTCGGGCCCGCACGGACTCACGGAGGTGCTCTACGCCTATGCGTCGGCCGCCAACAACAACGGCAGCGCCTTTGCCGGCCTGACTGCCGACAACCCTTGGTACAACCTGACGCTCGCGGTCTGCATGCTGCTGGGACGGTTCCTCCCGATGCTCCTCGTGCTCCGGCTCGCGGGGCTGCTCGTCGAGCAGCGCGCGCGGCCCGCCACGGTCGGCACCATGCCCACCCACACGCCACTCTTCGTCGGTCTCGTGACCGGCATCGCCGTCATCGTCGCCGGTCTGACGTTCTTCCCGGCACTCGCTCTCGGTCCCATCGCGGAGGCACTGTCATGACCCGCTCGTTGATGAACGTCGTACCCCAGGCGTTCGCCAAGCTCGACCCTCGCCACGTCTTCCGCTCACCTGTGATCTTCGTGGTGTGGGTCGGGTCGGTCCTGACCACGGGGCTGGCCATCAAGGATCCCAGCGTCTTCAGCTGGTCCATCGCCGGCTGGCTCTGGGCGACTGTGCTCTTCGCCAACGCCGCCGAGGCCGTCGCGGAGGGACGCGGCAAGGCCCAGGCCGCCAGCCTGCGAGCTGCCAAGCGCGAGACGACGGCTCGCCGGCTGCGGGCCGACGGCACCGAGGAGTCGGTCCCCGGATCAGAGCTGACCATTGGCGACACCGTGGTGGTCGAGGCAGGCCAGGTCGTGCCGGGTGACGGAGAGATCATCGACGGTGTCGCCACCGTCGACGAGTCCGCCATCACCGGCGAGTCCGCGCCCGTCATCCGCGAGTCCGGCGGAGACCGCAGCGCCGTCACCGGCGGCACGACGGTCCTGTCCGACCGGATCGTCGTGCAGATCACGACGAAGCCGGGCGAGAGCTTCATCGACCGCATGATCGCCCTCGTCGAGGGAGCGCAGCGCCAGAAGACCCCCAACGAGATCGCCCTCACGATCCTGCTCACCACCCTCACGATCGTCTTCCTCGTCACCGTGATGGCCATCCAGCCGCTGGCGTCCTACTCGGGCCAGACGCAGCCGGTGGTCACCCTGGTCGCCCTGCTCGTCTGCCTCATCCCGACCACGATCGGCGCGCTGCTCTCCGCCATCGGCATCGCCGGCATGGACCGCCTGGTGCAGCGCAACGTCCTGGCCATGTCCGGCCGGGCGGTCGAGGCCGCGGGCGACGTCTCCACCCTCCTGCTCGACAAGACCGGCACCATCACGTTCGGCAACCGCCGGGCCACGGAGCTCCTCCGGGTCGTGGACGGGACGCCCGGGGACGACCTCGCCGACGCGGCATACCTGTCGTCGCTCGCGGACTCCACGCCGGAGGGCAAGTCGATCGTCGAGCTGGCCCACACGGCATACGGGGTCGACGGTGACCGCACCGCTGAGACCCTGGGGCGCGAAGGTGCCAAGTTCGTCGAGTTCAGCGCCATGACCCGCATGTCCGGAGTCGACCTCCCAGACGGCACCCGCATCCGCAAGGGCGCGGCGTCGGCGGTCCGCGCGTGGGTCGCGGACACCGGTGGTGAGGTGCCCGACGCGATCCAGGTCCTGGTCGACGGCATCGGTTCCTCCGGCGGCACCCCCCTGGTCGTCGCCCGCCAGGACGCGTCCTCCGGCGATGTGGCGCCGGCTCGTGCGCTGGGGGTCATCCACCTCAAGGACGTCGTCAAGCCGAGCATGCGTGAGCGCTTCGATGTCATGCGTGCCATGGGAATTCGCACGGTGATGATCACCGGCGACAACCCGCTCACTGCCGCAGCCATCGCGAAGGAGGCAGGTGTCGACGACTTCCTCGCCGAGGCCACTCCCGAGGACAAGATGCGCCTCATCCGCAAGGAGCAGGAGGGCGGCCGGCTCGTGGCGATGACCGGCGACGGCACCAACGACGCCCCGGCCCTGGCTCAGGCTGACGTGGGTGTCGCGATGAACTCCGGCACCTCGGCGGCGAAGGAGGCGGGCAACATGGTCGACCTCGACTCCGACCCGACCAAGCTGATCGAGGTCGTCGAGATCGGCAAGCAGCTGCTGATCACCCGTGGCGCATTGACGACCTTCTCGATCGCCAACGACATCGCGAAGTACTTTGCCATCATCCCGGCGATGTTCATCGCATTGTTCCCCGGCCTGGATGGCCTCAACATCATGCGGCTGTCGTCACCAGAGTCGGCGATGCTGTCCGCAGTCATCTTCAATGCGCTCGTCATCCTGACGTTGATTCCGTTGGCGCTCAGAGGAGTTCGCTACAAGCCGTCCAGCGCGGCCGCCATGCTGCGCCGCAATCTCGTCGTCTACGGGATCGGTGGCGTGATCGCTCCGTTCATCGGCATCAAGCTCATCGACCTCGGTGTCTCCCTCCTCCCCGGATTGGCCTGATCACATGTCCTCAAGTCTTCGTCAGCTCGTGGCATCCCTGCGGATGCTGCTCGTCCTCACGGTGCTCCTCGGCGTGCTCTATCCCGCGGTCGTGTGGGGCGTCGGACGGGTCGGCTTCGCGGACCAGGCGGGTGGGTCGCTGGTCAGTCGCGACGGTCAGGTCGTCGGCTCGAGCCTGCTCGGCCAGAAGTTCACCGACCCGCGCTTCTTCCAGGGCCGCCCCTCGGCCAGCGAGTATGCCGGTGGGGTGAGTGGCGGTTCGAACCTCGCCAGCGACTCCGACGACCAGCTCAAAGCCGTGGGGGATCGCAGGGCCGCTTATGCTGCAACGGATTCGGGCCAGGCGCCGGCCGATGCGCTCACCGCCTCCGGCAGCGGCCTCGATCCACACATCTCGCCGGCGAACGCCCGCGCGCAGGCTGGTCGGGTGGCCAAGGCCAACGGCCTGGACCCGGCCGAGGTCCTGCGCCTCGTGGCCACCCACACCCAGGGCCGCTCGCTCGGCTTCCTCGGCGAACCCCGCGTCAACGTGCTCGAGCTCAACCTGGCCGTGCAGGACGCTGCCGCACGATGACCCGCTCGTCCGCGACGCGGTCCGACCGAGGGGCGACAATCGGCTCATGAGCAGGGGAGTGCTTCGGGTCTACCTCGGTGCCGCACCAGGCGTCGGCAAGACCGTCGCCATGCTGTCGGAGGCCCGGCGCAGGAGCGCACGCGGCACCGATGTGGTCATCGGTGTGTGTGAGAGCCACGGCCGCTCGTTCACAGCCGGCCTCATGGAGGGGGTCGAGCGGATCCCCCTGCGCTCGGTGACCCACCGCGGCAGCGCCCTCGAGGAGCTGGACGTCCCAGCGGTATTGGCCCGGCGACCGGAGGTCGTGCTCGTCGACGAGCTCGCCCACACCAACGCCCCCGAGAGCCCCCATGCCAAGCGCTGGGAGGACGTGGAGGAGCTGCTGGTCGCCGGCATCGACGTCATCTCCACGGTCAACGTCCAGCACCTCGAGTCACTGAACGACGTCGTCGAGGCCATCACGGGCGTCCGGCAGCAGGAGACGGTCCCCGACGACGTGGTCCGGTCGGCCGACCAGATCGAGCTGGTCGACATGTCGCCGCAGGCCCTGCGCCGCCGCCTCGCCCACGGCAACGTGTATGCCGCCGAACAGGTCGACGCCGCCCTCGCCAACTACTTCCGCGAAGGCAACCTGTCGGCCCTCCGCGAGCTGTCGCTCCTGTGGGTGGCGGACCGCGTGGAGGAGGGCCTCGACCGCTACCGCGCCGACCACGAGATCACCGAGCTGTGGCCGACCCGGGAGCGCGTCGTCGTCGCCCTCACCGGTGGGCAGGAGGGTCGGACGCTCCTGCGTCGCGGCGCCCAGATCGCCTCGCGGGCCGGCGGTGAGCTGCTCGCGGTCTATGTCACCCCGCCCGACGGCCTGGTCGACGCCCGGCTCGAGGGCCTGGCCGACCTGCGCCAGCTGACCGTCGAGCTCGGCGGCACCTTCCACACCATCAAGGGGGAGGACGTCGCGTCCGCGCTCCTCGAGTTCGCCCGGGGCGTCTCCGCCCGGCAGGTCGTCATCGGCGCCTCGCGTCGCCGACGTTGGCAGGAGCTGTTGTCAGCTGGCGTCGGTCAGCGCGTGGTGGAGGGCTCGGGCGACATCGACGTGCACCTGGTCACCCACGAGCTGACCCGCACCGTGCGCGCACCGTTGCGCTTGGGGCCTGCGCTCGGTGCGCAGCGTTCGGCGCTCGGCTGGGCGCTGGCGGTGCTCGGCACAGGCGCCCTGGCCGGCATACTCCGGGCCACGCCCGGGTGGCACGACCTGCCCCTTGAGGTGCTCCTCTTCCTCCTCGTCACCGTCCTCACCGCCCTCGTCGGTGGGCTGTGGCCGGCGCTGGCCTCGGCGGTCCTGGGGAGCCTCGCGATCAACTGGTTCTTCACCGAACCCGTCAACACGCTCACGATCAGCGACCCGCAGAACCTCGTCGCCCTGCTGGTCTTCGTCGTCGTCGCGGCCGCCGTGTCTTCGGTGGTGCACGTCAGCGAGCGGCGGGCAGCAGCGGCCGGCGCAGCCCGGCGCGAGGCCGACGCGCTCGCGGCCACCGCGGAGACCCTCCTGGGCGAACGCGACCCGATGCCCGCCCTGTTGCGCCAGGCCGTCGACTTCTTCGCGGTCGACACCGCCGCGGTCGTCGCGCGCGACGACGTGCGCTCGCCGTGGACCGTGGTCTCGGCGACGGAGGGCTTCGAGCTGGCGTCGGTGGCCACCGCCTCGGTGCGGGCACCGGTGGACGACACCCGGGTGCTGGTGCTCACCGGTCGCACCCTGTCAGGGGCGGATCGTCGCCTGGTGTCGGCGTTCGCCTCGCGGGCCGGGGCGATCCTCCACCGCGACGAGCTCGTGGAGCTGGCCCGGGAAGCCAAGGTGCTCGCCAAGGACAACCGGGCCCGGACCGCCCTGCTCGCGGCCGTGTCGCACGACCTGCGCACCCCGCTGGCGAGCATCAAGGCTGCGGCGTCGAGCCTGCGCCAACCTGACGTCGTGTTCAGCCCGGACGACCGGGCAGACCTGCTCGAGACCATCGAGGAGTCGACCGACCGCCTCACCGGGCTGGTCGCCAACCTCCTCGACATGTCGCGGCTGCAGAGCGGTTCGGTGGTGCCGAGGCTGGGTGCGGTCGACGTCGAGGGCGCGGTCGCGCTCGCCTCTGCGCCCCTCCTCGATGCCGACCGCGTGCGGATCAGCATGGACGCCGCACTGCCGCCGGCCGAGGCCGACGCCGGTCTGCTCGACCGCGTGCTGGCCAACGTCCTCGAGAACGCCCTCAAGCACTCCGGGGCAGAGGTCGTCGTGCAGGCGGCGGCGACCGGCAGCCGGGTGCAGCTGCGTGTCGTCGACCGGGGGAGGGGCGTGCCTGAGGGCGCGAAGGAGACGATCTTCGCCCCGTTCCAGCGGTTCGGTGACACGCCTCGTGGCACCGGCGTGGGGCTGGGGCTGGCGGTGGCCCGGGGCCTGATGGAGGCGATGGGCGGGTCGATCCTCGCCGAGGACACTCCCGGCGGAGGGCTGACCGTCGTGATCGAGCTCGGGCGGCACGGCCACGGTGTCGGGCCGAAGGACGGTGGCCCGGCCGACACCGCTGCGAGGATGGCGCCGTGAGCTCGATCCTCGTCGTCGACGACGAACCCCACCTGGTGCGCACGCTCGCGATCAACCTGCGGGCGCGCGACTACACGGTCGAGACGGCGGGCGATGGGCGGACCGCCCTGCAGTCGTTCCACGATGCGCCTCCCGACCTGGTGGTCCTCGACCTCGGACTCCCGGACCTCGACGGGGTGGAGGTGCTGCGACGAGTCAGGCAGGTCTCGGACGTGCCGGTGATCGTGCTGTCCGCTCGCACCGACTCGGTGGACAAGGTGGAGGCGCTCGACCTGGGCGCTGACGACTACGTCACGAAGCCTTTCGCGATGGACGAGCTGCTCGCACGGGTGCGGGTGGCGCTCCGTCGCCGTGCCGAGGGGGGTGGGTCGTCGGTGGCGGCGGTGCACACCCCGCACTTCACCCTCGACTTCGCCGAGCGACGTGCCGTGGCGGCCGGGGCCGAGGTGCGCCTGACCCCCACCGAGTGGAGCCTGCTGGAGGTCCTGGCCCGGCGACCAGGACACCTGGTGTCGCAGCGCGAGCTGCTTCGTGAGGTGTGGGGCCCCGGCTACGGTCGGGAGTCGAACTACTTACGGGTGTATGCCAACCAGCTCCGCCGCAAGCTCGAGCCGGACCCCGCCGTCCCGCGCTACGTCGTCACCGAGCCGGGCCAGGGGTATCGGCTGGTCGTGCCCGTCGAGTGACCCGCGCGGGTGCCGGCGCGGGCGGTCCCGTTGTCCACCGGAACCCGTCGCAGGCAACCGAAGTCAAACGGCACAGCCGGGCCGTCATTTTTTGTGGCCGACCCCTCCTATACCGCCGACCCCGATGGCAGGCTGGTTTGGCTCTCCGAGGTGGTCTAGTCCGTTCGGTCAGTTGTGCGGAGGCCAAACGTGCCAAGTGCCCCTTCAGGGCTATCCAGCCTCTGTGTGGGCACCCGTATGTTTCCGTTCATTCAAGTTTTCGTGTCGTGAGGAAAGGTGGCTCCGTGTCCAGACTGCAGTCGGCGGCTGGCCGTGTCCCCCAACGCTGGTCGTTCGGTCACTGGCCCTTGCGTCGGAAGCTTGCAGCCGCGATCGTCCTGCCCGTGGTCCTCGCCTTCGTGTTCGGCGGCCTGCGCGTCAAGAACGACTTCGACTCCTCACGCCAGCTCTCCCAGGCAGCCGACACGGTCCTGGTCATCCGCCCCGTCGTCGACTACAACCTCGCCGTCCAGCGGCTCGCCGCGGCCGAGAGCGTCGGTGGCGGCGGTGTCATCGCGGCGATCACCAAGTACGAGTCCGCAGCGGCCGACCTCCGTATCGCCCTCAAGGCCGACGGGGTCCCGGCGTCCGTGAGGGCCAGCGGCCAGAGCGCCCTGTCCCTCGGCCAGGCCGTCCGCAACGCGAAGACCCAGAGTCCCTTCTCCGACATCGTCATCGACAAGTCCGGCAACATCGCGACCCTCATGTCCGCGGCCGTCAGCGACCTCGGCCTGAGCGACGACTCGGCCTCGGCCAAGATCGTCGTCGCCCTCCAGGACTCCATCGCCGCCCAGCGCGCCATGACCGGTGAGCAGCTCAACCTCTCGAACACCGACGACGCGTCCGCCAGCCTGCGCGCGATCGGCCAGGTCGGAGCCGAGACCGCGGCCCTCACGCGACTCCTGTCGACCGCGCCCAGCGACCAGGTCGGCCAGGCCCGCCAGCTCCTCAACGAGAACGGCCGCCGCAACTACACGCTCCAGCAGCAGCCCCCGGACAAGGCCCAGATCGCTGGGCTCGGCGTCGTGATCGAGTCGAGCAATGCCGGCTACGCCAAGCTGATGGACGGCCAGCTCCGGGCCCTGGAGACCAACCTGCGTGACCGGGCCGCCCAGCACCGCGCCGAGGCCATCCTGAACGCCGCCATCGTGGTCATCGCGCTGGCCCTCGCCCTGGTCCTCGTCCTCGCGCTCATGCGCTCCCTGCTCGTCCCCATCCGCGCCGTGCGTCAGGGTGCCCTCGACGTGGCGAACACCCGCCTCCCCGAGGCCGTTGCCGCGATGCGTGACGGTGAGGAGCTCCCCGAGTTCGTGCCGATCCCGGTCCACACGACCGAGGAGATGGGCCAGCTCGCCCGCGCCGTGGACGACCTCCACACCCAGGCCCGCACGTTGGCCGGTGACCAGGCCCGCCTCCGGGTCCAGGTCGGCCACATGTTCGAGACCCTGTCGCGCCGCAGCACCTCCCTCATCGACCAGCAGCTCAGCCTGATCGAGCGCCTTGAGAGCGACGAGGAAGACCCGAAGCGCCTCCAGAGCCTCTTCCGCCTCGACCACCTCGCCGCCCGTATGCGCCGCAACAGCGACTCGCTGCTGGTGCTCGCCGGCACCTCGACCCGGCGCGGCATGTCCGGCTCGGTCTCGGTCTCCGACGCCGTCCGCGCGGCCGTGTCCGAGGTCGAGAACTACGAGCGCATCGACATCGGCGACACCTCGAACGACCACGTGCTCGGCGCCGTCGGCTCCGACCTCATCCACCTGGTCGCGGAGATCGTCGACAACGCCCTGTCCTACTCCCCGCCCACCTCCCGCGTGGCCATCCGTGGTGCCCGTACCCCCGAGGGCGGGCTCCTCATCGAGGTCGCCGACCGTGGCCTGGGTATGCCGCCCAAGGACCTCGCGGCGCTCAACGACCAGCTCGCGCACGGCGGGGACATCACCGCCGACACGGCGCGCCGCATGGGTCTGTTCGTGGTCGGAAGCCTCGCCAAGCGGCACGGCATCGCCGTCCGCCTGCGTCGCAACGGCGACGACAAGCAGGGCGTCACCGTGTCGGTGCACCTGCCGGCCGGCCTGCTGGCCGACAGCACCAAGGGCGAGCGTCCGGTCCGACCGGCTGCTGCCGCGGCCCCCGCGTCTGCTGCCCCCGCCCCGACGACCCCGACGTCCGCCGTGGGTGGCACGACCAAGGCCGGCCTGCCCACCCGGGTCCGCGGAGCCAGTGGCGCCACGCCCAGCCCGGTCGCCGACGCCGCCAAGAAGCTCCCGACCCGCACGCCGGGCGCCCATGGCCCGACCGCCGCGAACGCCATCCAGGCGCCCTCGGCCAAGCCCGTCATCGAGGGTTCCGAGGCCGCCGAGGAGAAGGCTGCCACCAACGGCCACGCCGAGACCCCCGCGGTCAACGGCAACGCGGCCAAGGCCGACCAGGCCTCCGACACCCAGGTCAACGGTTCCGCCCCCGCGGAGACGCCGGCCGCCGTCGAGGCCAAGGACGCCACGGTCAACGACGCCACGGTCAACGACGCCACGGTCAACGACGCCGACGCCAAGGACGCCGAGGCGGACTCGAAGGTCGACGCCACCCCCGAGGCCAAGTCCGACGCTCCGGTGGAGCCCACGGTCGACGTGGCTGACTTGCCGGCCGACACGAAGGCTGACGCTCCCCAGGCCGAGACGACCGAGCCCAAGCGCTCCGCGGCCGGCCTGCCGGTCCGCAAGCCGCGCGCCACCGGGATCACCGAGTACCGCGAGTTCGAGGACGCCCCGTCCACCGAGCAGCAGGACGCGACCCCCGACAAGGCCGCAGGGAAGGCCGACGCGCCCGCAGCCAAGGGTGGCCGGCTCAGCTGGCTCCCGGGTCGCGCCAAGGCGGCGGCCGAGGCTGCCCGCCTCGAGGCTGAGGCGGAGGCCAACGAGCCCCGCCAGATGCCGTCGAACCTGTCTGCCTGGCTGGACCACCGCGCCAAGATCGTCGAGGCCACCAAGGCTCGCGAGCTCGGGGCCGACGCGCCGGCCGAGGCCAGCGCCACCAGCGGCAGCACCGACACCACCGACACCACCGACTCCACCGACTCCACTGACGCTGCGACCGACTCGGGCACCGAGATCCACGTGCCCGCCGAGTGGGTCGCCGAGGCCAAGGTCGACGCTGCGGAGGCCACCCCGGAGGTCGCCGCTGACGAGGTCGTGGTCGCTGACGCCGTGGAGGCTGTGGTCGACACAGCCGAGACCGAGGTCGCGGCGTCCGTCGACAGCACCGAGGTCCTCGAGGCCCCCGTCACCGAGGAAGCCGGTCACCTCCCGACCCGCATCCCCGGGGCGACCGCCTCCGCGACGGCTGGTCTGCCGGAGACCGAGGCGCCCAGCTCCCGCCCGCGGGTGCGTGCCCACAACACGTCGTTCTTCGGCGCGCGCCGGGCCCGCGACGTGGCGGCTACCGAGCCCACCCCGGTGGTCGAGGCCCCCGCCACCGAGGTCGCCGAGTCGGCTCAGCTCGCCGAGGAGACCGTGGCAGTCGAGGAGACCGTGGCCGTCGAGGAGACCGTGGCCGTCGAGGAGACCGTGGCCGTCGAGGAGACCGTGGCGCCCGCCGCCGAGGTCGCCGAGGAGTCCACCGAGGTCCTCGCCGCCGTCGAGCCCGCGCAGGTCGAGCCCGAGCAGGTCGAGCCGGTCGCGGCCGAGCTGGCGGAGCCGGAGCGCGTCGAGGCTGAGCACGTCCACGCTGAGCACGTCGAGGCTGAGCACGTCCACGCTGAGCAGGTCGAGGCTGAGCAGGTCGAGGCTGAGCAGGTCGAGCCGGTCGTGGCCCACGCTGACGTCGACACGCAGGCCGAGCCGGCGCAGGCGCCGAGCGGCAACCTCAACGACACCCCCATCTTCCGGGCGATGATGTCGCGCTGGCTGACCGATGACACCGATTCGGCAGCCGCAGGGACGTCGTGGTCCACCAACGAAGCGGACCAGGCCTGGTCTGCCGCAGCACGGATCGAGGAGACCCAACCCCTGGAAGAGTCAGCAGCCGGTCTCCCCAAGCGACGCCCCGGGAACTACCTGATCCCCGGTGCGGTCGACGAGACCGACGAGAAGCCCGCTGCCCCCGCAGCATCGCGACGCGATCCCGAAGCGATCCGCCGCAACCTCAACCGCCACAAGAACGGTGTGAGCTCCGCTCGCACCGAGGCACAAGATGGAACACACCGAGAGGAAGCCGATGTTCACCACTGACGCCATGGCCCAGCCCAAGGGCGAGTACGACTGGCTCGTGGCCAAGTTCGCGACGGAGACCCCTGGCGTGTCACACGCCATCCTGGTCTCGGCCGACGGGCTTCCCATGGCCGCCAGCGAGCAGCTCCCCGTGGACCGGGCCGAGCAGATGGCAGCCGTGGCCTCGGGCATGGCCAGCCTCGCCTCTGGTGCGGCTCGCCTGTTCCAGGGTGGCACGGTGCTCCAGTCCGTCATCGAGATGGAGCTGGGTTACCTGCTCCTCATGAGTGTCGGAGACGGTTCGCACCTGGCGGCACTCACCAGCACCGACTCTGACATCGGTCAGGTCGGCTACGAGATGGCGGTTCTGGTTGACCGCGTCGGCAAGATGATCGACGCGTCTGCCCGGACCCCCATGACGGGCTAGTCCCATGGCCCCGGACGGACGCGACGTGTCGGCAGGCCCCCGCCTGGTCCGGCCATACGCGTTGACGTCAGGACGGACCGAGTCCGTGGTCGATCTCCCCATCGAGGCCACGTTCGAGGTGCTGCCGTCCGGCCGCACCGCAACCTGGCCTGAGGGAGACCTCTCGGGCCGGATCATCGAGCTCTGCGCGGACACCGAGTCGGTGGCTGAGGTCTCGGCAAAACTGCACGTCCCGCTCGGCGTCGCCCGGGTGCTCCTCGGTGACCTGGTCACCGCGGGTCACCTGAAGACGCGCACCACCATCTCCGAAAACACGACATCCGACGAACGACGTGAACTGATTGAAAGGACACTCAGTGGACTACGCGCCCTCTAACCGCAACAGCGCCTCGACGAAGATTGTCGTGGCCGGCGGCTTCGGCGTCGGCAAGACCACCTTCGTTGGTGCCGTCTCCGAGATCGACCCCCTGCGCACCGAGGCTCTCGTCACGAACGAGTCCGAGGGCCAGGACGACATCTCCAAGGTGCAGCAGAAGCACACCACCACGGTGGCGATGGACTTCGGCCGCATCACCCTGGCCGAGAACCTGGTGCTCTACCTGTTCGGCACCCCAGGTCAGCGTCGCTTCTGGTTCATGTGGGACGACCTGGTGAAGGGCGCCATCGGCGCCGTCGTGCTGGTCGACGTCCGTCGCCTCGACGACAGCTTCGCCGCTGTCGACTACTTCGAGGCCAAGGGCCTGCCGTTCATCGTCGCGCTCAACCAGTTCGACGGCTCGCAGGAGTTCGGCCCCGACGACATCCGGGAGGCGCTGGCCATCCCGTCGCACATCCCTGTCATCGAGGTCGACGCCCGCGACCGTGAGTCCGCCAAGCAGGCGCTCGTCCGGATCACGGAGTTCGCCCTGACCCAGCTCACCGGGGTGAAGGCTTCGGCCTGACCCCGCACCATCGACAGAGCCCGGCCGCCCGAGGGGTTGCCGGGCTCCGTCGTGTGTGGAACGGCTCAGCCCGGGTCGAGCACCGCGGCAAGGCGGGCGACGTCGTCCGGGCCCTCGAGGTCGGGTAGCCCGACGAACACGGTGCTGACCCCGAACTCGTCAGCGAGGCGGCGGTACCGGTCGCGGTGGCTCACGGCCTCGCCGGCGTGGTGACGCCTGGCGAACGCTGCTGCGGCCGTCCGACCCCGCAACCGCTCGACCCTGCGCCAGGTGTCGTCGCGGTCGGTCCCCACGACCGGGAGGTCGAGCACGGTCACCGCCACCTCCTCGGGGTCGCGGCCGACCTCCGCACAGTGCGCCCGCAGCACTGCGACCTTGCGTGCTAGCACCTCCTCGTCGCTGGGCAGGTTGCACGCGTCGGCCTGGGCCGCCGCGATCCGCAGCGTGCGTCGCTCCCCGGAGCCGCCCACGATCACCTGTGGTCGCCCCACGGGCCGTGGGTATGCCGTGGTCTCGGGCAGGGTGACGCGGGTCCCGTCGTACGCCTTGGTCCCCTTGTCCCACAGCGCGTGGAGCGTCTCGATGCAGGACTCCAACCGGTCGAGCCGTTCGGCGGCCGGCGGGAAGGGGAGGCCGAACGCCTGGTGCTCGCGCTCCCACCACCCCGCGCCCAGCCCGACGAAGGCCCGTCCGCCGGACAGGACATCAAGCGTGGCAACGGTTTTCGCGATGATCCCGGGCGCGCGGAACGTGACGGGTGAGACGAGGGTCCCGAGCCGCAGGTCGGTGTCGAGGCCGGCGAGCATCCCGAGCGTCACCCATGGTTCCGGGATCGGCTCCCACGCACGGTCCACCTGGGGGATCTGGATCAGGTGGTCCATCAGCGCGATCCCCGCGAAGCCGTGGTGGTCCGCGGCGAGTGCGATCGAGCGGAGCCAGCCGGCCGGGTCGTCGCCCCACGGGAACCGGGACACCTGGAGCACGACCTCCGGTCCGGCCTGCCGCCGGCCGCCGTCCGGCTCGGGCGCGGGACGTGGTGCCGGACCGCCCGCGACATCCGGTCCCTGCGCCGGCGCAGCAGAGTCCACGACGACCTGCACGTCGTCCCAGCCCTCGGCGGCCACCGCCTCGCGCGCCCGGGCGAACGCGGCGTGCTGCTGGCCCAGGACCCTGGCCGGCACCGGTCGGTCACGCATCGCATTGCGTTGGCGGGAGACGGTCTCTGGCGTCTCGAAGAGCACTGCGACGCAGGGCAGCCCGGCGATGCGACCCTGCTCCCGCAGCCGGTCGCGCAGGTCGGGGTCGAGGCCGAGGGTGTCGACGACCACGGTGAGACCACGCCGGGCCCGGCCGGCCACGATCTGGTGCAGCAGTGCGAAGGCGTCGGCCGAGGCATCGAGGTCGAACTCGCCACTGCCCACCACCGCCCGCAGCGCATCCGACGACACGATCTCCTGCTGCCGGTAGTGCTGCGTGGCCCAGGTCGACTTGCCCGAACCGCTGGGCCCGACCAGCACGACCAGCGCATGGTCGGGACCGGGTCCCGCTGCGGTCAGCTCTCTGCCCTCGGAGCGTGGCTCACGAGCCCGACGAGGTTGTCCTCGCTGTCCCGGATGAACGCCATCCACTCATCCTGCCCCGCCGGCCCCAGGCTGTCGTCGGTGTGGCTGAAGATGATGTGCGGCTCGGCCTCGATGACCACGCCCTCGGCCCGGAGCTCCTCGATGCGGGTGGGGACATCGTCCACCTTGAGGTAGAGCATCGCGGAGCTCGCGCCCTCCTCGAGCAGGAGCCGGGTGCCGTCTCCGAGGCCGAAGAACAGCAGCCCCGGGGGGTCGAAGCGGGCCAGCGGCGGTGTGCCGAGCAGGCGTTCGTAGAACGCTGCCGCCCGGTCGAGGTCCTGCGCGTACTGGGCCACCTGGGCCAGGCCCGTGCCAGCCGTCATCACCCACCTCCTGGCGAGAATCTACTGCGGGAGTGTGCGTCGCCGCTCCAGGATCGCGGCCGCAACTTCTCCGGGGTGGGTCTCGGGGAGCCAGTGGCCGGCGTCGAGCTCGGTGAAGGTGTAGTCGGCGGCGACGTGAGCGCGGGTCCGCTCGGCCGCCGCCCGTCCGAGCGCGGGGTCGTCCCGACCCCAGACGTACGCGGTAGGGGTGGAGATCCGGCGCGAGACGTAGTCGCCGGATCCGCTGCGCCGCAAGGGAATTGCTCGATACCAAGCCAAGCCGCCACTGGCCGCGCCGGGCTCACGAAAGCGCGCGGCATACCTCTGCACGTGGGACTCGGGCAGCCCGGAGCGGCGTAGGACCGACACCAACCGGCGCCGCAGGACCAGCTCGGGGAGGGCGGGGAGCTGGAAGGCGGCCAGGTACCAGCTGCGCCGGGCCTGGTCCGCATGTCGCATCGCCCACGCGAGGGCGTGGTGGTGCGGGGTCGACAGCACGGTGAGGCTGCGCAGCCGCTCCGGGTGACGTTCGGCGAAGGCCCAGGCGACCGAGCCGCCCCAGTCGTGGCCGACCAGGTGGACCCGCGCCGTCCCGAGCTCGTCGAGCAGGGCAAGGACGTCGGCGACCAGCTCCTCCATCCGGTACGCCCGGCGTCCACCGGGCCGCGCCCTAGGCGAGTAGCCGCGCTGGTCGAACGTGACGACCCGCAGCCCGGCCTCGAGGAGCGGCGGCGCCACCTGCGACCACGTGTGGCGGTCCTGCGGCCAGCCGTGCAGGAGCAGCACCACCTCTGAAGCAGGGTCGCCCGTGCCGCGGTCCGCGCCGCTGTCGCTGACGTCGAAGACCAGGCCGTCTCTGGTGAACTCCTGCACCCCGTGAACCTACCCGGCGCTCACCCCCGGCCAGACGGGGCGCGGGGGTGCGGGACAATGGGGTGTGACCAAGCCCGCCCCCCAGTTCCCCCTCGGTGGACGGCGGGCCTGGATCGTGTATGCCGCGTCGGTGTCGGTCTACGTGCTGGCGGTGTTCCACCGCAGCTCGCTCGGCGTGGCCGGTCTCCTTGCGACCGAGCGTTTCGACATCGCGGCCACCCAGCTGTCGGTGTTCACCATGGTGCAGCTGCTCGTCTACGCGGCCATGCAGATCCCGGTGGGGGCGCTGCTCGACCGCTTCGGGTCCAAGCGGCTGCTGCTGAGTGGCGTGACGCTGATGACGGTGGCCCAGCTGGGGTTCGCCTACGCCGACTCGTTCGCCATCGGCATCCTGGCGCGCGTCTTCGTGGGGATCGGCGACGCCATGATCTTCATCCCCCTGCTGCGGATCGTCGCGCTGTGGTTCCCGCCCCTGCGCATCCCCATGGTGTCCCAGCTGACCGGGCTGCTCGGCCAGTTCGGTGCCCTGGTCGCGGCCACGCCACTGGTCTACGCGCTGCACACCTGGGGCTGGACGCCGTCCTACCGGGTAGCCGCCCTGTTCGGGGTCGCCCTCGGCGCCATCGTCCTGGTCGTCGTGCGGGACTCCCCGAACCCCGACCACGAGCTCGACCAGATCAAGGTCCGGGCCCTCGCCCGGAGCGTCCGGGCCGCCTGGCGCACCCCCGGCACCAGGCTCGGCCTCTGGTCCCACTTCTCCGCCCAGTTCGGCGCGACGGTGTTCGCACTGCTGTGGGGCTACCCGTTCCTCGTTGCGGGACAAGGGCTTTCGCCCTCCACGGCGGGCACCCTGCTGATGCTGATGACGGTGACGACCGTGGTGTCGAGCCCGCTGATCGGCGGGTTCGTGACGAAGTACCCGTTCTCGCGCTCGACCCTCATCCTCGGGATCGTCTTCGCCATCATGGCGGTCTGGGCGGTGGTGCTGCTGTGGCCAGGGCGGGCCCCGCTGCCGCTGCTGGTGCTGCTCGTCGTCATCACGGCGGTCGGGGGTCCGGGTTCGCTGGTCGGCTTCGACCTGGCGAGGACCTTCAACCCGCCGACCCGGCTCGGGAGTGCGACCGGCATCGTCAACGTCGGTGGCTTCCTCGCTTCGCTGTCCACCGTGACGCTGATCGGCATCATCCTCGACCGGGTCGCGCCGGGTGGTCCGAGCACCTACGACGTGGACACCTTCCGGGCCGCGATGTCGGTCCAGTACCTCGTCTGGGGGGCCGGCGTCGTGCAGATCCTGCGCTACCGGCGCAAGACCCGGCGCGGGCTGCGCGAGAGCGATCCGGAGGCCTACGAGGCCCTGCGCTCCGGCGAGACCATCACCCCCTGACCCGGGCCCTCGCCGCGGCTCGAGGGGAGCCCGCCGGGAGCTGGTGGCTGGTGGACCCGGACGGCCGGGAAACCGGGTCAAACCGGCGAGTGCGGGATTCGGCCAAACCCGGTCCTCAGGTGCTCTCACCTGCGAAAATGCGGATTTCGTTACCGATTCGAGACCAACTCTGGACACCTGATCGAAGCAGCGTCATCACCTGCTGAAAGACATTCGTGTAACTCGGGTAATCACAAGCCTGTCATTTCCCGGAATGGTCTGTAAGGCGTGGGATTTGTGTGACGAAAGGGTTTCGAGTGAAAAGGCGGCTCTAGTCTCGTGCGGCTGCCACCTACTGACCCCGGACACCCCACTCGAGAGGCATCCCCCCGTGCCGAACGCCCTCCCCGTACGCCGCGTGTTGCGCACCGGCGCGACGCTGTCGATGGTCGGCGTCCTCGCGGTGTCCCTGTCCCTGTCCGCTGCCGCCGACCCGGTGTACCCGTCGAAGTCGCAGGTGGCCAAGGCGAAGAGCGCGGTCGCGACGACCAGCGGCAAGATCGCCAGCCTGGACGCGCAGTACGTGGCCGCCAGCGCTCGCCTCGCCCAGGTGCAGGACCGGGCCGCAGCGGCCGCGGAGGCCTACAACGGGGCTCGCTACGAGCTCGACAAGCGTTCGGCCGAGACCACCGCAGCCAAGAAGCGCGCAGCGCAGGCCCAGCAGGTCGCGGACTCCGCCGGCCTGCAGGTGCGCCGCTACGCCGCCAGCGTCTACCAGCAGGGCGGCAACCTCGGTGAGCTCGAGGCGTACCTGTCCAGCACGGGTCCCCAGGACCTCATGGACCGCGCCACCGCGCTCGAGGCCGTGAGCGACGCCCGCGCACAGAACCTCCAGAAGGCCGCCGCCGCCTCGATCGTGGCCGACACGATGCGTCAGCAGGCGGCGCAGGCCGAGGCCGCTCAGGCCAAGGCCGCCCGCGCCGCGGAGGCGGCCCGCAACGCCGCCCAGTCGCAGGCCGACGAGGCGAAGGCGACTGCCACCCAGATCCAGAAGCAGCAGAGCTCGCTCACCACGCAGCTCGCCACCCTGCGCAAGACATCGGTCACGCTCGAGAGGCAGCGCCAGGACGGACTGGCTGCCGCCGCCGCAGCTCGCGCCGCCGCCGCCGAGGCTGCCCGCCAGGCCCGGCTGGCCGCCGAGCGCGCGCAGGCCGCCCGGACGGCAGCCGCGAAGCGGGCCGCCCGCGCCGCCGCCGCCCGTGCTGCCGAGGAGGCCGCGCGCCAGAAGGCCGCCGCCGAGGCTGCCGAGCTGGCCGCCTCGCAGAACCATCCCCGGCCCACGCCCCAGCCGGACAACCCGCCGCCCCCGCCGCCCTCGACGAATGGTGGCGTGTCCGCGGTCCTCGCCTACGCCCGCGCCCAGGTCGGCAAGCCCTACCAGTGGGGCGGCGACGGCCCGAACAGCTTCGACTGCTCCGGCCTCACGATGCGTGCGTGGCAGCGGGCCGGCGTGAACCTGTCGCACTACACCGGCGCCCAGTGGGGCGAGACCGCCCGCGTGGCGATCAGCGACCTGCGACCGGGCGACCTCGTCTTCTACGGCAGCTCGGGCGCCGACAGCCACCACGTCGGCCTCTACGTCGGCGATGGCCAGATGATCGAGGCGCCCTACACCGGCGCCAACGTCCGCTACGCCTCGATCTACCGCTCGGACCTCGTGCCCTATGGCGGCCGTCCCTGAGCACGGCACAGCCCCGGCAGACCGCCGGGGCGCGCTCCTGACGAGAGCGCGACGCCCGTCCGCCCGAGGACTGCTCTGCGGGTGACTCCGGGCGAAAACCATTGCGTGCCAATGGTTCTCCCTTGTGGATGACTGGCACCACGCATTCGAACAAGTGTACGATGAGGCTATGTCGATCAGCCCGGCGGCCGTGCAGCGAGACGAGGCGCAGCGTGACCTCTGGACGCGCACGGCCGAGGTCGCGGGACGGCTCAACCGGGTGCAGGGCGAGCTGGTCGACCTCGCTGTCGAGCTCATCGAGGGCGAGCACTGGGGTGACGGCGGGTTCCGGTCTCCGGAGCACTACTTCGTCGTCCGGGCCGGGCTGTCGCCCTCGCACGCGCGGGACGTGGTCGCGATCGCGAAGCGTCGTCATGAGCTGCCTGCGGTGTCCGAGGCCCTGCGGGACGGACTCCTGTCGCTCGACCAGACCGCCGTCGTGGCCCACCACGCGCCGGCGAGCCACCAGCAGTCCGCGGCCGACTTCGCCCAGCACGCCACCGTGCCCCAGCTGCGCCGGGCGCTGAGCCGCCACGCGTTCGCCGCTACCCCGCCCGAGGTGCCCGCTTCCGGCCTGCCCGGGCAGGAGGACTCGGAGCGCCGCGCCTGCGCGCGCCCCGACCTGTCGATGCACTACGACCACGACGGCCGCTTCCAGCTGCGCTACAGCGCCCCCGCACCGGTCGGGGCGCTCGTCGAGCAGGCGCTCAAGGAAGCCAAGGACGCGCTGTTCCTCGCGGCGTCCGCCGCCGGCGAGGGCGAGGCAACCGGTGCGGGTGACGCACCCGCCCTCCACCACATCGCGGCCACGGACCGCCCGACCTACGCCGACGCCCTCGAGGAGCTGGCCCAGCGGTCGCTGTCGTCGGTGACCTCGACCGGCCGGGCCAGCCACTACCGGGTCTACCTGCACCTGTCGACCGACGGCGGCTGGGTCAACGGCGGCGCAGCCATCCCTCGGCGGCTGCTCGACCGGTTCCTCTCCGACGGCGTGGTCCAGCCGGTCTGGGAGACCCAGGGACGGCCGGTCAGCGTCGGCCGGGCCATGCGGATCCTGCCGGCCCGGTCCCGCCGGCTGATCGAGGACCGCGACCGCGGCTGCCGGTTCCCCGGCTGCACCGCCACCCGGTTCGTGGAGATCCACCACCTGCACGAGTGGGCCAGCGGCGGCGCCACCGACGACGACAACCAGGTCAGCCTCTGCCCGTTCCACCACGACGCGGTCGGCCGAGGCGACTACACCATCGCCGGCGACCCGACCCGCCCCGACGGCCTGGTCGTCACCACCCGCCACGGACTGCCGGTGCGACCCCCGACGGCCGTCGAGCTCGCCGCGCCACCGGGCGGCGACCCGCCCGCACCACCCGGGGCGGCGGCATACCAACCACCGACCGGCGAGCGCGCCCGCTGGCACGACATCGAGATCCTCCCCGACCACCTCGCGCACCGGCACCGCCACCTCCACACCGTGCAGCCCATCGACGCCACCGACAATCCCCAGGACGACGACCCTCCCTGGCCACAACGTGACGCGGACGACGAACTGGTCCCGAAGCTCTACCGCACCTGGGACGACAACGACTAGCTGGCTGCAGGAGCGACGCACCGAGCCCCCATGACGACGCGAGGTCGCCTGGGGCTCGGGTATGCCGCGTGCGCGCCGAAGCGCGCGGGTTCACTCGGTGGGGGGCTTGGCCTCGGACATCGGCTCCGCGGAGATGTCGGGCATACGCCAGCGAGCGGTCGTCATGCCGGCCTCCTTGGCGCGCTGGATCGCCTCGCGCACCACGCGCTCGGCCTCCTCGCGGCCCGCCCAGTGGGCACCCTCGACGGACTTGCCGGGCTCGAGGTCCTTGTAGGTCTCGAAGAAGTGCTGGATCTCGAGGCGGTCGAAGCTGCTCACCTGCTCGAGGTCGACGAGGTGGGCCTGGCGCGGGTCTCCGGCCGGCACGCAGAGGATCTTGTCGTCGCCGCCGGCCTCGTCGCGCATGTGGAACATGCCGATCGGGCGCACCCTGACCAGGCAGCCGGGGAAGGTGGGCTCCTCCAGCAGGACCAACGCGTCGAGCGGGTCGCTGTCCTCGCCGAGGCTGTCCTCGACGTAGCCGTAGTCAGCCGGGTAGCGGGTGGAGGTGAACAGCAGCCGGTCCAGCCGGATCCGACCGGTCTCGTGGTCCACCTCGTACTTGTTGCGATGACCCTTCGGGATCTCGATGGTGACGTCGAACTCCACGACGATGTCCCTTCCGTAGTGCGCATACCTGAGACGTGCTGCGCGCGCCTATGACCTAGGCTCGCGGCTAAGTGTTCCGTATGACGCAAGTCCAGCGCTGAGGGGGTCGAGTGCGTCGATTCCTGGCCGCCCTGCTGGTGGTGGTGCTGCTCGCCGTCGCGTACGCCGCGCTGGACGTGTTCGACGTCGTGCCGGGGATCCTCACCAGGGAGCAGCCGCAGGCGGCTCCGACCACCCCCACGCGGACCGGCACCGCGACGCCCACCAGCGTCGCCGTCCCGACGGTCGACGACGCCGCGCAGCCGCTCCAGCCGGCCTCGGCCAGTGCCCCCATCCCGAGCCCGGCAGGGCTGGCCACGGTCCTCGCCCCGGTCGTCGCCGACCCGGCGTTGCGCCCGGGCCCGGGGGTCGTGGTCCGCGACGCGTTCACGGGTCAGACGTTGTTCAGCAAGGCCGCGACCACCCCGCGCATACCCGCCTCGACCGCGAAGCTGCTCACCGCGCTGGCGGTGGGGACCACACTCGACCCGCTGTCGACCCTGCCCACGAGGGTGGTCCAGGGGGCAGGTCCCGACCAGGTGGTCCTGGTGGCGGGCGGCGACACGATGCTCGCCAAGGGCAAGGGCTCACCCACCGCCGTCGAGGGACGGGCTGGGCTCGGCGACCTCGCCGCCCAGGTCGGCGCAGCGTTGCAGGCCGCCGGCACCACGAAGGTGACGCTGCGGCTGGACACCACCTACGCCAAGGGGGCTCGGTGGGCTCCCGGTTGGAGCCAGGCCGATGTCAACGCGGGCTTCACGGGCGGCGTGTCCATGCTCGGCCTCGCCGGCCAGCGGGCGATTCCCTATCGCCCGGCCCCGCGGAACCCGGAGGCGGCCACCGGTGCGGCGTTCGTGGCCGCGCTGGCCAAGGTGGGGATCACCGCGACGCTGACCCGCGAGAGCTCCTGGTCGACGCCCGTACCGGCCGGCGCCACCGAGCTGGGGCGCGTGGAGTCCGCGCCCGTGGCTGACCTCCTGGCCCTGGCGCTCGACGAGAGCGACAACGCCCTCACCGAAGGCCTGGCGCGTCAGGCCACGGTGAAGGAAGGGGGCGCGGCCACCTTCGCCGCGGCGGTCGCCTTCGTGCGGAAGGCGGTGCAGGCGGAGGGGGTGGACCTGACCGGGGTGAGGCTCAAGGACACCAGCGGGCTGACCGCCGGCCAGGCGATCCCGCCCCAGGTGCTGTCCGACGTGCTCCAGCTCGGGGCCGACGGCTCCGTGCCCGCGCTGCAGGACACCCTCTCGAGGCTCCCGGTCGCCGGGCTGACCGGCACCCTCGCCACCCGGTTCCAGGCGAAGAACACCCACGCCGTGGCCGGGCTCGCCCGGGCCAAGACCGGCACCCTCACCGGGACCAGCGCGATGGCCGGCACGGTGATGGACGCCGACGGCCGGGTGCTGTCCTACGTGGTGCAGGCCGACGGGCTCCCCGGCGGCGTCGGAACCCTCGACGCACGGGCCGCGTTGGACCGCTTCGTGGCGGTGCTCGCGACCTGCGGGTGTCCCTGACCTACCGTGAGGGGATGACCGTGTCCGACGCCGCAGCACCGCACGTCACCCGCTATGTCGACTGGCAGTTCGCCAAGACCACCGGCGCCCGGCTCGTCCCGGCCGGACCGAAGGTGACCGGTGCGGAGGCCGCCGAGGTCGTCGCCTCGGTGCGCGCGGCCGCGCTGGCCGCCCAGCAGCCGGTCGCCGAGACCGCCCGGCTCCACGCGCCCGGGGACGCCCCCGGCCCCGTGGTCGTCGACCGCAGCACCTGGATCTCGCTCAACGCCGACTCGATGTCGGCGTTGATGGACCCCGTGTTCGGCAAGCTCGTCGACGCCCAGAAATCCGCCCCCAACCCGACCGTGCAGGCCATCGGTGGCAAGGTGACCGGCGGTGAAGCCGGTGCGTTGCTGGCCTTCATGTCGAGCAAGGTCCTCGGCCAGTACGACCTGGCCCCCGGCGGCACGCCCCAGCTCATGCTGGTCGCCCCCAACCTCGTCCAGGTCGAGCGCGAGCTCAAGGTGGACCCCGCCGACTTCCGCCTCTGGGTCTGCATGCACGAGGAGACCCACCGCGTGCAGTTCACCGCCGTGCCGTGGCTGCGCGACCACATGATCGAGCGGGTGCGCACGCTCGCGGCCGACATGGTGCCCGACCCGGAGTCGTTGCAGGAGACCCTGTCGCGACTCGGCAAGCAGCTGCCGGAGTCGCTCAAGAGTGGCGGCGCGGGCCTGACCGACCTCATCGCGACGCCCGAGCAGCGCGCCCAGCTGGCCCAGGTCACGGCCGTGATGTCCCTCCTGGAGGGTCACGCCGACGTCGTCATGGACGAGGTCGGTCCGCAGGTGATCCCGTCCGTCGCCCAGATCCGCAGCCGGTTCAACGAGCGCCGCAAGGGCGTCGGTGCCTTCGACCGGGTGCTGCGCCGTTTGCTCGGCCTCGAGGCGAAGATGCGGCAGTACCGCGACGGCGCCGTCTTCGTGCGCTCAGTGGTCGACCAGGTCGGCATGGACGGCTTCAACCGGGTCTGGGAGTCGCCGCAGACCCTGCCCAAGCCGACCGAGATCGAGACGCCCTCGGCCTGGGTCGCACGGGTCCACGGCTGACCTCGTGACCGGCCCCCACCCGGCGACGGCGGCGATCAGGCTCGCCGTCCGCGAGACACTCGGCGAGTGCGACCCCGGCGACCTGGTCCTGGTGGCCTGCAGCGGGGGAGCGGACTCGCTTGCGCTCGCCGCCGCCGTGGCGTTCGAGGCCCCGAAGCTCGCCGTCCGCCCCGGCGCGGTCGTCGTCGACCACGGCCTCGACCGCAACTCGACGGTCGTGGCGCACCAGGCCGGTGAGCAGTGCGCGGCCCTCGGGCTGGCGCCCGTGGGCACCGTCCCGGTCGAGGTCCGCGCCGGGGCCGACGGGCTCGAGGCAGCCGCCCGCGCCGCCCGGTACGCGGCGTTCGACGAAGCAGCCCTGCGCCATGGAGCCCGACTGGTGTTCCTCGGCCACACGCTCGACGACCAGGCCGAGCAGGTCCTCCTGGGCCTCACCCGGGGCTCCGGCGCCCGTTCCCTGGCCGGTATGCCGCGGGCCCGCGACCGCTTCCGACGTCCCCTCCTGGGCGTGACGAGGGAGCAGACCCGTGCGTCCTGTGCCGCTGAAGGACTGACGTGGTGGGACGACCCGATGAACGAGGACCCCGCGTTCACGAGGGTGCGGGCCCGGCGGGCGCTGGTCGACCTCGAGCGCGACCTGGGTCCGGGGGTTGCCCCGGCGTTGGCCCGCACGGCGGACCAGCTGCGCGAGGACGCCGACCACCTCGACGCGCTCGCCGACGACGCGGTCGCGACCTTGGGGGCGGGGCCGTGGCCGACCAAGGACCTGCTCGCGCTGCCGCGCCCGGTGCGGACACGGGTGTGGCGCAGGCTCGCCGTCGCGGCCGGGGCGCCGGCCGGACAGGTGAGCACGCGGCATACCGAGGCGTGCGACGCACTGCTCACGGACTGGCACGGACAGGGGCCGGTGAGCCTCCCCGGACCGCTGCAGGCCACTCGCTCCGACGGCCGGGTATCCATCGCCCCACCCGCTCGGGTTGAATAGCCCCGCACCCCGAGCCGACAACTGAGGGAGTTTGAGCCGTGGACGCTGCCCACATGGGAGCCGATCTCGAGAAGGTCCTCATCACCGAGGAACAGATCCTCGCCCGGCTCGACGAGCTGGCTGCGGAGATCTGGGCGGAGTACGACGGCAAGGACCTCCTGCTGGTGGGGGTGCTCAAGGGGGCCGTCATGGTGATGGCCGACCTGTCGCGCGCGCTGCCAGGCACGGCCCCCGTCGACTGGATGGCGGTGTCGTCCTACGGATCGGGCACCAAGTCGTCCGGCGTGGTGCGCATCCTCAAGGACCTCGACACCGACATCACCGGCAAGCACGTGCTGATCGTCGAGGACATCGTCGACTCCGGGCTCACGCTGTCGTGGATCAGGTCGAACCTCGAGTCGCGCTCCCCGGCCTCGGTCGAGATCTGCACCCTGCTGCGCAAGCCGGAGGCGGCCAAGGTCGAGATCGACGTGAAATGGGTCGGTTTCGACATCCCCAACGAGTTCGTCGTGGGCTACGGCCTCGACTACGCGGAGAAGTTCCGCAACCTGCGTGTAGTGGGGACCCTCGCGCCCCACGTCTACGCCTGAGGCGTAGTCGGAACACCGGGCCCATCCGGGTCGTTGTCCAGCACGAACCACCCGGGTACTGCGTAGTACCGTCGTGGCAGAGCCGTGCCCAGGCCGGGCAACGGCACAGAGCGTGAGCGAGCAGGAGGAACGGGGCGCCCAGCCCCGCTACACACATGGATTTCAAGCGCATCCTTCGGGCACCCCTGTTCTGGGTCGTCGCCGTCATCGCGATCACGCTGATGGTCTTCAGCCTGAGCGACGCCGGTGGCTACACGCGGATCGACACCTCCGCGGCGCAGCAGCTCATCACCGAGAAGAAGGTCGAGCGGGCGGTCGTCACCAACAACGAGGTGGTGGACCTCGACCTCAAGAAGGGCGAGTCCTACTCCGACGGCAAGAACGTCAAGAACGCCACCAAGGTCCGCACCCAGTACGTCGAGGCTGCCGGCCCCTCCTTCATCAAGCTGCTCGAGGACAACACCCCGCCCGGCCGCATCAACCAGGTCAACAAGGACACCAACCCGCTGCTCTCGCTGCTCGGCTCCCTCCTGCCGATCATCATCCTGCTGGGCCTGTTCTGGTTCCTGATGACGCAGATGCAGGGCGGCGGCTCCCGCGTCATGCAGTTCGGCAAGTCCAAGGCCAAGCTCGCCACCAAGGACACCCCGAAGGTCACCTTCGCCGACGTCGCGGGCGCTGACGAGGCCGTCGAGGAGCTCCACGAGATCAAGGAGTTCCTGGCCGAGCCGGCCAAGTTCCTCGCCGTCGGGGCCAAGATCCCCAAGGGCGTCCTGCTCTACGGCCCTCCCGGCACCGGCAAGACCCTGCTCGCGCGCGCCGTCGCCGGCGAGGCGGGCGTGCCGTTCTACTCGATCTCCGGCTCGGACTTCGTCGAGATGTTCGTCGGTGTGGGTGCCTCCCGCGTGCGTGACCTGTTCGAGCAGGCCAAGGTCAACGCCCCCGCGATCGTCTTCGTCGACGAGATCGACGCCGTCGGCCGGCACCGTGGTGCCGGTCTCGGCGGTGGCCACGACGAGCGCGAGCAGACCCTCAACCAGCTGCTGGTCGAGATGGACGGCTTCGACGTCAAGACCAACGTCATCCTCATCGCGGCGACCAACCGCCCCGACATCCTCGACCCGGCGCTCCTGCGCCCCGGCCGGTTCGACCGCCAGATCGCGGTCGAGGCGCCCGACATGATCGGCCGGCACCGGATCCTCGAGGTGCACTCCCAGGGCAAGCCGATGGCCACCGGCGTCGACCTGCTCGCCGTCGCCCGGCGCACGCCCGGCTTCACCGGCGCCGACCTCGCCAACGTCCTCAACGAGGCGGCGCTGCTGACCGCCCGCAGCGACGGCAAGCTGATCGACGACGCCGCGCTCGACGAGGCCATCGACCGCGTGATCGCCGGCCCGCAGAAGCGCACGCGCATCATGTCGGCCAAGGAGCGCAAGATCACGGCCTACCACGAGGGCGGGCACGCCATCGTCGCCGCGGCGATGAACCACCTCGACCCGGTGACCAAGGTGACGATCCTTCCCCGCGGTCGGGCGCTCGGCTACACGATGGTGATGCCGACCGACGACAAGTACTCCACGACCCGCAACGAGATCCTGGACCAGCTCTCCTACGCCATGGGCGGGCGCGTCGCGGAGGAGGTCGTCTTCCACGACCCGACCACCGGCGCCTCGAACGACATCGAGAAGGCCACCGGGATGGCCCGCAAGATGGTCACCGAGTTCGGCATGAGCGAGCGGATCGGCGCCATCAAGCTGGGCCAGCCGCAGGGTGAGGTCTTCCTCGGCCGCGACATGGGCCACCAGCGCGACTACTCCGAAGAGGTCGCAGGGGTCGTCGACGAGGAGGTGCGCAAGCTCATCGACGCGGCGCACGACGAGGCGTGGCACGTCATCAACGACAACCGCGACATCCTCGACAAGCTCGTCCTCGACCTGCTCGAGCACGAGACCCTCAACGCCAAGGAGCTCGCGACGATCTTCGCCCCGATCCGCAAGCGGCCGCTGCGCCCGACCTGGCTGTCGAGCGAGACCCGCTTCCTGTCCGACCAGCCCCCCGTGCTCACGCCGGCGGAGAAGGCCGCGCAGAACGGCTCGGCGGCGCCCCTGGAGGCCGCGGGCACCGACCGCGCCACCGCGGAGGCGATCGACAAGGCTGCCGAGGCCGGCGCGGTGAAGGCTCCGGAGGAGCACCCAGCCACTCAGGTGATCGAGATCCCCGAGGGTGGCCAGGTCGATCCGAATGCCCACTGAGCGCGGGACGCACGTGGTCGACCAGGCCCGTGCCGAGGCGGCGGTCCGCGAGCTGCTGATCGCCATCGGTGAGGACCCCGACCGCGATGGGCTCGTCGACACGCCGGCCCGGGTGGCCCGCGCCTACGGCGAGTTCTTCGCCGGGTTGTCCCTCGACGCGGCGCAGGTCCTCTCCAAGACGTTCGAGATCGACCACGAGGAGATGATCCTGGTGCGCGACATCGAGGTCTACTCCATGTGCGAGCACCACCTCGTGCCGTTCCACGGCGTCGCCCACGTGGGTTACATCCCCGCCAAGGACGGCCGGGTCACCGGCCTCTCGAAGATCGCCCGGCTCGTGGAGATGTACGCCCGGCGGCCCCAGGTGCAGGAGCGGCTCACGACGCAGGTCGCCGATGCGCTGTGCACCCACCTGGGCGCCCAGGGCGTCATCGTGATCGTCGAGTGCGAGCACCTCTGCATGTCGATGCGAGGCATCCGCAAGCCCGGGTCCCGCACCATCACCTCGGCGGTCCGCGGGCAGCTGCGTGACGGCGCCACCCGGGCCGAGGCCATGGCGCTGCTCCTGGGTGGCAAGCGGTGACCGGACGCGATCTCGCGCGCCCCCACACCACCAAGCTCCCCGGCATACTCACGGCCTCGCGGGCGCCACGGCTGCTCGGCAGCCTCACCTATGTCGTCGGCACCCTCGACCTGCTGACCGGCCTGTTGCACTCCTGGCGCGTGCACCTGCAGGGGCTCACCGAGCTGCTGCCCGGTGCCCTCTCGGACGCGGCCGCGGCGGCCACCGTCGTCTCCGGCATCTTCCTCATCGTGCTCGGCCACTCGCTCAAGCGACGCAAGCGGCGGGCCTGGCGAGCGGCCGTCGCGCTGCTGACCCTGTCGGTGGTCCTGCACGCCGTCAAGACCGAACCAGCCTCGGCCGTCATCTCCCTCGTGGGGCTGGCGCTGCTCGTGCGGCACCGGGCGGAGTTCCGGGCGCTCGGCGACCCGTCGACGAGGTGGCGGGCGGTGCGGGCCTTCGTGCTGCTCCTGGTCGTCTCCGTCGCCATCGGCGGCGTCGTCCTGTGGCTCAACCGCCGCGACCTCGTGGGCGGGTTCCCGGGTCCTGGTGCGCTGGTGCGGGAGCTCGGGCTCGGGATGGTCGGGCTGGACGGACCGCTGGTCTTCACCCAGGACCGGGCGGCCGACATCGTGGGGTCGCTGCTGCTGGGGCTCGGGCTGATGACGCTCCTGACGCCCGCCTACCTCGCGCTGCGCCCACCCGAGCCGAGGCCCGCGCTGACCGACGCCGACGAGGTGGCGCTGCGCCGGCTCGTCGGGCTGCACGGTGACTCGCTCGCCTACTTCAACACCCGGCGGGACAAGTCGGTGGTCTGGTCCTCGTCCGGCAAGGCGGCCGTCGCCTACCGCGTCGTCTCGGGCGTGATGCTGGCCAGCGGTGACCCCGTGGGCGACCCGGAGGCGTGGCCGGGCGCGGTCCAGGCCTTCCTGGCCGAGGCGCGCGCGCACGCCTGGACGCCCGCCGTCCTCGGCTGCTCCGAGCACGCCGGCACCGTCTGGGTGCGCGAGACCGGCTTCACCGCGCTCGAGCTCGGCGACGAGGCCGTCGTCGACGCCTCCGCCTTCACCCTCACCGGTCGCCCCATGCGCAACGTGCGCCAGATGGTCGGCCGCGTCGCGCGTGCCGGGTATGCCGTGGAGGTGTGCCGCGTCCGCGACGTCACCGCCGAGGTGCGGGACAAGGCCCTGGCCGACGCCGCGGCGTGGCGGTCCAGTGCCACCGAGCGCGGGTTCTCGATGGCGCTCGGCAGGCTGCTGGAGGACAGCGATCCTGAGTGCGTCTTCGTGGCGGCACGGCAGGATGGGGTCGTGCGCGCGTTCCTGCAGTTCGTCCCCTGGGGCTCCGACGGGATGTCCCTGGACGTCATGCGTCGCGACGCGACGGCCGACGCGGGCGTCAACGAGCTGATGATCACCGAGACCCTGGCGGCGGCTGCCGGGCTCGGTGTGCAGCGCGTCTCGCTCAACTTCGCGGCGTTCCGTTCGGTGCTCGAGCGCGGCGGCAAGCTCGGGGCGGGGCCGGTGCTCAGGGCCTGGCGGCGGGTGCTGCTGTTCGCGTCGCGGTGGCTGCAGATCGAGAGCCTCTACCGGTTCAACGCCAAGTTCCAGCCGCAGTGGCAGCCGCGGTTCCTCGTCTACCCGTCGGGGTCGGACCTACCGCGGGTGGGACTCGCGGCCCTGGAGGCCGAGGCGTTCCTGACCTGGCCGAAGCTGGGTCGGCTCGGGGGTGGCGCGTGACCGTCGCACCGGGTGCCCGCACCCTCGAGTGGCCCCTCCAGCGCGCCGACGGGCTCCCGGTCGTCATGGGCGTGGTCAACGTGACCCCCGACTCCTTCAGCGATGGCGGCCAGTGGTTCGAGCCGGCGGCGGCGATCGAGCACGGCCGGGAGCTGCTGGCCCAAGGGGCTGACGTCCTCGACGTCGGCGGCGAGTCGACCCGCCCCGGGGCCGAGCGCCCCTCGGTGGCCGAGGAGCTCCGTCGGGTGCTGCCGGTCGTGTCGGCGCTCGCCCAGGAGGGTGCGCTCGTCTCGGTCGACACGATGCGCGCTGAGGTGGCGGCGCAAGCCCTCCGAGCCGGTGCCGCCATCGTCAACGACGTCAGCGGTGGCCTCGCCGACGAGGACATGGTGGGTGTCGTGGCAGGCACCGGTGCGCCGTTCATCGCGATGCACTGGCGGGGGCACAGCGCCGACATGCAGTCCAAGGCGGTCTATGACGACGTGGTCGCCGACGTGGTGTCCGAGCTCTCCCAGCGAGCGCGGGAGCTCGTCGCGGCGGGTCTCGAGCCGAGCCGGATCGTGCTCGACCCCGGGTTCGGGTTCGCCAAGCTGACGGCCCACAACTGGTCGCTGCTGCGTGGCCTCGACCGCCTCCTCGAGCTCGAGCACCCCCTCCTCGTCGGCACGTCGCGCAAGACGTTCCTCGGACGGCTTGGCGTCGCTCCGGGCCGTGACCCCCGGCCGCCGCTCGACCGCGACATCGCCACCGCCGCCACGTCGATGCACGCGGCCAGGCTGGGAGCCTGGGGTGTGCGCGTGCACCACGTGCCGTCGACGCTCGACGCGATGCGGGTCGCCCAGGCCATCGACTCGGCCGAGGCGTCGGCCGGCGAGGTCGCCCCGTGACGACCACAACCAGGACAGAGGCGCTGCAGTGACCGACCAGATCGTGCTCAAGGGCATTGCGGCCAAGGGCCACCACGGCGTGCTCGACTTCGAGAAACGCGACGGGCAGGTGTTCGTCGTCGACGTCACCATGCACGTCGACCTCGCGCCGGCCGGTGCCAGCGACGACCTCGCCGACACCGTCAACTACGCCGAGGTGGCCGGTGACGTCGTGGCGCTGATCGAAGGCGACCCGCTCGACCTCATCGAGGCCCTGGCGTCCCGCATCGCCGACCGGGTGCTGGCTCGGCCACTTGTCGAGGCGGTCGAGGTCGTGGTGCACAAGCCAGAGGCACCGGTGGGACATCCGTTCACCGACGTGCAGGTCCGGGTGACGAGGGAGCGGCAGTCCCACGTGGTGATCGCGATGGGCTCCAACATCGGCGACTCGATCGAGACCCTCCACGACGCCGCGATCTCGCTCTACGGCCTGATCGACATCATCGAGGTCTCGGCCCCCGTCGAGACCGACCCCGTCGGCGGACCTGAGCAGCCGGTCTTCCTCAACGCGGTCGTGACGGGCACGACCCACCTGGCGCCCTCGTCTCTGCTGGCCGGGCTGCACGACATCGAGCGGGCCCACGGCCGCACCCGCGAGGTGCACTGGGGCCCGCGCACCCTCGACCTCGACCTGATCCAGTACGGCGACCCGGTATTCGACACCGACGTGGTGATGGACAGCCCCACGCTGACGCTGCCCCACCCCCGGGCCCACGAGCGCGGGTTCGTGCTCGTGCCGTGGCTCGCGGCGGACGGCGAGGCCGTGCTGCGCGTCGAAGGCCAGGTGCGCCGGGTCGCCGACCTCGTCAGCGACCTGGACGTGTCCGGCGTCCGGCCCGGACCCGACGTCGACCTCCTGGAGGGCCCGTGGTGAACGACGGCAGGGGTCTGCGCTGGTCGCAGCTCGTGGGGCTCGCCCTCGTGGTCGGCCTGGTGTCCTGGATCGGGTGGCGGTTCTACCTCAACGCGGGGCACCTCCTCGGCCCGGCTTCCTGGGTCTCCGCGGTGCTGATCGTCGCCATGGCGATCCTGGTCATCGGAGCCGGCCTGCCGGTGCGCCGCTTCCTGCGGGGAGAGGCCCGCAAGACGCTCAGCCCGATCCGCGCCGCCCGCACCCTGGTGCTCGCCCAGGCGGCAGCGCTGACCGGATCGGCCGTGCTGGGCTGGTATGCCGCCCAGGTCGCGCACGCCCTCGCCGACGTCGACCTGCCCGGCTACCGCGCCCTCCTGTGGCGGTTGCTCGCCCTCACGGTGGCGTCCCTGGTGCTCGCCGCAGCCGGGATGCTGACCCAGCGGATGTGCCGCGTCGACCCGCCCGGTGACCGGGAGCGCGACCGCGACCCACGCCCCTGACGGCTACTTGTCGACGTCGCCGACCACGAAGAACATCGAGCCGAGGATCGCCACCATGTCGGCGATGAGGTTGCCGGGCAGCACCTCCGCCAGCACCGCCACGTTGTTGAACGACGCCGACCGCAGCTTGAGCCGCCACGGGGTCTTCTCCCCGCGGGAGACCAGGTAGTAGCCGTTGAAGCCGAGTGGGTTCTCGGTCGCGGTGTAGAGGTCCCCCTCGGGGACCTTCAGCACCTTGGGCAGCTTGACGTTCACCGGGCCCTGGGGGAGCGTCCGCAACCGGTCGAGACAGGCCTCGGCGAGGTCGAGGCTGACGTGCACCTGCTCGAGCAGCACCTCGAGGCGGGCGAGGCAGTCGCCCGCGGTGCGGGTCACCACTCGGCCGGGGCCACCGTCCGCGAACAGCTCGCCGTACGCGAGGTACGGCTCGTCGCGCCGCAGGTCCATGTCGACCCCGGCGGCACGTGCGATCGGGCCCGAAACGCCATACGCTGCAATGATTTCCGGCGTGACGATGCCGACCCCTCGCGTGCGCGCCTCGAGGATCTCGTTGCCCACGATCAGCGCCTCGATGTCGGGAAGCCGCCCGCGGACGGCCTGCACGGCATACGCGACTCGGTCGAGCCAACCGGCCGGGAGGTCCTCCTTCAGGCCGCCGACGCGGTTGAACATGTAGTGCATCCGCCCGCCGGACGCCTCCTCCATGACCGCCTGGAGCTCCTCGCGCTCGCGGAAGGCGTAGAAGATCGGCGTGATGGCACCGAGCTCGAGGGGGTAGGAGCCCAGGAACATCAGGTGGTTGAGGACCCGGTTGAGCTCGGCCAGGAGGGTCCGCGCCCAGACTGCCCGCTCGGGGACCTCCATGCCGAGCATCCGCTCGACGCCGAGCACCACGCCGAGCTCGGACGAGAAGGCGGACAGCCAGTCGTGCCGGTTGGCCAGGACGATGATCTGGCGGTAGTCGCGCACCTCGAAGAGCTTCTCGGCACCGCGGTGCATGTAGCCGACGATGGGCTCGGCGGAGAGGATGCGCTCGCCGTCGACCACGATCCGCAGGCGCAGGACGCCGTGCGTGGCGGGGTGCTGCGGACCGATGTTGAGCACCATGTCGGCGGTGGCCAGGCCGCCCGCGCCCATGCCGACGGTGAGCTCGCGCCGGCCTTCCGTCGTGGTCACCCCGTCAGTCTGCCGTATGCCGCGTGGCTCGCCCGGTCAGTGGCCGTGGCTGGGTGGGGCGTCCCTCAGCCGGGGCAGCCGGGGATGTTCTGGACCGTGGTCGCAGCACCCTTGTCGTCGATCTGGACCAGCACGGTGTTCTCGCGGTTGGCGAGACCCTTGAGCGCCCCGGCGTCGACCGACTTGGTCTGCAGCGGCTGGTCGGCTGCGATGCAGTGGTGGTAGAGGATCCGCGCGCCGTCGGCGAGGGGGATCGTGTAGGTGAGCTTGGCGTTCTGGTTCTCGTACGGCACCTCACCCTTGAAGGGTCCGGTGGGGACGCCGTCCTTGGCCAGCTTGCCGTCGTCGAGCTTCTTCCAGGTCCAGCGGTCGAGCTCGAGGTACGCGGCCCCGCCGACCTCGCCCGTCTTGGTGACGACCCCGAAGTCGTAGTTGCGGCCCAACACATCGGACTTGGGGGTCGTGGGGCCCGACGTCTTGGTCGCGCTCGGGGCACTCGCCGTGACGGTCGGGGTGACCGTCACGGTGACGTTCCCGCCGGAGCCGGGGGTGTCGGATCCGCAAGCCGACAGCAGGGCGGCAGCGGCGAGGGCCGCAAGGGATCCCGCGGCGGTGGTCGCGCGCAGGTGGTGCTGGAGCTTCATGGGGACGGGGGTCCTTTCGAGGGGCAGCAACACTCAAGTCTGCCCTCCACGGAGCGCCTGACAAAACTCGCTCATCTGCGGCAGGCTGCCAAGGTGCCCACCCAGCCCGCCGTCGATGCTGCCGACTTCCTCGACCTGGCCGACCCGGAAGCGGTCAGCCCACGCGCTTGACGGCCCAGAGGAAGTCGCCGAAGCCGCCCGGCGCCACGAGGGCGGCCGCCGCGGACCCGGAGGCGAGGGCCTTCAGGTAGGCGTGCGGGTCGCTGTCCGCGAGCTCGATCGGCGGGGTGCGGCCGTCGACGCCGAGGCCGCGCAGCGCGGTCCGCTGGTCGACCAGCTCGTCGTGGTCGAGGGAGTCCATCGCGACGTGCGCGGTGAGGTCGCACGAGCCGTCCGGCACAGGAGCGACCTGTTGCCCCCGCCGGTATGCCGTGAGGGTGCCGGCGGTGGGCCGGTCGCCCCCGCGGTGGCCGTAGTCCACGGCGACGACCACCCCGCGGGTCACCCGGCTCACGAGGTCGGCCCAGGCCAGGTCGCGGGGGCGGCCGACCTCCACGCGCTCGCCGGGAGCGCCGGTCGGCCAGTGGGTGGTCGCCCAGCCGAGGTCGTCGCCCTCGACCGGCTCGCCGGGGGACTCGGCACCCGTCGCCGGGTCGACCAGCAGGTGGCGCAGGACGCCCCGGTCGTCGACCTCGGCGACCGGGCACGGGACGACGTCGAGCCACTCGTGCGCGACCACGAGCACCCCGTCGAGGTCGCGGAGCTCGTCCGGGAGGTCAGGCCCGCCGGGGGCGACGAGCCACGCGGCGGACGCGGCGAGCGTCTCCGGCCTGGCCACGACGTCGACGCCGGTGAGCCGCAGCGCCGGCTCCGCGGCATACAGGTGGTCGAGGAGCTCGCCGCGGCCGGCGCCGACGTCGACGACGTGGCCCAGGCCGTTCTCCCGGGCCAGTCGGGCGAGCGCCGCGCCCAGGACCGCACCGGGGCCACCGTGGGTCGCGGTGCTGAAGTGGCCGGACGGGCCGGCCGCCGACCGGTAGAAGCCGGCGGAGCCGTAGAGGGCCTCCTGCCACGCCTCCTGCCAAGCCACTGGGGTCACCCGCCCAACCTATTGCGCGTCGTGTGCCTGAGGCGGAGGCACGGGCCCGTCTCAGGCAGCCGGCTCGGGAGATAGGTTGGGCCGGTGACTTCGGCCGACGAGCGTCCCGCCCGCCTTGACGTCGGTGTCGTCGGTGCCGGGCGGGTCGGCGCCGTCCTCGGTGCGGCCCTGCAGCGCGTCGGGCACCGCGTCGTGGCCGTCTCGGGGGTCAGTGAGGAGTCGCGGGACCGCGCCGCCCACCTGCTGCCGGGGACACCGGTGCTCGCGCCGGAGGACGTCGTGCGGCAGGCCGAGCTGGTGGTCCTGGCCGTGCCCGACGACGCGCTCGCCGACCTGGTCGCCGGGCTCTCGGCGACGCGCACCTGGCAGGCCGGCCAGCTCGTCGCGCACACCTCCGGGCGCCACGGGCTCGAGGTCTACGCCCCGGCGCTCGACCAGCACGTCCTGGGGCTCGCCCTGCACCCCGCCATGACGTTCACCGGCACCGGTCTCGACCTCGACCGGCTCGTCGAGTGCTGCTTCGGGGTGACCGCGCCCGAGCCGCTGCGACCGGTGGCCGAGGCGCTGGTCCTGGAGATCGGCGCCGAGCCGGTCTGGATCGAGGAGTCGGCGCGCGGGCTCTACCACGCGGCGCTCGCCCACGGCGCGAACCACCTCGTCACCCTGATCGCCCAGTCGTTGCAGGCGCTGCGCGCGGCCGGTGTGGAGTCGCCCTCGCGGGTGCTCGGGCCGTTGGTCTCCGCCGCGCTCGACAACGCCCTGCGGGCAGGTGACGCTGCCCTCACCGGGCCGGTAGTGCGGGGGGATGCGGGTACCGTTGCCGAGCACCTGCGACAACTCCAGAGCCTCACCCCCGACATCCGTCCGACCTACGTGGCGCTGGCGCGGGCGACGGCCGAGCGGGCGCTGGCCAGCGGCCGGCTCAAGCCGCACGTGGCCGAACCCCTGTTGGACATCCTCGCCACCGACCAGGAGCGATAAGTGAGCGAACAGCCCGGTATGCCGTCCGCACCCGCGGGCGCGACCGTCACCGACCTGCCGCCTTCCGGGAAGGTCGAGCCGGTGGTCGCCAGGACCCGCGAGGAGCTGCACGTCGCCCGGCGGGCGCTGACCGACGGCGACGTCGCGGTCGTCATGACGATGGGCGCCCTCCACGAGGGTCACGCGACCCTGATCGAGACCGCCCGGCAGCGGGCCGCCCACGTGGTGGTGACGATCTTCCTCAACCCCCTGCAGTTCGGGCCCCGTGAGGACCTGTCCCGCTACCCGCGGACCTTCGACTCCGACATGGAGATCTGCCGTCGCGCGGGGGTGGACCTCGTCTTCGCGCCCACCCCCGACGTGATCTACCGCGACGGCGATCCCGGGGTGCGCATCTCGGCCGGACCGCTGGGCAACGTGCTCGAGGGCCAGGCCCGTCCCGGCCACTTCGACGGCATGCTGACCGTGGTCGCCAAGCTGTTCCACCTCACCCGGGCCGACTCGGCCTACTTCGGCCAGAAGGACGCCCAGCAGCTCCTGCTGATCCGCCGGATGGTCCGCGACATCGACTTCCCCGTGAAGGTGGTGTCGGTGCCGACGGTGCGCGAGCCCGACGGGCTGGCCATGAGCAGCCGCAACACCTACCTCACCGACTCCGACCGCGAGACGGCGCTGTGCCTCTCGCGGGCGCTGCGAGCCGGCGCGGCAGCCGCAGCCGAAGGCCCCTCGGCGATCCGCAGGGCCGCCCGCACGGTCCTCGTGCGCGAGCCGTTGGCCCTGATCGACTACCTCGTCCTCGTGCACCCCTACACGTTGGAGGACGTGCCCGAGTGGTATCGCGGCGAGGCGCTGTTGGCCGTCGCCGGGCGCGTGGGCACCACCCGGTTGATCGACAACCTGCCGATCTCGGTGGGTCCGAACGGCGGGGCCCTCGAGGTCTTCTCCGACGTCGACTCCGCCGGGGCCTGACGATGCAGCGCTTCATGCTCTACGCCAAGATCCACCGGGCGACGGTCACCCAGGCCGACCTGCACTACGTCGGCTCACTGACGATCGACCGCGACCTCATGGACGCGGCCGGGCTGCTGCCGGGTGAGCAGGTCGACGTCGTGGACGTCGACAACGGCAACCGGCTCACGACCTACGCGATCGAGGGCGAGCGGGGCAGCGGGATCGTGTGCATCAACGGCGCCGCAGCGCGGCTGATCTCGCCGGGAGACACCGTCATCGTCATCGCGTATGCCGCGATGGACGACGCCGAGGCGCGCACCTTCGAGCCGCAGGTCGTCTTCGTCGACGACCACAACCGGATCGTCGAGGTCGGCCACGACGGCGGCGACGTGCCCGAGGGGTTCGGCCTCAAGACCTCTGCGGTCACCCGGCGCCACCATGACTGACCAGCCGTCGCCGGCCGCCGACCCGCTGCTGATCCCGCGGCGCCTCGTCGCGGGTGACCCGGGGTGGACCACGTCGGCCGACGTCGTCGTGGTCGGTTCCGGGATCGCCGGGCTGACGACCGCGTTGCGGCTGCGGCAGCGGGTCGACCGGGTGCTGCTCGTCACCAAGACCGTGCTCAACGAGGGGTCCACCCAGTGGGCCCAGGGCGGCATCGCCGCGGCCCTCGACCCCGGGGACTCGCCCGCGGAGCACCTGCACGACACGCTGGTCGCGGGCTGCGGCATCTGCGACGTCGCCGCGGTCACCGCACTCGTCCACGAGGGTCCGGCGAGGGTCCGCGAGCTGGTCGCACTGGGGGCCGAGTTCGACCGCGACGCCGAGGGTGAGATCAAGCTGACCCGGGAGGGCGGGCACCACAAGGACCGGATCGCCCACGCCGGCGGCGATGCCACCGGCAAGGAGATCTCACGGGCGCTCATCGCGGCCCTGCACCAGGTGCAGGACGACCCCGGCATCGAGGTCATCGAGCACGCCCTCGTGGTGGACCTGTTGCAGGACAAGGACTCTCGCGTCTGCGGCGTGACGTTGCACGTCATCGGCGAGGGCCAGATGGACGGCGTGGGGGCGGCCACCTCGCGTGCCGTGGTGCTGGCCACCGGAGGTCTCGGGCAGGTCTACTCGGCGACCACCAACCCCTCGGTCGCGACGGGTGACGGCATGGCCGCCGCGCTGCGTGCCGGTGCGGTCATGGCGGACGTCGAGTTCGTGCAGTTCCACCCCACCGTGCTGTGGCTCGGCGAGGGGTCCAGCGGCCAACAGCCGCTCATCTCGGAGGCGGTGCGCGGGGAAGGGGCGTTCCTCGTCGACCGCGACGGCGTGCGCTTCATGCAGGGCCGGCACCCCCTGGCCGACCTCGCCCCACGGGACGTCGTCTCGCGAGCCATCGTCGACCGGATGCAGCAGACCGGCGAGCGGCACGTGTTCCTCGACGCGCGCCACCTCGGTCGCGAGTTCCTGGAGGCGCGCTTCCCGTCCATCGTGGCGCGCTGTCGCGAGCTCGGTTTCGAGCCCGCCACCGAGCTGCTCCCCGTCGCCCCCGCGCAGCACTACGCCAGTGGCGGGGTGCGCACCGACCTCGTCGGCCGGTCCTCGCTCGACGGCCTCTACGCGTGCGGCGAGGTGTCGTGCACCGGGGTCCACGGCGCCAACCGGCTCGCCTCCAACTCCCTGCTCGAGGGACTGGTCTTCGCCCACCGCATCGCCGACGACATCAGCGAACGCCTGGCGCTGGGCGAGCTCCCGCAGTCGGCCCCGACCGCGCCGAGCGGTGACGCGGCGCTGCTCGACGGCTCCGCGCGCGTGCAGGTGCAGGCGACCATGACCGAGGGCGCCGGCGCGGTGCGTTCCGCGACCTCCCTCGCCGCCACCGCCGCCGCCCTGCGCGACCTGGCCCTCGCGGCCACGTCCAACGAGCCCGGACCGCAGTCGTGGGAGACGACCAACCTCCTGCACATCGGCCAGGTGCTGACCTTGGCCGCGTCGCTGCGCGAGGAGACGCGCGGCGGGCACGTCCGCAGCGACCACACCGAGCAGGCCGACCCGCAGTGGCGTGGGCACACCCTGCTCGTCCGCGGCGCCGACACCCGCGTCACCACGACCTTCGAACCGGTCGCCGAACAGGACCTGACGTGACCGAGCTGGCCTTCCCCGAGACCGACGCGCTCGCCGTCATCCGCACCGCACTCGACGAGGACCTCGGCGGACCGGACGGGGTGGATGTCACGACGACCGCGACGATCCCCGTCGAGCAGGTGAGCACGGCGCACGTGGTCGCGCGCGAGGGTGGCGCGCTGGCCGGCATACCGCTGGTCGCCATGGTCTTCGACCAGGTGGCCCGACGGATCGGCGCAGAGCCGCTGCAGGTCACGGCCGGGCGAGCCGACGGCGACGTCGTCGCGAAGGGTGACGTCGTCGCGGTGCTGGAGGGCTCGACGCAGGTCACGCTCGTCGGCGAGCGCACCATGCTCAACCTCGTGTGTCGCCTGTCGGGCATCGCGACGCACACCCATGCCTGGGCGCAGCGACTGGAGGGCACCGGCGCCACCGTCCTCGACACCCGCAAGACGACGCCCGGGCTGCGGGCGCTGGAGAAGTACGCGGTCCGCGCGGGTGGAGGCACCAACAAGCGGATGGGCCTCTACGACGTGGCCATGATCAAGGACAACCACAAGCTGGCCGCGGGCTCGCTGAGCAAGGCGTATGCCGCGGTGCGGGCGAGGTTCCCCGACGTCCCCATCCAGGTCGAGGTCACCTCGACGCAGGAGGCGCTCGAGTCGGTGGCGGTCGGGGCGCGGTTCCTGTTGTGCGACAACATGTCCGTCGACCTGCTGCGCGAGACCGTGGCGGCCGTGCGAGCGACCGGTCAGGACGTCGAGCTGGAGGCGACGGGTGGGCTGACCCTCGACGTGGCCCGCGCCTACGCCGAGACCGGGGTCGACTACCTGTCGGTCGGCGGGCTCACGCACTCCTCGCCGATCCTCGACCTCGCCCTCGACCTCGTCGACTGACCTGACCCCGGCTGGGCGCGGGGCCCGGTAGGCCGGTCGGTACCCTTTGCGGGTGAGCCAGCCCCCCGAGAGCACCACCTCCGCCGAGGTGGCCCAGCCCGACACCGTGATCGACACCGACCTGCCCGAGCAGATGCAGGTGCGTCGCGACAAGCGCGACCGGTTGCTGGCCGAGGGGAAGCAGGCGTTCCCGGTGACGGTGCCCCGCACCCACACCCTCGCTGCGGTCCGCGAGCAGTGGGGCCACCTCGAGACCGGCGAGGAGACGCAGGACGTCGTGGCTGTCGCCGGTCGCGTGATCTTCATCCGCAACACCGGCAAGCTCGCGTTCGCGACCCTCCAGGAGGGGATCGGCACCCGGCTCCAGGTGATGCTCAGCCTCGCCGAGGTGGGCGAGGACGCGCTCGCCGAGTGGAAGTCGACCGTCGACCTCGGGGACCACGTCTTCGTCGAGGGACGGGTCATCTCGTCGCGTCGTGGCGAGCTGTCGGTGATGGCCACGCGGTGGGAGATGGCGTCGAAGGCGCTGCGCCCGCTCCCGGTGCTGCACAAGGACCTGTCCGAGGAGTCGCGGGTCCGGCAGCGCTACGCCGACCTCATCGTGCGCCAGGAGGCGCGCGACATGGTGCGCACCAAGGCTGCTGCCCTCTCGGCGATCCGCGGGGTGCTGGAGTCGCAGGGCTACCTCGAGGTCGAGACGCCGATCATCCAGCTCGTGCACGGTGGCGCGGCGGCCCGGCCGTTCCGCACCCACATGAACGCGTTCGACCAGGAGATGACCCTGCGGATCGCGTTGGAGCTCAACCTGAAGAAGGCCGTGGTCGGCGGCGTCGACCGGGTCTACGAGATGGGGCGGATCTTCCGCAACGAGGGTGTCGACGCGACCCACAGCCCCGAGTTCACGATGCTCGAGGCCTACCAGGCGTACGGCGACCAGACGACGATCGCGACCCTCATGCGAGACGTCTTCCTCGGCGTGGCCGACGCGCTCGGCTCCCGTCAGGTCGAGACCGCAGCGGGCACGGTCGACCTCGACGGCGAGTGGCGCTGGCTGCCGGTCTACCAGGGCGTGTCCGAGGCGGTGGGCGAGGTCGTCACCATCGACACGGACGTCGAGACCCTGCGCGGGTATGCCGCGAAGCACGACGTCGCCATCGACCCCGCGTGGGACAAGGACAAGGTCTTCCTCGAGCTGCTCGGCGAGCTGGTCGAGCCCGGTCTGCTGCAGCCCACCTTCCTGTGCGACTACCCCGCCATCGCCCAGCCCCTCGCGCGCCCGCACCGCAGCGAGCCCGGCCTGATCGAGGCCTGGGACCTCATCATCGGCGGCGTGGAGCGGGGCACCGGGTTCTCCGAGCTCGTCGACCCGGTGGTGCAGCGCGAGGTGCTCACCGCCCAGTCGGTGAAGGCGGCCGGTGGGGACCCCGAGGCGATGCAGCTCGACGAGGACTTCCTGCGCGCGCTGGAGTACGGCGCGCCCCCGATGGGTGGCCTCGGGTTCGGGGTCGACCGGCTCGTCATGCTGTTCACCGACGCGAGCATCCGCGAGACGATCCTGTTCCCCCACCTGAAGCCCGAGGTGTCCCGATGAGTGGCGTCTGGCCCTACGTCGCCGCGCTGATCCCGTCGGCCGGCGTCGGCTTCCTCTTCTGGCTCGTCATCAAGAACATGATCGAAGGCGACCGCAAAGAACGCCTCGCACATTCGCAATGGGATGCGGCGCACCCGGAAAATCCACCCGTGGTGGACAATTCAAAGGGCAGCGACAAAAAGGGCGCCGACAAATAGCATTCGGCGTCATTTCCCCTTTACCGTGCGACCCGATAGTTTTGGCTCGACAGAATGTCCGCGGGAAAGGATTCCAGATGGCCCAGCGAGTCAACATCGTGCTCGAGGACGACCTCGACGGTTCCGAGGCCGACGAGACCGTGACCTTCGCCCTCGACGGTGTCTCGTACGAGATCGACCTCAACGCGAAGAACGCCGCCGCCCTGCGTGATTCGTTGGCGCAGTATGTCGGTCACGCCCGCCGCGCCGCCGGTCGCCGTCCCGCCGGACGTCCGGCCGCCGCCAGCCGTGGCACCGGGAAGCGCGACCTCGCCGATGTCCGTGAATGGGCCCGTTCCAACGGTCACCAGGTCAGCGACCGCGGCCGCATTTCCGCCGAGGTCCAGGCCGCCTACGACAAGGCGCACTGACCCTGCAGGTCACCCACGTTCCTGGGGGTTCGCCGGCACGTCCGGGCGTAGCAGGAGATCCGGTACTTCCGGGCGTAGCAGGAGATTTGGTACTTCCGGGCGTAGCAGGAGATCCGGTACTTTCCTGGAGCTGGCGCGACATTGTCGAAAAGCAGCGCGCCGGAATCGACGCACTGCAGCCGTGGCGCGAGCGGCTGAGCAGCTCGACGGCTCGTCAGTATGCCGCGGTCGTGCCTGAGTCGATGCCCTCCGCCTTCGTGTTGCAGTGGACCCTCGAGGCGGCTGCCGAGACCGGCGTGCACGCGGCCAGGCACGACTCCGCGGTCGTGCACCCCTTCGAGGCGGGGCTGAGCTTCGAGCTGCAGCCGAGCCAGCTCTACCCCGTGGAGGCCCGGTACGAGCGGTCGCGGGCGACGGTCGCGCCGCTAGCCGCTCGGCTGGAAGCCGCGCAGGCGGCATACCGCGCCGACGCGGTCGAGCTCGCGCTCGGCTACCACTCGACGGTGAAGCTCGGCGAGCACACCCGACGCGCGATGGTCGACGACGTGTGGGCGATGACCCTCGCCCGGGCCAGCGGGCAACGCCCTCCGGAGCGCGGGTCGTGCTGCTTCATCTACGTGCTGCCGGGCGTGCACGAGTGCTCTGGCTGCCCGCGGCTGGCCAGCTAGGCGAGCAGGTCGGCCAGGAGGTCGCCGTCGGACTCGAGGCGGTCGAGGACCTCGTCGAACATCAGCTGCTCGAACTTCTTCCCCTCCGCGCCGGCCTCGACCTCGTCCCACGACCGGGGGGCGGCCACGGTCGGGGTCTCCTTGCCGCGCAGGGAGTAGGGGCACACGGTCGTCTTGGCGGCGACGTTCTGGCTCCAGTCGAGGAAGATCTTCCCGGGGCGCAGGGACTTGGTCATCTTCCAGACGATGAGGTCGGGGTTCTTCTTGGTGAGCTCCTGCGCCAGCTGCTGCGCGAGGTCACGGGTCTGGTCGGAGGTGAGGTCGCCGGGCAGTCCCGCGTAGAGCTGCATCCCCTTGCTGCCACTGGTGACCGGGTAGAGGTCGAGGCCCAGCGCGCCGAGTCGGTCGCGCACCATGAGGGCGACCCGGGCGCACTCCTTGAGCCCCGCCGGCGCACCCGGGTCGAGGTCGATGACGAGCCGGTCGGGGTGCTGCCGCTTCCCGTCGAGCACCCGCCACTGCGGGATGTGCAGCTCGATGGAGTTGAGGTTGATGAGGTAGGTCAGCTGCGCGAGGTCCTCGACCATCGGGTAGGTGACGTCGTCGATCTTCACCCGGGGGAGCCAGGACGGCGCCCCGGACGGCAGGTTCTTCTCGAAGAAGCTCTGGTCGCCGGTGCCGTGCGGCCAGCGCACGCGGGTCAGGGCCCGGTCGGCGAGGTGGGGGAGCAGCACGTCGGCGACCTGCGCGTAGTAGTTGAGCAGCTCGCCCTTGGTGGTCTCCGTCGACGGGTACATCAGCTTGTCGAGGCTGGTGAGCTTGAGCGTGCGTCCCGCGACCTCGACGCGGGTCGCCCGCGGGACGTAGCGCTCAGGCACCGTCCACCTCCTGGAGGTCCTCGGGCGTCAGGTCGGTGCGCAGGCCGAGGTATGCCGGCTGGCGCAGCCGCCCGTCGCGCGTCACCTCGAGGGTGCGCGCCTCCACGACGACGACGGGGTCGACCCAGGTCGCGCCGACGCGGTCGAGTCGCGGCACCTCGTCGCTGAAGGGTGAGTCGGCCCTGGTGTGCGGAGCGAGTGCCTCGGCGAGCTGCACCGCCGCCCGTCCTGCGATCCCGCTGCCCATCCGGCCGGCGAACCGCCACCCCCCGGCGCCGTCGGGCACGCCCAGCAGCACCGCGCCGAGCCGCCCGGAGTCGTTGGTCTTCTCGGCCCGCCAGCCGCCCACCACCGCGGAGATCGCTGTCCGGTGCGGCGACTTGAGCCAGTCGGCCGAGCGCCGCCCGGGCAGGTACGGAGCCGACCGGCGCTTGCTCACCACCCCCTCCAGCCCCTGCTCGAGAGTGGCGGCGAAGAGCTCTCGGCCGTCGTCGTAGACCGGCGGCACCTGCCAGTGCCGGCCGGCGAGGTCGAGCCGCTCCAGCAGCTCGCGCCGCGCCGACAGCGGCTGGGCAGTGAGGTCGGAGCCATAGAGCCGCAACAGGTCGAAGACCATCAGGGTGACGGGTCGCACGGCCGACAGCCGCTCGGCCTTGCGCCGGTCCCGCACGTGCATCCGGTCGGCGAGCGCCCCGAACGAGGGCCGGCCGCCGTCGAGGGCCACCACCTCGCCGTCGAGGAGCATGTCGTCGTAGGTCTCGGCGAGCGGCAGCAGCTCCGGGAAGCTCACCGTCACGTCGTTGCCGATCCGCGAGGTCAGCGTCAGCACCCCGTCGTGGACGTCGGCAAGGACACGCATGCCGTCCCACTTGACCTCGTGCAGCCACTCGTCGCCGTCGGGAATGACGGTGGTGGGACTGGCCAGCATGGGGCGCATGGGGCCATCCTGACGCATAGGCTGGTTCCCACGTGCGAGGCCGGAGGTGTCTCGCCAGGGACGGGGGCTTGTCCGCGGACAGGCCGATGGAGAGGACGACCACCATGCGAGCGATCTGGAAGGGCGCAGTGTCCTTCGGCCTGGTCAACGTGCCGATCCGCCTCTACTCCGCCACCGAGAACCACGACGTGCAGTTCCGGCAGGTGCACCGCGAGGACGGCGGCCGGATCAAGTACCAGCGGATCTGCAGCATCGACGGCGAGATCGTGTCGTACGACGACATCGCCAAGGGCTACGAGACCGAGGACGGCGAGATGGTCGTCCTCACCGACGAGGACTTCAAGGACCTCCCGGCCAGCAGCAGCAAGGAGATCTCGGTCGAGAAGTTCGTCCCCGCCGAGCAGATCGACCCGATGCTCTACGACAAGTCCTACTACCTCGAGCCCGACAAGGCGTCGACCAAGCCCTACATCCTCCTCCGGGACGCGCTCGAGAAGGAGAACCGCGTCGCCGTCGTGACGGTCTCGATCCGCACCCGCATGACGATGGCCGTGCTGCGCGTCCACGAGGGCGTCATCCTCATGCAGACGATGTTGTGGCCGGACGAGATCCGCAAGCCCGACTTCGCGACGCTCGACGACGACGCCAAGGCCACCAAGCAGGAGCTGGCCATGGCCGACCTGCTCATCGAGCAGCTCGCCGGTGACTACCAGCCCGACGACTACGAGGACGACTACGCCGCCGCGCTCCAGTCGCTCGTCAAGGCCAAGGTCGAGGGCGGCGAGGTCCAGTTCGCCCCCGAGTCCAAGGACGAGTCGGGCGAGGTCGTCGACCTGCTCGCGGCCCTCAAGAAGTCCGTCGACAAGGCGAAGGCGTCGCGCGGGGAGTCGACGTCCGACACCGCCAAGCCTGCGGCCAAGAAGGCCGCAGCCAAGAAGACCGCGTCCAAGGCCACCACGAAGAAGGCGGCCAAGAAGGCCAGCTGACCGCGCCCCGGCCGGTGGGGCTAGGCGTTCTCCTTGCGGAACGTCGCCGTGCCCCACCAGAGCGCGATGGCGAAGAGCACGACGGCCCAGACGCTGCCCCACAGCACGCCGTTGGCTCCGAAGTCGCCGAGGAACGACCCGCGCACCCCGTCGGTGATCCAGCGGAACGGCATGAAGTCGCTGGTGCGCTGCAGCCAGTCGGGCCCGATGGTCATCGGCAGGAGGATGCCCGACAGCAACAGCACGGGCATCATCACGACGTTGATGACCGGCGCCATGACGTCCTCGCTCTTGGTGGTGAGGGCCAGGGCGTTGGACGCCGCGGCGCAGGCGCCACCGACGAGCAGGGTGAGCAGGACCCCGAGGACGACCCCACCCAGCGGAGCGTCCATCCCGACCCAGTAGCCGAGGCCGACCAGCACGAGCGCCTGGACGAGCAGCTGGAGCAGGTCGCGCCAGAGCCGTCCCATGAGCAGGGCGGTGCGGCTCGCAGGGGTGACCCGCTCGGCCTCGATGACGCCGTCACGCCACTCGGAGATCAGCCCGAACCCGGCGAAGAACGCGCCGAACATGCCCAGCTGGACCAGCATGCCCGGGACGAAGAAGGTCCAGGTGTTCTGGACCCCGAGCTGCTCGGCCATCGGCTTGAGCAGCGGACCGAAGAGGAACAGGTAGAGGATCGGCTGCATCAGGCCTATCAGCACCCAGGCGGGGTTGCGCAGGTTCATCCGCAGCTGGCGGCGGAAGACGATGAAGGACTCGCGCAGGAACTGCATGTCACTTCTCCTTCGAGGTCGAGTCGGCCGGGGCAGAGGCCTCCGCGTCACGCAGTGAGCGGCCGGTGAGGGTGAGGAAGACGTCGTCGAGGGTGGGGCGCAGGACCTCGATCGACTCGAGGTCGATGTCGGCGTCACGAAGGTCGGCCAGGAGCCCGGGCACCGCCTTGCCGGCGCGCTGGACGCGGGCGCGGACGTGGTTGCCGTCAACCTCCACGGCGTCGCGGCCGTCGCTGCCCGCCTCGGCGATCGAGTCGAGCCGCTTGGCCGCCTCGGCGACGAGGTCGGGGTCGGCGACCTCGAGGTCGACGAGGTCGCCGGACACCTGCGCCTTGAGGTTGTCGCTCGTGTCGGCGGCGATGATCTTGCCGTGGTCGATGACGATGATCCGGTCGCTCAGGGCGTCGGCCTCGTCGAGGTAGTGAGTGGTGAGGAAGACCGTTGCCCCGCGCCGCTTGCGCAGGTCGGCGATGTGGGTCCAGAGGTTGGCCCGGGCCTGCGGGTCGAGGCCCGTCGTCGGCTCGTCGAGGAAGACCAGCGTCGGCTCGTGGATCAGCCCCATCACGATGTCGAGGCGGCGCCTCTGGCCACCGGACATGGTCTTCGGCTGCCGCCCCCACAGGCCCTCGAGGTCGAGCTGGCCGAACAGCTCCTGCCCTCGACGACGGGCGTCGGCGGACGACATGCCGTAGAGCATCCCGTGGTCGACCACCTCGTCACCGGCGCGCGCGAACTGCCCCGTGGCACCGCTCTGCGAGACGTAGCCGATCGACCGGCGGACCTTCTCGGAGTCCTTGACCACGTCGAAGCCGGCCACCGTGGCCGTGCCCGCCGTGGGGCGCAGCAGCGTGGTCAGCATGCGCAGCGTCGTGGTCTTGCCCGCGCCGTTCGGCCCGAGGAACCCGACGACCTCGCCCTCCGCCACGTCGAGGTCGACCCCGTCGACGGCACGCACCTCGCCCTTCTTCCGGCCCTCGCGCGTCTGGAAGGTCTGCACCAGACCTCGTGCGTGGATCATCGCCCGCTCCCTTGCCTGCTCATCCGTCTGCCAACTCGACCTGTGTTCAAACTTGAACAACCATAGTGTTCAACATTGAACAGAGGGACGTCAAGCCGCCTGCCGGCCCGGCCCTCACCAACGTAGACCGGGCCACCGACAGGAACTCATCGCTGACGGGCGATCAGCTCCACGTAGCGCTGGCGGTCGGTGGCCATCTGCCAGCCGGGGTCGTCGTCCGGGGCCTGCCAGTCGGCCGGCTCGCCGCGCAGGCCGAAGTCGCCGCGGTCCACGCGGGCGATGAGGTTCACCAGCCACTCCCGCTCGGTCTGCCCCATGCCCATCCACAGGTCGGCCAGGGCGAGCACGTGCGGCGGCACCGCCTCGGCCGGGACCTCGCGCGCCAGCTGGTCGCGCGTCGTGGCGTCGAGGTTCGCGAGCCGGGTCTGCAGGGCCTCGCGCACGGCTGTCCGGCTCATCAACGGCATCAGCGCCATGCCGGTGTGGAACGGCAGTGGCGACAACAGGTCGGGCGTCTCCACTGCCTCGCGCCAGAGCTTCTCGAACTCGCGCCGGCCGAGCGGGGTGCTCGTGTAGACCGCCACCTCACGACTGCCGTCGACGAGGTCGTGCCGGTCGAGGTTGCCCTGCTTCGCCAAGGTGGCCAGGCCCGAGTAGATGGAGCCCGGGTTGACGTGGGCCCAGTCCTCGACCTGCCACGACAGCAGCTCACGACGCAGCTGGTAGCCGTTGACCGGCTCGAACAGCATGACGGTGCCGAGCAGCAGGAGTCGGGTCTCGGTGGCCGCCATGGGGTGCAGTGTAGGAGGCACCGTCCTCGACAACCCGTGATGATGGCCCCATGCCCGAAGGCCACACCCTGTTCGCGCTCGCCCGTGACCTCGACGCGGCATACCGCGGCACCCAGCCCACGGCGACGAGCCCCCAGGGTCGCTTCGCCGCCGGGGCGGCGCTGATCTCGGAGCGCACCTTCCTGCACGCGACCTCGTGGGGCAAGCACCTCTTCGTCGAGTTCGAGGGCGACGCCTGGCTGCACGTGCACCTCGGCCTGATCGGCACGTTCACCATCGACGAGCACCGGTATGCCGGTGAGGTGCCGATCGTGGGCCAGGTGCGGTTGCGGCTGGCCACGGACGACCACGTCGCCGACCTGCGGGGCCCGAACCTGTGCGCTGTCATCACGCCCGAACAGGTGGAGGCGGTGACCTCGCGTCTCGGGCCGGATCCCCTACGCCCGGAACCGGATCCGAACCTCTCGTGGCGAAGGATCTCGCGCAGCAGCAAGACGATCGCCGAGCTGCTCATGGACCAGTCGGTGCTGGCCGGGGTCGGCAACGTCTACCGCAGCGAGGTGCTCTTCAGGAGACGCGTCGACCCGTTCCGCCCGGGGCGCGAGATCCGGCGCGCGACCTGGGACGCCATCTGGCTCGACCTCGTCGACCTGCTCCCCCTGGGGGTGGCGACCGGCAAGATCGTCACCGTCGAGGAGCAGGTCGAGGAGGTCCGGGCTCGCCTGGCCGCCGGCCACGTGGACCGCCTCACGGAACGCAGCTCCTACGTCTACAAGCGACAGGGCGAGCCGTGCCTGGTCTGCGGGTCGCGGATCCGCACCAGCGTCGTCGGTGGACGAAACCTGTTCTGGTGCGGGCGATGCCAGCGCCGTCGTTGACCTGGGCGAGCTCGGCGCACCCGTCGATCGACGACCCGTTCGGCCCGAGGGTGAGGGTGCGGGCGCCATAGCGATTGGATCCCTAACCAGTTATGATCATTTCAACGGTTAGCAGGCAAGCGCGACCCCGAGGAGAGGTCAAGCGGTGGTGGACGAGGTCGTCGAGGGTCCCTTCTGGGTCGAGGTCCGGGGACTCGTGCTGCCCCGACCGGTGGGTGGGCACCCCGCGCTCGACTTCGTGAACACCCTGGCCGGATGGGGGGAGCCCGTCACGGGCGACTTCCTCAAGTCCTACGACCACCTGGCGGTGTTCGTGGAGCAGGTGGGCCTGCTCGACGCGCGCTCGGTCACTGCCCTGCGCCGTCGTGCGGCCACGCGCAAGCGCGACGCGGAGGAGGTCCTCGTCGGGGCTCGCGAGCTGCGGGCACGCCTGCGATCGGCGCTGCTCGACCCCGGTGACGAGCGCGCGGTCCGCGCGCTCTCCCGCCTGGTGCAGCCGGCCCTCACCCAGCTGCACCTCCTGCCGGGTCCCCGGCCGACGTGGGACGTCGGGGGCGGGCTGGACCGACCCCTGTCGAGCCTCGCCTGGTCAGGCGCCCAGGCCCTGACCGGCGTGGACCTCACGACCCTGCACGCCTGCCCCGGCCACGAGTGCGGGTGGCTCTTCCTCGACCCACGAGGTCGGCGTCGCTGGTGCAGCATGCGGTCCTGCGGCAACCGCGCGAAGGTCGCTGCCCACGCGGAGCGCCAGCGGGTCGAGTCCGCGAGCTGACCCGCCGAGCGGCGAAAACTCGGTGGCGTGGGGTTCGGTCCGTCCGCCACGATGGTCGACGGCGGGGATGGGTCAGCAGCAGACGTGGCGTGCCACAGTCGGTCCTGCGCGTCGTCCCGTCCTCGATGCCAAGTCAGCCCAGGCAGGCCAGGTATCACGGTGTCCACGACACCTACGGGGTTCAACTCCTCGAAGGGGCGGCGTCGGTCAGGGGATCGTCGGGGCATGCCTTGAGGCCGCAGCCGGACGTGACCACGGACGGCTCGCAGTCCCGCATGCACCGTCGCCTGCCGGCGTCGCCCGCCCACCCAAAGACGCTGTACCACATCCGAATACGTCCACCACCAACGCAACCCCGCGGCATACCTGAAGGAGGTCGCCACCATGAACCCGTTCACCATCACCGTCAACGCGCGCGAGTGCGCGCTGCGCTACCACCACGGAAAGCTCGAGCAGGTCCTGCCCGCGGGGCGGCACCGTCGGGTCCGTGGGTCGCGCTACGTCCGGGTCGACCTGCGTGACGCATTGCTCGCGCTGTCGCCGCAGGAGGTCCTGACCTCCGACGCGGTCCCGGTCAAGGTCACCGCCACCGTCCGGTGGTCCGTCGGTGACCCGGTGGCGTTCGTCGAGCAGTCGGCCGACCCGCTGGGCACCGTCTACCTCGCAGCCCAGGTGGCGCTGCGCGACGCGCTCGCGGGCGCCCCGGTGGAGGCGCTCGCGGCGCGCGGTGCCGTCCTGCCGATCGAGGGGATCACCGCCGCGACCGCGCTCGTGGCGCAGCGGGTCGGGGTCGATGTGGCTGAGGTCGTCGTCAAGGACGTCATCCTCCCGGCGGAGGTCCGGCACGCTGCAGCGGAGCTCCTGACCGCGCGCCACCGTGGTGCGGCACAGCTCGAGGCGGCCCGCGCGGAGACGGCGGCCCTGCGCTCGCTGGCGAACGGCGCCAAGCTGCTCGACGCCCACCCGGCGCTGGCCCAGCTCCGGCTGGTGCAGTCGGCGCCGATCGGCACGCAGCTGGTGCTGCGGGTCGGGGCTGCCGAGCCCCTGCACGACGCGTGACCGGGAGCTCCTGCAGGTCGTCACCTGCGGGAGCTGCCCGGCCGACCACGCGGTCGTCACTGGGGGTGCGCGGTCCAGCGTCCGGCGAGCCAGAGGCCGAGCAGCAGCATCAGGGCCGCGAGTCCGGCGAACGCCACGCTGACCTCGACGTCGCGCTCCTGGACGTCCACGTGCTTGGGCAGGTCGTTGAGCACTCCCTGGAGCTGGTCGGCGTCGCTGGCCTTGAAGTACTCGCCGCCCGTGGTCCGGGCCACGGCCTGCAGGGCCTCCTCGTCGACGACCAGGAAGTTGCGGCCGCCGGGCCCGAGCCCTCCACCGAAGCCCCCGGGTGGGCCGTCGAAGAGCCCGCCCCCGAGCTGGTCGCTGGTGCAGACCATCTGGGTCGGCTCGGTGGTGCCGAAGCCGATCGGAAAGACCCGCACCCCGCGCACCGCGGCCTGCACCGCGGCCTCTTCCGGGGTCACGCCACGGGTGTTGGCGCCGTCGGTGAGGAGCACGACGATCTCGGGCACCGTCTTCGCCTTCTCCGGGGCGGGGGTGGGAGTGCCCGGGGTGGGCGTCTGCGCGTCGGGCCCTTCGCCGGTGCCGTCACCGGTGTCAGCCGGGGCCACCGACGGGTTGATCTCCGAGATGGCATCGATCGACTTGAGGATCGCCGCGCCGATCGTGGTGCCCCGACCCGTGGTCAGCCCGTCCACCGCCTTCAACAGGTCGTCCTTGTTCGTCGTCGGCGCCACGGCGACCTGCGCGAACCCCGAGAAGACCACGAGGCCGATCCGGGTGCGGTCGTCCTGCTGGTCGATGAACTGCCGCACGGCCTCCTGCGCCGCCGCGAGCCGGTTGGGGTCGACGTCGGTGGCGCACATCGACCCCGAGACGTCCACGGCGAGGATCACCGCCGAGCTCGAGATCGGCACCTCGGCGCGTACCTGTGGTCGTCCCGCGGCCAGCCCCAGCAGGGCAAGGCTGCCGAGCACCAGCGCCAGCGGCACGTGTCGCCGCCACATCCGCTGGCGGGGGATCACCGCGCGGATGAGGGCCACGTTGGAGAAGCGCACCGCGTTGCGGCGTCGCCGACGCAGCTGCCAGAGGTATGCCGCGACGAGGACCGGGATGGCCAGCAGGCCCAGCAGCGCGTAGGGGAGGGCGAACGACACGGCTACATCACCCGTCCCGATCGGACGACCGAGACCCCGGCGCCCAGCAGGAGCAGCAGCGCCGCCGCGGCCGCGAACCACGACGTGATCTCGCGTTCCTCCGTGCGGGCGGTCCAGGCCAGGTCGATGTCGTTGTAGACCTTGCTCAGGGCGGCCGTGTCGCTCGCGGCGTAGTAGGTGCCGTCGGTGGTCTCGGCGATCTGCCTGAGCATGGCCTCGTCGAGCCGGGTCGCCACCTGGAAGCCGTCGACCTCGAGCACCGTGCCCTGTGGACTGCCCAGCCCGATCGGGTAGATCCGCACTCCCGCGGTGGAGGCCAGCTCGGCGAGGACCAGCGGGTCCGGGTCGGTGGTGTTCTCACCGTCCGACAGGAGCACCACCGCCGCCGACCCGTAGTAGCCGAGGTCGTCACCCCCTGCGGTGCCGTCCTGTCCGGTCTCGTCGACGCTGATCGGCTTGCCCGCGATGGCGCTGATCGACGAGACGATCCCGCGGCCGAGGGCCGTGCCGCCCTGGGGGGTGAGCCGCTCGACGGCGGCCAGCACCTCCGGGCGGTTGGTGGTGGGCTGCTGGGCGATGACGGCCGAGTCGCCGAACGCGACGACGCCCAGCCGGATCGTCGACGGCTGCTTCGCGACGAAGGCACGGGCCGCCGCCTTCGCGGCGTCCAGCCGGGTGGGCGCGAGGTCCTTGGCAGCCATGCTCGTCGAGACGTCGAAGGCCAGGATGACGGTGCCCTCCCGCCGTGGCTCGGCCACCGTGGCCGCAGGTCGCGCCAGCGAGGCAAGCAGGAGCGTGAGGGCCGCGAGCAGCAGCAACGGCGCGACGTGCCGCCAGCGGTCAGGGCGTCCGGCCGATGCGGCGACCAGGCCCTCGGCGGCCAGCCGGGCCCGGCCGCGCTCACGCCGACGCAGCTGGGCCTGGTAGGCGATGACCAGGACGGGCACGGCGATCAGGGAGAACAGCATGAGCGGCCACGTGAAGGTCATTGCCGCCTCCGTCGCCGCAGCTCGGAGATGCGGGCCAGGGCGCGCACCAGGTCGTCATCGGTCGCGACGGGGTGGATCTCGGTGCCGGCCCGGCGGGCTGCGGCGACGAGCTGCTCCTGGCGCTGCTGCGACGCAGCCGCCAGCCGCTCCCTGAAGACCGGGTCGTTGGTGTCGACGAAGATCTGCTCACCGGTCTCGGCGTCCTCGACGTAGACCATGCCGACCGCGGGCAGCTCGGACTCACGCGGGTCGACCACCTGGATGGCGACCACGTCGTGCCGCCGGGTCAGCAGGGACAGGGGCTGCTCCCACCCCGGCTGGGTGATGAAGTCGGAGACGATGACCAGGAGCGACCGACGGCGGGCGAGGCCCAGCGCCGCCCTCAGCAGCCGCGACAGGTCCGTCGTGTCCTTGGTCGGGTTGGGGGTGGGCGGGCGCAGCAGCGCCTGGCTGATCCGCAGCACCTGCTTGCGGCCCTGTCCGGGCGGGATGGTCGCGATGTCGCCGTCGAACATCGCGGCGCCGACGTGGTTGCCGCCCCGGGCCAGGATGTGGGCGATCGTCGTCGCGATCTCGGCCAGCACCAACGACTTCTGGCGGTCCACGGGCCCGAAGCCCATCGACGCCGAGCGGTCCAGGAGGAGCCACGCCGTGACCTCGCGGTCCTCCACGTACTCCCGCACGTAGGGCGTGTCCATGCGAGCCGTGACGTTCCAGTCGATGTGTCGCAGGTCGTCCCCCGGCTCGTACTCGCGCAGGTCGGTGAAGTCGATCCCGGTCCCGCGGAAGAGCGTCCGGTAGTCGCCCTGCAACCGTCCGTCGAGCCGGCGCACGACGCGCCACTCCAACCGCCGGAGCAGGCGCTCGGCGGTCAGTGGCGTCGACGAACCGGACCCGGGTGGTCCGGTGCTCAGCGCGGTCCGGTCGTCCACGAGGTCTCGGTGGTCTGGGGCTGTGGACGGTCGCGCAGCGGCACGTCCGGCATGCTGACGGCGTCGAGGATCGGGGTGAGCAGGTCGTCCGCGCCGAGGCCCTCGGCGAGGGCCTCGTACGACAGCACGAGGCGGTGGCGCATCACGTCGCGGGCGAGGTCGCGGACGTCCTGCGGGCGGGCGAAGTCACGCCCGCGCAGGAACGACAGGGCCTTTGCGGCGAGGACCAGGTTGATCGACGCGCGCGGGCTTGCCCCGAACGAGAGGTAGCGCGCGAGGTCGGGCAGTCCGACCGCCCCGGGTGAGCGGGTCGCGCTCGCCAGCCGCACGGCATACTCGATCACCGCGGGGTCGACGTAGACGGCGTCGGCCTGCTTCTGGAACTCGACCAGCTGCCCCGGCTCGAGCACCCGCTGGGCCGCCTCGTGGGTCGTCGTCATCCGCTCGACGACGACGAACTCCTCTGAGGGAGTGGGGTATCCGACGAGGGTCTTGAGCATGAAGCGGTCGACCTGCGCTTCGGGAAGCGCGTAGGTGCCCTCCGACTCGATCGGGTTCTGGGTCGCCATCACGAGGAACGGGTCGGGGGCCTTGAAGGTCTCGCGCCCGATGGTCACCTGGCGCTCCTGCATCACCTCCAGCAGGGCGCTCTGGACCTTGGCGGGGGCGCGGTTGATCTCGTCGGCGAGGACGAGGTTGGCGAAGACCGGCCCGAGGGAGACCTGGAACTCGCCGTCCTTCTGGTTGTAGATCCGGGTGCCGATGACGTCGGCCGGCACCAGGTCGGGGGTGAACTGGATGCGTTGGAACTCGCCGCCGACGGCCTGCGCCAGCGTCTTGATCGCCATCGTCTTGGCCAGGCCCGGGACCCCCTCGACGAGGAGGTGTCCGCGCGCGAGCAGCGCCACGAGCATGCGCTCGAGCAGGAGGTCCTGGCCGACGATGGTCTTCTTGACCTCGTAGAGTGCCTGCTCCAACGGGTGCTGCCGACCGAGATCGGGGCGGTGCGGTTCCATGCGCTCTCCTCGGGGTGCGATGCGCTACTGCGGTGGGCTGCCGGCGACGCCGCCGGCGGTGGCGATGGGCACGGCGAAGCCGATGCCGACGAAGAAGTTCTGTTCGGACGGGTTCGCCAGCCCGGTGACGATGCCGATCACCTGGCCGCCCTTGTCGAGCAGGGGTCCGCCCGAGTTGCCGGGGTTGACGGCCGCGTCGAACTGGATCAGGCCCTCGAGGGTCTGGTTGCTGTTGACCGTGATCTTGCGGTCGAGTGCGGAGACCACCCCTGCCGAGAGGGATCCGTTGAGCCCCAACGGATGTCCGAGGGCGAAGACGGGGTCGCCGACCCGCGCGCCGCCGCCGAGGACCGCCGGGACGACGACCTGGGGGAGCCGTTCGGGGGCGAGGACGGCGATGTCGGTGGCCTTGTCCTTCTCCTTGATGCTCGCGGGCGACTTGGTGCCGTCCGAGAACGTCACCTCGATGCTGTTGGCCCCGTCGACCACGTGGAGTGCGGTCAGCACCGAGCCGTCGGCGCTCACGACGACCCCGGCGCCGGTGCCGCGTTGCGCACCCTTGGCGTTGGTGAGTCGCGTCCCGATGGTCACGAGCGAGGGCAGGGCGACCCGGTATGCCGCGGCCGCGTCAGGGGGTGCCTTGGCCGCCTCCTCCTGGGCCTTGGCGATGCCGCCCTGGACGGCCTTGTCGACGTCGGAGGCGGTGACTGGGGGAGTCTCCGGTCCTCGGGTCAGTGCGTAGGTGCCCACGACGAGCAGCGCTGCGACGAGGAGGACTGCCACCAGCCAGCGCCGGTGGGCTTGGGCAAACCGGGTCAGCCGGGCCCGCCGACCCGGGGCGCGCGGGTCCTCGTCGGCCACCCCCTGGGGCGGATCGACGACAAGAGGCGAGCCGAGCCGGTCCACCTTTGGGAGCGTACGTCCGATCCTCGTCGCGCGATACGGGAGACCGGGATTCACGGGCAACTCTCAGGTTCGCGAGACAGGGTCGCGCCGTCCTCGGCGCCGGCCGGTCACGGCGGCATACCGACGACCGGGACGCGGCCGTAGATTGCTGGACATGGACCACGTCGTCTCCACCGTCGAGGAACTGCGCTCGCTCCAGCTGGACCGGATGCGCTGGAGCCTGTCCCACGCCTACGAGAACGTGCCGCACTACCGGGCCGCGTTCGACGCCGCAGGCATCCGACCCGACGACCTTCACGAGCTGGCCGACCTCGCGCGCTTTCCGTTCACTGCCAAGGCGGACCTGCGCGACAACTACCCGTTCGGGATGTTCGCCGTGCCTCGCGAGCAGGTGGTGCGGGTGCACGCCTCGAGCGGCACGACGGGCAAGCCGACGGTCGTGGGCTACACCCGCGACGACATCGACATGTGGGCGCAGGTGATGGCGCGCTCGATCGAGGCGGCCGGCGGGCGACCTGGCGACCTCTTGCACGTCGTCTACGGCTACGGCCTCTTCACCGGCGGGCTCGGCGCTCACTACGGCGCGGAGCGGCTCGGCTGCACCGTCGTGCCGGTGAGTGGTGGCATGACCGAGCGGCAGGTGCAGCTCATCCAGGACTTCCGGCCGCGGATCATCATGGTCACCCCGTCCTACTTCCTCGGGATCCTCGACGAGATGGAGGCGCAGGGCATCGACCCGAAGTCGACGTCGCTCGAGATCGGGATCTTCGGCGCCGAGCCGTGGACCGAGCAGATGCGCGAGGAGGTCCAGCGCCGCAGCAACATCCGCGCCGTCGACATCTACGGGCTGTCCGAGGTGATCGGTCCGGGCGTGTCCCAGGAGTCGGGCGAGACCCAGGACGGCCTGCACATCTGGGAGGACCACTTCTACCCCGAGGTCGTCGACCCCGTCACCGGGGAGGTGCTCCCCGACGGGCAGGAGGGGGAGCTCGTCTTCACGTCGCTCACCAAGCAGGCGATGCCCGTCATCCGCTACCGCACCAGGGACCTCACGACGTTGCTGCCGGGGACCGCCTTCCCGCAGTTCCGCAGGATGGCGAAGATCACCGGGCGCAGCGACGACATGATGATCGTGCGCGGGGTCAACGTCTTCCCCTCGCAGATCGAGGAGCACCTGCTGAGCATCGAGGGGCTGACGCCGCACTACCTCTGCGTGCTGACCCGACCGGGTCGGATGGACGAGCTCACCGTGCAGGTCGAGGCCTCGGCCGCCGACTCGACGGCCGAGCAACGGGCCTTCATGGCCGGCGCCCTGCGCACGAAGGTCAAGGACCGGGTCGGTGTCACGATCCGGGTCGAGGTCCTCGAGCGCACGCCCTCGAACGCTCGCTCGGCAAGGCGAAGCGGATCAGCGACCAGCGTCCGCGCTGAGGAGCCGGGCCCTGCTGGCGGGGCCCGAGTTCGCCGACAGCGGACAGCCATTCCCTTACCACCGTAACGGTGTAATCATCATTACATGACTACCAAGACCACTGCGGAAGCCTGGCTGGCCGGCCGACTCCCCACCGACTGGTTCACCGGCCCCGTCGAGGTCACCCGCGACCGCGACGAGCTCATCATCATCGGTGACCTCGCCGAGCCCGACCTCGGCGACGACCCCGACGACACCGACCGCACCATCGCCGCCCGCGGCCGGATCAAGTCCTTCCGTGAGGACACCCGCGAGCGGCGCATCGAGATCGCGCGCGAGCTGGAGCACCTCAGCGGCCGCAAGGTCTCGTGGGGCGTGCGGGTCGGCGAGACCGAGGCCCTCTTCACCCACCTGGCGGCCCCCGTCATGACGCGGCTGCGCCAGTCCGAGCGCAAGGTGCTCGACACCCTCGTCGAGGCCGGTGTCGCGAAGTCGCGCTCCGAGGCGTTGGCCTGGTGCGTCAAGCTCGTCGGCGAGAAGTCCGACAGCTGGCTCGGCGAGCTCCGCGAGGCGATGGCCCACGTCGACGAGGTGCGCAAGAAGGGCCCCGCGGCCTGAACCCGGCCCCGCGGCATACCCCGGCGTCCGCGGCATACCCGTCTCACGCGGCATACCCCGTCTCACCTTTATCGGGTTGAGCAGGAAGGTTGCGCTTCACCCCAGAAGCGTTCTCGGGTGAAGCGCAACCAAGTCCCTACACCCGATAAAGGGAGGTATGCCGGGTGGCTGGCCCCGCGGCCTGAACCCGGCCCCGCGGCATACCCCCGGCGTCCGCCCACGGCGAACATGAGCCGACTCGGCTCAGGGCGGGGAACAGTGGGGGAGTGCCCCGCGTTCCCCCAACGAGTCGTTCGACAGGGCTTATTTCGTCCCGATCAGGTATCGGTCAACGGAAGGCGTACGCCGGGTCCGCGTCGCACGGATAGCATCGAGGTGATCTCGATAGGCAGGAGCAGAAGATGTTTGAACGGTTCACCGACCGGGCCCGTCGGGTGGTCGTGCTCGCGCAGGAAGAAGCGCGCATGCTCAACCACAACTACATCGGCACGGAGCACATCCTGCTCGGTCTCATCCACGAGGGTGAAGGCGTCGCCTCCAAGGCTCTGGAGAGCCTCGGCATTTCGCTGGAGTCGGTCCGCGAGCAGGTGCAGGAGATCATCGGCCAGGGCCAGCAGGCCCCCAGTGGCCACATTCCCTTCACGCCCCGGGCGAAGAAGGTCCTCGAGTTGAGCCTGCGCGAAGCGCTGCAGCTCGGCCACAACTACATCGGCACCGAGCACATCCTGCTCGGCCTCATCCGCGAGGGCGAGGGCGTCGCCGCCCAGGTCCTCGTCAAGCTGGGCGCCGACCTCAACCGCGTGCGGCAGCAGGTGATCCAGCTCATCTCCGGCTACCAGGGCAAGGAGGGCGGCTCGGGCGCCGGCCTGGCCGGCAACGTCCAGCAGGAGGGCACCCCCGCGGGCTCCCTCGTGCTCGACCAGTTCGGCCGCAACCTCACGATGGCTGCCCGTGAGGGCAAGCTCGACCCGGTCATCGGGCGTGAGAAGGAGATCGAGCGGGTCATGCAGGTGCTGTCCCGCCGCACCAAGAACAACCCGGTGCTGATCGGTGAGCCCGGCGTCGGCAAGACCGCCGTCGTCGAGGGCCTGGCGCAGGACATCGTCAAGGGCGAGGTGCCCGAGACCCTCAAGGACAAGCAGCTCTACACCCTCGACCTCGGCGCCCTCGTCGCCGGCAGCCGCTACCGCGGTGACTTCGAGGAGCGGCTCAAGAAGGTCCTCAAGGAGATCCGCACCCGCGGCGACATCATCCTGTTCATCGACGAGATCCACACCCTCGTGGGTGCGGGTGCCGCCGAGGGCGCGATCGACGCGGCCAGCATCCTCAAGCCGATGCTGGCCCGTGGCGAGCTCCAGACCATCGGTGCCACCACGCTCGACGAGTACCGCAAGCACATCGAGAAGGACTCGGCCCTCGAGCGCCGGTTCCAGCCGATCCAGGTCGCCGAGCCCACGCTCAGCCACGCGATCGAGATCCTCAAGGGCCTGCGCGACCGCTACGAGGCGCACCACCGGGTGTCCATCACCGACGGCGCCCTCGTCTCCGCGGCCAACCTCGCCGACCGCTACATCAACGACCGGTTCCTCCCCGACAAGGCGATCGACCTGATCGACGAGGCGGGCGCGCGGTTGCGCATCCGCCGGATGACCGCACCGCCGGACCTGCGCGAGTTCGACGAGAAGATCGCGGCCGTGCGGCTGGAGAAGGAGTCGGCCATCGACGGCCAGGACTTCGAGAAGGCCGCCAGCCTGCGTGATGACGAGAAGAAGCTGCTCACCGCCAAGGCGGAGCGCGAGACGCAGTGGAAGTCCGGCGACATGGACGTCGTGGCCGAGGTCGACGAGGAGCTCATCGCCGAGGTCCTGGCTGCCAGCACCGGCATCCCGGTCTTCAAGCTCACCGAGGAGGAGTCCAGCCGACTGCTCCACATGGAGGACGAGCTGCACAAGCGCGTGGTCGGCATGGACGACGCCATCAAGGCGATGTCCCAGGCGATCCGTCGCACCCGCGCCGGTCTGAAGGACCCGCGTCGTCCCGGTGGCTCGTTCATCTTCGCCGGTCCGACCGGTGTCGGTAAGACCGAGCTCGCCAAGACGCTCGCCGAGTTCCTCTTCGGCGACGAGGACAGCCTCATCCAGCTCGACATGTCGGAGTTCTCCGAGAAGCACACGGTCTCGCGGCTCTTCGGCTCGCCCCCCGGCTACGTCGGCTACGAAGAGGGCGGCCAGCTCACCGAGAAGGTCCGCCGCAAGCCGTTCTCCGTCGTGCTGTTCGACGAGGTCGAGAAGGCCCACCCCGACATCTTCAACACGCTGTTGCAGGTGCTCGAGGACGGCCGCCTCACCGACTCCCAGGGCCGGATGGTCGACTTCAAGAACACCGTCATCATCATGACGACCAACCTCGGCACGCGGGACATCACCAAGGGTTCGCTCGGCTTCTCGGCCGGCGCGGACACCCGCAGTGACTACGACCGCATGAAGAACAAGGTCACCGACGAGCTCAAGCAGCACTTCCGTCCCGAGTTCCTCAACCGCGTCGACGACATCATCGTCTTCCCCCAGCTCACGCGCGAAGAGATCGTCGCCATCGTCGACCTCGAGATCGCCAAGCTGGACAAGCGGCTCAAGGACAAGGACATGGGCATCGAGCTCACCATCGAGGCCAAGAACGTGCTCGCCCTCAAGGGTTACGACCCCGTGCTCGGTGCGCGCCCGCTGCGTCGCACCATCCAGCGCGAGATCGAGGACGTCCTGTCCGAGAAGATCCTCTACGGCGAGCTCAAGGCCGGCGAGCTGGTGCTCGTCGGGGCGGAGGGCGAGGGCAAGAGCGGCACGTTCACCTTCGTCGGCACCCCGCACCCGGGCAGCATCGAGCTCCCGGTCGTGGAGACCGTGGGCGACTCGGCCGACGCCGGCTGAGGCACGACCCCAAGCACGATCGAGGCGAGGTATGCCGCGTGGTCACCACGCGGCATACCTCGCCTGTCGGCCACTCATGCAAAAGGCGAGTTAGCGACACCCATGAGGGGCGCTAACTCGCCTTTTGCATGAGTTAGCGACGGGCGGGTGGCCGGGACAGCTCAGGCGAGGCGGTCGAGCATCTCGCGCAGGTAGCCGATCTGCACTGACTGCGTCACGTGGATCTCGTCGCCCATCTGCGTCACGACATCGTCGGTGCCGTCACGGTGCTGCTGGACCACCATCCGCAGCGCGCCTTCGTGGTGGGCCGTCATCAGCGTGAGCCAGAGCCGGTCGGCCGCTGCGCCCCTGGCGTCCTTGAGCTCGCGCAGCTGGGCCTGGGTCGCCATGCCGGGCCACCTCGTCGTCCCCCCGGCCGTGCGCGGGTCCGGTATGCCGCGGGCGAACCCGTGGCGGCCCGCCGGCGGACCGTTTCGCATCGGCGGCGGGTCGCGGCATACATTGGAGCGCGTGTCTGAGTCCTCCCTCCCCCGCCGTACGCTCCTCTTCGGGCTGTTCGCCGCCCCCCTGACGATCGCCGCCTGTTCGAGCGACAAGCCGAAGCCGGCCGCGTCGAGCAGCACCACGACGCCGTCGTCGACGACGAGCAGCGCCACCGCTGCGCCGCCGGGGGTGACCGGAGCCGGACTGCCTGCCGACCTGCTGGCGGCGATGAGCGCTCTCTACCTCGGGGGCCGGGTGTCCGTCACCACCGCCAGCGTGGGCGCGGCCCTGGGGAAGCGGAAGACCCGCACCGCCCCACTCAAGGTGACCGGCTCCACCGGCACCTGGCAGGGCTCGCCCATCGCGACCGTGGTGCAGGGCAAGGACCTCACGCTGCTGGTCAAGGAGGGCACCGCCTGGAAGGTCGTCGGCGGCTGGTGGCCGTCGCTGTCGGTCTACCGTCCGCCGTTCCCGACCATGCGGATCCTCGCGATCGGATCGGACGCCCGCAACCCGCAGCCGGTCACCAAGTGCCGCGGCGACGCGCTCCACATCATCGGTGTCGACGCGAAGAAGGGTGTGGGCGGCATCGTGGGCATCCCGCGCGACTCGTGGGTGCCGCTGTCGACCGGTGGAAACGCCAAGGTCAACGCCTCCCTGGTCTTCGGTGGGGTCGGCGGCATGGTCACGACCATCGAGCGCGCCAGTGGCGTGCCGATCGACGGCTACGTCATCACCGGCTTCAAGGGGTTCCGGGCGATGGTGCGCAGCCTCGGCGGCATCGTGTTCGTCGCGTCGCGCTCGGTGCAGAGCGTGGACGGCTTCCGGATCGTCAAGCCCGGCACCAACAAGCTGGACGCCAAGCACGCGCTGGCCCTGGCCAGGGAGCGCAAGCACCTCCCCAACGGTGACTTCGGCCGGTCCGCCAACCAGGGCGCGCTGATCAAGGCCGGCATGGTCATGGCGCGCAAGGCCGGGCCGGGCGCCCTGGCCGGCCTGCTGTCGAAGATGGGGCCCCACCTGAGCACCGACCTCACCGTCGGCGAGGTCCTCAACCTGTGCGCCAGCCTCTACGTGAACACCGGGGCCGGGGTGCCCAACAAGGTCGTCCCGGGCGCGATCGGCACCCGCGAGGGCCAGTCCGTGGTGCTGCTCGGCTCGGGGGCGAGGTCGATCTTCCGGGACATGAAGAACGGCCGCCTCGGTGCCTGAGCCCACCGCGCCTGAGCCCACCGCGCCTGAGCCCACTGCGCCTGAGCCCACTGCGCCTGAGCCCACCGCGCCTGAGCCCGCGGTGCCTGAGCCCGACACCGCTGGCGCCGCGACGCCGGCCGGGCCGGTCACGATCCGGGCGGCGCGCACCAGCGACATCCGGACGATCCGCGAGATCGTCCGGCCGCATGCCGACTCCCGGGTGCTGGTGTCCAAGGACGCCGTGACCTACTACGAGGCCCTCCAGCAGTTCCGGGTGGCCGAGCAGGACGGGGTCGTCGTGGGCTGCGGCGCCCTGCACGTCATGTGGGAGGACCTCGCCGAGATCCGCACGCTCGCGGTGCGGCCCGAAGCCAAGGGCCACGGGGTCGGGTCGCTGCTCATGGAGGCGCTCGTCAGCGATGCGAGGGCGCTGGGGGTCGAGCGGTTGTTCTGCCTGACCTTCGAGGTGGACTTCTTCACCCGACACGGCTTCGACGTGATCGAGGGACAGGCCGTCGAGCCCGAGGTCTACGCCGAGCTCGTCCGTTCCTACGACGAGGGTGTCGCCGAGTTCCTCGACCTCGAGCGGGTCAAGCCGAACACCCTCGGCAACACCCGCATGCTGAGAACTCTCTAGCCCGGGAGTGGGGTGGCGTGCGGTCGGTGGTGGCGGGTCATCCTGATCCGCACGGACGTGGCCAGCACCAGGAGCAGTAGCGCGGAGATGACGCCGAAGCCGAGGCGCGGGATCAGGGGCAGCGCGATCCCGATCCCCCCGCCGATCACCCAGGCGATCTGCAGGACCGTCTCGGACCACGCGAACACCCTGGTGCGGACCGTCTCGTCGATGTCGCGCTGCACGACGGCGTCGCTGCTCAGCTTGATCAGCTGCGCCCCCAGGCCTGCCACCAGCCCGAGGACCAGCAGGGTGGTGAGCGAGTAGAACAGCGCCGCGGCGAGGGCTGCCAGCACGTCGGCGATCAGGGCCACCGCGATGATGAGGTCGGGCCGCAGCCGGCGCAGGGTGTTGCCGACCACGGTGCCGAGCGCGTTGCCCGCGCCGGCCGCGCCGACGACGAGGGCGAGCACGAAGGTGCCGCTGTGCCCGGGCAGGGGGTGCTCGCGCATGAGGAAGGCCATGAACAGGGTGAGGAACCCGGTCAGCAGCCGGGCGCCGATGGCGCTGCAGAGGGCGGTGAGCACCGTCACCGGGAGGGCCGCGACCCGGGCCCGGAGCCGTTGGAAGAGCCCGAGCCGTCGGCCTTCGCGGCGCGGGACGGGCAGCGGGCCGGTGTCCTCGATGTCCTGCTCGCCGGTGCTGGAGTCGACCCTGGAGGGGAGTCGGATCGCCAGCACGGTGCCCACGACGTAGATGACGAACGCCAGCCGCAGGGACCACTCGGGGCCCACTCGGGCGACGGCCCCTGCGAGGCCACCACCCACGGCCATGCCAGCGACCCCGGCGAGCGCGTTGCGGGAGTTGGCGTTGACCAGGCTGAAGCCGGGTGGCAGCAGCCGGGGGACGGCCGAGGCGCGGGTGACGCCGTAGGCCTTCGAGGCGACGAGGCAGCCGAGCGCCGCCGGGAACAGCCAGGGCGAGTCGTTGGCGACGGCCCCGGCCAGCACCCAGCACAGGAAGGCGCGGAGCGCGAGGGTCGTGCCGATGGCCCAGCGCCTACCGTGCCGGAACCTGTCGAGCAGCGGTCCGATGAAGGGGGCGAGCAGCGCGAAGGGTGCCATCGTGAGGACGAGGAACTGGGCCACCTGTCCCCGGGCCTCGTCGGTGGGGATGGCGAAGATGGTGCCGGCCAGCGAGACGGTGAGCGCGGCGTCGCCCATCAGGTTGACGAAGTGCAGCTCCACGAGCCGCGCGAGCCCGCTCTCGCCGGCTCCGGCCGAGTGGGTGTAGGCGCGGGCCCGGCGGGCCCCGGCCCGGCTGCCCCGCCCCGCCAGCCTCGCCCCGGCCAGGGTGCCGCGCCCCACGACCCGACCCGTGCGGGTTGCCCCGACGCGCAGCGCCCGGGCGGCCCGGCGACCGGTGGTCTTCGATCCGGGGGTGGCAGCGGTGGGTGGGGGGTCGCCGGGGGGCACGCTCACCTCAGCTCGCCTCCCGCGAGGCCGGCAGCCGGAAGCGACCGCGGGGCAGCGGCTCGACGAGGCCGTCGGCCACCAGGGAGTCGAGGCACCGCTCGCGCTGGACCTCGTTGTCCGACAACGCTTCCAGTGCCGACCGAGGCACGGGGTCGGTGCTGGCGCGCAGCACGGCCAGGAGTGCGCCGCGGAGCTGGCGATCCGTGCCCTCCCACGCCTGACCCCTGCGGGCCGGACCCTGGTGAGCCGGCCGGCCGGCGAGCTGCCAGGCGCACAGGTCGGCGACCGGGCAGTCCGAGCACCGGGGCGCACGGGCGGTGCAGACGATCGCCCCGAGCTCCATGACCGCCACGCTCCACGTCCGTGCCCGAGCCGCGTCGGCAGGCACCAGCCCGGCGGCGACGGTCAGCTCGGCCCGCGTCGGCGACGGCGCGGCATACTCCTGACCGCCGACGACGCGAGCCAGCACGCGGCGCACGTTGGTGTCGACGACGGTGGTGCGCTCGCCGAAGGCGAAGGTCGCGACGGCGGCGGCGGTGTAGGTGCCGACGCCGGGCAGGGCGAGCAGCTCGGCCTCGGTCGCCGGGACCGCGCCGTCGTGGCGCTCGGTCATGGCGACCGCAGCGGCGTGCAACCGCAGCGCGCGTCGCGGGTAGCCGAGCCGACCCCACGCGCGCACCGCCTCACCCGGGGCGTCGGCGGCCAGCGCGCTCGGGGTCGGCCAGCGCGAGAGCCACGCGTGCCAGACCGGCTCGACCCGGGCGACCGGGGTCTGCTGGAGCATGACCTCGGACACGAAGATGCCCCACGCCGTGGCGTCGGGTCGTCGCCACGGCAGGTCGCGCGCGGACACGGCGTACCACTCCAGCACCTCGCGGTGCAGACGTTCGGGAGCGGTGCCGGTGCTCACACGTAGCGTTCGAGGATGCTCGACTCGGCCAGGCGGGACAGGCCCTCACGGACGGCCCGGGCGCGGCCCTCGCCGACGCCGTCGACGTCCATGAGCTCCTCGAGGTTGGCCGCCAGCAGCTTCTGGAGGCTCCCGAAGTGCTCGACCAGGCGGTCGACGATGGCGCCCGGCAGTCGGGGCACCTTGCTCAGCAGCCGGAAGCCGCACGGGCTCACGGCCGAGTCGAGGGCGTCGCCACCGACCGCGAAGCCCACGGCCTTGGCCCCGGCGGCGAGGTCGAGCAGCTCGGTCGAGGTCAGCTCCTCGAGGGCCGCCATCGCCTGCTCGAGCGTGAGGTCGGCCTTGGTGACCGGCAGGTAGTCACGGATGACGAGCTCGCGGTCGTTGCCCAGCCCGCCGGTGAGCTCCTCGAGCTGGAGGGTCAGCAGCCGGCCGTCGACGCCGAGCTCGACGACGTAGCCGGAGATCTCGTCGCGGATGCGGCGCACCATCTCGAGGCGCTGGAGCACGCTGGCCACGTCGCGGACCGTGACGAGGTCTTCGATCTCGAGCGCCGAGAGGGTGCCGGTGACCTCGTCGAGGCGTGACTTGTAGCGCTCGAGGGTCTGCAGGGCCTGGTTGGCGCGGGAGAGGATTGCGCTGGAGTCCTCGAGGACGTGGCGTCCGCCGTCGACGTAGATGGCGACGATGCGCATCGACTGGCTCACGGAGATGACGGGGTAGCCGGTCTGCTTGGCCACCCGTTCTGCGGTGCGGTGCCGGGTGCCGGACTCGCTGGTCTCGATGGACGGGTCGGGCACCAGCTGGGTGGCGGCGCGCAGGATCCGCGAGGCCTCCCGATCGAGCACGATGCCGCCGTCCATCTTCGCGAGCTCGCGCAGCCGGGTGGCCGAGAACTCGACGTCGAGGGGGAAGCCACCGGTGGAGAGCTGCTCCACGGTGCGGTCGTGCCCGAGCACGATGAGGGCACCAGTGCGCCCACGGAGAATGCGTTCCAGACCGTCGCGCAACTCGGTACCCGGTGCCACGGCGGCGAGGGTGGCGCGCAGCGCGTCGTCCTCGCGAAGATCCACTGGTCAAACCCCTTTGGTGCCGCCGGTCCGGTCTGGCGCGAGTCTAACCGTGCGCCGGCTGCAGGGCGGCCCGCACCGCGCCACGGATGTCGTCACACTCCACGACCTGCATGCCATCGGGCGTCGGTCCGCTGCCCAGCACCCCGGTCGGGACGTAGGCCGTGCGGAACCCGAGCCGGGCGGCCTCGGCGAGCCGTCGCGGCATGCCCGAGACGGGTCGGATCTCGCCGGCCAGCCCGAGCTCGCCGAACGCGATGGCGTGGTCGGGCAGGGGTTGGTCCTTGACCGCGCTGGCCACGGCGAGGGCGATGGCCAGGTCGGAGGCGGGCTCGGTCAGGCGGACGCCACCGACGGTGGAGAGGTAGACGTCGGCGTTGCCGATCGGCGCCTGCGCCCGCTTGGCGAGCACGGCGATGATCATCGAGACGCGGGCCGAGTCGAGCCCGCTCGTCGCGCGTCGCGGCGTGGGGATCTCGCTCTTGGCCACGAGCGCCTGGACCTCCGTCATCAGCGGCCGACGGCCCTCGAGCGTGACCGTGACGCAGGTGCCGGGGACCGACAGCGTGCCTCGGGAGAGGAACAGGCCGCTGGGGTCGGGAAGGCCCACGATGCCCACGTCGGAGAGGTCGAAGCAGCCCACCTCGTCGGTCGGGCCGTAGCGGTTCTTGACCGCCCGGACGAGCCTCAGCCGCGAGTGCCGGTCGCCCTCGAACTGCACCACGACGTCGACCAGGTGCTCGAGGACGCGAGGACCGGCGATGGAGCCGTCCTTGGTGACGTGCCCGACGAGGATGGTGGCGATGCCGCGGGCCTTGGCCACCTGGATCAGTGAGGCGGCCACCTCGCGCACCTGGGTGACGTTGCCCGCGGAGCCCTCGACCTCGCCGCTGGCGATGGTCTGCACCGAGTCGACGATGACGAGGTCGGGCTGGACCTCGTCGATCTGGCCGAGCACGGTGGCGAGGTCGGTCTCCGCGGCGAGGAACAAGGTCGCGGCCATCGCCTCGATCCGCTCGGCCCGCATCCGCACCTGGGCGGCCGACTCCTCGCCCGTGACGTAGAGGACCTTGCGCCCCTCGCCCGACCGGGCGGCGCGGGCGGCCACGTCCAGGAGCAGGGTGGACTTGCCGATGCCGGGCTCACCGGCGACGAGGACGACGGCGCCCGGCACCAGCCCGCCACCGAGCACGCGGTCGAACTCGCCGACGCCGGTGCTCTGCGCTTCGGCCCGGCGGGCGTCGACCTGGCCGATCGGCACGGCGGGCCGCTCGACGCGGGTGGCGGCGGTGGTGCGGACGGTGACCGCGCCGATCTCGCTGACGCTGCCCCACGACTGGCACTCGCCACAGCGGCCGACCCACTTGACGGTGGTCCACCCGCACTCGGAGCAGCGGAAACCGCTCGACCTGGTCGACGTCTTCGCTGCCATGGGCGACAACCTACGGGGGGCCGCCGACAACCCGGTGAAGGGCGGGGGTCAGTGGCCCTCGGCGACCTTCTTGAGGCCGTCGAGCATGCCCTGCCAGTTCTGCGAGAACTCCTCGGCCTGCTTGGCGCTGTCACACCCGTCCTGGGTCAGCTTCAGCGCCGTGCCGTCGCCGGACGGGGAGAGCTCGTAGCGGACCGTGTGGTAGTTCTCGGGCACGTCGTCGGCACCGGTCAGCGGGCTGTAGTGGGTGACCTCGAGCAGCCTCCCGGGCTCGGCCTGCAGCACCTCACCCTTGTCCTGGTAGGGCTTGCCCTCCCACTCGCCGCTCCACGTGATCGGGCTGCCTGGCTGCCAGTCGCTGGCCACCTCGCTACCCATCATGTACTCGGCGACCAGCTTGGGGTCGGTCATCGCCTGCCAGACCCGGTCGGGGTCGGCGTCGACCTTGGTGTTCGCGGTGGCGACGTGCTCGGTCATGGTGCCTCCTGTGGTCAGGGGTGTCCGGTTCTTCCACCCTGTACCGGGTCGGCGGCGCTGTCCACCCCAGTGGTCACACCGTCGGTCGTGACCCCCCTGACCCACTTCAGTAGCGGCGCCACCACAGGTTGACCGCGTAGTCGACGCCCGTGCCGTCGTGCTCGGCGAGGATCCCCTCGGCGGCGGTCTCGGAGAACTCGATGCGCACGACCTCCTCGAAGTCCTCCCGTGAGTCGAGCTCCCACGAGATCGTGAGGCGCTCGCGCGACCAGCCCTGCCGCGCCCAGAACCGCTCCACGGCGGCGGCGTCGTAGGACGGGTTGGCGCGGGAGAACCAGCGTCCGAAGGTCGAGCGCGTGGCGTCGTTGTCGATCACGTATGCCGTGCCACCGGGTCGCACGACGCGGTCCAGCTCGCGCAGGCCGGGCTCGCAGCCGGCCCCGAAGAAGTAGGCCCACCGGGCGTGGGCGAGGTCGACCGACGCGTCGGCCAGCGGCAGCGCCTGGGCGACGCCCTCGCGGACCTGCACCGACGGCATACCGGCGACGCGACGCTCGGCGATCGAGAGGAGTGGCGGGTGGGGTTCGACACCCACCACGCTGGCGCACCCGAGTGCGGCGAAGCGGGGGAGGTGGAACCCCGTGCCGCACCCCACGTCGACCAGGTCGGCCCCGGCGAACGGGTGCAGGGCGTCCATGGCCGACTCGAGCAGGCCGGCCCGGTCGACCCCGAGGTTCTCGACCTCGTAGACGTCGGGGGCGTCCCAGATGTTCGGGCTGCGCGTCGGCTCTGGCCGACCCGAGTCGGTGCTCATCGTCTCGGTGCGCTCATCGTCGTGGTGGTCACCGGGCCTTGCGCGCCTCTTGGGCGGCCAGCGTCGCCGGGTGGACCAGGAGGGGCAACATCTTGCGGGAGTAGGCGTTTCGCGCTGCCTTCACGCTGGCGAGGTGCGCCTCGCAGCGGATCTCCAGCTCGCTGTACGCCTCTTCGCCCATCAGCTCGACGAGCTCGCCGCGGTTGCTGCGGAAGACCGGCTCACGCCCCACGTGCGCCTCGGGGTTGCTGGAGCAGTACCAGTCGAGGTCGTGGCCGCCGGGCCCCCAGCCGCGCCGGTCGTACTCGGTGATGCTGACCTCCTGCCAGCTCGAGCCGTCGGGGAGCTCGACCTTGCGGTAGGTGCGGCGGATCGGCAGCTGCCAGCACACGTCGGGCTTGACCGTGTGCGGCTCCTTGCCGGTGAGGACGGCGTGCTGGTGCAGCGCGCAGCCCGCGCCCGCAGGGAACCCGGGCCGGTTGAGGAAGATGCACGCGCCGTCGACCACCTTGGTCTTGAGGGCGTCGTCCTCCTTCTCGGTCCAGGCGCCGACCTTGGTGGAGCCGGGGTGCAGCTGCCACTCGTCCTCGCCGAGCTCCTTGACGGCCTTCTTCACCCGCTTGATGTCGTCGTCGTCGGTGAAGTGGGCGCCCAGGGTGCAGCAGCCGTCGTCCGGCCGGCCGGCGTAGATGCCCTTGCACCCGCTGCCGAAGATGCACGTCCAGCTCGACGTCAGCCAGGTCAGGTCGCAGCGGAACCGCTGCCCCGAGTCGGCGGGGTCGGTGAACTCCACCCAGATCCGGGCGGTGTCGAGCGGGGTCTCTGCCACGTCCGTAACCCTACGTCGTGCCTTGCCACTCCTCAGGATTGGCCCGTATGCCGGTCTGTCGCCGACGCCGTCGCCAGACCACCGCGACGCCCCGCCCAGCCGGTGCTGCCCGCGAGCGCCCCGGGTGTCGTAGCGTGCACCCATGCGCCTCGGAGTCATCGACGTCGGCTCCAACACGGTCCACCTGCTCGTCGTGGACGCCCACCGGGGCGCCCAGCCCCTGCCGGCGACGTCGCACAAGATCGAGCTGCGGCTCTCCGAGCACGTGAGCGACGCGGGTGACATCGCCGAGACCGGGGAGGCCGCGCTCACCGGCTTCATCCACGAGTGCCTGGCGGTCGCGGAGGACCAGGGGGTCGAGGAGGTCATGGCGTTCGTCACCAGCGCCATCCGTGAGGCCCCCAACGGCGAGGAGGTGCTCGCCCGCGTGCGGGCGGCGACCGGGGTGGCCCTCCAGGTGCTGTCCGGCGAGGACGAGGCGCGGCTGACGTTCCTGGCCGCCCGGCGGTGGTTCGGCTGGTCGAGCGGCACCCTGCTCGTCGTCGACATCGGCGGGGGCTCCCTCGAGCTCGCGGCCGGCATGGACGAGGAGCCCGATGCCGCGGTGTCCCTGCCGTTGGGGGCCGGTCGGCTCACCCGTGACCTCCTCCCGGGGGACCCGCCCGGCGCCGACGTGGTTCGCGAGGCGCGCCGCGTCATCCGTCAACGGCTCGCCGCGGCGATGCGCCCGCTGGCCAAGGCCGGCACCGCCGACCGTGCCGTCGGCACCTCCAAGACGATGCGCTCGCTGGCGCGCGTCACCGGCGCCGCCCCGAGCAGCGACGGTCCGTATGCCGCGCGCAGCCTCGAGCGCGTGGCGCTCGCCTCACTCGTCAGCGACCTCGGGTCGATGACCTCCCGCCAGCGCACCGGGCTGTCCGGCGTCTCGGCCAGTCGGTCGCACCAGCTGCTCGCGGGTGCGCTCGTCGCCGAGGCCGCGATGGACCTGCTCGACCTCGACCGCCTGGAGATCTGCCCGTGGGCGCTGCGCGAGGGAGTCATCCTCAGCAGGCTCGACACGATGGGCTGAGGGCCGCTCGCTAGGCTCGGGGGCATGGCTGGAGCGGTGTCGATCCCTGGGGCCACGGTGGCTCTGTCGACCGCCTCGGTCTACCCCGACACGTGCGCCGCCGGCTTCGCCACCGCAGCGCGTCTGGGCTACGACGCCCTCGAGGTCATGGTGTGGACCGATCCGGTCTCCCAGGAGGCCGGTGCGCTCGCGGCACTCTCCGAGCTGCACGGCATACCCGTCGTGTCGGTGCACGCGCCCACCCTCCTGCTGACCCAGCGCATCTGGGGACCGGACCCGTGGACCAAGGTGGACAACTCGATCGCCCTGGCCCAGGAGGTCGGGGCGTCCACGGTCGTGCTGCACCCGCCGTTCCGCTGGCAGAAGGAGTACGCGGCGGAGTTCGTCGAGGGGGTGGCGCTGCGTGAGCACGAGACCGGCATCGCCCTGGCCGTCGAGAACATGTTCCCGTGGCGGGCCCGGCAGCGGGAGTTCGAGGCCTACCTGCCCCACTGGGACCCGGTGCCGCAGGCCTACGACAACGTCACGCTCGACCTGTCGCACACGTCGACCGCGGGCTCGGACGCCATGGCCATGGCCGCGGCCCTCGGTCCGCGGCTGCGCCACGTGCACCTCGCCGACGGCCTCGGCTCCCTCAAGGACGAGCACCTCGTGCCCGGCCGCGGCAGCCAGCCGTGCGCCGAGTTCCTCGAGATGCTGGCGTTCAGGCGTTTCGCGGGGTCGGTCGTCGTGGAGGTCGGCACCCGCAAGCTGACGCCCGACCAGCGGGAGGTCGACCTGGCCGAGGCCCTCGCGTTCGCGCGCCTCCACCTCGCCACCGCGTCCACGGCAGACGTCTCATGAGTCCGCGAGGACGCCGGCCGGGCGGCGTCGACACCCGGCAGGCCATCGTCGAGGCGGCGCGGGTCGACTTCGCCGAACAGGGCTACGACGGCACGTCGCTGCGCGGGATCGCGCGCCGGGCCGAGGTCGACCCGGCCCTCGTGCACCACTACTTCGGTGGCAAGCCGCAGCTGTTCGCGGCGGTGATGGACATCCCTGCCGACCCTGCAGCGCTGATCAGCGCGGTGGTCTCCGGCCCCCGCGACCAGGTCGGCGAGTCGCTCGTGCGCACCTTCCTCGCGGTGTGGGACTCCGAGGAGGGCCGGCAGCGGTTCCAGGCCCTCGTGCGGGCGGCGGTCACCCACGAGGACGCCACCCGGATGCTGCGTGAGTTCCTCACCCGTGAGGTGTTCGGGCGGGTGGTGCGCGAGCTGTCCACCGAGGGGGAGCCGTCGGCGGGGCTGGAGGTGCGGGCCGGGCTCGCGGCCTCGCAGATGATCGGGCTGGCGATGATGCGCTACATCGTGGAGTTCCCGGCCGTCGTCGACGCGACGCACGACGAGCTGGCCGCGCTGGTCGGGCCCACCATCCAGCGCTACCTCGCCCCGTAGGGCGAGCCCGCGGCATACCGCCCGACGACCACGCTCGCTGCCACCGCGGCTGGGCTGTGCTCGCGCTGGTCCCCACGCGCCCGAGCGTGGTCGTCCGGCGACGAGGCAGAAAGGTCTTGTCGGCAGGCGCTCCCGGCGCTATATTCATCGCATGATGAAAAACGTCATCGAGATCGCGAACCTCCGCGTGGTGCGGGGCAGTCGCGAGGTGCTGCCCGACCTGTCCGTGACGGTCCCGGCGGGCCAGGTCGTCGGGCTGCTCGGCCCCAGCGGGAGTGGCAAGTCCACCCTGATCCGCGCCGTCGTCGGCGTCCAGGTGGTCGAGTCCGGCGAGATCACGGTGCTCGGCGAGCCGGCCGGGTCGCCGTCCCTGCGCCGCCGGATCGGCTACGTCACCCAGAGCCCCAGCGTCTACGACGACCTGTCGGTGCGGGCCAACGTCCGCTACTTCGCCAGCATCCTCGGCGTCCGGGCCGCGGCCGCCGACGAGGCGATCGAGGCCGTGGACCTCACCAGCCATGCCGACGCCCTCGTCGGCAACCTCTCCGGGGGCCAGCGCTCGCGCGTCTCGCTCGCGGCCGCACTGGTCGGCGACCCGGAGCTGCTCGTGCTCGACGAACCCACGGTCGGGCTCGACCCCGTCCTTCGTCGCGACCTGTGGGAGCTCTTCCACCGCCTTGCGGCACAAGGCCGTTCGCTGCTCGTGTCGAGCCACGTCATGGACGAGGCGAGTCGTTGCGACCGGTTGCTGCTGCTCCGCGAGGGCCAGATCCTCGCCGACGACACCCTGCCGGCCCTCCTCGCCCGGACCGGCACCGACGACGCCGAGCAGGCGTTCCTGGCCCTGATCGACCGCGCTGCCCAGGAGGCACGATGAACGCCCACCGCACCCTCGTCACCGCCGGGCGGGTCCTCGCCCAGCTCCGGGCCGACCACCGGACGATCGGGCTCATGCTCGTCGTGCCCTGCGTGCTCGTCGGGTTGCTGGCGTGGATCTTCGAGGGCACGCCGGTCTTCGACGGTCTCGGCGCCTCGCTGCTCGGGGTCTTCCCGTTCGTCGTGATGTTCATCGTGACGAGCATCGCCACGCTCCGGGAACGGACGTCCGGCACCCTCGAGCGTCTCCTGACCACGCCGATGGGCAAGGGCGACTTCATGTTCGGCTACGCCCTCGCGTTCGGCGTGATGGCGGTGCTCCAGGCCCTGATCGCGACCGCGTTCGCGGTCTACGTGTGCGGGCTCGACGTCGCCGGGCCGCTGTGGCAGCTCGTCGCCGTGGCCGTGCTCGACGCGCTGCTCGGGACAGCGCTCGGCCTGCTCGCCAGCGGGTTCGCCCGCACCGAGTTCCAGGCGGTCCAGTTCATGCCGGCGTTCGTCCTGCCGCAGTTCCTCCTGTGCGGCCTGATCGTCGCCCGCGACCGCCTGCCGGACGTCCTGCGCTGGGTGTCGGACGTGCTGCCCCTGTCGTATGCCGTCGACGCGATGAAGTCGGTCACCGCCAGTGCCAGCCCGGGCGCCGACGTGGCGGGGGATGCCGCCGTGATCGCGCTGTGGGTGCTGGTGGCCTTGGTCCTCGGCAGCCTCACCCTGCGCCGACGCACCGCCTGACCTGCTCGTTCCTACGTTCTTCGGCGGACCCCGTGCCGCCCGCCCGGAGTTACCGTGAAATCGCCCGACAGAGGGGCTCCTGCAGGGGGGCACTTGTGTGGCCGAGATGTGGTTTGTCGGGCCGGTGGCGGTGCGTCGTGCCCGCGACCGTGATCCGTGACGGGAAGCCACGAGCTCACCCCGCTAGACCGTCACCCGTGGTGGTCGGGGTGCGCGATGTCGCGAAGCAACGTTCTCAGGTCTCTGACGAGCGCGGTGGGCGTGGTGTCGCTGTGCGCCGCCGCCCTGGTCGGTGCAGCAACGGCTGCCTCGGCCGCGCCCGCACCCGTGGTCCCGGTGCCCGTCTCCGCGGTCAGCGCCGACGCGCTGCCCACCGTCCAGGTCAACGGTGTGGTCTGGTCACAGGCGGTGGTGGGCAACACCGTGTATGCCGCGGGGTCCTTCAGCAGCGCCCGTCCGGCCGGCTCGGCGCCGGGGACCAACCTCGTGGCGCGCAGCAACCTCCTCGCCTACAACATCACCACGGGTGCGCTGGTCACGTCCTTCGCGCCGCAGGTCAACGCCCAGATCCTGTCGGTCGCGGCGTCCCCGGACGGCAGCCGCATCTACGTCGCCGGTGACTTCACGTCGATCAACGGACAGGCCCGCCGGCGGGTGGCTGCGTTCGACACCGCCACCGGGGCGCTGAGCACGGCCTTCAACCCCACGGGGGTCAACTCGCAGGCGCGGGCCGTCATCGCGACGGCCGACTCCGTCTACGTCGGCGGTGGCTTCGCGGGACTCGGCAACGGGCAGCTGCGCAACAACCTCGCCGCCTTCCGGGCCTCGGACGGGGCGGTCCTGCCCTGGAACCCCAACGCCGACTACACCGTGTGGGCGATCGCAGTATCCGGTGACGGCCAGTGGGTGTTCGCCGGCGGGTCCTTCCAGAACGTCGGTGGTCAGTCCGCCATCGGGCTCGCCAAGATCAACGGGGCGACGGGCGCTCTCGACCCGACCTGGGACCCGGCCGTGAACAACCGTGGCCCGGACACGGGGATCAGCAGCCTGCGGGTCCAGGGCAACTTCGTCTACGGGACGTCGTGGTCGTTCGGCAACGGGGCCAACCTCGAGGGCGCCTTCAAGCTCCCGATCACGAACTCCACGCTCGTCTGGGTGACCGCCTGCCACGGCGACAACTACTCGGTCTACCTGATGGGCGGGGTCGCCTACACGGCCAGCCACGAGCACTACTGCGGCGCCATGGGCGGCGGCGCACCGCAGTACCCGCAGTGGAAGTTCCAGCACTCCCAGGCCTGGACCGACGCGGTCGGTGGCCAGATCCTCAGCGACAGCCTCGGCTACCCGAACTGGCGCGGCACCAACGCGCCGTCGATCGTCAGCTGGAACCCCGACATGACGATGGGCAGCTACACCGGGCAGTACCAGGCGGGCTGGAACATCGCCGGCAACAACGACTACGTCGTCTACGGCGGGGAGTTCCCGACCGTGAACGGCGTCGGCCAGCAAGGCCTCGTGCGTTTCGCCCGCCGTGGCCTGGAGCCCAACAAGGAGGGCCCGCGCTTCTCCGGTGGGACCTTCGTGCCCAGGCTCGTGGCCACCTCGTCGTCGACGGTGCGGGTGAGCTGGACGGCCGGCTACGACCGGGACGACTACACGCTGACCTACCGCGTGATCCGCAACGGGGCCACCGGCTCGCCGCGCCTGACGACCACCGCGAACTCGACCTGGTGGTCGCTGCCCGCAGTCGGCTTCGTCGACACTGGCCTGACTCCGGGCGCCACCTACACCTACCAGCTCATCGCCAACGACCCCAGTGGCAACACGGTCTTCGGCGCCAACGCCAGCATCACGATGCCGACGTCGTCGAGCCCCAGCAACGGCTACGCGCAGTCGGTGCGGGCCAACGGGGCCCGCATCTACTGGCCGATGAACGAGACCTCGGGGCTGACGATCAACGACCGCGCGGCCGGTACCGCCGCCACGACCGGCATCGGGGTGACCGACGGCCGTGGCGACACCGGGATCCAGTGGAACCAGTCCGGCGCCATCGCCGGCGACACCGCGGCGGCCCTCACGAACAACGACTTCAGCCGGGTGTTCGCCCTCGGGTCCGAGACGGCCCCGGACACCTTCACCTCCCAGGTGTGGGTCCGCACGTCCACCGGCAGCGGTGGCCGGATCCTTGGCTTCAGCGACCTCCAGAACGGCAAGTCGGCCCACCGCGACCGGCACCTGTACATGGACAACTCCGGACGGATCGTCTTCGGCGTCTACGGGCAGGACGGCACCCTGCGCACGGTGATCAGCCCGTCGGCCTACAACAACAACCTGTGGCACATGCTCACGGCGACGATGAGCAGCGCCGGCATGCGCCTCTACGTCGACGGCAACCTCGTCGGCTCGAACACCGGCACCACGGCGGGTGAGGCCTACCTCGGCTACTGGCGGCTCGGCGGCGACGTCCTCGGCACCGACGACGGTCGTCCCGGCTGGACCCCGCGACCGGCGTCCAACAACTTCGTCGGCAGCGTGGACGAGGTAGCCGTCTACCCGACGGCGCTGTCGCAGGCGGCGATCCAGGCCCAGTACGCCCTGCGCAACGGTGGGGGTGGCGGCAACCAGCCGCCGACAGCTTCCTTCACCTGGAGCGCTGCCGGGCTCAGCGCCTCGTTCGACGGGTCCGGGTCGAGCGACCCGGACGGGTCGGTGACGGGCTACTCGTGGAACTTCGGGGACGGCACCCCCACGGGAAACGGGGTCACCCCGAGCCACACGTATGCCGCGCCGGGCACCTACACCGCGCAGCTCACCGTGACGGACAACCAGGGCGCCACCAGCAGCACCACCCGCCAGGTCACCGTCGCAGCGGCCAGCGTCATCGCGATCGACACCTTCAACCGCACGGTCGCCGGCGGCTGGGGCCAGGCCGACACCGGTGGCACCTGGACCCTGACCACTGCGGCGAGCAACTTCGCGGTGGGGAACGGGGCCGGCACGATGCTGCTCGCGGCCTCGTCGGGGCCGTCCGCCTACCTCACGTCCACCTCGGCACGGGACGTCGACCTGCGCACCACCCTCGGTTTCGACAAGCCGGCCACCGGGGGTGGCGTCTACGCCTCGGCCGTCGTGCGCCGGGTAGGCACCTCCGACTACCGCGTGAAGGTGCGCGTGACGGGCGCTGACACCACGGCATACCTGGCTCGCACGGTCGGGGGCGTCGAGACGATCCTCACGAGCGTGCCCCTGCCCGGCGTGGTCGTCGCCGCCGGCGACGCCCTGTCGCTCCGCGTCCAGGCGGTCGGCGGCGGCACGACGACCCTGAACGGCAAGGTCTGGAAGGCCAACACGGCTGAGCCCACGGCGTGGACGACGACGACGACGGACTCGACCGCCAGTCTGCAGTCTCCTGGCGCCGTCGGCCTCTACGCCTTCCTGTCCGGGTCGGCGACCAACTCACCCATCACCCTCTCGGTGCCCGACTTCCGCGCGGACGCGCCCTGACCCGGGGTGCACCAGCCCGCGCAGCACCGGTGCCGCGGGGCGGTTAGCCTTGTCGACGGTCGTGACCCCCCACGGCCGCCGGATGGAAGGACCCCCGTGGACGCCAGTGACCTGCTGCGCAACAGCCTGCTCCAGCTCTCCAAGAGCGATGCTGTGCGACAGACGATCGAGAAGGCGCCGGTCAGCCGAAGCGTGGTCAGGCGGTTCGTCCCGGGCGACCGCACCGAGGATGCCGTGTCGGCGACGGCGGAGCTGAGGGCAACCAACCGCCTGGCGACCATCGACTACCTCGGTGAGGACACGACCGACCTCACCCAGGCCATCCGCACCCGCGACCACTACATCGACCTGCTCAAGGCGCTCGCCGACGCCGACCTGTCGCAGCACGGCATGGGCGAGGTCAGCCTCAAGCTGTCGGCGCTCGGCCAGTACCTGCCCGGCGACGGCGACAAGATCGCGCTCGAGCACGCCCGCGAGATCTGTCAGGCCGCGGCGAACGCCGGGACCACGGTCACCCTCGACATGGAGGACCACACCACCACCGACGCGACCCTGGAGGCCCTGCGCGAGCTGCGCCAGGACTTCCCGTGGGTGGGCGCCGTGATCCAGTCCTACCTGCACCGCAGCGAGGGCGACTGCCGCGACCTGGCCCACGAGGGCAGTCGGGTCCGGCTCTGCAAGGGCGCCTACAAGGAACCCGAGTCGGTCGCCTACCAGAGCAGCGGCGACGTCGACCAGAGCTACGTGCGCTGCCTCAAGATCCTGATGGGCGGCGAGGGCTACCCGATGGTCGCCAGCCACGACCCCCGACTCGTCGAGATCGCCGGGGCCCTGGCCGCCCACCACCGGCGCGACCCCGACAGCTACGAGTTCCAGATGCTCTACGGCATCCGCCCCGAGGAGCAGAAGCGGATCGCGGACCGGGGCAACCAGATGCGGGTCTACATCCCGTACGGCGAGGAGTGGTACGGCTACCTCATGCGCCGCATGGCCGAGCGCCCCGCCAACACGATGTTCTTCCTGCGCGGCCTGGCCACCAAGAACTAGGCCGGCTCGGGCGGATATCGCGCGCACCGGGACCGCCGCGACTGGAAGACTGCCCGCATGGGAACTGTGGCGATACTCGGTGCCGGAGTGATGGGCGAGACGCTGTTGTCGGGACTGATCCGGTCCGGGCGCAGCGCCGACGAGCTGATCGTGACCGCGCGCCGGCCCGATCGCGCCGACGAGCTCGCCCAGCGCTACGGCGTGCGGGCGATGTCCAACATCGAGGCCGCCGAGGCCGCCGACACCCTGGTCCTCGTCGTGAAGCCCCAGGACATGGGCGGCCTGGTCGAGGAGATCGGCGACCACGTGTCCCCCGGCAACCTCGTCGTGAGCCTGGCCGCCGGCATCCCCACGCAGTACCTCGAGAGCCGGCTGCCCGCCGGGGTGGCGGTCGTCCGCGTCATGCCCAACACGCCGGCCCTGGTCGACCAGGGGATGGCCGCCGTCAGCCCGGGTCGCAGCGCGGACGCCGCGCACCTCGACGAGGCGTCGGAGCTGCTGCGGTCCTGTGGCCGGGTGGTCCAGGTCGCCGAGAAGCACCAGGACGCCGTCACGGCGATCAGCGGCAGTGGCCCCGCCTACATCTTCTACGTCGTCGAGGCGATGATCGAGGCCGGCGTCGTGCTCGGCCTGCCCCGCCCGACCGCGACCGAGCTGGTCGTCCAGACCCTCTTCGGCGCGGCGACGATGATGCGCGAGACCGGTCAGCACCCGACCGTCCTGCGTGAGCAGGTCACCTCGCCCGGCGGGACCACCGCCGCGGCGCTGCGCCAGCTCGACGACCACAAGGTCCGCGCCGCGTTCATCACGGCGATGGAGGCCGCGGCCAACCGCTCGCACGAGCTGGCGTCGGGGAATGACTGACCCGACAAGCGACTCGGGTGGTGCGCCCACCACCGGGCGGCACCCGGGGCGAGACCCCGGCCTGACCATCCACCCGGTCGAGCCGTCCGTCTGGCAGGTCTACCGCGCCGTGCGGCTGGCCATGTTGCTCGACACCCCGCTCGCCTACGGCAGCACCTTCGCCCGGGAGGTGGCCTTTCCCGACGAGCTGTGGGTCGAGCGGATGGGCGACAGCCACGGGTGGCTGGCCTTCGAGGGAGAGCTGCCGGTGGGGGCGGTCACATCGTTCCACGCCCCCGACCAGCCCGACGACGAGTCCCACCTGGTGGCGATGTGGGTGGCCTCCCACGCGAGGGGCCGGGGGGTGGCGGACCGGCTCGTCCGAGCCCTCATCGACCACGCCCGTCGCGCCGGCGTGCGCCGGGTCACGCTCGCCGTGGCCGACGACAACGAGCGCGCAATCGGCTTCTACGAACGGGTCGGGTTCACCCGCACGGGGCGGACCGGCGAGCTGCCGCACCAGCCCGCGGTGACGGAGTTCGAGATGGAGCTCCTGCTCAGCGAGCTGCCAGTCGGCTCTGGGTGAACACTCGGCAAACCCCCATGACGAAAGAGCCCTCCGTCGTGCGACAGTGGGGTCATGAGCGACATCTCCGTGCGTGCCCTGGGTGAGGACGAGTGGGAGCAGTACCGATCGGTGCGGCTGAACGCGCTCGAGGAATCGCCTGAGGCCTTCGTGGCCACCGTCGACGAGGAACGCGCCTACGACGAGGACTTCTGGCGCACCCGGATGCGGCGCAGCCAGCGGCTGCTCGCCGAGCAGGACGGCGCCCCGGTCGGGGTCGCCAGCCTCGGCCAAGCCCGCCAGGAGGGTGAGAAGGAGAACACGAAGGTGGCCGAGCTCTTCGGCCTGTGGGTGGCCCCTGCCGCTCGTGGCACGGGGGTCGCCAGCCAGCTCGTGCAGGCCGGCGCCGATGCCGCGCGGAAAGAGGGCCGCAGCCACCTCGCCTACTGGGTCGGCGCCGACAACGGTCGCGCCGTCGCGTTCGCGAGCGGGTTCGGGTTCCGACCGACCGACAGCCGTCGTCCGATGCGGGTCAAGGGTGCCGACGACGACGAGGACGAGGTGGCCATGGTGCTGCCGCTCGGCGAGGACCGCGGCGTTCCCAACCTCTGAGAGCCGTCGGTATGCCCCGTGGCGCTATCTCATGCAAAAGGCGAGTTAGCGCCGGCGCTAACTCGCCTTTTGCATGAGATAGCGGCGGCTAGGGGCGAGATGCGAGGCGGTCGAGCAGGTCGGTCGGGCCGCTGACGATCAGGGTGTCGTGCGCGGTCACCTTGGTCTCTGGCACGGCATACGTGAAGTCGCTGTTGGGTGACTTCACGCCCACCACCGTCACGCCGTACTTGCTGCGAATTGCGCTCTGCTGCAACGTGAATCCGATGGCTTCCTGCGGCGGCTTCATCTTGACGATGGCGAACCCGTCGTCGAACTCGATGTAGTCCATCAGCTTGCCGTTGAGCAGGTGGGCGACCCGGCGCCCGCTGTCGACCTCGGGGGAGATGACGTGGTGCACGCCGATCCGGTCGAGGATGCGGGCGTGCTCGGGCGACAGGGCCTTGGCCCAGATGGTGGGGATGCCGGCGTCGACGAGGTTCATCGCGCAGAGCACCGAGGCCTCCACCGACGAGCCGATGCCGACGACCGCGATCTGGAAGCTGCGGGCCTTGAGGTTGGCGACCGACTGCGGCTGGGCGGCATCGGCCTGCACGATGCGGCCCACCTTGCCCAGGAACGACTCCGCGAGGTGTGGGTCGCGCTCGACCGCGACCACGTGGTGCCCGAGCTTGGTCAGCTCGATCGCGACCGCACTGCCGAACCGGCCGAGGCCGATGACGAGCACGTCGTCCTCGTAGAGCTTCTTCGCCACTGCGGTCCTCCGCGGCATCGGGGATGGTGAGACCTCCCACGCTAGCGCGTCCCTGCAGGTGGGACCGTGCTGTCGGGAATCGTCGCCCGACGGGTAGCGTCGGGCCATGCCCTCACAGGTGCGGGTGGTCTGGGACCCCGGCTTCACCGCCTACGACTTCGGACCGGGTCATCCCATGAACCCGGTCCGGCTCGACCTGACCGCCCGGCTCTGCGAGGCGATGGGGGTGTTCGACCACGAGGGGGTCGAGGTCTTCTCGCCACCGGTGCCGGACGACGAGGTGCTCACCACGGTCCACACCCCCGACTACGTCGCCGCGGTGCGCGCCGCGTCCGCGTCCCCCGACCGTGCCGACCCGGCATACGGGCTCGGCACCGATGACGACCCGGGCTTCGCGGGCATGCACGACGCGAGCGCCCGCGTGGTCGAAGGCACCCGCCAGGTGTGCGCCGACGTGTGGGAGGGCCGCACGCAGCACGGCGTCAACTTCTGTGGCGGCCTGCACCACGCCATGGCCGGCAACGCCGCAGGGTTCTGTGTCTACAACGACATCGCCGTCGGCATCCAGTGGCTGCTCGACCACGGCGCCCAGCGGGTGGCCTACGTCGACATCGACGTCCACCACGGCGACGGCGTGGAGCGCATCTTCTGGGACGACCCCCGCGTCCTCACCATCTCGCTGCACGAGTCGGGTCGGGCGCTCTTCCCGGGCACCGGCTTCGCGGGCGACATCGGCGGGACGACGGCGCAGGGCGAGGCCGTCAACGTCGCCCTGCCACCGGGCACCGGTGACTCGGCCTGGCTGCGGGCGCTGCACTCGACCGCGCTGCCGCTGGTGCGCGCCTTCAAGCCCGACGTGCTGGTCACCCAGCACGGCTGCGACACCCACGCCCAGGACCCGCTCGCCCACCTGGCGATGTCGGTGGACGCCCAGCGGGTGGCCGCCGACGCCCTGCACCGCCTGTCGCACGAGGTCTGCGACGGGAAGTGGGTGGCGCTCGGGGGAGGCGGCTACGAGCTGGTGCAGGTCGTGCCGCGGAGCTGGACCCACCTGACCGCCATCGCCGCGCACCAGCCGATCGCGCTGACCGAGCCCGTGCCGCAGGACTGGCTCGAGCACGTGCGGCAGGCCTTCGGTCGCGAGGGGCCGCGCAGGATGGGTGACCTCGACCCCGCCGCCGGCCCGATCTGGCACCAGCCCTGGGACCTGGGTTACAACCCCCACGACGAGGTGGACCGGGCCATCATGGCGACCCGTCAGGCGGTCTTCGCGCTGCACGGGCTGGACGTCTGGTTCGACTGACTCGTCGACCCGACTCGGTCCAGCAGGAGTGACACTCGTGTGATTCGTCAGGTCCCGACGGCGTGTCGACTGGACAAGCGGGAAGAAGTTTTTCCATTGGCTTCCCCACGAGTCACATCAGCCCCTACAGTTCCTTCTGCACGCGAGTAGAGGTCCGCCGGAAGGGAAGCCGGCGATGCGCGCGTGTAGAAGATCGAGGTAACACATGTCCAACGAGCGACAGCTCGCCGAGGTGCGGTTCCTGACCGTTGCCGAGGTGGCCTCGATCATGCGCGTGTCGAAGATGACGGTGTACCGCATGGTGCACGCAGGAGAGCTTCCCGCCATTCGCGTGGGGCGGTCCTTCCGGGTCCCGGAGGACGCTGTGCACAAGTACCTGCGAACGTCCTATGTCGACACCGCCTGATTGGTGCTGACCGCACGACGACAGGGTGGGCCGGGACGACAGTCCCGGCCCACCCTGTCCGTGGTGCTGGCTCAGCCAGCCCCATGTCAGCGGTTGTCGACCGCCGTGACGGCCACCGCGACGTTCGCCCCGGTGTAGAGCTGGGTCAGCAGGTAGACCGAGCCGGGTGGGATGACGGCCGACTCGTCGGCGGCCGACGTGGCCACCGACCCGGTGAGCTGGCAGGCGCTGTCCAGGAAGTACAGGTCCAGGTCGTGGCCCACCGTGGCGTCGGCGTCGCTGGTGCCCTTGACCGAGACCGAGTGCAGTCCGTCAGAGAAGCCGAGCGGGAACTTCGTCACCCAGCCGTCGGCGCCCTGGCTGGCCGGCGGGAACGTGCACGCGGTGTTCAGCTCCGTGCCGGTCACGCCGAACACGTTCTGCAGCCCGGTCGGGTCGCCAGCGGCGGGGTTGGCCGCGACGATCGTGCCCGAGTCGGTGTACGCCGGGTCGGGCGTGACCGAGCCGTTGGCGACGGTCGCCCCTGACCCGAAGACCTCGATGTCCGCGACCTGCGCCGACGTCGTCGTGTCGCCCTGGACCGAGTCGATGAAGAACCGCACGTAGGCGGCCTGCACGGGCTTGGCCAGCGCGAACGTCGCGAAGTTGAGGTCGGGCGCGGTCGGCCGCGGCGCGGCATACGCGAAGCCACCGGTGCGGGCCGTGCTCCAGCTGACGCCGTCGGTCGAGGTCTGGACGGTGAAGTCCTTGAGCGCCACGAACCGTGAGGCGTTGGTGGCCTTGAACGCGCTGACGCGCAGGCTGCTCACCGTCGCCGGCGCCGCCAGCTTCACCGTCACGCGCTGGTCCGGACCGGCGTTGTATGCCGTGGCGCCGGGCTTGGTGGACCACACCGAGGCGGCGGTGTCGTCGAAGGCGAACTTCGCGGGGGCGCCGTCGTCCTCACTGGAGACGTTGACGACCTGTGCGCCGGCCGCCGTGGAGGCCAGGTTGGGGGCGAGCTTGATCGTCCTGGCCGTGTTGCGGCCGGCCGTCACGGCGAACGCGTCGATGGTCTGGACGCCGAACCCGGGGGCCTGGATGGTCAGCGGGTAGGTGCCGGCCAGTGCCTTGATGCTGGCGCCGCCGGACGTGCCGGTGCGGACGAGGGGGGTGACCCGGGCCTCGAAGCGACCGAGCATGACCTTGGCGTTGGTGATCGGCTGGCCCGTGGTCGCGTTGACGAGGGTCAGCGCGGCGGTGCCGTTCTTGGCGGCCACCGGGTGGTCGAATCCGGGGGTCGGGTCGGTGTCGTCCCCGGTGTCGGAGTGCGCGCTGGCACCGGCCCCACGCTTGGCGAAGACCGACCAGATGAGGTCGGTGTCGTCGCCGTGGTAGCGGTCGAGGTCGGCGGACAGGATGCCGTCACGGGCCTCGAGGAAGCTCGGGTCCGGGGCGGTCAGGGGCATGCCGTCGGTGATGAGGCGGGCGGCCACCTCGGCTCCCTGGGCAGCGCCGTAGCGGGCCACGAGGGCCTTGCGGAGGTCCCACAGGGTCGCGGTCCAGATCTCGCCGTCGGCGTGCACCTCCGGACCGGTCAGGTCGTAGCCGATGTCGCCGAACGTCGTCGGGTTCTGGTCGTAGTTCCAGTTGCGGATGCCCCGGGTGGGGTTGCCGGTGACGTAGTCGCCGACGATGGGCTTGGTCAGCAGCCCGGCCTTGAAGCCGTGGTTGAGGGCGTACCAGTCGGACCAGCCCTCACCCATCGAGCCGGCCTGCTGCGAGCCGAGCGCGCTGCCGCCCGCGACGTAGCGGGTGGACAGGCCGTGCGTGTACTCGTGCTGGATCACGCTCATGTCGAACGAGCCGTCCCGGTAGGGACCCTCGAAGGCGTCGTCGATGGGCTCCCACAGGAACATGCCGCTCCACGGCGGGATCCCGTCGTCGAGGGTGAGCATGTAGGCGTTGTCGCGACCGGTGTAGGTCGGGTTGCCACCGGACGCGGCGCCGGCCTGGACGAGCCCGCGGATCGGGTCGCCGCCCGAGCCACCGTTGCTGCCGTTGTCGAGCTGGAAGTTGCCGGCCGTCTCGGTGAACCCGAGGGCGTAGTACTCGTCGTGGATCCGGTTGTGCTGGAAGAACAAGTTGGTCGCCGCCGGGTCGAGGTCCTGGGCGTACGACGGCGGGACCGTCTGGCCCTTCGTGGCGGCCCACTGGTTCGTGTAGGTGTAGCTGAAGTTCCCGGTCGGGGCGACGGGGCGCGGGGCGTTGTCCACCGGCCCGATGAAGTTGGACCAGTTGGCGTAGGTGTCGGCGTTGTTGCCGTAGGTCGTGACACCGGTGCCCGCGAGCCCGGTCGGGTCGACCCAGCCCTTGGGCGACTGGGCGGTCGGGCCGAAGGACTGCTGGCGCGGCTGACCACCCTGGGCCGCTCCCGGGTAGTTGTCGTAGACCGTGCCCTGCGGGTCACCCTCGAAGTCGACGACGGAGGTGCGGTAGAGGGTGCGCCCGGTGGTGCCGTCGACGACGACCTCCCAGGCCTCCTGCGGGCTCTTGATGAAGTACACCTTGTATGCCGCGACGGGGCCGGCCTTGGTCCCGAAGGTCACCTTCTTCACGTACGACGGTCCACCGAAGGGCCCGTTCGCGTACGTGGTGTAGCCGGCCTGGGTGCCGTTCGCCTTGGGGGCGTAGGCGACACCCGGCGCGAGGCCGCCGGCGACCTTCAGCAGCGCGGCCGCCTCGCCGAGGACCCAGCCACCGGTGAGGTCCGCACCCGGGGTGGGGTCACCGGCATACGAGAGCACCTTGCCGTCCTTGGTGACGGCGACGTTCAGGCGACCGCCGCGCGCGGCGGCGACACCGTCGGTGGTCTGGACGAAGTCCACGACGTGCGTCCCGGTGGTGGGGAGCGTGTGGTCGCGGACCACGGCCAGCGAGTCGACCTGGGCGGTGCCCAGCCCGAAGGCCGCGGCGTTCGTGCGCAGCCAGGCGCGGGCGACCTCGACGGCGGAGCCGTTCGTCGCCGCGGTGAGGTAGCCGTCGGTGCGGACCGACCGCAGCGTGCCGAACCGCTCGTCCCAGGTGGCCCGCGTGCCGCTGCCGGCCTTGGCGAGCAGCGCGGAGGCCGCGGTGCGGGCCGGCGTCGTCGGCGCGACGGCATCCTTCACCAGCCGGGTGTCCAGGGTCTTGGCGAGGGCGTCGACGGTGTCGCCGAGGGCCGGCAGGACGGGTGCGGCGGGAAGGGCTGCCGACGCCGTCGAGAGGGGGAGGGCGGTGGCGGCTGCGGTCAGCAGGCACACCCCGATTCCCAGTGGTCGGACAGCGGGGTGCTTACGGGACATGGTCGACGTCTCCTGCGCTCTGCGGGCTCTCACCGGCCCGGGTGGCATGACAACGAGGTCCCACCGCGGGGGGTTACTGGCCGGTCATGTCGGGCTCGCGACCCGGTCGTGGCGGATTCCCGCCACCGGGGCCCGTCGGGGTGCACCGTGGGGAAGCGGGTTTGGGTCGTGGGGTCGCGGGCCGCTAGAGTGACGTCCACAGTTCGGCGTGGTGCGTTCGTTGCCCCGTCCGGCAACACGACCACGACCAAGAGGACATCATGGGCTCTGTCATCAAGAAGCGCCGCAAGCGCATGGCGAAGAAGAAGCACCGCAAGCTGCTTCGCAAGACGCGCCACCAGCGACGCAACAAGAAGTGACCGAAGGCCCCCGCCGTGCGGGGGCCTTCTTTCTGCCCTCGAGCACCTGGGTCGGGCCGCGACCGGGCCGTGGGATGGACGTCACGCCCATGGGGATGGACGTCGCGGTCACGCCGGTGGGTCCGGTCGGTAGGGTCTGCACTGTGGCTGACGTCGTACTCGTGACGGGCGTCTCGAGGTATCTCGGGGGGCAGTTCGCGCGAGCCCTCACGGCCGACCCGTCGGTCAAGCGCGTCATCGGGGTCGACGTGATCCCGCCGCCCGGCGACATCGGCCGGGCCGAGTTCGTGCGCGCCGACATCCGGAACCCGATGATCGGCAAGATCATCGCGCAGTCCGAGGTCGACACCGTCGTGCACATGAACGTCATCGCGACGCCGACGCACGCCGGCGGACGGACCTCCCAGAAGGAGATCAACGTCATCGGCACGATGCAGCTGCTCGCTGCGTGCCAGAAGGCCACGAGCATCAAGCGCCTGGTCGTGAAGTCGTCGGCTGCCGTCTACGGCTCCAGCCCGCGCGACCCGGCGATGTTCACCGAGGAGATGGGCCCGAAGTCGTTGCCCCGCGCGGGATTCGGCAAGGACTCGGTCGAGGTCGAGGGCTACGTCCGGGGCTTCTCGCGCCGTCGCCCCGACGTCGAGATCTCGATGCTCCGCTTCGCCAACATCATCGGCCGGGGCATCCGCACCTCGCTGACCGACTACTTCGCCCTCCCGGTCGTGCCCGTGCCGTTCGGCTACGACGCCCGGCTCCAGTTCGTCCACGAGAGCGACGCGATCGCCTCGCTCCTCGTCGCCACGACGGGCGTCAGCAGCGGCATCACGAACATCTCCGGCGACGGCGTCATCACGGTCTCGCAGGCCGCGGGGATGGCCGGACGCCCGATCGTGCCCGTGCCCATGCCCGCCGCGGGGATCTTCGGCAACCTCGTCAAGCGCTCGGGCCTCGCCGACTTCAGCAGTGACCAGATCCAGTTCCTGGCCTACGGCCGCGGACTCGACACCACGCGGATGCGTGAGGTGCTGGGCTTCGAGCCCGCCTACACGACGCGCTCCGCCTTCCAGGACTACGCCCACGGCGTCGGGTCGGCGATCCCCGGTGCGGGGATGTTCGGCGCGGCCGTGACCGGTGCCGCGGGGAGTGCCGCCAGCGCGATCAGTCACGTGTGGGCTGCAGGGAGGAACGACTGATGGCCTCGACCTCCGGCGCCAAGGCGTCGAAGAAGCCCACCCCCCGCAAGGGGGCCCTGGCGGCAGGAGCCGCCCGCGCCTCGGGGGAGCGGGCCAAGCGACGCAGCACGCCGCTCATCGCGGCGGCGGAGCCGGCGACAGTCCCGTCGGCGACCACGACGACGGCTGCCGGCAGTGCGACGCAGGACCGCTCGGCGACGCCGACCTCGAGCGGGAAGCACCGTCCCCGCCCGGTGGCGAAGGCGGTGCCGACGCGCAAGGCCGTGGCGCGCTCCGGCGCCCGCACGACCAGGGCCGCCACGTCGACCGCGTCCGCCGGACCCGCCGCAGGGGCGACCGACGCGGCGAAGCCGGCCGCGCGGCATACCCAGGCACCGAAGGTGCGGGCGCTCAAAGCCGTCACCGACGACGTCGTCCCCGAGGTCGTCGACCCGATCGCGGGAGCTGGCGCGCGGAGCGTGGCCCCCGGGGTCGAGGAGCTGCTGACGGCCGGGATCGCGGCCGTGCGGGTGGCCTCCGAGGCCGCGGGCATCTCGTCCGACGACGTCGAGCGTCACATCGCCTCGCTGCTGTCGTTCGTGCGGCGACGGGTGACCGGCGACTACACCGTCGACGAGTTCGGGTTCGACGAGGACTTCACCCGGCACTTCTACCTGCCCGTGCTGCGTCCGCTCTACCGCTCGTGGTTCCGGGTCGAGGTGCGCGGCATCGAGAACATCCCCACCGAGGGTGGTGGGCTGGTGGTGGCCAACCACTCGGGCACCATCGCGATGGACTCCCTGATGACGCAGGTGGCCGTCCACGACGAGCACCCGTCGCACCGCCACCTGCGCATGCTCGGCGCCGACCTCGTCTTCCAGACCCCCGTGATCGGGCAGGTCGCCCGCAAGTCCGGCTCGACCCTGGCCGCCAACCCCGACGCCGAGCGGCTGCTGTCGAGCGGTGAGCTGTGCGGCGTGTGGCCGGAGGGCTTCAAGGGCGTGGGCAAGCCGTTCAGTGAGCGCTACAAGCTCCAGCGGTTCGGGCGGGGCGGGTTCGTCTCGGCGGCCCTGCGCACCGGTGCGCCGATCATCCCGTGCTCGATCGTCGGCGCCGAGGAGATCTACCCGATCATCGGCAACATGAAGACGGTCGCGCGGCTCCTGGGGGCTCCCTACGCCCCGATCACCCCGACCTGGCCGTTGCTCGGACCGCTCGGCCTGATCCCGTTGCCCAGCAAGTGGATCATCGAGTTCGGGTCACCGGTGGAGACGGCCGACCTCGGGCCCAACGCCGCGGACGACCCGATGCTGGTCTTCGACCTCACCGACCAGGTGCGCGAGACGATCCAGCAGACGCTCTACTCGCTGTTGATGCAGCGGCGTTCCGTCTTCTTCTGACCTGACCCGGACTGACCGGTCACGTCAGGTCAGGGCCGGCTGGGCTGGCCGTCAGGGCAGGGTGACGGTCACGCCGGGCAGCGTGACCGGGCCGAGCGTGCTGCTGGGCACGGTGGCGCTCACGCTGCCGGTGCCCAGGCTCACCGTCGGGAGCGGCACCGTGGCCGTCACGGACGGGACGACCGGCACCGAGACGCTCAACGTCGGCAGGCCGACGCTGGCGCCGGTCGTGCCGACGCTCGAACCGCCACCGCCTCCCCCGAGGATCGGCCCGGACGTGCCGGGTCCGCCGGGCACGGGCACGCCGCCCGGCACGGTCACCGCCGTGTCGGGGACGGTGACACCCCCCGAGGCGGCCGAAGTCGGCGAGCCCGAGGGCGCCGTGGTCGCGGACCCGGGCAGCGACGACGGCCCGAGAGGGGAGGAGGCGAACCCGCTGCAGGCGCTCCCGCACACGGCGATCCGGCGGGACGTGCTCTGCTCGGTCTCGCGGAGCAGGGCCTCGAGTGCGGCCAGCTGTGGCAGCGACTCGGGTGGCACCTCGGTGCGCAGGGCCTCGAGCTGGGGGAGGGTGCGCGCCGTGAAGTCACGCATCGCCAACAGGGCCGGGGGGTTGCCGGTGGTGGCGTAGGAGGTGTCGAGCGCCTGACGGCCCTTGCGCACCGAGTCGGTCGCGGCGGTGAGGGCGGTGTCGATGTCGCCGATGTCCCTGCTGCCCTCGGCGAGCGTGCGGGCGTCGGAGACGTGGTCCTGTGCCTGCGAGAGGTAGGTCTGGCCGCGCTCGAGGTCGTTGTCGGCGAGCCGCACCGCGACCCCGTCGAGCCAGCCCTTGACGGGGTAGAGCGCCTGACCCGGCACGGCGCTGCGCGAGGCGACGCCCACGACCCCGCCGACCAGGAGAGCCGACGCGGCGGCGCCGGCCAGCAGCCTGGGCAGCCCGCGACCGACCACGACGACGACCGGGGTGGTGCGCGACGCGGCCCGGCGCGCAGCGGCGGCCTTCGCGGCAACGGGGCTCGGGGCCGGCATCCGGGCGGCCTCGGCCATCAGTCGCTCGCGCAAGGTGGCCACGAACGCCGCGTCGGCGGCGGGCACGGCCGAGGTCAGCCCCACGAGGTGGCGGCTGGTCTCGACGAGCTCGGCGAGGCTCGCGTCGGTGATGGGCTCGCCGTCCAGGGCGCGCTGGAAACGGTCTGCCGAGCGGTTCAGAACTGGCATGCCGGCACCTCCCTCCCCAGCCCTGCTGCGACCTGTGCGCGGATCGAGGTGATCCGGGCGGTCGTGTCGATGACGGTCCTTCGCGCTGAGAACGAGTGGCGGCCCGGGAAGTTACGCGTCGACACGTCTCGAAACTCGCTGGAGTCCGGGGGAGACCCGAACCACCCCGCGCGCACCGCGACCACCTCAGATGTCGACATCGGCCAGCTCCCGGTGGAGGGCCCGCACGGCGCGCAGCTGGAGCTGCTTGACCGCACCCTCTGACTTGCCGAGCACCTTGGCCGTCTCGGCGAGGGTGAGTCCCTGGAGGAACCGCAGCACCACGCACTCGGCCTGCTCGGGCTTGAGGCCCTTCACCGCCTGGAGCAGCCGCTCGTTGCGGAGCCGGTCGAGCACCTCGTGATCGGGAGCAGCCTCGACGCGCGGGTCGGCGTCGAGCATGTCGGCGGTCGAGACCTCCATGCGGAACCGCGCCGACTTGGCGTTGTCCGTGATCAGGTTGCGGGCGATGGTGATGAACCACGCCGCGATGTCGCGTCCCTGCCAGGAGAAGGAGTCCATCCGGCGCAGGGCGCGCAGGAAGGTCTCGGAGGTGATGTCCTCGGCGAGCTGCCGGCCCCCCACGCGCACGTAGACGTAGCGGAAGACGACGTCGACGTACCGCTCGTAGAGCAGGCCGAACGCCTCGCTGTCACCGCGCTGCGCGAGCTCGACCAGGGCCGGGATGCGCTCGAAGTCCTGGGGGGCCTCGCCCGGCCCGAAGCCCGCGCTGGCCGCGGCCCCTCCCTGGCCGGACCCGCCCCCCGACAACGTGCCCGCGTCGCCCGCGAGGGTGAGCAGCACCCGCAAGGTGTCGAGGAAGTCCGCGGTCGCCGGGCCCATCCCGTGGTTGCCGGCCCCCGCGTAACCCATCGCCGGGGCGCTCGTTGCCCAGACCGGAACGCTTCGGGCAGGACGGAGCACCGCGAGACGACTCGCGGCGCTGCGACGTGCACGGATCCGGATGGGGGCCTCCTGACCGAGACAGTTTCCCCGATATCTGTCGGATTGTCAGGAGACCTGCGCCACACTCCACCGCCAGCGCGTCGCAGAGCAGGCCATCGGCCCCGTCCCCACGCAAACAGGGGTATGCCGCGGTGTCGCCTCCGGAAGTCCCTGGGCGTGGGTCGATGTGACGACGCTATGCAATGCCCCCGAGCGTGGGGCAGGTGCAGGTGCAGGTGCAGGTGCCGCGCGCGGGCCTGGTGCGGTGCACCATCTCGCCGGGTGCCAGCGTCGGCGTCCCTGGTCGGCGTCCCTGCCCCTCAGCGTGGGGCACGGCATAGCGCCCCGAGGGCGACCCGGGCCCACTGGCCCGAGCCCGCTGACCCCGCGAAGCCCCGCGAAGGCCCAGGGCCTGGGCCACGCGGCATACCCTCGGGATGTGTCCGACCTGCCGCCTCCCACCGCTGCGACGCCACCACCGGCGCGCATCACGCTGGTGAGCAAGCCGGGCTGCCACCTGTGCGACGCGGCCCGCGCCGTCATCGCCCGGGTGGCCGCCGATGTCGGGGTCGGCTGGGTGGAGCGGTCGATCGAGGACGAGCCGGCGCTCAGGGAGCAGTACTGGGAGCAGATCCCGGTCACCTTCGTCGACGGCCGCCAGCACGACTACTGGCGGGTCGACGAAACGCGGCTCCGGGCCGCCCTCACGCGCTCGACGTGACGCGGCTCACGTGCTCGGCGAGACGCCTGCTTGTGACTTTGTGCATCCGTTCACAAAAGCGTAATCTGCAGAGGCTCCCGTCCGCCCCAGCCAGGCGCGGACTGCCAGTGATGAGAAGGAGCCGGAAAAGACTGTGTCTGCCGACCCGAGCGCCCGTCGGGGTATTCCCGACGCCACGGTCGCACGGCTACCCGAGTACCTCCGCGCCCTGACCGGCCTGGCGGAACGCGGGATCACGTCGGTGTCCTCCGAGGAGCTGGCCTCCGCCGCGGGCGTCCGCAGCGCAAAGCTCCGCAAGGACCTGTCCCACCTCGGCTCCTACGGCGTGCGGGGTGTCGGCTACGAGGTCGACCACCTCGCCTACCAGATCTCCCGTGAGCTCGGCCTCACCCAGGACTGGCCGGTCGCCATCATCGGCATGGGAAACCTCGGCCACGCGCTCGCGGCCTACAGCGGGTTCGCCACGCGGGGATTCCGGGTGGTGGCCCTCCTCGACCAGGACGCCGGTCTGCTCGGCCAGGAGATCGCCGGCATCACCGTGCAGCCGATGTCCGTGCTCGACGAGCTGGTCGCCGAGCAGGGCCTGGCCATCGGCGTCATCGCCACGCCCGCCGCCTCCGCCCAGGGGGTCTGCGACCAGCTGGTGGCCGCCGGAGTGCGCTCGATCCTCAACTTCGCCCCGTGCGTGCTGGTGGTGCCCGACGACGTCGACGTCCGCAAGGTCGACCTGTCGACCGAGCTCCAGATCCTGGCCTTCCACGAGCAGCGCAAGGCGCTCGCCGCCGAGGGTGCGCTCGACGCCGTCGCGCGCGAGCCCGTGAACCTCGAGCCCGTGGGCCGCGAGTCCGTGGGCCTCGAGACGACCCGGGTGGTGCGTCGATGAGCCTCGTGATCCTGGGCCTGTCCCACCACACGGCGCCCCTGCCGCTCCTCGAGGCCATGACCCTCGACGCCGCCGGCCGGCGGGCCCTGTCCGCCAGCCTGACCGGTCGCGACAACCTCACCGAGGCGATCGTCGTGTCCACGTGCAACCGCACCGAGGTCTACGCCGAGTCGATGACCTTCCACGGGGCGGTCACCGACATCGCCGACGCGCTGACCGAGGTCACCGGGGTCGGCCGTGACGAGCTGCGCGAGCACCTCTACGTCCACTACGAGGACCGCGCGATCGCGCACGCCTTCACGGTCGCCTGCGGGCTGGACTCGATGGCGGTGGGCGAGGCCCAGATCCTCGGCCAGATGCGCACGGCCCTGCGCGAGTCGCAGAAGTCCGGGCACGCCGGGCCGGCCCTCAACACCCTGTTCCAGCAGGCCCTCCGGGTCGGCAAGCGGGCCCACACCGAGACCGGCATCGACGCGGTCAGCGTCTCGCTCGTCGAGGCCGGGCTGGCCCGGGCCGAGCGCGAGCTGGGCCCGCTGGCCGGCCTCAGGGTGCTCGTCGTCGGGGCCGGCGGCATGAGCTCGCTGGCCGCGACCACCGTGCTGCGTCGTGGCGCCGCGGGTCTCACCATCGTCAACCGCACCCTCGCCAAGGCACTCCGGCTGGCTGAGCGCACCGGCGGCACCGCCCGCCCGCTCGACGACCTGTCCGCCGCCCTCGCCGGCGCCGACGTCGTGATCTCCTGCACCGGTTCGACCGGTGTGGTGGTCGACCTCGCGAACGCAGGCGACGCCCAGGTGGCCCGGGCCGGTCGCCCGCAGGCCTACATCGACCTCGCCCTGCCCCACGACGTGGCTCCCGAGGTCGCCTCGCTGAGCGGGGTCACCCTCGCCGGGCTGGCCGCGCTGGGGGAGGAGCTGTCCGGCGGGCAGACGCCGCCGCAGGTGAGCGAGGTGGCCGACCTCGTCATCGGTGAGGTCGCGGCATACCTCACCTCGCGCGCCGCGGAGAGCGTCGCGCCGACCGTCGCCGCGCTGCGCTCGCACGCCGCGGAGGTCGTCGCGGGCGAGCTGACCCGCCTCGACCAGCGGCTGCCCGACCTCGACGAGGTGGCCCGCGCCGAGGTGCAGCTCGCGGTGCACCGCATCGTCGAGAAGCTGCTGCACACCCCCACCATCAGGGTGAAGGAGCGGGCCGTGGGCGGCCAGGGCGCCGACTACGCCGAGGCCCTGCGCGAGCTCTTCGACCTGCGCCCCGGCGAGGCTGCCACCGCGTCCGTCCCGCCGCCCGAGCGGGGAGGTATGCCGTGAGCGCACCCGCCGCCACCCCGCTGAGCCTGCGCCTGGGCACCCGCCGCAGCGCGCTCGCGACCACCCAGTCGACCTGGGTGGCCGACCTGCTGCGCGCCCGGGGACACACCGTCGAGCTCGTGGAGATCGTCACCGAGGGGGACACCTCGACCGCCTCGCTGGCCTCGATCGGTGGCACCGGCGTCTTCGCCGCGGCGTTGCGTCGCGCCCTGCTTGCCGGCGAGGTCGACTTCGCCGTGCACTCCCTCAAGGACCTGCCCACCACGCCCGAGCCCGGGCTCGTCGTCGCGGCCGTCCCGGTCCGCGAGGACCCGCGTGACGTCCTGGTGTCGTCCGGCGGACGCACGCTGGGTGAGCTCGGCGAGGGTGCCGTGGTCGGCACCGGTTCGCCGCGCCGGGTCGCCCAGCTCGCGGCCCTCGGTCTCGGACTGTCCGTCAAGGACATCCGTGGCAACGTCGACACCCGCATCGCCCTGGTCAGGGACGGCGCCCTCGACGGGGTCGTGCTCGCGCGCGCCGGCCTGGCCCGGCTCGGCCGGCTCGACGACGTGGCCGAGGCCATCGACCCGCTCCAGATGCTGCCGGCCCCGGGTCAGGGTGCCCTGGCGGTCGAGTGCCGTGCCGACGACCTCGTGACGCTGGCAGCGCTCGAGGTCCTCGACGACCCCGACACCCGCGTCTGCGTCACCGCCGAGCGGGCCGTCCTGGCCGCGCTCGAGGCCGGCTGCTCCGCGCCGGTCGGGGCACTCGCCGAGGTCGTCGAGGGCGAGGACGGCCTCGAGCTGTCGCTGCGTGCCTTCGTCGGCGCCGTCGACGGGTCGTTCGACCTGCGCCGCTCGCTCGTGGGTAGCGCCGACGACGGCGAAGCCCTGGGCCGACGGCTCGCGGCAGTCCTGCTCGAGGACGGCGGCGACCTGCTGCGCGGTCCCGAGGAGCGACCACCAGCCCCACCGACGCCGTCCGGCGACGGTCCCGCGAGCCGCCGCCCCGAGGCGCTGCCGCCCGACCCACCCGGGGCGACCGGACCCGATCCGCTCGCCGGCCCCGACAGCAGCACCGACCGCATACCCGAACACGACAGCACGGAGCGTGCACTGTGAGCCCCACGCGCTCGACCACCACCACCTCAACCTCCTCGAGCCCCACCAGCCCGACCGCTCGCCAGAGCCGGGTCCCGGGACGCGTCGCCTTCGTCGGCGCCGGCCCCGGCGACTCCGGACTCATGACGGTGCGCTCGCTGGAGTTCCTCGCCGCCGCCGCCGTGGTCGTCATCGACCAGGTCGCCCGCGAGGACGTCGTCCGCCGCTACTGCCGTGAGGGCGTCGAGGTCATCGACGCCGGTCACGGCGACCACGGCCAGCCGCTGACCCACGCGATGCGGGCCAAGCTGGTCGTCAAGGCGGCCAAGTCCGCGTCGGGCGGCCTCGTCGTCCGGCTGATGGACGGCGACCCGGGCACCTTCAACGGCCTGGCCGAGGAAGCCCTCGCCTGCCAGAAGGCCGGCATCGGGTTCGACATCGTCCCCGGCGTCAGCGCCGTCTCGGCCGTGCCCGCGTATGCCGGCATCCCGCTGACGTCGAGCAGCTCGCCCGCCGTGCACGTCATCTCGGCGAACGACCGGCACGTCGACTGGGCCGCCTCGGTGGCCGAGTCGGTCACGGTCGTGCTGCTGGGCCAGCCCGACGACCTCGGCACGGCCCTCGGCAAGCTCCTGGCCGCCGGCCGGCCGGCAGAGAGCCCCGTCGCCCTCACGGAGCGCGGCACCACCATCCGGCAGGCCACCCGCGTGACCACCCTGGGCGAGGTCGCGAAGGTCATGAAGACCCTGGAGTTCCCGGCCCTGGCCGTGGTTGGCTCGACCGTGGCCCTCCGCGAGAACCTCTCCTGGTTCGAGACCAAGCCGCTGTTCGGCTGGAACGTCCTGGTGCCCCGCACCAAGGAGCAGTCCGGCTCGACCATCGCCCGGCTCGAGTCCTTCGGCGCGACCGCCGAGGTCGTCCCGACGATCTCGGTCGAGCCGCCGCGCACGCCCCAGCAGATGGAGCGCGCGGTCAAGGGCCTGGTCACCGGTCGCTACGAGTGGATCGGCTTCACCTCGGTGAACGCCGTGAAGGCGGTGCGGGAGAAGTTCGAGGAGTTCGGTCTCGACGCCCGCGCGTTCGCCGGGCTCAAGATCGCCGCCGTCGGTGGGGTCACCGCCGCCGCCCTGCGCGAGTGGGGCATCGTGCCCGACCTCGTGCCGTCCGGTGAGATGTCGGCACACGGTCTGCTCGAGGAGTGGCCGCCGTTCGATGAGGTGCTCGACCCCATCAACCGGGTCTTCCTGCCGCGGGCCGACATCGCCACCGACACCCTCGTCGCCGGTCTCCAGGAGATGGGCTGGGAGGTGGACGACGTCACGGCATACCGCACGGTGCGCGCCGCGCCGCCGGCCGCCCACATCCGCGAGGCGATCAAGGGCGGCCAGTTCGACGCCGCGGTGTTCACGTCGTCCTCGACGGTGCGCAACCTCGTCGGCATCGCCGGCAAGCCGCACCCCTCCACGGTGATCGCGTGCATCGGCCCGGCCACGGCCAAGACCGCCGAGGAGCACGGCCTGCGGGTCGACGTCCTCGCCCCGGAGGCGTCGTCGGACTCGTTGATCGACGCGCTGGCCGACTACGGCCTGGGTCTCGCGGCGGCTGCGGCGGAGGCCGGCGAGCCGGTCGTGCGCCCCAGCGCCAAGAAGTCCGCGTCGCGTCGTCGGGCCAAGTAGCCCGCATGACTGACCACTCGCAGCCGGTGGGGCCGGTGATCCGGCCCCGCCGGCTGCGGCAGTCCGTGGCCCTGCGGCGGCTCGTCGCCGAGACGCGGCTCGACCCCGCCGAGCTCGTGCTGCCCGTCTTCGTCCGCGAGGGCATCGGCGCGCCCCAAGCGATCTCGGCGATGCCCGGGGTCGTCCAGCACACCCTGGAGTCCCTCGTGGCGACCGCCCGCGAGGCGGCTGACGCCGGGGTCGGCGGGATCATGCTGTTCGGCGTGCCGCTCGACAAGGACCCGGTCGGCTCCGGGGCCGATGACCCCGACGGCATCCTCAACGTCGCCCTGCGCGCCGTCGTCGACGCGGTGGGGAGTCGGATCGTCGTGATGGCCGACCTGTGCCTCGACGAGTTCACCGACCACGGCCACTGCGGGGTCCTCACCGCTGACGGCCGCGTCGACAACGACGCGACCCTGGAGCGGTATGCCGCGATGGGCCTCGCGCAGGCCCGCGCCGGCGCCCACGTGCTCGGCCTGTCCGGCATGATGGACGGCCAGGTGGCCCACGTCCGCGACGCGCTCGACGCCGAGGGTTTCACCGACACCGTGATCCTCGCGTATGCCGCGAAGTACACCTCGGGTCTCTACGGCCCGTTCCGCGAGGCGGTGCAGTCCTCGCTCGAGGGCGACCGGGCGACCTACCAGCAGGACCCGGCGAATGCGACCGAGGCGCTGCGCGAGCTCGAGCTCGACATCGCCGAGGGCGCCGACATCGTCATGGTCAAGCCGGCCATGCCCCACCTCGACATCGTCGCGGCAGCCGCTGCGGTGTCGACCGTGCCGGTGGCGGCCTACCAGATCTCCGGGGAGTACTCCATGATCGAGGCCGCGTCGGCGAACGGCTGGATCGACCGCGAGCGGGCGATGATGGAGTCGCTGCTCAACATCCGTCGCGCCGGCGCGCAGATCATCCTCACCTACTACGCCCTCGAGGCCGCCCGCCTCCTGCGGACATGACGAACGGGCCGGTTCCCCCGAACCGGCCCGTCGTCAGTCTGTCGAGCCCGTGCTGGGCCCTGGTGTTGCTGGTCAGGCAGCCTTGGTGAGCTGGATGTCCAGGTTGAGCTTGACCTTCTCGGAGACGAGCACGCCGCCACCCTCGAGGGCGACGTTCCAGCCGAGGTCCCAGTCCTTGCGGTTGATGTCGGCGCTGGCCTCGAAGCCGGCCTTCTCGTTGCCCCACGGGTCGGTCGCCAGACCGGTGAACTCCAGGTCGAACGTGACCGGCTTGGTGACGCCCTTGATGGTCAGGTCGCCGGTGAGGGAGTCGGGGGTGACCTCGGTCGAGGTGAAGCTCATGGTGGGGTTGGCCTCGGCGTCGAAGAAATCGCCGGACTTGAGGTGGGTGTCGCGGTCGGCGGAGCCGGTGTCGACCGAGGCGATCTGCGCCACGGCGGTGACCTGCGACTCGGTGATGTCGTCGCCGACCTTGACGGTGCCCTCGAACTCCTTGAACTGTCCGCGGACCTTGGTGACCATCAGGTGACGGGCCACGAAGCCGATCTCGCTGTGCGAGGCGTCGACGGTCCAGGTGCCGGCGGGAAGGTCGTTGATGCTTGCCATGAAAATCTCCTGTAGGGGGGTCTGCGTCCGGGACGGTCCCATCCGCTTCATCTCTTCGAACGTAGCAGACTTCATTTATATTTCAACTAACCGTCCACCTGTCATACTTCCTGCTCATGAGCACCCCATCGGGTGAGCCGCAGTGGCTCAGCGAGGACGAACAGCGGGCCTGGCGTGCCTATCTGCGCGGGAGTCGCCTCATCGAGGAGGCCCTCGACCGCGACCTGCAGTCGCACGGGGTCCAGCTGACCGAGTACGAGATCATCTCCATGCTCTCCGAGAGCCCGGGCCGTCGGTTGCGCATGTCGAGCCTGGCCGACCTGGTCGTGCAGTCGCGCAGCCGCCTCACGCACACGGCCACCCGCCTGGAGAAGCGCGGCTGGGTCGTGCGCGAGTCCTGCCTCGACGACAAGCGCGGCGTCGAGCTGGTCCTCACCGACCGCGGCTACCAGGCCGTGCAGGACATGGCGAGGGTGCACGTGGCCAGCGTCCGGCGCGCCGTCCTCGACCCGGTGCCCCCACCGCTGTTCTCGGCGCTGGGTGAGGCCATGGACCTGATCCGCAGCGCCCTGGCCCCCGGCGGCGCCGACGGTGACCACCCCGCGGTGGCCCGCGAGGCGATGGCCCACGAGGCCACCGCGCCATACCGCGCCGGGCCCTGATCCCGCCGCCCCCTGCCGTCGCTCACCCATGCAAAAGGCGAGTTAGCGCCATCCAGACTGGCGCTAACTCGCCTTTTGCATGAGTGGGCGCCGCGGACTGCGCCCCGGGCGGGGGCACTCAGGTGCGGCTGGGACAATGGCGGCCATGACGGCATACCCCTTCGACGCACCTGCCTCGCAGGCCCTGCTCGAGCGAGCCCTCGCGGTGACCCCGGGTGGGGTGAACTCGCCCGTCCGCGCCTTCCGCGCGGTCGGGGGGACGCCACGGTTCATGGTGTCCGGCAACGGCCCCTACCTCATTGACGCGGACGGCCGCGAGTACGTCGACCTGGTCTGCTCGTGGGGTCCGATGATCCTCGGGCACGGCCACCCGCAGGTGCAGCGCGCGGTCCTCGACGCCTCCGCCCGGGGCTTCTCCTTCGGCACGCCCAGCGAGAACGAGGTGGCCCTCGCCGAGGAGATCGTCCGCCGCGTCGAGCCGGTCGAGCAGGTCCGGCTGGTGTCCAGCGGCACCGAGGCGACGATGAGCGCCATCCGCCTGGCCCGCGGCTACACCGGTCGCTCGCTCGTCGTGAAGTTCGCCGGCTGCTACCACGGACACGTCGACTCGCTGCTCGCGCAGGCCGGCTCGGGAGTGGCGACGTTCGCGCTGCCCGACTCCGCCGGTGTCCCGAAGGAGATGGCCGCGGAGACCATCGTGCTGCCGTTCAACGACCTCGATGCCGTGGAGGCCGCGTTCGCCGAGCGGGGCAGCGAGATCGCCGCCCTCATCACGGAGGCCTCGCCCGGCAACATGGGCGTGGTGCCGCCCGCCCCGGGCTTCACCGAGGGTCTGCGTCGCATCACCGCCGCCCACGGCGCCCTCCTCATCTCCGACGAGGTGATGACCGGGTTCCGGTGCAGTGCGGCGGGGTGGTTCGGCCTCGAGGGCCCGTATGCCGCGGGCGCACCCGACCTCTTCACGTTCGGCAAGGTGATGGGTGGCGGGTTCCCGGCCGCGGCCTTCGGTGGGCGCGCCGACGTGATGGCCCTCCTGGCCCCGCTCGGTCCGGTCTACCAGGCGGGCACGCTGTCGGGGAACCCCGTCGCGACCGCCGCCGGCCTCGCCACCCTCGAGCTGTGCACGCCGGCCCTCTACGCGCGCCTCGACGAGGTCGCTGACGCCCTCAAGGCAGGGCTGGACGAGCACCTCGGCGCGGCTGGCGTCCCCCACGTGACCCAGCGAGCGGGCAGCATGTTCAGCGTGTTCTTCCGGGACGGCGCGGTGCGCGACTACGACGAGGCGCGGGCCCAGCACGTGCCGGCCTACTCGGCGTTCTTCCACTCGATGCTCAGCCAGGGGGTCTACCTCCCGCCGAGCGCCTTCGAGTCGTGGTTCGTCAGCGGGGCGCACGACGAGGCAGCCGTCGACCGGGTGCTCGCGGCGCTCCCCGGCGCGGCGTCAGCGGCCGCCGAGGCGTTTGCGACAATCGACTCGTGACCAGCCAAGCCGACCGCACCGTGGTGCACCTCATGCGCCACGGTGAGGTGCACAACCCCGACGGGGTCCTCTACGGTCGCCTCGACGGCTACCACCTGTCCGACCTCGGCCACGAGATGGCCCGGACGGTCGCCGACCACCTCGCCGACCATGACGTCACCCACGTCGTCGCGTCCTCGCTGCTCCGCGCCCAGGAGACGGCCGCGCCGGTCGCCGAGGCACACGGCGTCGCGATCACGACCGACGACAGGGTCATCGAGGCAGCCAACGACTTCGAGGGCCAGCTGGTGGGCGACATGAACCCCCTCGACTTCGTCCACCCCTCGCACTGGTCCAAGCTGGTCAACCCGTTCCGTCCCTCGTGGGGCGAGGCGTACGCCGAGATCGCCCAACGGATGTCGGCAGCCATCGCCGACGCGCGCAGCGCCGCCCGGGGCCACGAGGCCGTGATCGTCTCCCACCAGCTGCCCATCTGGACCGCCCGCAACGCGCTGATGGGCAAGCGCCTGTGGCACGACCCGAGGAAGCGGGAGTGCCGGCTGGCCTCGTTGACGACCCTCACCTACCTCGGCGACGACCTCGAGTCGCTCACCTACTCCGAGCCCGCCGCGTCGCTCCTCGCCCAGTCCCACGGGGGCACCGGGTGAGCCGCGGACGACGTATGCCGCGTGCGGCCGCCCTGCTCATGGCGCCCCTCCTGCTCGTGGCGCTGTCCGGGTGCAGCGACGACCCGAACTCCATTGCGGCGCAAGCGAAGTCGGGCAACCGCCAGGGATACATCTCGGGCGACGGCAACATCGAGACCATCGCGGTCGGTGACCGCAAGAAGCCGGTCGCCCTCACCGGCACGACCCTCGACGCCAAGGAGTGGTCGTCGCAGGAGGCCGTCGGCAAGGTCGCCGTGCTCAACCTCTGGGCGTCCTGGTGCCCACCGTGCGAGACCGAGGCGCCCGATCTCAAGAAGGCTGCCGAGACCCTGACCTCGGGCGACGAGCCCGTGGTCTTCATGGGCATCAACTACCGCGACAACCCCGACTCCGGTCGCGCGACGGCGGCCCGGTGGGGCATCCCCTTCCCGTCGCTCGACGACCCGAGCGGCCGGACCATCCTCTCCTTGCAGGGCAAGGTCACCTCGCCGCCCACGACGCTGGTGCTCGACCGCCAGGGCCGGATCGCCGCCCGCGTCAGCGGCGCCGTGACCACGGCGACGCTCACCGGGCTCGTCGACGACGTCCTGGCCGAGCAGTAGAACGCGACCTGATGACTGCTGATGCCGCGAACACGGTGACCTCCGGTGCCCTGCCGGTGGCGATGGCGGTGGCCCTGGTCGCCGGCCTGGTGTCGTTCGCGTCCCCGTGCGTGCTGCCGCTCGTGCCGGGCTTCCTGGGCTACGTCACCGGGCTGTCCGACGAGTCGCTCGCCGAGCGCAAGCGCCACCGGATGGTCCTCGGGGCACTGCTGTTCGTCCTCGGCTTCACCGTCGTCTTCATGACCACCACCGTGATCATCGCGGGGGTGGGGTCGGCCCTGATCCAGCACCGTGAGGTGCTGATGCGGGTCGGTGGTGTCGTGGTGATCCTGATGGCGCTGGTGTTCATCGGCGCGGGGACGCAGCGGGAGCTCAAGCTGCACCGCCGTCCGGCCTCGGGCCTTGCCGGTGCGCCGCTGCTCGGAGCCGTCTTCGGCCTGGGCTGGGCGCCGTGCACCGGCCCCACCCTGGGCGCGGTGCAGGTGTTGGCCACGGCCTCCGGGAACGGCTCGGCCGTGACGCGGGGGGTCGTGCTCGCGCTGCTCTACTCGCTCGGGCTCGGCGTGCCGTTCCTGCTGATCGCCGCGGGCTACGAACGGTTCGGCCGGGTCTCGAGCTTCCTGCGGAAGCGGCAGCGCGGCATCCAGCTGTTCGGCGGGGCGCTGCTCTTCGTGGTCGGCGTCCTGCTCGTCACGGGGCTCTGGGACTCCCTGACCCGCCACGTGCAGACCACGCTCGTCAACAGCTTCCAGACGGTGATCTGACATGGGCGAGACCATCACCCAGCCCACGCTGGGCCCACTCGGCTGGCTGCGCTGGATGTGGCGGCAGCTGACCAGCATGCGCACCGCGCTCTTCCTCCTGCTGCTGCTCGCGGTCGGTGCGGTGCCGGGGTCGATCTGGCCGCAGCGCAGCATCGACGCGGCCCGCACGGCCGACTACATCGCCAACCACCCGAAGGCCGGTCCGTGGCTCGACCGGCTCGGGTTCTTCGAGGTCTACGCCTCGCCGTGGTTCGCGGCCATCTACCTGCTGCTGTTCATCTCGCTGGTCGGCTGCGTCCTACCCCGCAGCAAGGTGCACTGGAAGGCGATGCGCTCGGCGCCGCCGAAGGCCCCGGCCCGCCCTGCTCGACTACCCGCCGGAGGCACCATCGAGGTGCGGGCCACCGAGGACGACGTGGTGGCCGCGTCGCGGGAGCTTTTGCGCGCCAAGCGGTTCCGTCTCGTGTCGCATGACAACACCTCGGTGAGCGCCGAGAAGGGTCACCTCAAGGAGACCGGCAACCTCGTCTTCCACCTGTCGCTCATCTTCGTCATCGTCGGCGTCGCGATCGGGCACCTGTTCGGGTGGAAGGGCGACGTGATCATCCCCGTCGGCCAGTCCTTCGCGAACACCCTCGCGCGCTACGACACCTTCAGCCCCGGGCCGTGGGTCGATGCCGACAGCCTCTCGCCGTTCGAGCTCACGGTGGACCGGCTCGACGCCACCTTCGAGGAGAACGTCACGGGGCGTGGGCAGTTCGGCTCGCCGCGCGACTTCACCGCCCACGTGACGACCAAGGCGACGCCGTCGTCTGCCGACCGGCAGTCGACCATCAAGGTGAACCACCCCCTCGAGATGGACGGCGCCGGGGTCTTCCTCCTCGGCAACGGCTACGCCCCGGTCATCACGGTCCGTGACGCCAACGGCGACAAGGTCTACAGCGCGCCGACGCCGTTCCTGGCCCAGGACAACAACTACAAGTCCGTCGGGGTCGTGAAGGTGACCGGTGCCCAGCCGAAGCAGCTCGGGTTCTCGGGCTTGTTCCTGCCGACGGCCACCATCGACAAGGAGCTCGGCCCGATCTCGGTCTTCCCCGACGCGAAGAAGCCGGCCCTGGCCCTCACGGTCTACGAGGGTGAGCTCTTTCCCGGCGGGCGGCCGCAGTCGGTCTACCTGCTCGACACGGCCAAGATGACCCAGCTCAAGAGCGCGAAGGGTGACCCGCTGCGCATCTGGCTCGAGCCGGGCCAGACCTACCAGCTGCCGGGCGGTCGCGGCAGCATCAGCTTCGAGGGCGTGGAGCGGTTCGCCGGGCTGTCGATCCGCCACGACCCGGGCAAGTTCGTGACGCTCGTGGCCGCACTCCTCGCCCTGGCCGGGCTGATCTGCTCGCTGGTGGTCCGGCGCCGGCGGGTCTTCGTCCGCGTTTCCCCCGCCACGGCACCGGGTCGTACCGTGGTAGCCGTCGGCGGCCTCGCCAAGGGCGACGACGACGGGCTCCAGGAGCTGGTCGACCGGCTGGTCGCCGACCTGGAGGCCCGGTTCGCTCCCGGACCGGATCCCGAGCCCGACCCTGGAACCGAGCCCGACCCTGAACGCGAGCCCGAGCCGGACAGCAGATTGGACGCACGAGGATGACCAACGAGACCCTGGCGGGCTACGCCAACCTGAGCCTCTACTCGGCGATGGCGGTCTTCACGATCGCGATGGTCTGCCACGCCGTCTACCTGGCCGCCCTGCTCCCGGCCCGGGACGGCCTGCGGGCCAAGGCAGCCGAGCGCGACCGCGAGCTGGTGGGTGCCGGCGCGCCCGTGCCGGCCGAGGCCCCGGCCCGGCCCGAGCTGTCCTCCCGGGCGGCGAAGGCGGCTGGCATCGGCTCGACCACGACCTGGCTCGGCGGTTTCCTGCTGCTGCTGTCGGTGGCCCTGCGCGGGGTCGCCGTGCACCGTTGGCCGCTGGGCAACATGTTCGAGTTCGCGGTCATGGGCTCGATGTTCACCGTGCTGGCCTACTCGATCTGGTCGACCCGCCGTGACCTGCGCTGGCTGGGGCTGTTCATCACCGGCCCGGTGCTCCTCGTCCTCGGCATGGCCGTCGCGGTCTGGTACACCGAGGCGTCCGAGCTGATGCCGTCCCTGCGCAGCTACTGGCTCGTCATCCACGTCACGGTGGCGACGCTCGCCACCGCGGTGTTCACGATCGGAGCCGCCCTGAGCGTGGTCTACCTGCTCAAGGACGCCTTCGAGCGGTCCGGGAGGGCCAGCGTCCTCGACCGGTTCCCCGAGACCCCGGCGATCGAGCGCACCGCCTACAGCCTGCACATCGTCGCCTTCCCCCTCTGGACCTTCACCCTCATCGCCGGCGCCATCTGGGCCCGCCAGGCGTGGGCGTCCTACTGGAACTGGGACCCGAAGGAGGTCTGGACGTTCGTCATCTGGGTCGTCTACGCGGCATACCTGCACTCGCGGGCGACCAGTGGCATCAGCCGCCAGACTGCGACCTACATCGCGCTGGCCGGCTACGCCTGCATCATCGTCAACTTCGCCGTCGTGAACGTGTTCTTCGTCGGCCAGCACTCTTACTCGGGGCTGTAATGCTGCGCTACTCCGTCCTGCGACTGCTCATCTTCTTCGGGGTGCTGTCGCTGCTCTGGCTGCTCGGGCTGCGCGACCCCGGCCAACGCTGGATGCTGCTCGTCCTCAGCGCACTGATCTCGATGGTGCTGTCCTTCTTCGTGCTCGCGCGGTTCCGCGAGGAGAGCACCGCCGAGCTGGCCCGCCGCATCGAACGACGGACGGCGGCCAAGCAGGCGAACGCCCCGGCCGTCAGTGGGGCCGACGAGGCGGCCGAGGACGCCGAGGACGAGCGCGGCGGGCCGGTCGAGTACCGCTGACGGCAACCCCTCTGGCAGTAGCTGGGGAGCGTGGCGTCAGGGCCGGGTGCCCTACGAGCTGAGGGCGATCCCAGCAGCAAGCAGCACGGCATACCCGACCTCGAAGAGGCCGGTCGCGGCGAGCACCGGCACGAGGTCCCGCCCGGTGGCGCCGGTGCGCAGCGCCTGGAGCGGCTTCCAGAGCAGCCCGAGCGACAGCAGGGCGATCAGGGCGAGCGGGTGCTGGAGGGCCACCACGACGACCATGGCGACGGCGACGAGGATGAGCAGCGCGTAGAACCAGCGGGTGCGGTGGTCGCCCAACCGCACCGCGAGGGTGAGCTTGCCGCTCTCGCGGTCGGTGGGGATGTCGCGCAGGTTGTTGACCACGAGGATCGCCGAGGCGATGGCGCCGACCCCGACCGCGCCGGCGACGCCGACCCAGGTTAGCTCCTTGGCCTGCGTGTAGAGCGTGCCGAGGGTGGCCATCAGCCCGAAGAACAGGAAGACGTAGACCTCGCCGAGCCCGCGGTAGCCGTACGGGTTGTCGCCGCCGGTGTACTTCCATGCGGCGAGGACGGCCAGGGCGCCGAGCGGGATCATGACCCAGGCCTCGCTGAGGGCCACCAGCGCCAGACCGACCAGCGCAGCGAACCCGAAGAACGCGAACGCCATCAGCTTGACGTTCGCGGGGTCGGCGAGGTGCTGGCCGACCAGGCGCACCGGACCCACGCGGTCGCCGTCGGTGCCGCGGATGCCGTCGGAGTAGTCGTTGGCGTAGTTCACGCCGACCTGCAGGCCCACCGACACGAGGAGGGCCAGCAGCCCGAGCCCCAGGTTCGCGCGGTCCAGCGGGACGGCGGCTGCGGTCCCCACGACGACGGGGGCGATGGCGGCGGGGAGGGTGCGCGGGCGGGCGCCGGCGATCCACTGGTTCAGGGTGGCCATGGGGGGTGGTGTTCTCACTTGCGGTGATGTGTGACGGACAGTGGTGCGGGCAGGTGCGGGTGCGGACGACGGATGCGTCAGGCTCAGAGCCTACGGAGGAAGTCGGGGTCGTCGTCGGGGCCACGCGGGGGCGGCGGACGGTGAGATGGCCCACGCGGCCCGCCCCCCGGGCCGCGCCCGGCAGTGCCGCGCTGCGGGCGGCCGGCGATGAACCAGGCGATCGCCCCCACGATCGGGAAGAGCAGGATCAGCAACAGCCACAACAGCTTGGGCAGGCCCCTGACCTGCGCGTCGTCGGTCTGGATGCAGTCGACCACGGCGTAGACGGTCACCGCGATCGTCAGCAGCCAGGGCAGCAGCCGGATCATGACCCCATGGTGTCACGCGTCGGCGGCGAACCGATCAGCGACCGCCACGCGGTCCGGCTTGCCCGGTCCGCGCAGCGGGATCGCGGTCAGCACCAGGACTCGTCGGGGCAGCGCATGCGCCGGGAGTATGCCGCGCAGCTGCTCGCGCAGGGTCGTCACCGTGGGTGCCGCGGAGCCGGGGCGCTGCCCTTCGGGGCTGGGCACGATCGCCGCGCTGACGACCTGGCCCCAGTCGTCGTCGTGCGTGCCGACGACCACGGCCTCGGCGATGCCGGGCAGTGCGGTCAGGGCCTCCTCGACGAGCCGCGGCGCGACCTTGAGACCACCGGTCGTGATGAGGTCGTCGAGCCGGCCGTCGACGTGCCAGCGGCCCTGCTCGTCGCGGTGGCCGACGTCGTCGGTGCGGAACCACCGCGTCCCGTCGTCGTCGGTCATGAACGCGGCGGCTGTCAGGTCCGGGCGACCGAGGTAGCCGGTGGCCAGCGTCGGGCCGTCGAGCAGGAGCCGGCCGTCGGGATCGGCCCGGACCGTGGTGCCGGTGAGTGGCTCGCCGTCGTAGACGCAGCCCCCGCAGGTCTCGCTCATGCCGTAGGTGGTGACGGCTCGCACCCCGACGGCCCTGGCCCGGGCGAGGAGGGCCGGAGGGCTGGCGGCGCCGCCGACGAGGACGGCGTCGAGCCCGGCCAATGCGGCGGTCGCAGCCTCGTCGGCGAGGAGTCGCACGAGCTGGGTGGGCACGAGTGCCGTGTAGCGACGGGCTCCGGCTGTGGTCTCGGCGAAGCGGGTGGCCGCGCTGCTGAAGGCGTCGGGGGTGAACCCGTCGGACAGGTCGACGAACCCGGGCTCGGTGCCGGCAGCGACGCACCGCAGGAGCACCTGCACCCCGGCGATGTGGTGCGGCGGCATCGCCAGCAGCCACGCGCCCGGGCCGCCGAGCCGGTCGTGCGTCGCTGTTGCGCTCGCGGCGAGGGATCGGGCCGGCAGCATCGCGAGCTTGGGGCTGCCGGTCGAGCCCGACGTGCCCACGACCACGGCGGTGCCCTCGTCGGGGGCGGCGCCGTCGGGGCTTGGCGGAGGAGGTGACGAGGCGGCATACGGGAGGACGGCGAACTCGCCGTCCAGCGCCCTGCGCAGGAGGGGGAGCGCGGCCACGGCGTCCGGGCCGGCAGCAATGGCCAGCGGTCGCAGCGACGTCACGCGGTCAGGTTAGCCGTCAGGTGGACGGCGCCGACGCGCGGCGGGACGATGGGGTCGGGAGGTGCCATGGACGCCGACTTCGCGGCATACATCGAGCGGGTGCGCGCTCACCGCGGCGAGCTGCGCGACTCGGTCGCAGCCGTGGACGACGCGCTGGCCTCCCCGATCGCCCGCGGAGGGGCGTGGCGGGAGCGGGTGCGCGCTGCGCTGGCCGAGCTGTCGCACGACTTCCGCGACCACATCGACCTGACCGAGCGGCCCGGTGGCATCTACGACGGGGTGCGGCACGGGGCGCCACGGCTGATCTCCGCGGTCGACCGGCTGACCGGCGAGCATGCGCGCTACTCCGAGGCGATCGGCGGCTACCTGGCGGTGCTGGAGCATGGCGGGACGATCGCCGACCTGCCGGCCTTCCGCGAGGAGGTCACCACCCTGATGGGCCAGCTGGTGCGGCACCGGCAGATCGGCGCCGACCTGGTCTACGAGGCGTACGAGGTGGACCTCGGCGGCTCCGGCTGACCGGCACGTGGGGCGCGCAGGTCGTCGCGGAGATCGGTTGTGGGTCGGTCGGTGACGAGCAGGTGGCCACACGTCGCGCCCGCCGGGTGAGGTCGACGGGTCAGAAATACCAGGGGTAGGGCGACCAGTCGGGGTCACGCTTCTCGAGGAACTGGTCGCGGCCCTCCACGGCCTCGTCGGTCATGTAGGCCAGCCGGGTCGCCTCTCCGGCGAAGACCTGCTGCCCCATCAGCCCGTCGTCGAGCAGGTTGAACGCGAACTTGAGCATCCGCTGCGCCTGCGGGCTCTTGCCCATGATCTCGCGGGCGACCTGCAGCGCGTCCGACTCGAGCTCGGCATGGGCGCTGACGATGTTCACCGCGCCCATCCGGTGCATGTCGTCCGCGGTGTAGGTGCGGCCGAGGAAGAAGATCTCGCGGGCGAACTTCTGCCCCACCATCTTGGCGAGGTAGGCCGAACCGTAGCCGCCGTCGAACGAGCCCACGTCGGCGTCGGTCTGCTTGAACCGGGCGCACTCGCGGCTGGCCATGGTCAGGTCGCACACGACGTGCAGCGAGTGTCCGCCGCCGGCAGCCCACCCGCCGACCACGGCGATGACGACCTTGGGCATCGTGCGGATGAGGCGCTGCACCTCGAGGATGTGCAGGCGGCCACCCTCGGCCTTCACCCGTCGCTCGTCGATGGTGTCGGCGGTGTCTCCCTGCGCGTACTGGTAGCCCGACCGGCCACGGATCCGCTGGTCGCCCCCGGAGCAGAACGCCCACTGGCCGGCACTGCCCGAGCCGTCCGGACCGGGGCCGTTGCCCGTGAGCAGCACGACGCCCACGTCCGGGGTGCGGCGCGCGTGGTCGAGGGCCCGGTAGAGCTCGTCGACGGTGTGCGGGCGGAACGCGTTGAGCACCTCGGGCCGGTCGAAGGCGATCCGCACCGCCCCCACCTCGCGCGCCCGGTGGTAGGTGATGTCGGTGAACTCGAACCCCTCCACCGCGTCCCACGCGTCGGGGTCGAAGGGCTGGCTCACCACAGGCTGCTCACTCACCTGCGCGAGCCTAGCCGCGCCAGAGGCGAGGTATGCCGCGCGGTCGCCCCCGCGACATACCTCGCCGTGGTGCGGGCTAACCGAGGACGGTGAGCCGCAGACCCGGGAACCGCTGGAAGCCGCGGTCGAAGGTGACGAAATGTGCGTCGAGGCCGATCGCCTGGGCGGCGAACCAGGCATCGGTGATGTCGTTACCGCGCAGCTCCAAAGCGGTGACCATGGTGGTGAAACGTTGCCAGGCGTCAGGGCCGGACCGTATGCGCTCGGCCATGGGCGCGGACCGGATGCGCTCGCAGAAGGCCAGGGCTCGATCGGTCGAGGCCGTGTGGGCCTTGATCCGCCGGTTGGTGCAGATCCGCACGGTGGCTGTCAGCGTCTCGTCGATGATGCCGACGGGCTCGGTCCCTGTCAGCGCCCGGACCAGGGCCTCGTTCGCCACGGGGTAGCTTGCGGCGTCCAGGTCCATGGCGTTCACGAAGACGTTGACGTCGAAGATGATCACCGGGGGTCGTTGTCGCCCAGGGCGTCGGCCAGGGCTTCCTTGTCGAGGATGTCGACGAGAAAGCCGCCGCCGTGATAGCTGGGCAGGCTGAAGCCCGCCCGTCTGCGCTCATCGGCCTCGATCTGGCGGGCCAGCAGCTCGCGGAGAGCCTCTTCGAGGACGCTGCTGACCGTGCGATCCGTGCGGGCGGCCAGGACCTTCGCCTCTCGGAGGAGGCTGGCGTCGATCGTGATGGTGGTGCGCATGGCATCAGTGCATCACAGGGTGCATCATGATGCAAGGAAATCGCCCTCGTCTCGAACGGAGGCTGTGGACAAGTGGGCGGGAGTGTCGGCGGGGGCTGTCAGGGTTGGTCCCAGAGCGGCGGCCCGGGGGTGGGTCGCCCTGGCAGATGGGGGCAGGGATGAGCCACGGCGATGGCGGCCGGCAGTGGGGCGACGCGGCGGCGGTGCTGCCGTTCGGCCGACGCAGCGACGACGAGCGCCGCTACGAGGACCTGATGGGCGACGACGGCTTCGATGACCGGTTCGACGACGGCGATGACGGCTTCAGTGGCGGATACGGGCCCGACCTCGGTCACTTCACCATGGTCGTGATGATGGACGACAAGGTCGTGGACACCGTGCGGCGACCCGTCCGGGGGAGCGGCTACGAGTGCGCCGCGCTCGAGCTCGGGCGCGGCACGCCTCGCCCGACGCCCCGGCCCACGGTCGTGCACGTGCCGATGCAGCCTCGGCACGAACTGGCACTGACCTGGTTGCGCTCCCTCGTCGGAGGTCCGGACGAGCTGGCGGCACTGACCGCGCAGCCGCTGCCCGACGAACCGCTCGACGTGAGCCGCGTGCCGGGCGACCTGCGTGAGCGGGTGACCGCGATCTCCGACCGGATCGACGCCGTGGCGCTGTCCCTGGTCGGGGTCGAGGGCCGCACCGCCTGCCGGCGCCTGCTGGTGCGCGCCGTGGCCGCCGAACCCGCCCTGCTGCGGGGTTACGACCGCGACGACATGTCGGCCGGTGCGGTGCTGCATGCGGTCGCCATGGCCAACGACCTGGTCGGCGCTGGCCGGGCGGTCGCGGCATCCGCCCTGTGGCGGCACCTGGGGCTGCGGTCCTCTCCGCACGACCGGGCCCGCAGGTTCGCGCACGCCGTGGCCGGCCCCGACGGCGTGGAGGTCGACCTGGGCCACCCCTACCGCTCCTCCCAGACGTGGAGCCTGGGCTGTGCCGACCTGCTGATCGGCCGGTTCAGGGCCTTCCTGATCAGGCAGCGCGTCCTCGCCGACGCCGAGCCGGCCGCGCCGGCCGTGCCTGTCGACCCGGTCGCCGCTGTCGGTCCGCCCGGATAGCTTCGGGGCCATGGCACTTCGCTGGTACACCGTCGTCATCGACTGTCACGACATCCGTCATCGACTGTCACGACATCGCGGCGCAGGCTCGCTGGTGGGCGGAGACGCTCGACTTCCAGATCGTCTACGAGGACGAGCACGAGGTCGCGGTCATTCCGAAGCACATGAGCGAGGACGTGATCGAGGACGGCGCGACCTGGATGCGGCAGGCCCAGGGGCTGGTCTTCGTGCCGGTGCCCGAGGGCAAGACGGTCAAGAACCGGCTGCACCTCGACCTCGCGCCGCACACCAGCCAGGACCGCGACGCTGAGATCGCGGCGCTCCTCGAGCGCGGTGCGACCCTCGCCGAGGTCGGCCAGGACGACGACGTCACGTGGACGGTCCTGGCCGACCCCGAGGGCAACGAGTTCTGCGTGCTGTCGAGCCGCGACCGCTGAGCGGTCGCGGCAGGGGGCGGGGGCCGGGGGCCGGGCTAGGCCGCGAGGGCTTCCTCGAGGTCCTTGGCGATGTCCTCGGGCTTGGTGGTCGAGCCGTAGCGCTTGATGACCTGGCCGTCGCGGCCGACGAGGAACTTGGTGAAGTTCCACTTGATCTTGCTGCCGAGCAGGCCGCCCTTCTCCGACTTCAGCCAGTCGAAGACCGGGTGGGCGTCGGCACCGTTCACGTCGACCTTGGCGAACATCGGGAAGCTCACCCCGTAGTTGCGCTGGCAGAACTCGCCGATCTGGGCCTCGTCACCGGGCTCCTGGCCACCGAACTGGTTGCACGGGAAGCCCAGCACGACCAGGCCCTTCTCCTCGTACTCGCCGTACAGCTTCTCCAGGCCCTCGAACTGGGGGGTGAAGCCGCACTCGCTGGCGGTGTTGACGACGAGGGCGACCTTGCCGGCGAAGTCGGCCAGCGGCTGCTCCTCACCGGTGAGGGTGGTGGCGGTGAAGTCGGAGAGAGTCGGCACGGGGGGAGCCTTTCGGGTGACGGTCGGGGGGACGGACTCGGCTGGCGGGTCCGGAAGGTGGTTGGGCCTGTTCCCCGGGCAGGCCGAAGTGACCTGCTTGGGTGGGATTCGTAGCCACTGGTGCAGCGGATTCCCGTCCACACCTATTCCATCGGGATTGTCGCCGATGTCCATGACGGGCCAGAGGGGTCCCCGCCCGGGTGAACCGCGTGAGCCGCTGCCTCGTCTCCACCTGACGGGGGCAGCCATGCCCCCGGAACCTGTCAGGAGGACTGCATGAACAGACTCAAGCAGTGGGGCGTGCTCGCCTCGGCAGCAGGGCTCGGCGCGGTGGGCGTCGCAGCGTTCACTGCGGCGGCCTCGGCCGACGGTGGTAGCGGCGGCCAGAAACCCTTCACGATCACCGAACGCCTCAGTGGCTTCCACGAGACCCCGCTGGCCCTGTCGACGAGCGGGCAGGGCTCGATCCGCCTGCGCATCGACCCGGTGGCGGGCACGATCGCCTACACGGTGCGCTATGCCAACCTCGAGGGCACCGTCACCCAGTCGCACATCCACTTCGGGTCACCGTCGCAGACAGGTGGGGTCAGCGTCTTCCTGTGCAGCAACGTCGGGTCCCCTCCGGGCGTGGTCACGCCGGCCTGCCCGACGACCAACCCGGGCGAGGTGAGCGGGGTCCTCGACTCCTCCGACGTGATCGGCCCCACCGGGCAGGGCATCGCGCCGGGTGAGCTCTCCGAGCTGCTGTCGGCGATCCGGGCCGACTCGACCTATGCCAACGTCCACAGCACGAAGTACCCGGCGGGTGAGATCCGCAACCAGCTGAGCGCGCACGACGACCACTGAGCGCAGGGGGTCGCGCCCGGGCCGACAGCCACGGTCCGGGCGCGTCTGCTGCAATGGGCGCATGACGTCGCCGCCCTCGCCCGAGCCGCCTCCGGTCGAGGAGCTGCTCGCGGGGCTCCGGGTGGTGTCGATCCCCCTGCGGGTCCGCTTCCGCGGGGTCACCGTGCGCGAGGCGGCCCTGCTGCGCGGCCCGTCCGGGTGGGCGGAGTTCGCACCCTTCCTCGAGTACGGGCCGGCTGAGTCCGCGCGCTGGCTGGCCGCCGCCGTCGAGGCAGGATGGGGCCGGTGGCCGCAGCCGCGACGCGACCTCGTCCCGGTCAACGCGACCGTGCCGGCCGTGGCCGCCGCTGACGTGCCAGGGGTGCTGGCCAGGTTCGAGGGCGCGACGACGGCGAAGGTCAAGGTGGCCGAGCGGGGCCAGCGCCTCGAGGACGACCTCGACCGCGTGGCCGCGGTGCGCGACGTGCTGGGCCCGGCCGGCCGGATCCGGGTGGATGCCAACGGCGGCTGGTCGGTGCGCGAGGCGACGGACGCACTGAGCCGCCTCGCGGCATACCGGCTCGAGTATGCGGAGCAGCCGTGCGCGCAGGTGAGCGAGCTGCGCGAGCTGCGCCTCGCCCTCGCCCGCCACGGGACCGACGTGCTGGTGGCCGCGGACGAGTCGATCCGCAAGGCCGAGGACCCGGTGCGGGTGGCGCGCGAGGAGGCGGCCGACCTGGTCGTGGTCAAGGTCGCCCCGCTCGGCGGGGTGTGGCGCGCGCTGCAGGTGGTCGGTGAGTGTGGGCTGCCTGCCGTGGTCTCGTCGGCGCTCGACACGTCGGTGGGCATGGCCGCGGGGGTCGCGCTGGCGGCAGCGTTGCCCGCGCTTCCATTCGCCTGTGGGCTCGGCACGGTGGCCCTGCTGGAGGGCGACGTCACCCACGCACCGCTCCTTCCACGCGCTGGGGTCCTCCCGGTCGGCCGGGTGGAGGCGGACGAGGCACTGCTCACGCAGTGGGCGGCCCCCGCCGACCGCGTCGACTGGTGGACCCAGCGGGTCCGGGACTCCTGGGCGGTCCTGGCCTGACGAGCCTCTCGCTGCGACCCCGGGCCCGCGCACGGATCGCCCCGCGTGGCTAGAGTCGGGGCCGTGAACATCGTCTTCGTGGAGCCGGGGTTCCCTGCCAACCAGCGCCGGTTCGCCCTCGCGCTCGCGTCGGTCGGGGCCAACGTCATCGGCATCGGGGAGTCCGACGAGTACACCCTCGACGACGAGCTCCGCAGCGCGATGAGCGGCTACTACAAGGTCGGCTCGGTGACCGACCTGCGCGCGATGACCGAGGCCGTGCAGTTCATCCAGTCCAAGGTCTGGGTCGATGCGCTCGAGGCCACGGTCGAGGCGCACACGATGGTGGCCGCCCAGGTCAGGGAGGCCACCGGCGTCCCCGGCACCTCGGTGCGCACCACCTGGCTGTGCCGTGACAAGCCGTCGATGAAGCAGGCGCTGCGCGAGGTGGGCGTCCCCACGGCCGCGTCCGCCGCCATCGACCACGCCCACGAGGCGTGGGCGTTCGCCGAGGCGGTCGGCTACCCCCTCATCCTCAAGCCCCGCGACGGCGCCGGCGCCAAGGACACGGTGCGGGTCGACAACGACGCCGAGATGGCCCACGCGCTCACCGAGTTCGGCTCGCACGGAGCCGCGTCGATCGCGATCGAGGAGTTCGTCGAGGGGCACGAGGGCTTCTACGACACCATCGCCAAGGATGGCCACGTCGTCCACGACTGGACCACGCACTACTACCCCAACGTCCTCGAGGCGATGCGCAGCCGTTGGATCTCCCCACAGTTCGCCACCACCAACCGGATGACCGACTCGTCGTTCTACAGCGAGGTCGCCGCCATGGGTGCCAAGGTCATCGAGGCGCTGGGCATCGGGACCAGCGCGACCCACATGGAGTGGTTCCACGGACCCAAGGGCCTGAAGTTCTCCGAGATCGGCTGCCGGCCACCTGGCGTCGGCTGCTGGGACCTCTACTCCGCGAGCAACGACGTGGATGTCTACCGGGAGTGGGCGCACATCATCACGCACGGCGTCCCCGAGTCGCCGATGCGTCGCCCCTACTCCGCCGGCATCGTGGCCCTGCGCCCCGACGCCGACGGCCACATCACCGGGTACAGCGGCATCGACGAGATCCAGGGGCGCCACGGCGAGTGGATCATCGACGGCCACTTCCCGCCGGTGGGCCACCACACCCAGCCGGTCGAGGCGGGCTACATGGCCAACGCCTACGTGCGGATGCGCCACCCCGACTACGACACCCTGCGCGGGATGCTCGACGACGTGGGGCGCACCGTCCACGTCCACGCGGGCTAGTCCCGGCCCCTGATGCGCACCGTCCTCCTCGGGCCGCAACGGTTCATGACCACGGCCGGCACCGCCTTGCGTTCCCTCGGTGTCGACGGACCCGTCGCGACGATCAACGCCGGCTGGGAGGAGCGCGAGGACGTCGTCGACGAGCTCGACACCGTCCTCGGCGGCGACACCCGCCACCTGCGGCTCTACCACCGCAGCCTTGACGTGATCACCAAGGACGAGGCGTTCGGCAGCGCCGCGCTCGCCTTCCGCGACCGCCACGACGCGCTCCTGTCCCTCTACCGGCTGCGCCTCCAGAACGCCATGGACGGTGTGTATGCCGTGCAGCGCCGCACGCGCGAGGGCGAGGGACGAGTCCGGGGCGAGCCCACGGCATACGCTGCCCTGGACGACTCGATCGAGGTCGTCCGGCACGTCGACCAGTGGTACGCCACCCAGCTCAAGGGGCTCTACACCGACCTCGACGGGGCAGCGCCGATCGACTCCAGCGGGGTGATCGGCTGGCACCGTGGTGAGCTCGCCGACCTGCTCGGGCAGTCGGCGGCGGTCGTGCTGACCGGTGGCCACGTGGGCACCCTCCTGCGGACCCTGCGGCTCTTCGCGATCAGCATCCCCGACGACGTGCCGGTGATCGCCTGGTCCGCCGGGGCGATGGCGCTGACCGAGCGGGTCGTCCTGTTCCACGACCACGGCCCGGAGGGGAACACCGAGGCCGAGGTGTTCGACCGCGGGCTGGGCCGGGTCCAGGGGATCGTGGCCCTGCCGCACGCCCGGCGCCGGCTGCGGCTCGACGACCGGGACCGCTGCGCCGTCATGGCCCGCCGGTTCACCGACCAGCACTGCGTCCTGCTCGACGACGGCACCGCCCTCGAGCTGACGGAGGACGGGGGGCTGCCGCGCGGTGCCCGGATCCTCGGCATCGACGGAGCGGTCCACGAGCTCGGCGCGGCGAACGGGGCGAAGACGGTGGACGATGCGCGCGGAGCGCACGAGGTCATGGACGGCCGGGGGGCCGGCTCGTGAGTGAGGCACGCCTGGTCATCAACCGGCTCCGGGAGCGCCTGCCCGTCGACGGAGCCACCCTCGACCGGTTCATCGCCCGGCACGGTGCCCCGATCATCGAGGGCGAGCGGGCGACCTTCCTCTTCCGGGGCGAGGCCGACGAGGTGCGGGTCCGCCACCGGGTCGTGGGCCTGCCCGACCCGCTCCCGATGAAGCGGCTCCCCGACACCGACCTCTGGGCGGCGACGACCGTGCTGCCCAGCGGTTCGCGCGTCGAGTACCAGCTCGAGACCCGCCACGGCGACCGCTACGAGACCTTCAACGACCCGCTCAACCCCCGCGTGGCGCACTCGCCGATGGGGTCGAGCTCGGTCTGCGCCGCCACGGGCTACGAGGTGCCCGACTGGGTGCACCACGACCCGGAGGCCAGGCCTGGCGAGCTCATCGAGGACACGTTGACGTCGAAGGCGCTGCGTCGCGAGCAGCCGGTCAAGCTCTACCTGCCGGCGCGCTACAACCCCGCGCTGCGCTACCCCCTGCTGGTCGTCCACGACGGCGACGACTACCTCAACTACGCGGCGATGAAGACCGTGCTGGACAACCTCATCCACCGGCTCGACGTGGCACCCCTCATCGCGGCGTTCGTCCCACCCCGCGACCGGTTGCGGGAGTACCCGAACCACGCACCGCACGCCCGGTTCATCGCCCGCGAGCTGCTGCCCACGCTGGCCGAGCGACTGCCCCTGGTCGACGACCCCGAGGCGCGCTGCCTGATGGGGTCGAGCTTCGGTGGGATCGCGGCCCTGTCCACGGCCGTCCGTTATCCCGGCGTCTTCGGGTCCCTGTTCCTGCAGTCGGCGTCGCTGGTCTTCACGGACATCGGCACCGACCACGGCGGTGGGCCGGCCTTCGACCCGGTGGTGAAGTTCGTCAACCGCTACCGTGCGAAGCCGACGGCACCGGTGGAGCGGCTCTTCATGAGCTGCGGCACCTACGAACCGCTGATCACCCCGAACCGGTCGATGGTGCCGGTCTTCCGCAGCGCGGGCATGACGGTGAAGTACGTCGAGGCGCGCGACGGGCACAACTGGGAGGACTGGCGCGACCGCCAGCGTGACGGGTTGTCCTGGCTGTTCCCCGGACCCCAGAAGTTCGTGTACGAGTAGATGCACCCGACCAGATGGAGGACGGCATGAAGGTCACCGAACGCTGGCACTCGCAGCGGATGGGGCGAGACATCTCGCTCGTCCGCTGGGGCCACTACGGCGTGCCCGTACTCCTGTTCCCGACGGCCGGTGGTGACGCCGAGGAGGTCGAGCGCCACCACCTGGTGGGCACCCTGGCCCCGATGATCGAGGCCGGCCGGGTCAAGCTCTACTCGTGCGACAGCGCCGCGGGCCAGGCGCTGCAGCGCAACGAGGGCTCGCCCGAGCACCGCATGTGGCTGTTCAACCAGTACCACCAGGCCATCGCCGAGGAGGTGGTGCCTGCCATCCACGCCGACAGCTCCCCCCAGTCGGTGGTCGTGGCCGGTGCCTCGATCGGTGCCTTCAACTCGTTCGCCATGATCTGCCGCTACCCGCACCTCTTCAGCGCGGCGATCTGCATGAGCGGCACCTACCACGTGGAGCAGTTCATCGGCGGCGACACCACCGAGGACTGGTACTTCTCCTCGCCGCTCCAGTTCCTCCCCGGGCTGGAGGGGCCGGCCTTGGAGATGTTGCGCCACCGCTACGTCGTGCTGGCCTCGGGCAGTGGCCGCTGGGAGGACGTGGGCGAGTCGTGGGCCGCGGCTGATGCGTTGGGCCGCAAGGGAATCCCCAACCGTGTCGACGACTGGGGCGACCGCTACGACCACGACTGGCCGACCTGGTGGGAGATGCTGCCGCTCTACCTCGACGACCTGGTGCCGTGACGCAGGGTTCGCTCGCCGAGCGCCTCGCCGCTGCCGTCGACGCCGGTATGCCGCGGGCTCGCGACGACCTCGCACGTCTCGTCGGGCTGCGCTCGGTCGCCAACCCCGCGATCGAGCCGCAGAGCGAGTGCGTGGCCGCCGCCGAGCTGGTCGGTGACCTGTTCACGCAGGCCGGCGTGGACGGCATACAGGCGCATCCCACGCCGGACGGCTCGCTCGCGGTGGTCGGCCGCACAGCCGGCCCGGCTGGCGCGCCCACGGTGCTTCTCTACTCGCACTACGACGTGGTGCCGGTCGGCGACCCGGACGGGTGGCAGACGCCGCCCTGGGAGCTGACCGAGCGTGACGGGCGTTGGTACGGAAGGGGATCTGCCGACTGCAAGGGCAACCTCGTGGCCAGTCTGCTCGCCCTCCGGGCGCTCCGGGAAGTGCTCGGCGCCTGGCCCGTGGGGGTCGCGGTCGTCTGCGAGGGCTCCGAGGAGCAGTCGAGCGGTGGGATGGAGGCGTTGGCCCGCGCTCGACCGGACCTCGTCGCCTGCGACGCCCTGCTCCTTGCGGACACCGGCAACGTCGAGGCCGGCCTACCCACCCTGACGACCTCGCTGCGGGGCACGGGCAGCGTGCTGATGACGGTGCGCACCATGACCCACCCGGCACACTCCGGCATGTACGGCGGTCCGGCGCCCGACGCACTCCAGGCCCTTCTCACCGCCCTCGCCAGCCTGCGTGGCACCGATGGTGAAACCACCATCGACGGGTTGTCGCACGAAGGGGTATGGGACGGAGCGCCCTTTGACACCAACCGCTTTCGTGAGGACGCCGGCCTGCTCGACGACGTCGAGCCGCTGACCGGGACGGGCGCCATCGCTGACCTGCTGTGGGCACGCCCGGCAGCAACCGTCCTGGCCATCGACTGCCCACCCATCTCGCAGGTGACGGCTGCGGCACAGGGGGAGGCGCGCGCCGTGGTCAACCTGCGGGTGCCCGCAGACACCGACGCCGAGGCCGCGCAGCAGCTGCTCATCGCGCACCTTCGCGCGCACACGCCGTACGGCGAGGTCGAGATCAAGCCGGTCTCCCTCGGCCACGGCTTCCGGGCGCGGACCGATGGACCGGCCTACGCGGCGATGCAGCGAGCCATGCGCACTGCCTTCGGTCGGGACGCCGTCACGACCGGGCAAGGCGGCTCGATCCCCTTGGCCACAGCGCTCGCAGAGCTCGTGCCCGACGCCGAGATCATGCTGCTGGGTGTCGAGGAGCCCGCCTCGCGCATCCACGCGCCGGGCGAGAGCGTCGACCCCGAGGAGCTGCGGCGGACCGCGCTCACCCAGGCCCTCTTCCTGGCGGAGCTGGGAGGTTGGGACAGCCTGGCGGAGCTGGGAGGTTGGGACAGCCTGGCGGAGCTGGGAGGTTGGGACAGCCACGCGGACCTCGGTGGGCTGACGGAGGAGGGGTCATGAGGGTCCGCTGGGTCTGGACCTTCCTCGACCTCCCTGAGCAGCGCTTCGACGAGGCTGTCGAGTACTGGCGCGCGGTGACCGCGACGGTCGTCTCGCCGCGGCGCGGTGACCGCGAGGAGTTCGCCACGCTGCTCCCCGCCGACGGCTCGGCGTGGGTCAAGGTGCAGCGGGTGGGCGGCCCCGGCGGGGTGCACCTCGACCTCGACGTGCAGGAGCCCCTCGAGAGGGCCCGCGACGAGGCCCTCAGGCTCGGCGCCGAGGTGCTCGCCGAGGTGCCCGACGACGACGGGGTGCTGGGCGTCGTCGTGTGCCGCTCGCCCGGCGGTTTCGTCTTCTGCCTGACGCGGTGGCAGGCCCACGAGACCGCTGCGGGCCAGGTCCGATCGGGAGCGCAGACCCTGCTTGACCAGGTCTGCCTGGACGTCCCCGCGTCCGGGTATGCCGCGGAGCTCGCCTTCTGGTCCGCGCTCACCGGGTGGGAGGCCCGGCCGGGAAGCGTCCCGGGCTTCACGAGCCTGCTGCGGCCCGACGGCATACCGGTGCGGTTGCTGCTCCAGCAGCTCGTGGAGGGTGACGAAGACGTGCGGGCGCACGTGGACTTCGCCTGCCGTGACCGAGAGGCCGAGACGGCGCGGCACGTCGCCCTCGGGGCTGCCGTCGAGCGCGTCGAGGCCGTCTGGACGGTGCTCGTCGACCCGGCCGGGCGTCGCTACTGCCTGACCGAGCGCGATCCGCTGACCGGGCTCGTAGCGCGCTAGGCCGTCCACAGCTCGAGCGCTCGCTGGCTGTGCTCCACAGGCAGGTCGTCGGTCGCTGGGGCGCGACGGGCCAGCGCGACAGCCTTGCGACATGGTGGGGGAGCCGGAACAGATCAGGGTGGTGGCCGCCCGGCTGAGGGCCGAGGCGGACCGGGTGCGGTGGCTCGCCACGCGGGTCCTCGGGACCGGCGACGTGGCGTGGCGCTCACCGGCGGCGACCCTGTTCCGCGTCCGGGTGGCCGAGCGGGCCGATGGCCTGCGGCGCTGCGCGATCGACCTCGAGACGGCTGCCCGTCTGGTCGAGGTGCACGCCGAGGCGGTCACCGTCGCCCGCGCGGAGCTGGCCCAGGTCGTCGCGATGGGCGCGGCGCTGGGTGCGCGAGTGGTGGGGCGGGGGTGAGCACTGGTGAGGGCCGTTCGAGCGGGCTCCGCGTGCGGGGAGGCTCTGGCGGCGTGGCCGTGGGGCTGGACTCGCTCGACGAGGCCGCCCGCGCTCTCGCGGAGGTGGCGCGCGAGGCAGGCGTGGTCGTGGGCCTCGTGGCAGCCGGTGCCGCCGACGCTGACGTGGTGGCCGGCGCCCTCCTCAGCCCTGCGACGGGGGTGGTCGTCGAGGAGGCACTGGTCGAGGAGGCTGGGCCGCTGGGGCTCGGGTGCGAGGTCGCGGCACTGGTCACGCTGGCGGCCACGGTGCGGGCAACCGCGGCTGCCTACCGCGCCGGAGAGGCGGCTGTCGGCGCGGCGGTCGAGCGCGCCCAGGACGCAGTGCTGTTCGCAGCGGGACAGCTGGCTCCGGAGTTGTTCGTCGGTGTCCTGGCCCTCGACGCCCTCGGGGTGGACGTCGCAACCCTGCTCGACCGGCTGGTGTTCGACCAGCCCGGAGTCGCCGACCTCGCCGGCGGCGCGGAAGGGCTGGTGCTGGGCCTGCAGTCGAACCCGCTCACCGCTCCGCTGGTCCCCGTCAGACCGCCATCGTTCGGCCGGGGCGCGCACGGCGACGACGGCGCGGGCCGCGACTACGAGCTGGCCGTCTCGACGCTGGCGGACTCCGCCGGGGTGTGGGGACTGCTCGACGACCGTGGTCGGGCACAGGTCACGGCCGAGCCGGTGCCGCGATCCGGCGCTCGGGCCCCGCGAAGCCTGCGCGACCTCGCCGCCGACCAGCGCAACGTCGGAGACGGCGAGGACTACGGCGGCCACGTGCGCGTCATCGAGGTGCCGCAGCCGGGCGGGTCCGTGTGGGTGGTGGAGATCAGTGGCACCCAGGACTGGGACCCCCGGGCCGGCGAGACACCGTTCGACCTCACCACCGATGTCCGCTCGATGGCGCAGGAGGCCACCGTCCTCGCCGACGGCGTGCAGCAGGCACTCGAGCAGGCCCAGGCGGAGTCGTCAGTCCGGGCGGCGCCGCTCGACCGCGCTCCCGTGATGCTGGTGGGACACAGCCTCGGAGGCATCGCCGCGGCCGGGCTGGCCTCGTCGCCCCGGTTCACCGCAGGGCACCTGGTCACCCAGGTCGTGACCATGGGCGCGCCGGTGGGTCGCATGCCTGTGCCGGTCGACACCCAGGTCCTGTCGCTGGAGCACACCCGTGACGCCGTCCCGCGGCTGGACGGCCAGCGCAACCCCGACCGGTCGGGCTGGGTGACGGTGACGCGCGACGCCCACGGTGACGGGGTCGACCGGGCCAGCCAGACCCATGACGTGAGCGGATACGTCGACACCGCTGCCCTCATCGACGCATCCACCGACCCGTCGCTGGTCACCTGGCGCTCGACCAGCGCCCCGTTCTTCGACGGGGCGACCCACGGCGAGCCCGTGATCCGCGACTACGCGATCACCCGGGTGCGGCCCTGACCAACGAGCCCCCGCGGTGGTGGCACAATCCGACCCGTGAACCCGTCCACCGCCCTCGCGACGGTCCTGGTGGACGAGCTGGTCCGGCAGGGAGTCCGCCACGCGGTCCTCTGCCCGGGCTCACGGTCGGCGCCGTTGGCCTACGCCCTGCGCGAGGCCGAGCGCGCTGGTCGGGTCGAGCTGCACGTGCGCGTCGATGAGCGGTCCGCAGGGTTCCTCGCGCTGGGCCTGGCCAAGCTGACCCGGGTGCCCGCGGTCGTGGTGACGACGTCAGGCACGGCCGTGGCCAACCTCCACCCTGCGGTGCTCGAGGCGCACCACGGAGTCGTGCCGCTGGTCGTGCTCTCGGCGGACCGACCGGTCGAGCTGCGGGGGACGGGTGCCAACCAGACCACGGTCCAGCCGGGCATGTTCGCCACGGCGGTGCGGTGGTCCGCCGACGTGGACGCCCCCCGCGGCCCCGCCGGCGAGCTCGGGCGCTGGCGCTCGCTGGCTGCCGACGCCGTCCGCCACGCCACCGGCGCCAGGGGCGCTGGGGAGCCGGGCCCGGTCCACCTCAACGTCCAGTTCCGTGAGCCCCTGGTGCCGACGCCGGGCCGGGCCCGGCCGGAGGAGCTGGCCGGGGCAGCCGACCCGGTGCCCGCACTCGGGGCCGAGCAGCGCGAGGACGTGGCCGGCTCGGGCACGGTGTCGGGGGGCCGTGGCCCCACCGACGGCTCGGGCGAGGGGGCCACGCGCGAGGCACGCACGCTGGTCGTGGTGGGCGACCTGCCCGACCCCGAGCAGTTCGGGCGGGTGCTCGTCTGGGCGCGCAGCCACGGGTGGCCAGTCGTGGCCGAGCCGTTCGGGACCCACCCGCGTGACGGTGTGACGCCTCACGCCCCGTTGGTCCTGGCGAGCGAGGAGTGGCTCGCCGCCCACGCCCCCGCGCGAGTGGTCACGGTGGGTCGGGTCACGCTGTCCCGACCGGTGGCGGCCCTGTTGCGCCGACCCGGGGTCCGTCTGGAGGCGGTCCGCACGCACCGGTGGATCGAGTCGGCCCCGACGGTGGCGCGGATCTGGGAGCCGGAGGTGCTCGACGTCCTGGGTGACCACCGGGTCGAGGGCTTCGCAGGCGGGTCGAGCTGGGCGACTGCCTGGGTGGACGCAGGACATGCGGTCGGCGCCACCCTGTCGGGTGCCTCGTCAGAAGAACGGGCCCATCTCGGCACCCTCGATCCGGAGCTGCTCGGCATCGACATCGCCCGCCTGCTCTGGCACGAGATCCCTTCTGGCGCAACGCTCTTCGTCGGATCGTCCAACAGTGTGCGGGACCTCGACCTGACCGCCGGTCGGCGCGACCACGCGATGACCGTGGTGGCCAACCGCGGCTTGGCCGGCATCGACGGCTGTGTCTCGACGGCCGTGGGGATCGCCTTGGCTGGGTCACGGCCGGCCTATGCGTGGATGGGAGACCTGACGTTCCTCCACGACGCGAACGGCTTGCTGGTCGGACCCCTCGAGCGGCGACCGGACCTGACGATCGTCGTGGGCAACGACGACGGAGGGGGCATCTTCACCCTGCTCGAGCCCGGTGAGCCAGACCGGGCCGAGGACTTCGAGCGGCTCTTCGGCACGCCGACCGGGGCTGACTTGGGCATGCTCTGTGCCGCGCTCGGCGTGGTCCACCAGCGGGTCACGACAGCGCGGGAGCTGGCCCTCGCCGTGGCGAGCCCGCCACGGGGGGTGACGGTCATCGAGGTGCCCGTCACCCGCGACCTGCACCGCAGCAGTCATGCTGAGATGCGCCGTGCCGCTCGGTCTGTCCTCGGCGACCTGCCATAGTCGTGCGGCAGAAGCCCGCACGCAGGAGGGAGGAGGCCCGATGAGTGCCACGACTCGGTCGGCGCCACGGCTCGAGGACGTCGCGCGCGTCGCGGGGGTATCCCACCAGACCGTCTCCAGGGTCATCAACGGCTCGTCGAAGGTGGCGCCCGCCACCCGTGACCGGGTGCTCGAGGCGGTGCGCGAGCTGGGATACCGCCGCAACAACGCAGCGAGGGCCCTGGTGACGCAGAAGTCCGGGGTGATCGGGGTCGTGGTCGCGGGGCTGGGCTACTTCGGTCCGTCGAGCACCGTGGTCGGCCTGGAGCTGGCAGCACGGGCCCAGGGCTACAGCATCGTGCTCGCCTCCCTCCCGGAGGTGACTCCCGAGGCTACCTCCGAGGCCATCGACCACCTCGTGTCGGAGTCGGTCGAGGCGATGGTCCTCATCGCCCCTGACGACACCGGGCTCGACCTCGGGATCGGTTCCAGGCTGCCCATTCCGGTCGTGGTGCTCGATGCCGAGCCGGGTCGCGCGAGCTTCGCCGTCGGCGTCGACCACGAGGCCGGCGCCGCGCTCGCCACCCAACACCTCGTCGACCTGGGCCACGAGCACATCGCGCACATCAGTGGCCCGCGGGACTGGTACCAGGCACAGGCTCGCGAGACCGGATGGCGCCGCACCCTGGTCCAGGCGGGGCTGGAGGTGCCGGAGGTCCTCGTGGGCGACTGGAGTGCCTCGAGCGGGTATGCCCTGGGCCGCGAGCTGGCCGCCGAGGGGAGGGCGACCGCCGTCTTCGTGTCGAACGACCAGATGTCCATCGGGCTCCTGCGGGCGCTCGCCGAGGCCGGCCTGCGGGTGCCACAGGACGTGAGCGTGGTGGGCTTCGACGACATCCCCGAGTCGGAGTACTTCACCCCGCCCCTGACGACGGTCCGCCAGAACTTCGTGGCGCTGGGCCGCGGGGCGCTGGAGCTGCTCACCGAAGGCATCCGGGGCGAGAGCACCTCGGGCTCTGTCGTCGTCCCACCGAAGCTGGTCGTGCGAGCATCCACGGCCCGGCGGCATACCTGAGGGTCGTCACCCTCCGATCCGAAAAGATTCGGCCGTGCCTCTTGACGGCGCTGAATGTTAGCGTTAACACTACCGGTTAGCGCTAACACGCCACTGCGAACCGTCGCACCGCCCCGCTCACCGAGGAGCTGTTCAATGCCGAACGACCGCACCGAGTCCTACGTCGTGGGCGTGGACTTCGGCACCCTCTCGGGCCGCGCGCTGGTCGTCCGGGTGAGCGACGGGGCCGAGCTCGCCACCGCGACGTGCGACTACCCCCACGGAGTGGTCGACACGGTCCTGCCCGGCACCGGCCAGAAGCTCCCGCCCGAGTGGGCCCTGCAGGTCCCGACCGACTACGTGCACGTGCTGCGCACTGCAGTCCCCGAGGCAGTCCGGCTCGCGGGCATCGACGCCGCCGACGTGATCGGGATCGCGACCGACTTCACCGCCTGCACGATGCTGCCCACGCTCGAGGACGGCACTCCCCTCTGTGAGACCGCCGAGTTCGCCTCCGAACCGCATGCCTACGTCAAGCTCTGGCGTCACCACGCCGCCCAGGGGCAGGCGGACCGGATCAACGAGCTCGCCGCCCGGCGTGGGGAGTCGTGGCTCCCGCGTTACGGCGGCTTCATCTCCTCGGAGTGGGAGTTCGCCAAGGGCCTCCAGCTCCTGGAGGAGGCCCCTGAGGTGTATGCCGCGACGGCACGCTGGGTCGAGCTCGCGGACTGGATCGTGTGGCAGCTGTGCGGAGAGTACGTCCGCAACGCGTGCACCGCCGGCTACAAGGGGATCTACCAGGGAGGGGAGTACCCGTCCCGCGAGTTCCTCGCCGAGCTGAACCCGGGATTCGCGGGTTTCGTCGACGACAAGCTCGCCCACCGCGTCGGCCAGCTCGGGGAGGCCGCCGGCCGGCTCACAGCCGAGGCCGCGCGCTGGACCGGGCTGCCGGAGGGCATCGCCGTCGCGGTCGGCAACGTGGACGCCCACGTGTCGGCGGCAGCGGCCCAGGCGGTGGAGCCCGGCCAGATGGTGGCCATCATGGGCACGTCGACCTGCCACGTCATGAACGGCGCGGTGCTGCGCGAGGTGCCGGGCATGTGTGGCGCCGTCGAGGGCGGCATCGTCCCCGGTCTCTGGGGCTACGAAGCCGGGCAGTCGGGGGTCGGCGACATCTTCGGCTGGTTCGTGCACGGGGCGGTCCCGCAGGAGTACCGCGCCGCCGCCGACGAGCGCGGGCTCACCGTCCACGAGTACCTCACCGAGCTCGCCGCGGAGCAGCCGATCGGCGGGCACGGCCTCGTCGCCCTGGACTGGCACAGCGGAAACCGCTCCGTCCTGGTCGACCACGAGCTGTCCGGCCTGGTCGTGGGGCAGACCCTCGCGACCCGGCCCGAGGACACGTACCGTGCGCTGCTCGAAGCGACGGCCTTCGGCGCGCGGGTGATCGTCGAGACCTTCGCCGAGGCCGGGGTCCCGGTCACCGAGTTCATCGTGGCCGGGGGCCTGCTGCGCAACCCGCTGCTCATGCAGATCTATGCCGACGTGCTGGGCATGCCGTTGTCAGTGGTCACCTCCGAGCAGGGGCCCGCCCTGGGGTCGGCGATCCACGCGGCGGTGGCAGCAGGTGCCTACCCCGACGTCCGCAAGGCCGCCGGGGCGATGGGTGGACGACAGGTGGCCGCCTACCTGCCCGTGCCGGCCAGCGTTGCCGCCTACGACGAGCTGTTCGCGGAGTACCGCACCCTGCACGACTACTTCGGCCGCGGCACCAACCCGGTGATGCGGACACTCAAGGCGATCCGACGGAGGGCCCACGCATGAGCGCCAGCACGAGCGCCGCCGTGCGCGAGGCCGTCGACCGGGTGAGGCGGGACGTCGCCGACCTGCACGCCGAGCTCACCCGCAACGAGCTCGTGATCTGGACCGCCGGCAACGTGTCGGGCCGGGTCCCCGGAGCCGATCTCTTCGTCATCAAGCCGTCGGGCGTGACCTACGACGACCTGACGGAGGAGTCCATGGTGGTGTGCGACCTCGAGGGCCGCCTCGTCGAGGGAGAGCGCCAGCCGTCCTCGGACACGGCTGCGCACGCGTACGTGTACCGGCAGATGCCCGAGGTCGGCGGCGTGGTGCACACCCATTCGACCTACGCGACGGCGTGGTGCGCCCGCCGTGAGCCCATCCCCTGCGTCCTCACGATGATGGCCGACGAGTTCGGGGGGGACATCCCCGTGGGTCCCTTCGCCCTCATCGGGGACGACTCGATCGGGCGAGGCATCGTCGAGACCCTGCGGGGCAGTCGCTCCAAGGCCGTCCTGATGGGCGGGCACGGACCGTTCACGATCGGGCGCGACCCCCGCGACGCGGTCAAGGCGGCCGTGATGCTCGAGGACGTCGCGCGGACCGTCCACGTCGCCCAGCAGCTCGGGCAGGTGTGGCGCCTCGACGACGCGGACATCGACCGGCTCTACGACCGCTACCAGAACGTGTACGGACAACAGGACGGAAACCGATGAGCACCGCGACTGCCCCCCAGATCTGGTTCCTGACCGGCAGCCAGGGCCTCTACGGGGACGACGTCCTCGACCAGGTCGCGACCCAGTCCCGCACCATCTCGGACGCCCTCGCCTCGGCGCGGGCCATCGTCCCGCAGGTGGTCGCGAAGCCGGTGCTCACCGACTCCGACGCCATCCGGCGGGTCATGCTCGAGGCGAACAGCGCCGACGAGTGCATCGGCGTCATCGCCTGGATGCACACGTTCTCGCCCGCGAAGATGTGGATCTCCGGGCTGGAGCGACTGCAGAAGCCGCTGCTGCACCTGCACACCCAGGTCAACCGTGACCTCCCATGGGCCACGATCGACATGGACTTCATGAACCTCAACCAGGCCGCGCACGGCGACCGCGAGTTCGGCTACGTGCAGTCCCGCCTCGGGGTCCAGCGCAAGACCGTGGCCGGCCACGTCACCGACCCCGTGGTCGTCGAGGGTGTCGCGACGTGGGCGCGTGCGGCGACCGGACTGGCTGCGGTGCGCAGGCTCAAGCTCGTGCGGTTCGGCGACAACATGCGGGGCGTCGCGGTGACCGACGGCGACAAGGTGGAGGCCGAGCGACGCTTCGGCGTCTCGGTCAACACCCACGGTGTCAACGAGCTGGTGGCCGTTGTCGACGCGGTCGGCGACGAGGACGTCACCGCCCTGGTCAAGGTGTATGCCGAGGAGTACGACGTGGTGCCTGAGCTCGCCGCGGCGGGGGAGCGGCACGACGCCCTCCGGTATGCCGCGCGGATCGAGCTCGGGATGCGCCAGTTCCTCGTCGAGGGCGGGTACGGCGCGTTCACGACGAACTTCGAGGACCTCGGGGGGCTGCGACAGCTGCCCGGCCTGGCCGTGCAGCGGCTGATGGCCGACGGCTACGGCTTCGGCGGAGAGGGTGACTGGAAGACCTCGGTCCTGCTGCACACCCTCAAGGCCATGGCGGCGGGCCTGCCCGGCGGCACCTCGTTCATGGAGGACTACACCTACCACCTGGCCCCCGGTGCCGAGCTGATCCTCGGCGCGCACATGCTCGAGGTCTGCCCGACCATCGCCAATGCTCGCCCACGGGTCGAGATCCACCCGCTGGGGATCGGGGGCCGCGAGGACCCCGTCAGGTTGGTCTTCGACGCCGCACCCGGCGCCGGCCTCACCGTCGGCATGGCGGACATGGGCGACCGGTTCCGCTTGGTGGGCAACGCGATCGACGTCGTCCACCCGCTCGCCGAGCTGCCGAAGCTGCCCGTGGCCCGGGCGGTCTGGAGCCCCCTTCCCGACCTGCGGACCTCCACGACCTCGTGGCTCACCGCTGGGGGACCGCACCACACCGTGCTCTCGACCGCCCTGCGGCGCGAGCACCTCGATGACTTCGCCGAGATGGCGGGCGTGGAGCTCGCCTTCATCGACGGGACCACCACGACTCGTGGGTTCGCCCAGGAGCTGCGGTGGAACAACGCCTACCACCGACTGGCCCAGGGACTCTCCTGACGGCCGGTGCGGGCACGCAGCAACACACGCAGGACACTCGATCAGCCGGCAAAAGCGCAGGTTGACTTGCACAGAATGGAGCACACAGTGGTGCGCAGAATGATTGCGGCTCTTGCAGTCGGTGCCCTGGCTGTCGGCCTGAGCGCCTGCGGCCGGCAGACCGAGGCCAACGCCGGCACCGGCGGAGACGGACCGGCCGCCAAGGGCACGATCGGGGTCGCGATGCCGACCAAGACGTCCGAGCGCTGGATCAAGGACGGCGACTACATCAAGCAGCAGCTCGAGGCCGCCGGTTACAAGGTCAACCTCCAGTACGCCAACGACGACATCCCGACCCAGGTCACCCAGGTCAACGACATGGTGACCAAGGGCAACCAGGTGCTCGTCGTCGCCTCGATCGACGGCACCGCCCTCAAGGGCGCGCTCAAGGAGGCCAAGGACGCCGGGATCCCGGTCATCGCCTACGACCGACTGCTCCGTGACACCGACGCGGTGGACTACTACACGACCTTCGACAACCTCAAGGTCGGCAAGCTGCAGGCCGAGTCCCTGCTGAAGGGTCTCGAGGCCAGCGGCGCCCCCAAGCCGTGGAACGTCGAGCTGTTCGCCGGCTCGCCCGACGACAACAACGCGACGTTCTTCTTCAATGGTGCGATGCAGGTCCTCCAGCCCAAGATCGACGCCGGTGACATCAAGATCGCGTCCGGCGAGACCAACTTCAAGACCGTGGCGACCCTGCGCTGGGACGCTGCCGTCGCGAAGAAGCGCATGGAGAACGTCCTGACCAAGGCCTACTCGAAGGCCGACGTCAACGGCGTGCTGTCGCCCTACGACGGCCTGTCCCGCGGCATCATCGCTGCCCTCAAGGGCAGCGGCTACGGCAGCGGTGGCAAGAAGCTCCCCGTCGTGACCGGTCAGGACGCCGAGCTCGAGTCGGTCAAGTCGATCCTCGCCGGCGAGCAGTACTCCACGGTCTTCAAGAACACCCGTGACCTGGCCCAGGCCACCGTGAAGATGATCCAGGAGATCGCCGACAAGAAGACCGTGACCGTCAACGACACCGAGTCCTACGACAACGGCGTCAAGAAGGTCCCGACCCAGCTGCTGGAGCCGGTGGCGGCCGACAAGGAGAACGTGAAGCAGGTCCTCCTCGACGCCAAGTACTACACCGAGGACCAGCTGAAGTAGTACACCCATGAACGCCCGGTGGTGGCGGCGTCTCGCGTGCCGCCACCACCGGGTTCCAGGACCATCCCCCACCCAGACCCATGCAACGAGGCGTGACGATGAGCGAACCCATCCTGTCGATGCGCTCCATCACCAAGGTGTTCCCCGGCGTCAAGGCGCTGTCGGACGTGAGCCTTGAGGTGGCGCGCGGCGAGATCCACGCGATCTGCGGCGAGAACGGCGCCGGCAAGTCGACCTTGATGAAGGTGCTCTCGGGCGTCTACCCCTACGGCAGCTACACCGGCGACATCCACTTCGAGGGCCGGCCCTGCGAGTTCAAGGGCATCCGCGAGAGCGAGAGTGCCGGCATCGTGATCATCCACCAGGAGCTCGCCCTCATCCCCGAGCTGTCGATCCTCGAGAACCTGTTCCTCGGCAACGAGCAGAGCCGCGGCGGGGTCATCAACTGGTATGCCGCGCGGCAGCGAGCGCTCGAGCTGCTGGCGCGGGTGGGGCTCCGGGAGGACCCGGACACCCCGATCCGCGCGATCGGCATCGGCAAGCAGCAGCTGGTCGAGATCGCCAAGGCGCTCGCCAAGGACGTCAAGCTGCTCATCCTCGACGAGCCCACTGCCGCCCTCAACGACACCGACTCCCGCCACCTGCTCGACCTCCTGCTCGGCCTCAAGGCCAAGGGGATCACGTCGATCATGATCTCCCACAAGCTCGGCGAGATCGAGGAGATCGCGGACTCGATCACCATCATCCGTGACGGCCGGACCATCGAGACCCTCGACGTCAGCCGCGGTGAGATCAACGAGGACCGCATCATCCGGGGCATGGTAGGTCGCGACCTCGACCACCGCTTCCCCCCGCACGAGCCCTCGATCGGCGACACCCTCCTCGAGATCCGCGACTGGTCGGTCGGCCACCCCGAGGACTCGGGACGCCTCGTCGTGAAGGGTGCGTCACTGACCATCCGACGGGGCGAGATCGTCGGCCTCGCAGGGCTGATGGGAGCCGGCCGGACCGAGCTCGCCCGCAGCGTGTTCGGTCAGTCCTACGGTCACAAGGTGAGCGGCGAGCTGGTCAAGGAGGGGCGCGCGGTCAAGGCGAACACCGTCCAACAGGCCATCGACGCCGGACTCGCGTACGTCACCGAGGACCGCAAGAGCCTCGGGCTCAACCTGCTCGACAGCGTCAAGGTGTCGATCACGGCGGCCGGGCTCAAGAAGATCCGGCGACGCGGGGTGGTCGACGAGCGCGCCGAGGTCGTCGCGGCCAACCGCTATCGCACGAGCATGAACATCAAGACCCCGTCGGTCGAGTCTGGCGTCGGCAAGCTGTCCGGTGGCAACCAGCAGAAGGTCGTCCTCGGGAAGTGGATGTTCACCGAGCCCGACGTCCTGATCCTGGACGAGCCCACCCGTGGCATCGACGTCGGGGCCAAGTACGAGATCTACGAGATCATCAACCAGCTCGCGGACAGCGGGCGGGGCGTGCTCGTGATCTCCTCCGAGCTCCCCGAGCTGCTCGGCCTGTGCGACCGCATCTACACCCTCTCCGCCGGTGTCATCACCGCCGACGTACCCCGCGAGCGCGCGGACCAGGAAACGCTCATGCGCTACATGACCCAGCGAAAGGCAGACTGACCATGGCCACCCAGACCGCACCCGAGCGCGTGGAGGAGCCCGTCGCCCCCACCTCCTCGCTGCTGAGCGAGATCCGCCGGAGCATGAGTGGCAACATCCGCCAGTACGGGATGATGATCGCCCTCCTGCTGCTCGTCGTGATGTTCCAGATCCTCACTGACGGCCTGTTCCTCCAGCCGCGCAACGTCACGTCCCTGCTCGTCCAGAACGGCTACATCCTGATCCTCGCGATCGGCATGGTGATGGTCATCATCGCCGGCCACATCGACCTCTCGGTCGGTTCGGTGTCGGCCTTCGTCGGAGCCACGGTCGCGCTGTCGATGCAGCGCTTCGACCTGCCGTGGCCGGCCGCGATCCTGCTGGGCCTGGCCCTCGGGTGCCTCGTCGGCGTGTGGCAAGGCTTCTGGGTGGCGTACGTCGGCATCCCCGCCTTCATCGTGACCCTCGCCGGCATGCTGCTCTTCCGCGGGCTGGACCTGATGATCCTCAACGCCGAGAGCATCCCGGTGCCCGAGTCGTTCCAGAAGATCGCCAACGGGTACATCCCCGAGATGGGGCCGGTGACCGGCTACCACAACCCCACGCTGGTCCTCACCCTGCTGGCCATCGCGGTCATCGTCTGGCTGGAGCTCAAGAAGCGGTCCGAGCTGCGCAGCTACGGCATCGAGGTCCCGCGCCTGGTCATCTCAGTCCTCAAGCTCGTCGTCGTGGGTGGTCTGCTCCTGGTCTTCGGCCTCCTGCTGGCCTCCTACAAGGGCGTGCCGGTCGTGGGCCTCATCCTCGGCGGCCTCGTCATCTTCTACACGTTCGTCACGCAGCGGACCGTCCTCGGGCGCCACATCTACTCGGTCGGCGGCAACGCCAACGCCGCACGCCTCTCCGGCGTCGACACCCGCCGGGTCGACATGTTCGTCATGGTGAACATGGGCTTCCTGGCCGCCATCGCGGGCATGGTCTTCACCGCATACCTCAACGCCGCCAACCCCAAGGACGGGGTGAACTTCGAGCTCGACGCGATCGCGGCGGTCTTCGTCGGTGGCTCCGCCGTCGCGGGTGGCGTCGGCACGGTCACCGGCTCGATGATCGGCGGCCTCGTGATGGGCGTCCTCAACCTCGGCCTCGCCAACCTCAGCGTGGACTCGAACTTCGTCCAGATCATCAAGGGCCTGGTGCTGCTGGGGGCCGTCGCGTTCGACGTCTACAGCAAGTCGCAGGGCAAGCCGAGCTTCATCGGGATCATCCTCAAGGGGTTGCAACGAGGTGGGGGCGACGGCTCGGGCGGTCCGGGCGGCGGCACGGGTCCATCGACACCGGTCGCCGAGGGCGCGGAGGGCGCCGGCTTCCGCAACGCCAGCCGGTCCCACACCGGGACGGTCGAGAGCAGTGCACCACCCACACCCCAACCCAGCGCCGGATAGCCACCTGGCACGGATCGGGCCGCCGCCACCGTTCGTTCGTCGTCGGCGGAGCCCGGTAGTGGGCGGTCAGGGGTGGCGACGCAGCGGCATGCCGCGGGCGACGAGGTCCTCGCGCAGGTGGTCGGCACCGGTGAAGTGGACCGCGTCCAGACCTGTCTCGGCCGCGGCCTGGACGTTCGCCGGGCTGTCGTCGATGAAGATGCAGTCGTCGAGCCCGGCGCGGTGGCTGACCCGCTCCTCCAGCACCTCGAAGATCTCGGGGTCGGGCTTGGCCACGCCCTCCTCGCCCGAGACGATGATGTCCTCGAACAGGTCGAGGAAGTCGAACCGGTCGAGCGCCACCGGGAAGAGGTCGGCCGACCAGTTGGTCAGCGCGAACAGCGGCACGTCGGCCGCGTGCAGCTCGCGGAGGATCTCGACGCTGCCCGCGATCTCGCCGACGAGCGAGGCGCCGAAGTGCTCGCGGTAGGCGACGATCTCCTCGGCGAAGTGCGGATGCGACTCCAGGGCGACCCGCTCGGCCTCGTCGAGCCCGCGACCGGCGTCGTTGGCGCGGTTCCAGACGGCGAAGTCGAAGTCGGGATCGGTCACGAAGGCCCGCGCCCGCTCCGGACCGACCGCGACCGCGACGGCCGCCACCGGGTCCCAGGTGATCAGGACGTTGCCGAGGTCGAAGACGACGGCATCAGCGGGTCTGGGCCCGAGACGGTCAGCCATGGTCAGCTCACGGTCAGGGCGTCACGCATGGGCACGAGCTTCGCGTCGGACTCGGCGACCTCGGACTCCGGGTCGGACCCGGCGACGATGCCGCAGCCGGCGAAGAGTCGCATGCTCGACGGGTCCGAGGGCTCGAAGGCCCCGCAGCGCAACGCGATTCCCCACTCGCCGTCACCACTGGCGTCCATCCAGCCCACCGGTCCGGCATACCGCCCGCGGTCCATGCCCTCCAGCTCGCTGATGACCTCGTCGGCGACGGTCGACGGCGTGCCGCACACGGCTGCGCTCGGGTGGAGGGAGGCTGCGAGGATCAGCGACGTGGTGCGGTCGGCCAGCACGCCGGCGACGTCGGTGGCCAGGTGCATGACGTTGGACAGGTGCAGGACGAACGGCGCCTCGGGGACGTTCGTCGACGAGCAGTGCGGCCGCAGCGCGTCGGCCACCGAGCGCACGGCGTACTCGTGCTCCTCGAGGTCCTTGCTCGACCGGGCCAGCGAGGCGGCCAGCGCCAGGTCGTGCTCGTCGTCGCCGGTGCGGCGGATGGTGCCGGCGAGCACCCGTGAGGTGACCAGGCCCTTCTCGAGCCGCACCAGCATCTCGGGGGTCGCCCCCACGAGACCGTCCACGGCGAAGACCCACGTGGTGTCGTAGCGCTCGGCCAGCCGGGCCAGGAGCCACCGCGCGTCGATCGGCTCCTCGGCGCTGACCCGCAGGTCGCGGGCCAGGACCACCTTGTCGAGGCTGCCGCCGGTGATCCGCTCCACCGCGCGCCCAACCGCGCCGGCCCACTCGCCGGGTGCGAGCGCACCGTCGGCGAAGCGCACCCCCGAGGGCTCCCGCGGCTCGGACTGCTGTGGCACCACCGGGGTGGGCAGCTCGGCGCCGGTCCCGATGGTGGTCACCCACCACTGGCCGTCGCGGGCCCCCACGACGACCTCGGGCACGACGAGGGTCGCGCCGGCAGGTGAGCCCGCGGCATACGAGATGGAGCCGAAGGCGACCGGTCCCGTGCCGGGCAGGGAGACGTCGTTGCGCACGACGGCGCCCTCGACGACCTCGCGCCACCACGCCTCGGCCTGCTCGAACCGGTCGGGCCCGTGGGCGGTGAACTCCAGCGCGCGTCCCCAGCCGACCAGGCCCTCGCCGCGACGCACCCAGCTGAACAGCTCGGTGGGGTCGGCCCGGTCCGGGAGCAGGCCCAGCAGCGTGCCCGGGTCGTGCAGGGCCACGGTGCGGGCGACCACGGGCGAACCCGCGGGTCGGCTCGCCTGCTGGGGCGTGGGAAGGCTGGTCATGTCGGGGGAAAGCCTACGGCGCGGCCTGCGCGCAGCCGCGGGAGGTGGCCGCCGGCGTGGATGGGAGGATGACGCCATGACCCGCGCCAGCCTCGACAAGGACCCCCGTGACGTCGCCGCGATGTTCGACGACGTGGCCGGGAAGTACGACCTGACCAACGACGTCCTGTCCCTCGGGCAGGACCGGCTGTGGCGTCGCGCGGTCCTGAAGGCGGTCGACGCGCAGCGCGGCGAGACGGTGCTCGACATCGCCGCCGGCACGGGCACGAGCAGCGAGCCGTTCGCCGACCACGGGGTCAACGTGGTGCCCGCCGACTTCTCCCTCGGGATGCTGCGGGTGGGCAACCGTCGCCGTCCCGACCTCGGGTTCACGGCGGCCGACGCGATGCGGCTGCCGTTCGCGGACGACAGCTTCGACGCGGTGACGATGTCGTTCGGCCTGCGCAACGTCGCGAGCGTCGAGCAGGCGCTAGGCGAGTTCCTGCGCGTCACCCGCCCCGGCGGGCGGCTCGTGGTCTGCGAGTTCAGCCAGCCGGTCAACGGCGCCTTCCGCAAGGTCTACAGCGAGTACCTCATGCGCTCGCTGCCACCGATCGCCCGCAAGGTCAGCAGCAACCCCGAGTCCTACGTCTACCTCGCCGAGTCGATCCAGGCCTGGCCGGCGCAGCGCGAGCTGGGGGAGCGCATCGCCGCGGCCGGCTGGGGCGACGTCGGCTGGCGCAACCTGACCGGTGGCATCGTGGCGCTGCACCGGGCGACCAAGCCCACCCCCTGAGGTCGTGCCTGAGGCGGGTCCAGGGCCCCGCGTCAGGCACTCGACTCGGCAGTGGGGCAGCAGTAAGGCTCGCCTCACTGGTGACCGGAAGCCGGGTCGGGAATAGACTCCCCAGTCGGTAGTTCGTGAAGACGTTCACAAGCGTGTGAGGCAGGCGTGACAGACACCATCAGCGAGGCCACGGGAGCCACTCCCGCAGCCGGCGCACCCACGGAGACCGCCGACGTGATCGTCGTCGGTGCCGGTCCGGCGGGATCGGCCACGGCGGCCTACCTCGCCATGGCGGGGCTGGACGTCCTGGTCCTGGAGAAGACGGCGTTCCCGCGCGAGAAGGTCTGTGGCGACGGGCTGACGCCGCGCGCGGTCAAGGAGCTGATCACCCTGGGCATCCCCACGCCCGAGGAAGACGGCTGGATCAAGAACCACGGCCTGCGGATCATCGGCGGCGGCATGCGGCTGTCCCTCCCGTGGCCCGACCTCGCCAGCTTCCCGCCCTACGGCCTGGTCCGCACGCGGCAGGACTTCGACGACATCCTCGCCAAGCACGCGGTGAAGCACGGCGCGCGGCTGCGCGAGTCCACCAACGTGACCGGCCCGATCCTCGACTCCAAGGGCTCCATCGTCGGCGTCACCGCCAAGGCGGTGGACGAGAAGGGCCGTTCGACCGGCCCCGAGCTCCGGTATGCCGCGCCGCTGGTCGTCGCCGCGGACGGCAACTCCTCGAGGTTGTCCCTGTCGATGGGCCGGGAGAAGCGTGAGGACCGCCCGATGGGCGTGGCCGTGCGCACCTACTACACCAGCCCCCGCCACGACGACGACTACCTCGAGTCCTGGCTCGAGCTGTGGTCCACCGACGACAGCGGCAAGAAGGTGCTCCTGCCCGGCTACGGCTGGATCTTCGGCGTCGGCGACGGCACCTCGAACGTCGGCCTCGGCATCCTCAACACCTCCAGCGCCTTCGGCAAGACCGACTACAAGGACGTCATGCGTCGCTGGGTCGCGACGATGCCCGAGGACTGGACGTACAACGACGAGACCATGGTCGGCCCGATCCGCGGCGCGGCACTGCCGATGGGCTTCAACCGGCAGCCGCACTACGACAACGGCCTGCTCCTGGTCGGCGACGCGGGGGGCATGGTCAACCCGTTCAACGGCGAGGGCATCGCCTACGCGATGGAGTCCGGGCGCCTCGCCGCGGAGGTGATCGCCCAGGCGTTCGCCCGTGGCACCGACGCGCAGCGCGAGCGGGTCCTGCAGTCCTACCCCAAGGTCATGGCCGACGCGCTCGGTGGCTACTACACGCTGGGTCGCTACTTCGCGAAGATGATCGGCAACCCCGAGGTCATGCGGCTGGCGACGAAGTACGGCCTGCCGCGCACCACCTTGATGAAGTTCCTCCTCAAGGTGATGGCCAACCTCGCCGAGCCCCACGGAGGCGACCCGTCCGACCGCCTCATCACCGCCCTGTCGAAGATGGCCCCGGACGCATGACCCGGCGTGCATTCTCTGGCGTCGCCCATAGGATTGGGCCGCACCGCAAGCATGTGACCGGCGACACACCTGACAACCGCAGCGACGACAGAAAGGGAGTGGCACCGCGATGAGCAACCCCTACGTCCCGTTGCTTTTCCTGTTGGCCATCGGTGGCGGGTTCGCCGTCTTCTCCGTCGGCGCAGCGGCGGTCTCCGGCCCCAAGCGCTACAACCGCGCCAAGCTCGACGCCTACGAGTGCGGCATCGAGCCGACCCCCCAGGCCGCGGGCGGTGGCCGCGTGCCGATCAAGTACTACCTGACCGCCATGCTCTTCATCATCTTCGACATCGAGTCGGTGTTCCTCTATCCCTTCGCGGTGGCCTTCAACCAGCTCGGCCTCTTCGCGCTCGTGGAGATGGTGCTGTTCATCCTGACCGTGTTCGTGGCCTACGCCTACGTGTGGCGCCGCGGCGGCCTCGAGTGGGACTGACGAGGGACTAGGAACCAAATGGGAATCGAAGAGAAGCTGCCCGCGGGCTTCCTGCTGACCACGGTCGAGCAGGTCGCCGGCTACATGCGCAAGAGCTCGGTCTGGCCGGCCACGTTCGGCCTCGCCTGCTGCGCCATCGAGATGATGGCCGTCGGCACGCCCGACTACGACATCGCCCGGTTCGGGATGGAGCGGTTCTCCGCGACCCCGCGCCAGGCCGACCTGATGATCGTGGCCGGCCGCGTCAGCCAGAAGATGGCGCCGGTCGTCCGCCAGGTCTATGACCAGATGCCTGAGCCCAAGTGGGTCATCTCGATGGGTGTCTGCGCCAGCTCCGGTGGCATGTTCAACAACTACGCCATCGTCCAGGGGGTCGACCACATCATCCCGGTCGACGTCTACCTGCCCGGCTGTCCGCCTCGCCCCGAGATGCTGCTCAACGCGATCATCACGCTGCACGAGCAGATCCAGAACTCCAAGCTCGGCGTCAACCGGGTCGCCGCCGCACGCGCCGCCGAGGCCGCAGCGCTGGCCGCGACCCCGACCCACCAGATGACCGGTCTGCTCGCCCAGGGTGCCGGCAGCAGCCACACCCACGCGCACGGTCACCTGCACGGCACCGATGTGGCCCACGGTGGTGTGGAATGAGCGAAGCGACCAAGGACGGAGCCGACGAGACCAAGGACGCCCCCGCCGAGGACCCCAAGAAGGCCACGGCCAACAGCAACATCGACGGCACCAAGGCCGACGCCGCCGCCGCCGACAAGGGTGCCGGACCTGAGCAGCCGGCCCCGGTGGCTGCCGCGTCGACCATCGGCGTGCAGCCGGGTGAGGTCGTCGACCGCGACACCGACGAGCGCCTCCCGGCCGCCCCCGGCACCGCCCCCGACCCGGTCGTGGTGGGTGAGCGGCGCGGCATGTTCGGCGCGGCCGACACCGGTGACACCTCGGGCTACGGCGGCATGGTCAGTCCCATCCTGTTCCCCGGCGCGGCGGTCCGCCCGTACGGCGGCTACTTCGACGAGATCGCCGACCAGCTCGAGCGCGGCCTCCTGGGTGGCTCCGCCTCCTACGCCGAGGCCGTCGAGCGGGTCGTGGTCGACCGCGGCGAGATGACGTTGTTCGTGCGACGCGAGCACCTCCCGGCCGTCGCCCGCGCCCTGCGCGACGACCCCGCGCTGCGCTTCGAGATGTGCACCGGTGTCTCCGGCGTGCACTACCCGCACGAGGCCGACCGCGAGCTGCACGCCGTCTACCACTTCCTGTCGATCACCCACGGCGGTCGCCGGGTCCGCGTCGAGGTCACCGCACCCGATGCCGACCCGCACATCCCGTCGATCGTCGAGATCTACCCGGCGAACGACTGGCACGAGCGCGAGACGTGGGACATGTTCGGCATCGAGTTCGACGGCCACCCGTCGCTCACCCGCATCCTCATGCCCGACGACTGGCCGGGCCACCCGCAGCGGAAGGACTACCCCCTCGGCGGCATCCCCGTCGAGTACAAGGGCGCCACCATCCCGCCGCCGGACCAGCGGAGGTCTTACAGCTGATGACGACCAACTCGACCCACACGGACATCTACGCCACCTCGGGCGCCGACACGGCGGCCGCGGAGGGCGCCCACGTCTTCAACGCCACCGGCGGCGACTGGGACCAGCTCGTCGACGAGGCGGCCGCCCTCCACGAGGAGCGGATCGTCGTCAACATGGGACCGCAGCACCCGTCGACGCACGGCGTGCTCCGCCTCATCCTCGAGCTCGACGGCGAGACCGTGACCGAGACCCGCGCGGGCATCGGCTACCTCCACACCGGCATCGAGAAGAACATGGAGTTCCGCACCTGGACGCAGGGCGTGACGTTCTGCACCCGGATGGACTACCTCACGCCGTTCTTCAACGAGGCCGTCTTCTGCCTCTCGGTCGAGAAGCTCCTCGGCATCACCGACCAGATCCCCGAGCGCGCGAGCACGATCCGCGTGCTGATGATGGAGCTCAACCGCATCACCTCCCACCTCGTCGCCCTCGCGACCGGTGGCATGGAGATGGGCGCCACCACCGTCATGACGGTCGGCTTCCGCGAGCGCGAGCGCATCCTGTCGATCTTCGAGATGGTCACCGGCCTGCGCATGAACAACGCGTTCATCCGCCCCGGTGGTGTCGCGCAAGACCTGCCGCCCGGTGCCATCGACAAGGTCCGCGACACGATCCCGTTGGTGCGCAAGGGACTTGGCGAGCTCGAGCTCCTCCTCAACGAGAACCCCATCCTCAAGGGCCGCACCGTCGACGTCGGCTACCTCGACCTGTCGGGCTGCATGGCGCTGGGCATCACCGGCCCCGTGCTCCGCTCGACCGGCCTGCCGCACGACCTGCGCAAGCTCGACCCCTACTGCGGCTACGAGACCTACGACTTCGAGGTCATCACCCGCACCGAGTCCGACGCCTATGCCCGCCTGCGGATCCGCATCGACGAGATGTACGAGTCGCTCAAGATCGCGGAGCAGTGCATCGACCGGCTGCAGGCCAACCCCGGCCCGGTCATGGTCGAGGACAAGAAGATCGCCTGGCCTGCTCAGCTCGCCATCGGCGGCGACGGCATGGGCAACAGCCTCGACCACATCCGCGAGATCATGGGCACCTCGATGGAGTCCCTGATCCACCACTTCAAGCTGGTCACCGAGGGCTTCCGGGTGCCTCCGGGTCAGGCGTATTCCGCGGTGGAGAGCCCCAAGGGCGAGCTCGGCTGCCACGCGGTGTCCGACGGCGGCACGCGCCCCTACCGCGCGCACTTCCGTGACCCGTCGTTCAACAACCTGCAGGCCACGGCCGTGATGTGCGAAGGCAGCCAGATCGCCGACGTCATCGTCGCCGTCGCCTCGATCGACCCCGTCATGGGAGGCGTGGACCGCTGATGGCCGAGCACTACGGGATCCAGACGGCGGCGGGACACCTGACCGTCGCCCCAGAGTCCAAGGAGCCGTATGCCGCGGACGTCCTGGCCGCGTTGCACGAGGACGCTGCCCAGGTCGTCGCGAAGTACCCGCAGAAGCGCTCCGCGCTGCTGCCGCTGCTGCACCTCGTGCAGTCGGTCGACGGCTACGTCACGGGTCGCGGCATCGACTTCTGCGCCGACGTGCTCGACCTGACGACGGCAGAGGTCTCGGGCGTCGCGACGTTCTACACGCAGTACAAGCGCCACCCCAACGGCGAGTACACGGTCGGCATCTGCACCAACACCCTGTGCGCGATCATGGGCGGTGACCAGATCTGGGACGAGGTCTCCGAGCACCTCGGCATCGGTCACGACGAGACGACGCCCGACGGCAAGGTGACCCTCGAGCGAGTCGAGTGCAACGCCGCCTGCGACTTCGCCCCCGTGGTGATGGCCAACTGGGAGTTCTTCGACAACCAGACGCCCGAGTCGACCAAGCAGCTCGTCGACGACCTGCGGGCCGGCAAGGACGTCCGTCCCAGCCGCGGTCCCGCCAAGGTGTGCACCTTCAAGCAGGTCTCGCGCGTGCTGGCCGGTTTCCACGACGGCCTCGCGGACGAGGGTGTCGGCGCCGGACCGGCCTCGCTGGAGGGCCTGCGGCTCGCCCACGAGCGCGGCTGGACCGCCCCTGACGGCACGGCCGGCGAGACGGCGAACGACGACCAGCAGCCCACGGCGACGTCCGACGAGACGGCGGCAGGGCGGCATACCTCCACCGACAGCGCGGCCAACGCGCCTGACGAGAAGGTCGACGACAAGCCGGCCACGCTCTTCGACGGCGACAGCAAGGCAGACGGGAAGGCTGACTCATGAGCACCACGCTGACCCCGATCCTCACGAAGTTCTGGGACGACCCCCAGTCGTGGACGCTCGAGACCTACGAGCGCAACGAGGGCTACCAGGCGCTGAAGAAGGCGCTGGCGATGAAGCCGGCCGACCTGGTGCAGATGACCAAGGACTCCGGTCTGCGCGGTCGTGGTGGCGCCGGCTTCCCGACCGGCATGAAGTGGGGCTTCCTGCCCCCTCCGGACGGCGGCCCCCGCTACCTCGTCGTCAACGCCGACGAGTCCGAGCCGGGCACCTGCAAGGACATCCCGCTGATGATGGCGGCGCCGCAGTTCCTCATCGAGGGCTGTGTCATCACGTCCTTCGCGATCGGCTGCAACCACGCCTTCATCTACCTGCGTGGTGAGGTCGTGCACGTCTACCGCCGCCTGCTGCGCGCGGTCGAGGAGGCGTATGCCGCGGGCCACCTCGGCAAGGACATCCACGGCTCGGGCTTCGACCTCGACATCACCGTGCACGCGGGCGCCGGCGCCTACATCTGTGGCGAGGAGACCGCGCTGCTCGACAGCCTCGAGGGCCGTCGCGGACAACCGCGCCTCAAGCCGCCGTTCCCCGCGGTGGCCGGGCTCTACGCCCGCCCCACCGTCGTGAACAACGTCGAGTCGATCGCCTCGGTCCCGCCGATCCTGCTGCACGGCGCCGACTGGTTCTCCGGCATGGGCACCGAGAAGTCGCAGGGCTTCGGCATCTTCAGCCTCTCGGGTCACGTCAAGCGTCCCGGCCAGTACGAAGCACCGCTCGGCATCACCCTGCGCGAGCTGCTCGACATGGCCGGCGGCATGCGCGACCCCAACAAGAAGCTCAAGTTCTGGACCCCGGGTGGCTCGTCCACACCGCTGTTCACCGACCAGCACCTCGACACCCCGCTCGACTTCGAGTCGGTGGCTGCCGCCGGCTCGATGCTCGGCACCCGGGCGCTGCAGATCTTCGACGAGACCACCTGCGTGGTCCGTGCGGTCGACCGCTGGACCGACTTCTACAAGCACGAGTCCTGCGGCAAGTGCACGCCGTGCCGCGAGGGCACCTGGTGGCTCAAGCAGATCCTCGGCCGGCTCGAGCACGGGCAGGGGTCCGAGGAGGACCTCGAGAAGCTGCTCGACATCTGTGACAACATCCTCGGCCGCAGCTTCTGCGCGCTCGGTGACGGTGCGACCAGCCCGATCACCAGCAGCATCCAGTACTTCCGGCAGGAGTTCCTGGACCACCTGACCCACGGCGGCTGCCCATTCGACGCCCGGGAGTCGACGCTCTTCCACAAGGACCGCGTGACCGCATGACTGTGACCCAGGCAAAGAATGACGCAGGCCAGAAGGGCGCCGCGCCCGCGACCGACCTGGTGAACGTCACCATCGACGGCGTGGCCGTGGCCGTCCCCAAGAACACGCTGGTGATCCGTGCCGCCGAAGAGGTCGGCGTGCAGATCCCGCGGTTCTGCGACCACCCGCTGCTCGAGCCGGTCGGCGCGTGCCGGCAGTGCCTCGTCGACATCGCCACGCCCGGCCCGGACGGGCAGCTGCGGCCGATGCCCAAGCCGCAGGCCTCGTGCACCATCACGGTGTCCGAGGGCATGGAGGTCAAGACGCAGGAGACCTCGAAGGTCGCCGACAAGGCCCAGCAGGGTGTGATGGAGCTGCTGCTCATCAACCACCCGCTCGACTGCCCGGTCTGCGACAAGGGTGGCGAGTGCCCCCTCCAGAACCAGGCGATGAGCAACGGCCGCGCCCGGTCCCGGTTCGAGGACGTCAAGCGCACCTACCCCAAGCCGATCAACATCTCCTCGCAGGTGCTGCTCGACCGGGAGCGCTGCGTCCTGTGCGCCCGCTGCACCCGCTTCTCCGACCAGATCGCCGGTGACCCGTTCATCGCGCTGGTCGAGCGCGGCGCGCTCCAGCAGGTCGGCATCTACGAGCAGCAGCCGTTCGAGTCCTACTTCTCGGGCAACACCGTGCAGATCTGCCCCGTGGGCGCGCTCACCGGCGCGGCCTACCGGTTCCGCAGCCGCCCGTTCGACCTGATGTCGACCAAGAGCGTGTGTGAGCACTGCGCCTCGGGCTGCTCCCTCCGCACCGACCACCGTCGCGGTGCCGTGCTGCGCCGGATGGCCGTCAACGACCCGCTGGTCAACGAGGAGTGGAACTGCGACAAGGGCCGCTGGGCCTTCCAGTACGCCTCCACCGGTGACCGCTTCGAGTACCCGATGGTGCGCGACGAGCTCGGCGAGCTCCAGGTCGCGTCGTGGCCCGAGGCCCTCGAGGTCGCGGCTCGCGGCCTCGCGGCGGCCAAGGGTGTCGGCGTCCTGACCGGTGGCCGGGTGTCCGTCGAGGACGCCTACGCCTACGGCAAGTTCGCCCGTGCGGTCCTCGCGACCAACGACATCGACTTCCGTGCCCGCCCCCACTCCGCCGAGGAGGCCGACTTCCTGGCCGCCTCCGTCGTCGCGACGGGCCCGGACGGGGGAGCGGTCACGTACGCCGACCTCGAGCAGGCAGCGACCGTCGTCCTCGTGGGCTTCGAGCCCGAGGAGGAGAGCCCGATCGTCTTCCTGCGGCTGCGCAAGTCGGCGCGTCGCGGCAAGACCGCCGTGTATGCCGTGGCGCCCTTCGAGACGCGCGGCCTCACCAAGCTCAACGGCACGCTCATCCCGTCCGCCCCCGGCACCGAGGCCGAGGTGCTGCGCGCCCTCGCCGACGGTGTCACCGGTGACGGTGCCGCGGCCAAGGCCGCGCAGGCCCTCGAGACCCCGGGGGCGATCGTGCTCGTCGGCGAGCGACTGGCCAGCGTGCCGGGCGCCCTGTCGGCAGCCGCGGCCCTCGCGTCCTCGGCCGGGGCCCGGGTCGCCTGGGTGCCCCGTCGTGCCGGAGAGCGTGGTGCCCTCGAGGCCGGCGCCCTGTCCACGATGCTGCCCGGTGGCCGTCCGGTCGCCGACGCGGCCGCTCGCCAGCAGGTCGCCGAGGCCTGGGACGTCGTCGGGCTGCCCGACGTGCCCGGCCGCGACGGTGCCGGCATCCTCAGGGCGGCCACGACCGGCTCGGTCAACGCCTTGGTCGTCGGTGGCGTGGACGCCGCCGACCTCGCCGACCCGCGTGCCGAGGAGGCCCTGGCCAAGACCTTCGTCGTGTCGCTGGACTTCCGGCCCTCGTCGGTGACGGCTGTCGCCGACGTCGTGCTGCCGGTCGCCCCGCAGGCCGAGAAGGGTGGCACGTTCGTCGACTGGGAGGGCCGTCCGCGGTCCTTCGAGCCGGCCCTCGACACCGCCGCCCTGTCGGACTACCGCGTCCTGGACATGCTGGCCAACGAGATGGGCTCCTTCCTCGGCACCCGCACGCTCGCCGAGATCCGCCGCGAGATGACCGCCCTCGGGCCCTGGACCGGCGAGCGCCGCGACGCTCCCACCGTGCCGGTGGCCGAGGTCCCGAGTGCCGGTGACGGCCAGCTCGTGCTGGCCACCTGGCACCACCTCCTCGACCGGGGCTCGCTGCAGGACGGCGAGCCGTTCCTGGCCGGCACCGCGGCCAAGGCCCGCGCCCGGGTGTCCGCCGCCACCGCCGAGCTCTTCGGCCTCGTCGACGGCGACACCGTGACGGTCTCCAACCGCCGCGGCTCCGTGTCCGCGCGCGTCGCGGTCACCGAGGGCATGGTCGACCACGTCGTCTGGCTCCCGACGAACTCCGACGGCTCCACCGTCCGCGCCTCGCTGGGGGCGGTCTCCGGTGACGTCGTGACCGTCACGAAGGGAGGCGCCCAGTGAGCACCCTGACGTATGCCGCGCAGGCCCTCACCGGCATACCGCACCTCGCACCCGGCCTCGGCGCGCAGGCGCCGTTCGCCGACAACCCGAGCACGGACTTCAGCGACACCCCGTGGTGGCTGCACCTGGTCAAGGCGCTGCTGGTCTTCGTCTTCCTGCTGGTCAACACGCTCGTCGTGATCTGGTTCGAGCGTCGGGTCATCGGCCGGATGCAGCAGCGTCCCGGCCCCAACCGCACCGGCCCGTTCGGGCTCCTGCAGACCCTGGCCGACGGCGTGAAGCTGGCCCTCAAGGAGGACCTCACGCCCAAGAACGCCGACAAGGTGGTCTTCGCGCTGGCCCCGGCCATCGCCGGTGCCATGGCGTTCGTGTCGTTCGCGATCATCCCCATGGGACCGACCGTCTCGATGTTCGGCCACCGCACCCCGTTGCAGCTGACCGACATCCCCGTCGCCGTCCTGCTCGTGCTCGCAGTCGCCGGCGTCGGTGTCTACGGCATCGTCCTGGCCGGCTGGTCGTCCGGCTCGACCTACCCGCTGCTCGGTGGCCTGCGCTCGACCGCCCAGGTGATCTCCTACGAGATCGCCATGGGTCTGTCGCTGGTCGCGGTCTTCCTCTACTCCGGGTCGATGTCGACCTCGCAGATCGTCGGCGCCCAGAAGGACCTCTGGTACATCCTGCCGCTGGTCCCGAGCTTCCTCGTCTACGTCGTGACGATGGTCGGCGAGACCAACCGCCTGCCCTTCGACCTCGCCGAGGGCGAGGGCGAGCTGACCGGTGGCTTCCACACCGAGTACTCGTCGCTGAAGTTCGCGATGTTCTTCCTCGGTGAGTACGTCAACATGTTCACCGTCTCGGCGCTGGCCACCACGATGTTCCTCGGCGGCTGGATGGCCCCTCCCGGCATCGCGGCGATCAACGACGGCATGTTCAACCACGGCTGGTGGGGCCTGCTCTGGTTCGTCATCAAGCTCTGGCTGTTCATGTTCTTCTTCGTCTGGCTGCGTGGCTCGCTGCCGCGGGTCCGCTACGACCAGTTCATGCGCTTCGGCTGGAAGTTCCTCATTCCCGCCACCCTGACGTGGGTCGTCATCGCCGCGTTCATGAAGGCGAGCCAGCTCGGCTTCATCGACGGACCGAAGCTCACCGTCCGCGGCCGCGAGTACCCGATCCTCAGCATCGTCTTCATCATCGTGCTCGCCGCAGGGGTGTTGGTCTGGACCTGGATGCGCGACACCCGCAAGAACGAGAAGGCCGCGATCCGCAACGCGCCGCCGCCGGAGGAGATCGACCCATTCGCCGGCGGCTACCCGGTGCCACCACTGCCCGGCCAGCGGCTCAAGGAGCCGTCCCTGGCGATCAGCGGCCCCGACACCGCAACGGAGAAGGAGGCCACTCGTGGCTGACGACCAGAAGCAGCCCGGTTTCTTCGCCGACCTGTTCGCCCCGGTCGGAGGGTTCGGCGTCACCTTCGCCACCATGTTCCGCAAGCTGGAGACCGAGGAGTACCCCGAGGAGAAGCGGCCGACCCAGCCGCGCTACCACGGCCGGCACCAGCTCAACCGGCACGCCGACGGCCTCGAGAAGTGCGTCGGCTGCGAGCTGTGCGCGTGGGCCTGCCCGGCCGACGCGATCCTCGTCGAGGGTGCGTCGAACGACGACTCCGACGGTGGCACCGGCCGGTTCTCACCCGGCGAGCGCTACGGCCGCGTCTACCAGATCAACTACCTGCGCTGCATCTTCTGCGGCCTGTGCATCGAGGCCTGCCCGACGCGCGCCCTGACGATGACCAACTTCTACGAGCTGGCCGACAACAACCGGGCCGACCTGATCTTCACCAAGGAGCAGCTGCTCGCCCCGCTCCAGGACGGGATGCTGCCCGCGCCGCACCCCATGGTCGAGGGCCTCGAGGAGCGCGACTACTACCAGGGCAAGGTCGCCCGTGCGACGCCCGAGCAGGAGGCCTGGGTGAAGGAGCACGACGCCCAGCCCGAGGACGGTCTCGCGCCCAGCGGCGACCCCGTCGAAGGAGTGGACACCGTGACCACGCGACAGGCCACCCGCGACACGACCGAGGCGGTGCGCCGATGACCGGCTTGGGTGAGCAGATCATGTTCTGGATCCTCGCGCCGATCAGCGTGCTCGGTGCGCTCGGCCTGATCTTCGCCAAGAAGGCGGTGCACGCCGCCCTGGGCATGGCCCTGGTGATGATCAACCTCGGGATCTTCTACATCGCGCAGGAGGCCGACTTCCTCGGCATCATCCAGATCTTCGTCTACACCGGCGCGGTCATGATGCTGTTCCTCTTCGTCCTGATGCTGGTCGGCGTCGACTCGTCCGACTCCCTGGTCGAGACGCTCAAGGGCCAGAAGTGGGCGGGCGCGCTGCTCACGCTCGGCCTTGCCACCCTGCTGTTCACCGCGATCGGCCGGGCGCAGTTCGGCCCGATGAAGGGTCTGGCCAGCGTCAACGAGAGCACCGGCAACGTGTCCGGCGTGGCCGACCTCATCTTCGGCAAGTACGTCTGGACCTTCGAGATCACCTCGGCCCTGCTCATCACCGCCGCGCTCGGCGCGATGGTGCTGGCCCACCGCGAGCGGATCGGCACCAAGCCGAGCCAGCGCGCCTGGTCCGAGCGCCGCATCCTCGAGAACCGCAACGTCGCCGGCCTGCCGGCGCCCGGTGTCTACGCCCGCAGCAACGCGGTCGACACCCCGGCCCTGCTCCCCGACGGCACGCCGAGCGAGCTGTCCGTCTCGCGCGTGCTCACCGCCCGTGAGCAGAACGTCGCGCCGGCCCGCCACATCGAGTCGGAGCACGGCATCGAGCACGAGATCGAGGAGGGGTCGCAGCGATGAACCTCGTCAACTACATCTACCTCGCGACCCTGCTGTTCGCGATCGGTGGCGCGGCCGTCCTGATGCGCCGCAACGCCATCATCGTGTTCATGGGTGTCGAGCTGATGCTCAACGCGACCAACCTGATGTTCGTGACGTTCTCCCGGATGCGCGGCAACCTCGACGGCCAGGTGATCGCCCTGTTCGTCATGGTGGTCGCCGCTGCCGAGGTCGTCGTGGGACTGGCCATCATCATGGCCATCTTCCGTGCCCGCCGGTCGGCCTCGGTCGACGACGCCAACCTGCTGAAGCTGTAGAAGGAGCCACCAGGTGACCTCCCTCGCCCACCTCGCCACCGCCACCACAGCGTCTGACAGCGCTGCCGCGGCCACCGGCGTCACGGCATACGCCTGGCTGCTGGTAGCCCTGCCGCTGCTCGGTGCCGCCGTGCTGCTGTTCGGCGGACGCGCCACCGACAAGTGGGGGCCGCTGTTCGCCACCGCCATGTCGTGGGCGGCCTTCGTCGTCGGCTTCGTCGTCTGGATGGCCATGCTCGGCCGCGATGGCGAGGACCGCGCCGCGCACCTCCACCTGTTCAACTGGGTGCCGGCCGGCTCGTTCAACCTCGACGCCGGCATGCTCGTCGACCAGCTGTCGGTGACGTTCGTGCTGCTGGTGACCTTCGTGGGGTCGCTCATCCACGTCTACTCGATCGGGTACATGGAGCACGACCCGGACAAGCGCCGGTTCTTCGCCTACCTCAACCTGTTCGTGGCCGCGATGCTGCTGCTGGTGCTGGCCGACTCCTACCTGCTGCTCTACGTCGGCTGGGAGGGCGTGGGTCTCGCCTCCTACCTGCTCATCGGGTTCTGGAACCACAACCCGGCCTACGCCACCGCCGCCAACAAGGCGTTCGTCGTCAACCGGGTCGGTGACTTCGGCCTGTCGGTCGGCATCATGATCATGTTCGCGGCGTTCGGCACCGTCACCTTCGCCGGGGTGCAGCAGGCCGCCGAGGGCGGCGCGGGCGAGGGCGTCCTCACCGCGATCGGCCTGATGCTCCTGCTCGGCGCGTGCGGCAAGTCGGCGCAGTTCCCGCTGCAGAGCTGGCTCGGCGACGCCATGGCCGGCCCGACCCCGGTGTCCGCGCTCATCCACGCGGCGACCATGGTCACGGCCGGCGTCTACCTCGTGGTGCGGAGCAGCTTCGTCTTCGACCACGCGCCCAACGCGCAGCTGTGCGTCGTCATCGTCGGCGCGATCACCCTGGTCTTCGGGGCGATCGTCGGTTGCGCCAAGGACGACATCAAGAAGGCGCTGGCCGCCTCGACGATGTCGCAGATCGGCTACATGATGCTCGCGGCGGGCCTCGGCCCGGTCGGCTACGCCTTCGCGATCTTCCACCTGCTGACCCACGGCTTCTTCAAGGCCGGGATGTTCCTCGGCGCCGGCTCGGTCATGCACGGCATGAACGACCAGGTCGACATGCGTCGCTTCGGTGGGCTGTCGGGCGCCATGAAGGTCACCTGGATCACCTTCGGCCTCGGCTGGCTCGCCATCCTCGGTGTACCGCCGTTCTCCGGCTTCTGGTCCAAGGACAAGATCATCGAGGCCGCGTTCATCGGCGAGGGCTGGCGCCCGTGGGTGTTCGGTGGCGCCGCGCTGATCGGCGCTGGCATCACCGCGTTCTACATGTCGCGCCTGTTCTTCATGACCTTCCACGGCAAGAAGCGCTGGACCGAGGACGTGCACCCGCACGAGTCACCCCGCACCATGACCATCCCGATGATGGTGCTCGCGGTCGGCTCCGGTCTGCTCGGCCTCGTCCTGTCCATCGGCGGCACCTTCACGCACTGGCTCGAGCCGGTCGTCGGTGGCCACGAGGAGGGCGAGCACCCGGTCCTGCCGGTGTGGCTGCTCATGACGCTGACGCTGCTGCTGGTCGCCGGCGGTGTCCTGCTCGCGTGGATGCGCTACTGGCGCGACGAGGTGCCCCAGGTGCAGCCCACGGGTTCCCTGGCCACCCGCGCCGCACGCCGTGACCTCTACCAGGACGACGTCAACGAGGGAGTCTTCATGCGGCCAGGTCTCCACCTGACCCGAGCACTGGTGTTCGCCGACACCCGGGGTGTCGACGGTGGGGTCGGCGGACTCGCCGCCCTCGTCGGTGGCACGTCGAGTCGACTGCGTCGCCTCCAGAACGGCTTCGCCCGCTCCTACGCCCTGACGATGCTCGCCGGCGTCGTCGCGATCCTCGGTGCCATGTGGGTGATCCAGTGATGACGAACTTCCCCTGGCTGACCGTGATCGGGGTGATCCCGCTCATCGGCGCTGCCGTCGTGGCCGGGCTGCCCGCCGGCCTGACCGACCGCGCCAAGCACGTCGCCCTCGGCTTCTCGCTGGTGACGCTCGTCTTCGGCATCGCCGCCGCGCTGCAGTTCGAGAACACCTCGGACCAGCAGTTCCAGCTCACCGAGCAGCACGAGTGGATCCCGCAGTTCGGGGTGTCCTACGCCCTGGGCGTCGACGGCATCGCGCTGGTCATGATCCTCATGGCGCTGGTGCTCACGCCGGTCTGCATCCTCGCGGCGTGGCGTGACGTCCCCGAGGGTGGCAAGCGCGAGAAGTACTACTTCGCGCTGATGCTCGTGCTCGCCACCTTCATGGTCGGCGTGTTCGCGGCGACGGACGTGTTCCTGTTCTACGTCTTCTTCGAGGCGATGCTCATCCCGGTCTACTTCCTGATCGGCTCCTTCGGTGGGCCGCGTCGGCAGTATGCCGCGGTGAAGTTCCTGCTCTTCTCGCTCGCGGGTGGGCTGGTCATGCTGGTCGGCGTGATCGCGCTCTACCGCTACGGCCCCGGCGGGGCCGACGGGTTCCTCGTCACCAAGCTGACCGGGCTCGACCTCGGCGTGACGCCCGAGCGGCTCATGTTCGTCGCCTTCTTCTTCGCGTTCGCGGTGAAGGCGCCGATGTGGCCGGTGCACACCTGGCTGCCCGACGCCGCCACCGAGGCCCGCCCGGCCACCGCCGTGCTGCTCGTCGGTGTCCTCGACAAGGTCGGCACCTACGGGATGATCCGGTTCTGCCTGCAGCTCTTCCCGGAGGCCTCGAAGTGGGCCACCCCGGTGGTGCTGGTGCTGGCGGTCATCTCGATCCTCTACGGCGCGCTGCTCGCCATCGGCCAGACCGACATCATGCGGCTGATCGCCTACACGTCGGTGAGCCACTTCGGCTTCATCGTGCTGGGCATCTTCGCCCTCACGACGACCGGCGGCGCGGGCTCGACCCTCTACATGCTCAACCACGGGTTCTCGACCGCGGCGCTGTTCCTCATCGGCGCGATGCTGGTCGCCCGTCGGGGCAGCAAACGGATCCCCGACTTCGGTGGCTGGCAGCGGGTGACGCCAGGGCTCGCCGGGGTGTTCCTCGTGGCGGGCCTGTCGGGTCTGGCGCTGCCCGGACTCAGCTCGTTCATCTCCGAGATCATGGTGCTGGTCGGCACGTTCCAGCGTTACCCGGCCGCGGCGGTCATCGCCACTGCCGGCATCGTCCTGGCCGCCCTCTACATCCTGCTGATGTACAAGCGGATGATGACCGGGCCCACGCCGGAGCTGACGACGCCGGTGCGCGACATCACCCGGCGCGAGAAGCTCGTCGTGGCCCCGCTCATCGCGGCCTTCCTCGTGCTCGGGTTCTACCCCAAGCCGGCCCTCGACATGCTCAACCCGGCGGTGTCCACGACCCTGCAGTACGTCGGCGTCACCGACCCGGCCCCCACCTCCGCTGCTGACGGGAGCACGAAGTAATGCCCGCCATGACGGTTCTGTCCGCCCCGGCGCTGGTCACGGCCTTCAAGCCGGCCGACGTCGACTACGGTGCGATCGCCCCGATGCTGATCGTGATCACCGGCGCGCTCGTCGGGGTGCTGGTCGAGGCCTTCGCGCCGCGTCGCCACCGCCACGTCATCCAGGTCTCGCTGGCCCTGGTGTCGCTCGTCGCCGCGTTCGTGGTCCTCGTGACGGTCTCCGCCGACGAGGCGCACCGCGGTGGCACGCTGGCCCAGGCGGTCATCATCGACGGCCCCGCCCTCTTCCTGCAGGGATCGATCCTGCTGATGGCGGCGCTCGGCGTGCTGACCATGGCCGAGAAGTTCGGCGGCCAGGGTGCGGACGCCTTCACCCCGATGGGTGCGGCCGTCCCCGGTTCGCCCCACGAGGCCGCCGCGCTGCGGGCCGGGCTGGCGACCAGCGAGGTCTTCCCGCTGACGCTCTTCTCGGTCGTCGGCATGTTGCTGTTCCCGGCCGCGGGTGACCTGCTGACCATGTTCGTCGCGCTCGAGGTGCTGTCGCTGCCGCTCTACCTGCTCTGTGGGCTCGCGCGTCGTCGCCGCCTGCTCTCGCAGGAGGCCTCGCTCAAGTACTTCCTGCTCGGTGCGTTCAGCTCGGCGTTCTTCCTCTTCGGTGCAGCCCTGCTCTACGGCTACGCGGGCTCGCTGTACATCGCCGACATCGCCACGGCGGTGAAGGCGGCCAACGGAGCCCTCGAGGGCCTGCTCCTGCCCGGCGTCGTGCTGGTGCTGGTCGGCCTGCTGTTCAAGGTCGGCGCCGTGCCGTTCCACTCCTGGACCCCTGACGTCTACCAGGGTGCGCCCACCCCGGTGACCGGCTTCATGGCCGCGTGCACCAAGGTCGCCGCCTTCGGCGCGATCCTGCGCGTCGTCTACGTCGGCGTCGAGGCCAACCGCTGGGACTGGCGTGGTGGCGTCATCGCCGTGGCCGCCCTGACCATGGTCGTCGGTGCGGTGCTGTCGGTGACCCAGACCGACGTGAAGCGGCTGCTCGCCTACTCCTCCATCGCCCACGCGGGGTTCATCCTCGTCGCGGTGCTGTCCTTCGACCGCACCGGTGTCTCGGGCACGATGTTCTACCTCGTCGCCTACGGCTTCATGACGATCGCGGGCTTCGCCGTCGTGTCGCTCGTGCGCCAGGGTGGGTCCGAGGCCTCGCACCTGTCCCAGTGGGCCGGGCTCGGCCGCAACCACCCCGTGGTTGCGGGCGTCTTCGCTTTCCTGCTGCTGGCCTTTGCGGGCATCCCGCTGACCTCCGGCTTCGCCGCGAAGTATGCCGCGTTCTCGCCGGCCATCTCCTTCGGCGGCCGGTCCGGGGTGGCCCTGGTCATCATCGGCGTGCTCTGCAGCGTCATCACCGCGTTCGTCTACGTCCGGCTGATCGTGCTCATGTACTTCACCGAGCCGCCGGCCGGTGAGGTCGTCGTGGCCGAGACGGCGTCGCCGTTCACCACGATCGCGATCACCATCGGCACCCTCGTGACGCTCGTCCTCGGTGTCCTCCCGGCCCAGGTCCTCGACCTGGCCGAGCGGTCGTCGCAGTTCCTGGTGCGATGACCCCCTGGTGCGATGACACAGGCTGGTGCGATGACACAGGCTGGTGCGATGACACAGGCTGGTGAAATGACCGCGGGCGCGATGACGCTCTCCGTCTCGACGACGCGGACTGCCACGTGAGCACGACCCCACCGGTCCTGGTCCTGCCCGATGTCTCCGACGACCTGTCCGACCGCCTGCGGGAGGGGCTGGCTGCGGTCGACGCGGTGCTGCGCATCGAGGTCGACCACGACGACCCGTTCATCGCCGAGGCCAACCACCACCTCATCGAGGCCGGGGGCAAGCGGTTCCGGCCGCTGCTGACCCTGCTCGCCTCCGAGCTGGGCAGTGGCGCCAACTCCGACGTGGTCGCCGCCGCCGCGGGCGTTGAGCTGACCCACGTCGCGTCGCTGTGCCATGACGACGTGATGGACGAGGCCGACGTGCGGCGCGGGGCACCCAGCGCGAACGCGAAGTACGGCAACTCCACCGCGATCCTCGTCGGCGACATGCTCTTCGGCACCGCGTCGAAGATCATCGCCGACCTCGGACCCGAGGCCGTGAAGATCCAGGCCGAGACGTTCGTGCGCCTCTGCGCCGGTCAGATCCGCGACGACCGGCCGAGCGCGAGCGGCGAGGACCCGGTCGACTACTACCTCCAGGTGCTGGCCGACAAGACCGGCGTCCTGATCGCCACGGCGGCCCGCTACGGCGCGATGTTCTCGGGCTGCGACGCGGCCACGGTCGAGATCATGCGCGAGTACGGCGAGCGGCTCGGCATGGCCTTCCAGCTCGCCGACGACCTCATCGACGTCTCGTCGGACGCCGACGACCTCGGCAAGACTCCGGGCACCGACCTGCGCGAGGGCAAGCGGACGCTGCCCGTCCTCTACGCGCTGGCCTCCACCGACCCCGCCGACGCCCGCCTGCGCGAGCTCCTGCAGTCCGACCTGCGCGACCAGGCTGCGCTCGACGAGACCCTCGGCCTCCTGCGCGGGCACCCGGCCATGGAGCGCGCCCGCGAGCACACGTCGGCGGTCGCGACCGCGGCGCAGGATGTCCTCGACCCGCTGCCCGACGGCGAGGCCAAGTCCGCGCTGCGGGCCCTGGCGACCAGCGTCGTCTCCCGCGTCGGCTGACGAGACCCGACCGCCCCACCGCCCCACCGCCCCACCGTCGCGTTCTCATGCACAAGGCGAGTTGGCGCCGGGTCGGGCGGCGCTAACTCGCCTTTTGCATGGGGGAGCGACGTGAGGTGAGGTATGCCGCGGGGCTGAGCCCGCGGCATACCTCCTGCTCAGGTGCGGTGGATCTGGATGACTGCCGGGCGGGGCTGGCCGCCCCCGAGGTAGGGGAACTGGCTCTGCGGGGCGGCGGGTGAGGCACCGGTGGTCTCACCCGGGTGCTGGACGGCGGCCAGCACGGTCTGCTGGTCCCAGGTGACGAGGGGGCCGCAGCACTCGGAGTACGCGGGCACTGACAGGAACTGCTGCAGGTGACCCTGGTGCGGGCCCGACAGTGGGAAGAGGTACATGCCGTCGCAGGTGCCGAGGGCGTTGCCGTCCGTGGCGATCCACATGTTGCCGTCGTGGTCGAAGGCGATGTTGTCCGGGCACGAGATCGGCGAGACCTCGGTGCGGTCGTAGCCGTTGAAGTAGGTCGTCGGGTCGGTCGGGTCTCCGGCGATGAGGACGATCTTCCAGGTGAAGCTGGCCGTCGTGTCGTCACCCGCGGTCGGCGTGATCTCGATGATGTGCCCGTGCTTGTTGTTGGCGCGGGGGTTGGCCTCGTCGATCTGGCTGGGCTGGCGGCTGGTGTTGTTGGTGCACACGACGTAGGTGCGGCCGTTGACCAGGTTGGGCTCGACGTCCTCGGGTCGGTCCATCTTGGTGGGACCGACCTTGTCGGCGGCGAGGCGCGTCCAGATGAGGACCTCCTCGTGGGTGAACCCGGCGACCTTGCTCTCGTTGTCGACGACGAGGGGCAGCCACTGGCCGGAGCCGTCGCTGATGCCGTCCGCGAACCCGTCCCCGGTGAACTTCGCGACGTAGAGGTCGCCCGAGGACAGCAGCGTCAGGTTGTGCGCGCGGGCCTTGTCCGAGCTGCCGGGGCGGAAGCGGCCGTGCGAGACGAACTTGTAGAGGTAGTCGAACCGTTCGTCGTCGCCGAGGTAGGCGACCACGCGACCGTCGGGAGCCACCGTGACGTTGGCGCCCTCGTGCTTGAGCCGGCCGAGCGCCGTGTGCTTGACCGGCGTCGAGGACGGGTCCGAGGGGTCGAGCTCGACGACCCAGCCGAACCTGTTGACCTCATTGGGTTCCCGCGTCGCGTCGAAGCGGCTGTCGACCCGCTCCCAGCCGCGGCCCTTCGAGCCCGTGAGTCCGTAGCGCTTGTAGGCGTCGGTCTGGTCGGCCGGTGCGGTCGCGGCGGAGAAGTAGCCGTTGAAGTTCTCCTCACCCGACAGCACGGTGCCCCAGGGGGTGAGTCCACCGGAGCAGTTGCCGAAGGTGCCGAGCACGCGCGTGCCGGAGGGGTCGGCGGTGGTCTTCAGCAGCCGGTGACCCGCCGCGGGGCCGTCGAAGGCGAACGGCGTGGTGGCCGTGACCCGGCGGTTCGCTGCGGCGCCCTTGACGTAGCGCCACGGCGCGGTGGCGTTCTTGCGTCGCAGCTCGACCACGGACATCCCGTGCGCAGCCATCGTGATCCGGATCTGCTCGGGCGTCAGCGATGCTGACCCCGTGTAGCCGCGGAACATCAGCTCGTCGTTGGTGTACTCGTTGTTGCACACCAGGGTCCCGCGCGTCTCGTCGCGTCCCCGGACCAGCGTCGTGTAGTCGTTGTTGTAGCCGAACTGACCCTCTTGGGCCGCCGCGCTCTGGTGCTCGAAGTCGAAGGCGGGAGCGTCGGCCAGGATCGGGTCGCCCCAGGCGACGATGGTCGACCACTCGAAGCCGTCGGGGATGACGACCTTGTCGGTGCCGGCCGGCTGTGGAGCGATGGCGGCGAACCCGAACGGGGACTTCGTCCCACGGGCTGCGGCCGAGGCCCCCGACGGGGCCGAGCCAGTTGCAGCGGCTGCGGACTGCACCCCGGTCAGGGTGCCGAGACCGACCACGGCCGCCACCAGTCCGCTGCCCTTGAGGATCGCGCGTCGGGACGCACCCGCCGCGACCAGGTCACCGAAGTAGCCGTGGTCGGTCTGGTTCGGGATGGGCTTGCTGCAGGCGTCGTCACACTTGAAGTGGCACGTCATCGCACTCCGGCCGCCCTGGTGGACGGTGAGCAGGGGCAGGGTGGTGCGCTCGGGTGAAGCTGTGGACATCGAAGTTCCTCCAGGTCTGGGGTCGCGCGCTGCGGGACGCGGTCACGCTCAAACCTAGGAAGGGCACCTCCCGCTGACGACGGCGAAGAGATGAACGTCGCCTGACTTTCGGTGAACAGCCAGTAAGCCCTCGGTAGGGTCGGGCGGGTGACCCTCCACTGGGATCGTGCCACCGCCTCCCTGCAGCCCCCGCTCGCCGTCGTCGACCTCGACGCCTTCGACGCGAACGCCGCCGACCTCGTGCGGAGGGCGTCGGGCAAACCGATCAGGGTGGCCTCCAAGTCGGTGCGGTGCCGCACCCTGCTGGCGAGGGCGCTGTCCCTGCCCGGTTTCGCCGGAGTGATGGCGTATGCCGTGCCAGAGGCCCGCTGGCTGGTCGCCACCGGCTTCGAGGACGTCTACGTGGCCTACCCCAGCGTCGACCGGGCCGCGCTGGCTGCCCTCGCCGCCGACCCGACGGAGGCGGCGCAGGTGACCCTCACCGTCGACTCGCTCGAGCACGTGGAGCTCCTCGCCGCGCTGGACCGGCCGCACGGTCTGCGGGTGGCCCTCGACGTCGACGCCTCGCTGCGCCTGGGGCGCGTGCACCTGGGGGTCCGGCGCTCACCCCTGCGCGAGCCCGCCGACGCGGCCGCCCTGGCGCGCGCCGCCTCGGCGGCCGGGCTCTCGGTCGTCGGCCTGATGTTCTACGACGCCCAGATCGCCGGCCTCCCCGACTCCTCGCCGGCCGTGCGGATGGTGAAGAAGCGCTCCGCCGACTCCCTCGGTCGACGCCGGGGCGAGGTGGTCGCAGCCGTGCGCGAGGTCGCCGACCTGGAGTTCGTCAACGGCGGGGGGACCGGCTCGCTGCACGTGACCGGTCCGGACCCGGCGGTGACGGAGCTCGCGGCCGGGTCCGGGCTCTACGGGCCGACGCTCTTCGACGGCTACGACGACTTCACCCCCCAGCCGGCAGCCGCCTTCGCGCTCCCCGTCGTGCGACACCCCGGCCCGGGGTTCGTCACGGCCTTCGGTGGTGGCTACGTCGCGTCGGGGCCGCCCGGCTGGTCGCGGGTGCCCGCTCCGTTCGGCCGTGACGGGGTGAAGCTGGTCAAGTCCGAGGCGGTGGGTGAGGTGCAGACTCCGTTGCAGGGCAACGGAGTCCGTGGTCTGGCGCTCGGCGACAAGGTGTGGTTCCGCTACGCCAAGGCGGGGGAGATGTGTGAGCGGTTCGACGCCCTCCACCTGGTGAGCGGAGACCACCTGGTCGAGACGGTGCCGACCTACCGGGGTGAGGGGAAGAACTTCGGATGACCACGTGGACCAACTGGGCCGGCAACCAGACCAGCCACCCCGTGGAGGTGGCCAGCGCGCGTCGGCCCGACGAGGTCTCGGCGGCGATCCTGCGGGCGGGGGCACGCGGCATACCGGTCAAGGTCGTCGGGGCGGGGCACTCCTTCACGTCGATCGCGGCCACGGACGGGCTCCAGCTGCGTCTCGACGAGCTGACCGGCATCACCCACGTCGACCGTGGACGCAGCCGGGTCCGGGTCCTCGCAGGGACCCCGCTGCACGTGCTGAACCCAGCGCTCCACGCCCTCGGCCTCGCGCTGCCCAACCTCGGTGACATCGACCGCCAGTCGCTGGCCGGGGCGATCTCGACCGGCACGCACGGCACCGGCCTGCGGTTGCAGGGCATCGCCGCCGCGGTCTCGGGGCTGGTGCTCGCGCTCGCTGACGGCACCCTCCTGGAGTGCTCCGCCGACGTCGAGCCGCGCGTCTTCCAGGCGGCCAGGGTGGGGCTCGGTGCGCTGGGCGTCATCACCGAGGTCGAGCTGCAGTGCGTGCCGGCGTTCCGGTTGCACGCCAGGGAGTTCAGCGCCGACCTGCACGAGGTGCTCGAGCGCGTGCAGGACGACGTCGAGGCGCACGACCACGTCGACATGCACTGGTTCCCGTTGACCGACCGGGTGCTGGTGAAGCACAACGACCGCGTCGGTGCCGACCACGATGGTGCCCCGCTACCCCGCTGGCGTGCGCTGCTCGACGACGAGCTGCTGTCCAACCGGCTGTTCGAGGTCACCAACCGGGCGGCGACCGCCGCGCCGGCGATCGTGCCGCGGCTCAACAGCGTGAGCGCGCGGCTCCTGGGTGCGCGCGAGTACACCGACGACTCCTGGCGCGTCTTCGTCGCCGAGCGCAAGGTCCGCTTCCGTGAGAGCGAGTATGCCGTGCCGCGGGCGGCCGTGGCCGACGTCGTGATGGAGGTGCGCAGCTGGTTGGAGCGACACCGCGCGCCGCTCACCTTCCCACTGGAGCTCCGCTTCACCGGTGCCGACGACATCTGGCTGTCCACGGCGTACGACCGGCAGAACGCCTACATCGCGATCCACCAGTACCACCGGATGGACGACTACGGCGCCTTCGCGGCGTTCGAGTCGATCGTGGCCGAGCATGCCGGAAGGCCGCACTGGGGCAAGCTGCACACGCTGGGCGCCGAGGAGCTGCACGGCCTGTACCCCCGGTTCGACGACTTCCTCGAGGTACGCCACCAGCTCGACCCGGGTCGCCGGTTCGCCAACGCCTACCTCGACCACGTCCTGGGCCAGTGAGCAGGCGGCCTGCCCTCGCTCACACCACGGGCTCACACCACGGGCTCGCACCACGGGCTCGCACCACGGGCTCGCGACCGGGGCCGCCCCACCGGCAGCTGCGACTACGGGGAAACACCGAGGTGAGGGTGTCCCCGCGCGCGTAGCGTTGCCCCATGACGGGCCACCGCGTCCTCCTCGTCGACGACCACGCCCAGTTCCGGGCGTCGGCGAGCGCGTGGCTGAGTCGTGAGGGCTTCACCGTCGTCGGCGCCGCCGCCAGCAGCGCCGAGGCCCTCGACCAGGTGCGCCGGCTGGATCCCGAGGTGGTGCTGCTCGACCTCAACCTGCCCGACTCCGAGGCCGGTCTGAAGCTCGCGGAGGACCTGGCCGAGACCAGTCCCCGGAGCACCCTGATCATCATCTCGAGCGACGCCGATGCCGGCTCCGACCCCCGGGTCGTGGCGGCACCGGTGGCCGGGTTCATCGCCAAGCAGGACCTGGCATGCGACGCGATCACGGCGCTGCTGCGCTGATCGCGCCGCTCGTCATGAGCGGCCTGGCCGGGGCGGTCGCCCTGGCGGGGTGGCTGGTCCCCCGAGTCGCCGCCGCGCCGCAGCCCTTGTTCGGCGACCAGTTCGCCGGCTGGGCCCTGCTCGCGGCTGGGGCCGTGGCCGCGTGGCGGGGTCGGTTGCGGGTGGGTCTGCTGCTGGTGGTGGCCGGCGTCGTGTGGGTCGTCGTGGGCCTCGCGGGCCTGCTTCCCACGCCTCTGGAGTCGCCGGTCCTGCGCCTCGGCCTCCTCCCCGGCAGCCTCGTCGTCCTGGCCGCCCTCGCGGGTCTGCGGGTCCCGGCCGGGCACGCGGGTACCGCGGCACCCATGGCACCCGCGGCTCGGGGCTGGGTGCGGTACGGGCCTGCGCTGGTGTTGCTGCCTGCGTGCGTGGCAGCTCTCGGCTACGGCCGGTGGGCGTATGCCGCGACCGGTGCGACCGGGGTGGTCTACGTCGCCCTGGTCCTGCGCCGCGGTGGCCTCCCGCGTCGTCCGGGCCCGGACGACCTTCGCGGGGAAGCGGTCATCGCAGTCGGGGTCGCCGGCGCCCTGGCGCTGACGGGCCTCGTGACGGCTGGGGTCGGTGGAGCCGCCGCCACGACCGCGAGCTCCTTGCTCGAAGGGGTGCTGGGGCTCGGAGCGCTCGCCGTGGCCGCCGGCCCGGAGCCGCGGGAGTGGCACTTGGGGCGGGACGCCGAGGCGCCACGTGGTTTGGAGGAGGCCCTGGCCAGGACGTTGGGGTGGAACCAGGTCCAGGTGGCCTTTCCACTGGCCGGTGCCTTCGTCGACTCAGGAGGCGCGGTGACGACTCCCGCCGACGGGGAGGACGTGGTGGACCAGGACGGTCGGCTGGTGGCGGTACTCGCCCCCGGACTCGGCCGGGATGCCGGTGTGGCCGAGTCGGTGCGCGAGGTGCTGCGGCTCGCCCGACGAGGCGCCCTGCTCCAGGCGGAGCTCAGGGAGCGGGCTGACGAGCTCGCGGCCTCGAGGGAGCGGTTGGTCCGCGCGGCAGAAGCGGAGCGGGAGCGGTTCCTGGCCAGTCTCGCTCGGGGACCGGTGGCGCGGATGGACAGCGTGGTCAACGCCTTGGAAGCGTGTGAGCGTGCCGGAGCCGTCTCCGGGGTTCCGGCCGGCCTGTCGGCGCGAGCCGCCGGCGCACGGGACGAGCTGCTGCAGATCGCCCACGGGGTGGATCCGGTGGGCGCGAGCAGCCTGCGGGAGGCGCTGGCCGCGCTCGTCGCGCGCAGCGGCACCGGTGCGTTGCTGGAGTGCCACCTGCCTGAGGGGTGGCGGCCGCGGCCCTCGGTGTCCCGCGCGGCGTGGTTCACCTGTGCCGAGGGGCTGGCGAACGCGACCAAGCACGCCCCGGGTGCCGAGGTCGTGGTCGTCGCCCGCCTCAGCGGGGACGAGCTCCGGCTGGTGGTCCGCGACGACGGGCCGGGCGGGGTCGACCCGACCGGTCACGGACTGGGTGGCCTGCTGGAGCGCGCGACCGCGCTGGGCGGCACCCTCACTGCGCGCTCGAGAACCTCGGGTGGTGCAGAGCTCGAGCTGCGGCTTCCGGTGACGTCCGGACCGTCGGGTCCTGCGTTCCGGGGTGGGCAGCCAGCCGGCGAGGATGCGTCCAGCGGGCAGCCCAGCGTCGTCGCGCTGCTGGGCCTGTGCCTGGTCCTGGTGCTGTCGGCCTGTGCCGGTCCGCTGGCGCGCAGCGGACGCGACGCCGACCCGGTCCTGCTCAGAACCATGTACGGCAACGGGCCCGGCGGGATCGGTGCCGACGTGCTCGAGGAGCTGGTCCGCGCCTCGCACGGCTCGTCGGTGGTGATGGGCCCGGCGACCAAGCTTCCCTCGGCGACAGAGTCGGAGGACGAGGAAGGCGGCACGCTGGGCGCGCTGCGGGCCGGTCAGGCGGACCTCAGCGTGATCCGGGCCGACCGTCTCGTCGCGGCAGGGGCGGTGTCGCTGACACCACTCCAGCTGCCCCTGCTCATCCAGGCTCCCGAGCATGCGGCTCGGGTCGCGGCCGACCCGGTGGCAGCCGCCCTGATGGCTGACGTCGACCGCCTGGGTCTCGTGGGCCTCGCGTTGGTGCCAGGTGGCGCACGGCACCCGTTCACCTACGGCCCCGAGGCGTTCGACGCTCCGACGGACTACCTGGGTGAGGTCGTGAACACTCGCGTCGGACCCGGCGTGGAGGCGATCTTTGGCGCCCTCGGAGCGACGACCGACCACAGCGTGGGCGAGGTCCGGACCCGGAAGGTGGAGAAGCGCGCGATCGCGGGAATCGAGACGTCGTTCCAGCAACCGGGAGCCGTGACCCTCCCGGCGGTGGTCGCGTCGAACCTCACGCTGTACACCAAGGTCGACGTGGTCGTCATGCGCCGCAGCGTGCACGCAGCCCTGTCCGCCGAGCAACGGCGACAGCTCGGAGCCATCGTGCGCGACGGCATACGTGCAGGGGTGGCCCGGCGCGACACGGAGGCGCGTGGCCTGCAGCGCTGGTGCGCCTCACCCTCAGCGGCGTCGGCGCAGCTGACGACCGCCGAGCTCGAGGCGTTCGGTGCCGCGCTGGCACCGGTCGTCGCGGCGGCCCGTCGGGACACCGGGGTCGCGGGCCTCGTGGACCGCATCCTTGCCCTGAGGGGGCCGGAGGCAGCGCCAGCCGGGGTGACCTGCGACAACTTGCACGGCGCCGCAACCGATGTCTATTCCCTTGCGCCGCAAGGACCACAGACAGTGCTTGACGGCACGTGGCGCGTCGACGTCGACCCCGACGTCATGCGTGCGGCCGGAGTGTCAGACTCCGATGCCGTCAGCAACGCCGGCGTGTGGACCTTCGTGGTGAAGAACGGCGAGGCAGCTGTCGACCAGGCCCAGGGTGGCGACTGCACCGCGGTGTTCGTCACCGCTGGTGACAGGGTGACGCTGCGCTTCGGGGTCGACGGCAACACCGCGTGCTGGGGCCTGATGGCCGGCACCTTCCGACGCGTGGGTGACGTCGTGTCCTTCGACTGGCAGGCGGAGCGGTTCTACGACGTCGCGCTCGACCAGTCGTTCTTCGCCGGTGGGATGCACCGTGCCGCGCCCTAGTGACCGCGGCCACGCGCCGAACCGAGGGGTGCGCGGCACCATTGATCACTGACGTGGGGGTGAGCGCGGGTCTGGGCGTGGCCGTCGTGGTGGCCATCGCCCTCGGCCTCGTCGGCGGTCGGCAGCGGCGCCGGTATGCCGTCCTCGTCCTCGGTGGAGTGGCTCTGGTGGCGGTGTCGGCAGCCGACGACCCGACCTCGGTCCTGCCGGCGCGTGACCTCGGCCTCGCGGTGGGCCCGATGGCCGGCCTGTTGGGGGCGACCGCCGTGCTCATGCCTCGCCGCAGTGCGTGGGTCGCGCTGGCCGGGGCGATCCTCGCCGGACCGGTTCGCGCGCTGGTGTACGACCCCTTCCTGCAGCTGGGTTGCGTCGACTGCCGCCCCAGCGGGATCGTCCTCGCTGCGCACCCGGGCCTGGCCGAGGGGCTGGCGGCGGTGGGACCGGTGCTCGGCCTCCTCGCCCTGGGAGCTCACGCGGCGCGGAACGGCGCAGCCGCGGAAACCGTCGTCGTCGCTGCCGGGCTGGTCGTCGCCCTCGTCAGCGTCGACGTCGGCGGCGCCGTCGCCCTGGTGGCAGCCACCGTGGTGGTCGGGGTCGAGGACTACCGCGCTGCGATCGCTCAGCGTCGGTTGCGCGGGCTCGTCGAGACCCTCCGCTCAGGCCGCCCCTTTGCGGACCTGCTGCGTGAGGCCTGGGGCGATGCCGACCTCGACGTGTCCTACTGGGTGCCCGACGATGGCGGCTGGGTCACGCCTGCGGGCGTGCCGCGTCGCCCGCCGCCACCGGGGGCCACCCGGTTGCGCTGGGCGGGCGCCGTCACGGCCGCGGTGGAGCAGGGCTCGCGCGAAGGCCACCCCGACCTCGAACGTGCGCTCGACGTTCCAGCCCGACTCACCCTGGACAACGAGCGGCTCTCCGCGGCCCTGGCAGCCCGGGTGCGTCAGGTGTCGACGTCCCGCTCGCTGGTGGTCGAGCTGGGCGACCGGGAGCGTCGGCGCATCGAGCGCGACCTGCACGACGGGGTCCAGCAACAGCTCCTCGCCCTCGGCCTCGACCTGCGTGGCGCCCTGGCCGACGTGCCGCCGGGCCATCCCGACGGACCGGTCCTCGAGAGCTGTCTCAGTCAGGCCAGGCAGGCCCTCGAGGACCTGCGTGCGCTGTCGCACGGGTTGTACCCCCCTCTGCTCGCGACCGGCGGGCTCGGCCCGGCCCTGCGCAGCCTGGCTCGCCGGGCCACGGTCCCGCTCGTGGTCGGTGCCGTGCCCGACAGACGGCTTCCGGCACCGGTCGAGCGAGCCGCGTATGCCGTGGTGTCCGACTCCGTCTCGCGGGGCGAGTCCGCAGGGGTCACCGTCGAGGTGGAGGTCGAGGTGGAGGTCGAGGTCCAGGTCGAGGGAGTGGCAGTCGACGGTCCGGTCGACGGGGTGGGCCGAACGCCTCTCGGTGCCACCGCGGTGACGCTGCGCGTCGCCGGCGGCCCCCCGGACGTGGCCGGAGTGCTCCCCGACATGGTGGAGGCGCTCGGTGGACGACTGGGTCATTCTGGGGGAGTGCTGACCGTGGTGCTGCCGTGCGCGTCGTAGTCGTCGAGGACCAGCTGCTGACCCGGGAGGGCATCGTCCGCACCCTCGACCGCGCGGGCGTGGAGGTCGTCGCCGACGTGGGGGACCTCGACCGGCTGATGGCCGTGGTGGCAGTGGACCGTCCCGACGTCGCCGTGCTGGACATCCGGTTGCCGCCGACGTTCACCGACGAGGGGCTCCGGGCCGCTGCCACGATCCGGGCGCAGTACCCCGCCACCGGGGTGCTCGTCCTGTCCCAGCACGTCGAGGTGGACTTCGTCCTGCCCCTGCTCGACGGTGTCTCCGGAGGGGTCGGCTACCTCCTCAAGGACCGGGTGCTCGAGGCGAGCACCCTGGTCGATGCGCTCGACCGGATCGCGGCGGGGGAGTGCGTCGTCGACCCCTCGATCGTCGCCGAGCTGCTGCCGGCCGTGGCGGCGCGGGGCCCGGGCGGACTCACGGATCGCGAGCGGGACGTCCTCGGCCTGATCGCGGAGGGCCTGACGAACGCGGGGATCGCCCGCCGCCTGGACATCAGCATGCGCACCGTCGAGGTGCACGCCCAGCACGTCTTCGCAAAGCTGGGGTTGCCGGACGACCAGTACGTCAACCGCCGGGTCCTGTCGGCGCTCGCCTGGCTCGGGTCCGGCTGACACCCGCCGTCGCTAGCCTCGCGGGATGAGTACTCCGACCCAGACCTCTGCAGCCGTGCCCTCTCCCTACGAGGCCGACGAGAAGACGACCCTGCTCGCCGCACTGCAGAGCCACCGCGACGTCATGGTCTGGAAGCTGGACGGGCTCTCCGACGAGGAGGTCCGGCGCCCGATGGTGCCCAGCGGCACCAACCTGGTCGGGCTGGTCAAGCACCTCGCGAACGCCGAGTACGGCTGGTTCTGCGAGACGTTCGGCCGGCCCACTGAGCCGCTGACCGACATCTCCCAGGACCTGGAGGCCGACATGCGGGCGGCCGACGGTGAAGCCACGGCCGACATCGTGGCGTTCTACCGCCGGGCCTGGGCGGCCGCGGACGCGGCGATCCTCGAGCTGCCGCTGGACGCGACCGGCACGGCATACACGGGACGCCCGGTCAGCCTGCGCTGGGTGCTCGTGCACATGATCGAGGACACCGTCCGGCACGCGGGCCACGCCGACATCCTGCGGGAGCTCATCGACGGGGGCACCGGCCACCACGTGCCCGACAAGTAGCAGCGATCGCGGTCACGATTCTCCGACTTCGCGCACCAGTTGGGCGGAAGTGGTTGACAGGAGTTCCGCCGAGACTTAGGTTCACCCTAAATTTAGTATCAAACAAAGGGTAGAGCCGACGATGTCTCCGACCGGACCAGTTGCCACCCGTGGCCACCTCGTGCGTGCCGCCGTGCTCGGGCTGCTCGGGACCCGTGGTCCGTCGTCACGGGCCGACATCGCGCGGGTGCTGGGGGTCAGCCCCGCGACGGTCACCCAGACCATCAAGGAGCTCCTCACCCGCGAGCTGGTGACCGAGCTGGAGTCGGTCCCGAGCCAGGGTGGTCGTCCGGCCACACTCCTGGGACTGGTGCGCAGTGCCGGCGGTGCGATCGGCGCCAAGGTCACCCCGAACCACGTCGCGCTCGTGTCCGTCGACCTCGATGGCACGGTGCGTTCGTCCAGGGCGGTTCCCTTCGACGCGGCCCGCCCGGCCGCACTGGACGCCTTGGCGGACATCCTGCGTGAGGCCGTGGCGCAGCACGAGGGCCGACTGCTCGGGGTCGGCGTCGGGTTGCCCGGCGCTGTCGACTCCCAGGCGTCGGGCATCGTCGACGCGCCCACGCTGGGATGGGACCGCGCGCCAGTGGGTTCTCGCCTGCGTGAGGCGTTGGGCGTGCCCGTCCTCGTGGACAACGACGTCAACACCCTTGCCGCGGCGGAGAGCGTTTACGGCATCGGTCGGTCGCACGAGTCCTACCTCGTCGTGACCATCGGCTTCGGGGTCGGGCTCGGCATCGTCCAACAGGGCTCGGTCAGCCGAGGGGCCCACGGTGGCGCGGGGGAGCTCGGCCACTTCCCGGTCACTGCCGACGGCCCGCTCTGCGGCTGCGGCAACACCGGCTGCCTCGAGGCGCACATCGGCGAGTCCGGGCTGGTCGCGGCCGCGATCGACCGCGGCGTGATCGACGTCGGCGGCACCATCAGCGACCTCGTCGGGGCGGCGCGCGGGGGAAACGCCGACGGCCTGGCCGTCTACCGCGAGGGAGGCCGGATGCTCGGCAGCACGCTCGCCGGCGTCGTGAACGTCCTCGATCCCGAGCTGGTCCTCCTCATGGGCGAGGGCATGACCGAGTGGGAGTTCTGGGAGGACGGGTTCGAGGAGTCGTTCCGGGCCTGCCTGATGCCGACCCGCCGGGGAATCCGTTGTGCAGTGGAGTCCTGGACCGAGGACCAGTGGGCGGTCGGCGCCGCATCACTCGTCCTCGCAGCGCCTTTCGACGCCGAGACGGCCGGGTCGCAGGGTGAGCTGGTGCGGGAGCGGATGCAGTCGGCTGCCGTGGGCGGTGCCTCGTGACGAGCCGAGCCGGGTGGCGCAACGTGGGTTGGGTGGTGTTCTTCCTGGCGCCCAGCGCGATCCCGCTCATCCTGTTCACTGCGACCCCGATGGCCTCGTCGATCTGGGTCAGCCTGCACGAGTGGAACCTCATCTCTCCCATGCAGTGGGTGGGCCTGGACAACTACCGCAACCTGCTGACCGACCCCGGAACACGCAGCGTCTTCCTCCACACGCTCATCTACTGCGCCGGCTACCTGCCGCTCGTGTTCGCCGGCGGCCTGGCGCTGGCCCTGGCCCTCAACCAGAAGCTGGCCGGCCGCTCCTTCTTCCGGGCCGCCTACTTCCTGCCCGTCGTCACGAGCTGGGTCGTGGTGGCACTGGTCTGGAAGTGGCTGCTCAACCCGACCAACGGGTTGGTCAACACGTTGCTCGGTGCCGTGGGCGCCCCGCAGCCGGGCTGGTGGACCGACCCCAACTGGGCGCTCCCGGCCGTCATCCTCTCCTCGGCGTGGAAGGACCTGGGCTTTGTCATGGTCATCATGCTGGCCGGGCTCCAGGCGATTCCCCAGGACGTCCTCGAGGCCGCCTGGGCCGATGGCGCCGGCTCGTGGCAGCGCTTCTGGCGGATCACCCTGCCCCTGCTGTCCCCGTCCACCTTCTTCGTCGTCGTCATCTCGTTGATCAACGGCTTCCAGGTCTTCGACCAGGTCTACGTCATGACCGGCGGTGGTCCGTCCGGGTCGAGCCAGGTCGTCGTCGGACAGGTCTACGACCTCACCTTCCGTTACGGTCGAGCCGGCGAGGCGAGTGCCCTCTCGTGGATCCTGTTCGCGGTCATCCTGCTCATCACCGTGGTCCAGATCCGCGGCCAGCGTCGGTGGGTGAACTATGCCTGACACCCGTGCCCCGTTGGCTCCGCCCGCGCCGGTCACCCCGGTGGCGCTGTCGTCCCGTCCGCGCCGACCGCTGTCGACGTGGACCGTGCTCCGGTATGCCGCGGTGCTCGCCGGAGCGGTCGTCATGCTGTTCCCGTTCCTGTGGACCGTGGTCACCTCCGTCACACCGGAGGGAAGCCTGGCGGGTGGGCCCACGCTGTTCGTCAAGAATCCGACCCTCGCGGCATACCGCACGCTGTTGGAGACCCTGCCGATGTGGCGGATCGTCGCCAACTCGCTGTGGGTGGCCGTGGTGTCGACCCTGCTGCAGCTGGTGACCGGCTCGATGGCGGCCTACGGGTTCGCCCGGCTGAAGTTCCGGGGCAAGGGAGTTGTCTTCGCGCTCTACCTCGCCACCTTGATGGTGCCCATGCAGGTGCTGGTCGTGCCCCTCTTCATCGAGATGAAGACGCTCAACCTGCAGGACACCTACATGGCGCTGCTCGCGCCGTCGATCGCCTCGGCGTTCGGGGTGTTCCTGCTGCGGCAGGCGGTGGAGTCGGTGCCGCGTGAGCTGGACGAGGCCGCCACCATCGACGGGGCCGGCCACCTGCGGATCTTCCTCACGATCATCCTGCCGCTGATCCGGCCAGCCCTGGCGACCGTGGCGGTGTTCGCCTTCATGGGCAGCTGGAACAGCTTCCTGTGGCCATTGGTCGTCATCCGCTCGCCCGAATTCATGACGCTGCCGCTCGGCCTGGCCACCCTCCAGGGCCAGTTCACCACGCAGTGGGACGTCGTGATGGCCGGCTCGGTCTTCTCGATCCTGCCCATCGCCGTGGTCTACCTCCTGGCCCAGCGGCACATCATCGCCGGAGTCGCGCACACCGGCATCAAGTAGCCCCCACCGTCCGACAGACACGTTCGACAGACACGTTCGAAAGACAGTCCGACACTGCAGTCCCGACCGCGCGCCACCCGGAACGCGGCAGGCCCGAAAGGAACACCATGAGGAACATCGCCAGGCGCACCGTGGCGCCTGTCATCGCCGCTGGCTTGGTGCTGGCGCTGGGCGCCTGCGCCCAGGGGTCAGCCACGAAGTCGGTCGACGCCGCGTCGTCCGGTGGCAAGACCACGATCCGCTACATGAACTTCTCGGCCAACGGCGGTCACGAGAAGGACCTCGACGCGATCAAGGCGGCCTTCGAGAAGGCCAACCCCGACATCACCGTGCAGATCGAGACCACGCCGTACGACGACTACTTCACCAAGCTGCAGACGGCGGTGGCAGGCGGAACCGCGGGTGACGCGTTCGAGCTCAACTACGAGAACTTCGTCACCTACTCCTCCAATGGCTCGCTCGCCGAGCTCAAGGGAGTCGACGGAGCGGCCTACAAGAAGTCCCTGCTCGACGCGTTCAGCGCTGACGGCAAGCAGTACGGACTGCCCGAGTCGTTCTCCAACGTCGTGTTGTTCTACAACAAGGACCTGTTCAAGGCTGCAGGAGTCGCGGAGCCGACGTCGTCGTGGACCTGGGCCGACGAGCAGGCCGCAGCCAAGAAGCTGACCAACAAGTCGAAGAAGGTCTGGGGTGACTACCAGCCAGTGTCCTTCTTCGAGTTCTACAAGGCGCTGGCCCAGTCCGGTGGCGAGTTCCTCTCCGCCGACAAGAAGTCCGCGACCTTCAACTCGGACGCGGGCAAGCAGGCCGCGACCTTCTTGGTCTCCAAGTCGGGCACCACGATGCCTACCGAGGCGCAGGGCGCAGGCACGCCCGACTTCGACTCCAAGCTGTTCAAGGACGGCAAGCTCGCGATGTGGCACAGCGGGATCTGGATGTTCTCGGGCATGGCGGACGCCAAGTTCGACTGGGACATCGCCGTCGAGCCGGGCAACACCACCAAGGCCTCCGCGATGTTCACCAACGGGGCGGTCGTCTCCGCAAAGAGCAAGAGCCAGGCCGCGGCCCAGAAGTGGGTGACCTTCCTGACGTCCTCCGACGACATGGTCTCCGCGCGTCTGGCCACCAGCTGGGAGCTGCCGCCAGTCGCAGACCAGGCCAAGCTGTCGAGCTACCTCGACGCGGGCAAGCCGGCCAACCGCAAGGCGGTCTTCGACTCGCTCGAGGCCACCGCGCTCCCGCCCGTCATCGAGCGGCAGCAGGAGATGCAGGACGCGGTCAACAAGGAGCTCACGGCCGCGGCGGCGGGACGCAAGGACGTGTCCGCGGCGCTGGCCGCTGCCCAGAAGGCCGTTGACGCCCTGCTGAAGTAGGCACTTCCGCCGCTGCCGGGGCCCGGACCCCCACCGGAACCGCACCGGGCCCCGGCAGCTCTTCGACATGAGAGACCCATGACTGTCCTCAACGACGCCTCCACCCCCGCCACGCCCGACGAGCTGGACCGGCTCCGCGAGCTGGCCCGCCGTAGCCACGAGGTCATCACCTCCCACCAGGATCCAGGCGGTGCCTACCCAGCCTCGCCTACCTTCTCTGCGTACCGTGGCTATGCCTGGTTGCGCGACGGATCCTTTACGGCAGAGGGGATCTCGCGCTATGGCGACGTCACGTCCGCTGATGGCTTCCATGACTGGGTATGCCGTGTGCTCGCTGCGCGTCGCGGCCAGGTGGACGACCTGCTCGCGCTCAAGGCGGCAGGTGCAGCGATCCCGCTGAACCGGATGCTCCCCACCCGATTCACCTTCACCGGCGAGGACGGCTCGGATCCCTGGTGGGACTTCCAGACCGATGGCTACGGGATGTGGCTGTGGTCGGTCGTCACCCATGCGGAGCGTCATGGCCGTGACCTGGGGCGGTGGCTGCCGGGCATCGAGGTCGCCCTCGACTTCACCACCGAGTTCTGGGACCTGCCCTGCTACGACTGGTGGGAGGAGCACGTCGAGCACCGGCACACCTCGACCCTGGGGGCGATCCACGGCGGACTGGTGGCCATTGCCGGCTCTGGAGTCCTTGACCCCCAACGCGACCGGGCGGCCCGCGCCACGGCCGCGCGGGCGCGGGCTCTGGTCCTCGACGAGGGCGTGGTCGACGGACGCCTGTCGAAGTGGCTCGGTTCTGACGCGGTCGACGGCTCGCTGCCGGCCTGCATCGTTCCCTTCGGGCTGGTCGGGGTCGACGACCCCATGGCTGCCGCGACGCTCGCCTCGGTCGGGTCTGACCTGGACCTCGACGGTGGCGTCCACCGGTTCCGGGCCGACGTCTTCTACGGCGGCGGCCAGTGGCTGCTGCTCAGTGCCCTGCTGGGTTGGAACAAGGCGTCCGCAGGTGACGTGGACGGTGCCTGGCGCCACCTGCGATGGATCGTGGACCAGGCCACCGACGAGGGCGACCTCCCCGAACAGGTGCCGAACCACCTGCGACACCCCGGCTCGCGCCAGGAGTGGCTCGACCGCTGGGGGCCGGTCGCCACCCCACTGCTGTGGTCGCACGGCATGTACCTCATCCTCGCCGACGAGCTCGGCCTGCTCGAAGGACTGGACACGTGACCTCCTCCACGACCCTGCTCACCCACCGGCCCCACGGGATCGAGCACCCTTACGCCACCTCCCTCGACCAGCGGATCCCGGTCCAGCCCGAGGCTGGCCAGAGCGTGCTGCTCGGGGTGGTCGCGCACCCGAGCGTCGTCAGCGTCACCTGCGAGTGGCGCGACACGACCGGGGAGGTCGTCCGGCTGCCGTTGTCCCCCCGACGGGCCGACGCCGCCTCAGCCGCGGCGCTGGCGGGCGGCGAGGGCCACCTCGCGGAGGCCCAGGCTGCCTCTCTCGGCGGCGACGGCGGGTGGGCCGTGCAGAGCCCGTCGGTCGACGACGAAGCGGGGTACAGCTACCGCTTCACCGCCACGACGGGCGACGACCCGACCACGAGGGGCGACTTACCGACCGGGACGGGGGACGGCCTTGGGGCCACGACCGACTGGTTCGAGGTCCGACCGGCCCGCTGGACCGCCACCGTCCCCGACGGGCTCGAGGCGACCCTCTCCGGTGGTGGCCGCCGGCTGGTCGAGGACTCGGTCGAGTGGTTGGTCACGGCCACCGGCCTGCAGCGGGCCAGGTTCGCCTTGTCGCTCGCACCGGGAGACCACGTCGTGGGGTTCGGCGAGAGGTTCGACCACCTCGACCAGCTGGGGCGTCGCCTCGACGCCGTCGTCTTCGAGCAGTACAAGTCCCAGGGGACCCACGGACGCACCTACCTGCCGATGCCGTTTGCCCACATCGTCGGGGCGGACGGTTCGGCGTGGGGCTTTCACCTCCGCACGTCACGTCGGTCCTGGTACGACGTCGGCGCCAGCGCGCCTGACCAGCTCCGGGTCGAGCTCGAGGTGGGTGGTGGCCGCGTGGCACAGGTCAACCTGGGCATCTATGACGGTTCGCCGATCGAGGTGCTGTCCGCCTTCCTGGACGAAGCTGGCAGGGCCGAGGAGCTCCCGGACTGGGTCTTCCGGCTCTGGGCCTCGGGCAACGAGTGGAACACCCAGGACCTCGTGCTGGCCCGGATGGAGACCCACCGCGAGCTCGACATCCCCGTCGGCGCCGTGGTGATCGAGGCCTGGAGCGACGAGGAGGGAATCATGATCCCCCGCGACGCGACCTACGACGTCCGGGCTGACGGAACCCCTTTCGCCGCAACGGACGTCACCTATCCCGCCGAGGGCGCTTGGCCCGATCCCAAGGCCATGGTGGACACGCTGCACGACCGCGACATCAAGGTCTTGTTCTGGCAGATCCCCCTGCTCAAGACGGCTCGGTCGGAGGCCGGGCTGCACGACCAGGTGCTCGCCGAGGGATCGGCGATGGTCGACGGCGGGCACGCGGTCCGGGAGGCCGACGGGACGGCATACCTCAACCGTGGCTGGTGGTTTCCCCAGGCGCTGATGCCAGACCTGTCAACCCAGCGCACCCGTGACTGGTGGACCGCAAAGCGCGACTACCTCGTGGAGGGGCTCGGGGTCGACGGGTTCAAGACCGACGGCGGCGAGCACGCGTGGGGCCACGACCTGGAGTATGCCGACGGGCGCCGGGGCGACGAGGGCAACAACCTCTATCCGGTGCACTACGCCAAGGCGTTCGGCGACCTCCTGCGCAAGCACGGCAAGGCGCCGGTGACCTTCTCCCGCAGCGGCTTCACGGGGTCGCAGGCGCACGGCGTCTTCTGGGCCGGGGACGAGGACTCGACCTGGGAGGCGTTCGGAAACTCGATCACGGCCGGCCTGACTGCCGCGTCGTGCGGGATCGTCTACTGGGGCTGGGACCTCGCGGGGTTCTCCGGACCAGTCCCCGACGCCGAGCTCTATCTGCGGGCGGCGGGCGCGTCCACCTTCATGCCGATCATGCAGTACCACTCCGAGTTCAACCACCACCAGCTCCCGCTCCGCGACCGCACGCCCTGGCACGTGGGCGAGCAGACGCACGACGACCGAGTCGTGCCGGTGTTTCGCCGGTTCGCCCACCTGCGGGAGCGACTGGTGGCCTACTTGGCAGCGCAGGCAGCCATCACGGTCGACACGGACCGACCGCTCATGCGTCCGTTGTTCTTCGACCACCCGGCAGACCCCCGGGTCTGGCAGCACCCGCGACAGTGGATGCTCGGCGCCGACCTGCTGGTCAACCCGGTGACCGAGGCCGGCCCGGACAGCTGGGCGACCTACCTGCCCGAGGGAAGCTGGGTCGACGTCTGGACCGGCGACGCGGTGAGCAGCGGCGAGGTCGTCCGGCCCGTCCCCCTCGACATCGTCCCCGTCTATGCGCTGGCGGAGGCGTGGTCCAGCGGGCTGTCAGTGATCTTCGAGGGGTGAGGCGCCGGATGGCGTGAGCGACGGGTCAGGAGCACGGGGCGACGACGCGCGCGCTCGGTCAGGGGAGGACGGGCTCGGGGTCCGGTCGGCCCCTGCGCGGCAGGTTCCTGATCGAGTCGACGCTGAGCACCACCAACGCCACCCACACGATGCCGAAGCCGACCCACCGGCTGCGCGACAGGTGCTCGTCGAGCAGCAGCACGCCACACAGGAGCTGGAGCACCGGGGTGATGAACTGCAGCAGGCCGATCGTGACGAGCGGCACCCGCCGCGCCGCCGCGGCGAAGAGGAGCAGCGGGGTCGCGGTCGCCACCCCGGCGGCGACGAGCAGCGTCGTGTGCCACTCGCCCTCGGTGGTGAAGGTGGTGTCGCCCCGGCTGGTCAGCACCGCGAGCATGACGACGGCGATCGGCGCGAGCACGGCGGTCTCGGCGGTCAGCGAGTGCATCGCCTCCAGCGACGCGCCGACCTTCTTCTTGACGAGGCCGTAGAGGCCGAACGACATGGCCAGGCTCAGCGCCACGACGGGCACCGACCCCGCGGCCACGCTCAGGTAGACGCCGGCGAGGGCGCCGATGCCCACCGCGACCCACTGCAGCGGGCGCAGGCGCTCGCGCAGCACGACCACGCCGAGCGCGACCGTGACGATGGGGTTGAGGAAGTAACCGAGGGCCGCCTCGGTGGTGCGACCGCCGAGCACCGCGGCCACGTAGATCACCCAGTTCGCGGCGATGAGCAGCGCGGCGGCGGTGACGCCGAGTCCCAGTCGCGGGCGCTGCCACAGCTGCCGCGCCCAGGCGAGGTCGCGCCGCACCAGCAGCACGAGGGCGCACAGCAGGAGGGTCCACAGGATGCGGTGCGCGAGGATCTCCCACGCGCCGGCCGGCTTGAGCGCCGCGAAGTAGAGCGGGAAGGCCCCCCAGATCGCATAGGCGATGAACCCGTATGCCGCGCCGCGCCGCCCTTCGTCCGCCGGCACCTCAGGCGGTGGTCGGGTCGTGGGTCACGCCACGGTCCACGTGTCGCGACCGTGGATCAGCGCGTCGAGGTCGGCGTCGGTGGGGCGGCCACCAGCGGTGTCGATGGCGGCGTCCACCTGGGCCGGGACCATGTCGTCGTAGGTCGGCCGGGAGACGCTGCGGAAGATGCCCATCGGCACGTGCGTCATCTGGGGCGAGTCCAGCCTTGACAGCGCGAAGGCCTGGGTGGGGTCCGCAGCGCCGGCGTCGTGGACGACCACGTCACGACCCTCGGACTCGGCCCGCGGGACGAACTCCATGGTGCCGCCCGCACTGCGGACGAGCACCTGCCGGTCGTCCTCGGGCCCGACGGCCACGGGCTCGCCGTCGGCGAGGTTGACGATCCGCGCCTCCTGCTGGGTGCGGTCCTTGATGAGGTCGAACGCGCCGTCGTTGAAGATCGGGCAGTTCTGGTAGATCTCGACCAGGGAGGTGCCGCGGTGCTCAGCGGCGGCGCGCAGGATCTCGGTGAGGTGCTTGCGGTCGGTGTCGGTCGTCCGGGCCACGAAGGTCGCCTCGGCCCCCAGGGCAAGGGACACCGGGTTGAACGGGTGGTCGACCGAGCCCATCGGGGTCGACTTGGTGACCTTGCCGACCTCCGACGTCGGCGAGTACTGCCCCTTGGTCAGGCCGTAGATCTGGTTGTTGAACAACAGGATCGTGAGGTTCACGTTGCGGCGCAGGGCGTGGATCAGGTGGTTGCCGCCGATCGACAGCGCGTCACCGTCACCGGTCACGACCCAGACCGACAGGTCGGGGCGGCTGGTGGCCAGGCCGGTGGCGATCGCCGGCGCGCGCCCGTGGATCGAGTGCATGCCGTAGGTGTCGAGGTAGTACGGGAACCGCGACGAGCAGCCGATCCCGGAGACGAACACCGTGTTCTCGCGCTTGAGGCCGAGCTCGGGCAGGAAGCCCTGCACGGCGGCGAGGATGGCGTAGTCGCCACACCCGGGGCACCAGCGCACCTCCTGGTCGGAGGTGAACTCCTTCTTGGTCTGCTTCGGGGCGTCCTCGGCGAGGTGCGGGACCCCGGCGGTGCCGCTGGGAGGGGCGCTGCCCGGCATACCCAGGTTGGTGGTCATGCTCGTCCTCCCTTGGCGGCCACGGCGTCGGTGGCCTTGCTGTCAGGAGCCAGGGCGTCGTCGCCGGAGGCGAGCGACACGATGGCGTCGGCGAGCTCGACCGTGGTGAACGGCAGCCCACGCACCTGGGTGAAGGAGTGGACGTCGACGAGGAACTTGGCGCGCAGCAGCATCGCGAGCTGGCCCATGTTCATCTCGGGGACGAGCACCCGGTCGTAGCGCCGCAGGACCTCGCCGGTGTTGGCGGGGAACGGGTTGAGGTGGCGCAGGTGGGCCCTGGCCACCTTGGCGCCGGTGTTGCGGACGCTGCGCGCCGCGGCGGCGATCGGCCCGTAGGTCGACCCCCAGCCGAGGACCAGCACGGTGGCCTCCCCGCTCGGGTCGTCGACCTCGAGCTCACCGATGGTGTCGGCGATCCGCTCGACCTTGGCGGCCCGCAGACGGGTCATCAGGTCGTGGTTGTCGGGGTCGTAGGAGATGTTGCCGGTGACGTTGGCCTTCTCGATGCCGCCGATCCGGTGCTCGAGGCCGGGCGTGCCGGGGATCGCCCACGGTCGGGCCAAGGTGGCCTCGTCGCGCAGGTACGGGTGGAAGACCGGCTCGCCCTTGTCGTCGGTGTCGTTCGGCTCGGTCGCGAACTCGACGGTCAGGTCGGGCAGCTCGGACACCGACGGGATCGACCACGGCTCGGAGCCGTTGGCGAGGTAGCCGTCGGAGAGCAGGAACACCGGGGTGCGGTAGGTCGTGGCGATCCGCACCGCCTCCAGCGCGGCGTCGAAGCAGTCGGCGGGGGACTGCGGGGCCACGATCGGCACCGGGGACTCGCCGTTGCGCCCGAACATCGCCTGGAGCAGGTCGGACTGCTCGGTCTTGGTGGGGAGACCCGTCGAGGGGCCGCCACGCTGCACGTCGACGATGACCAGCGGGAGCTCGAGCGAGACGCCGAGACCGATCGTCTCGGACTTGAGCGCGACGCCGGGGCCGGAGGTCGTGGTCACCCCGATGGCGCCGCCGAACGACGCCCCGAGGGCGGCGCCGATGCCGGCGATCTCGTCCTCGGCCTGCAGGGTCGTCACGCCGTAGCGCTTGAGGCCCGAGAGGGTGTGCAGGATGTCGGACGCGGGGGTGATCGGGTAGGAGCCGAGCACGAGCGGGATGCCGGCTCGGTGCGACGCCGTGACCAGCCCGAGGGCGAGCGCGGCGTTGCCGGTGATGTTGCGGTAGGTGCCCGGGGCCATCTTGGCGGGCGCGATCTCGTAGGAGACGGCGAAGTCCTCGGTGGTCTCGCCGTAGTGGAGACCGGCCCTCAGTGCCGTGAGGTTCGCGGCGAGGATGTCGGGCTTGGAGCCGAACTTCTTCTCCAGGAACGACTCGGTGCCGGTGGTCGGGCGGTGGTACATCCACGACAGCAGCCCGAGCGCGAACATGTTCTTGGCGCGCTCCTTGTCCTTGCGGGACAAGGTGTCGAAGGCAGCGAGGGCCTCGACGGTGATCGAGGTGAGCGCGACGGGGTGGACGTGCCAGGACTCGAGGCTGCCGTCGTCGAGGGGGTTGGCGTCGTAGCCGACCTTGGCGAGGTTGCGCTTCGAGAACTCGTCGGTGTTGGCGATGATCGTCGCGCCGCGCGGCAGGTCGCGCAGGTTGGCCTTGAGGGCCGCGGGGTTCATCGCGACCAGCACGTCCGGTGCGTCACCCGGGGTCAGGACGTCGTGGTCGGCGAAGTGCAGCTGGAAGCTGGAGACGCCGGGGAGGGTGCCCTGGGGCGCCCGGATCTCGGCGGGGAAGTTGGGCAGGGTCGAGAGGTCGTTGCCGAGTGCGGCGGTCTCCGACGTGAACCGGTCTCCGGTCAGCTGCATGCCGTCGCCCGAGTCGCCGGCGAACCGGATCACGACCCGATCGAGGCGTTGGACGCTCTTGCCGCTCGACTGTGTCTGCGTCACTGCGTGTTCCGCCACCTGTTCATCTGCTGTCTGCGCGCCGCTCGCCTCCTGCGGGCGTTCTTCCATGGTAGGACGGCTGCCGCCGGGGCATGCGGGCAACCCGCATTTCGGACAGTCGGGCATGTCGTTAATGGGCGCGGCGGATCGAGCCCTGACAGGTCGAGCGGGCGGTGCGCGAGCGGCGGCGGGCCGGCCCGCGAGTGGTGCGTGGCGGGTCAGGCCGTGACGGTGATCTCGTGGATCTCGTCGTAGGGGTGGCCGGCGCGCTCATGGATGCGCTGGATGGCGTCCTTGTCCGGTCCCTCGGAGAGGCAGAAGACGTGACCGCTCACCGGGTCGGCCCAAGCCTGCTTGAAGTCCACTGACTCCTCGTCCTGGATGGCGAGGTCGGCCCGGTGTGCCTCGAGCAGCGCCTCGGCGGTGACCCCGGGCATGTTGGTGTGGACATCCATGAACTGACCCATGGTGGCGCCCCTTTCTCAGGTTGGTTGTCCTGCCAAACTACGCCCGAGCGGCCGGGCGGAGGCTCCGTCAAATTGGTGGGAGCCCCCGGTGGGCTGGGAGCTCGGCGTGCCAGTCGGCCCACACCGCTGGCAGGCCGGAGGTGTGCGCCTCGTCGAGCAGCTCGCGGGCGACGCTGCCCGGTTCGTGCAGCCGGTATGCCGCGTGGCCGGCGACGGCGTCCGGCCGCCACCCGAGCGCGGTGAGGGTGTCGACGACCCGCGCCGTCCCGAGGGCGCCCGGTCCCAGCCCGGCCCGCACCTCGAGGTGCTCCACGAGGGCCGGCCGACCGGCATACCCGAGGGTCGTGTGGCAGTCGAGTCGGCCGCCGTCCTGGCCGCTGCGGCCGAGGGCGACCCGGTCGCGGAGCAGCAGGCGTCCGCCCTCGCTGACGTCCGCGCGCAGGTGGCGGGTGACGGCGGAGCCGTCGGCGACGACGAGCGGTTCGCCGGCCCAGGTGAGGGTCGCGCCCTCGTGCACCCGCAGCGAGGCGTCGACCACGCAGCCGAGTCCCCGACCGTGGTAGGCCACGGTGCCCGCGACGTCGCGCAGGTCGAGGCGCATCCCGGGACCCACCTCGACCGCCAGCCGGAGGGTGTCCCCACCGAGGAGCGTGGCGGTCGTGGCGAGGAGGGCGACCTCGGCGCCCGACCCCTCCTGTCGGACCACTCGGGGGGTGACCAGGCCGGCGGCCAGCACGAGTCGGCTGCTGTCGCCCCGGGCCCAGAGCTCGACCCGGGCCGTGCGGACCTCAGTGTGCGTGGGCACCGGCACCGCCGCCATGACTGTGGGTGCCGTCTTCACCGTGGCTGTGGGGGGCCATCGGGCCGGGGTCGACGGGCACGTGGTGGCCGCTGCGGTGGGCGCCGAGCATCGTCAGGACCCAGGCGCGCAGCTCGGCGACCGAGGCGGGGTCGGTGCGCGACAGGCCGATGACGGGCCGGCCGTCGCGGGCCTCCCGACCCTGCACCTGCATGAGGTCGGCGTCGACGCCGACGTGGGGCGCGAGGTCGGTCTTGTTGACCACCAGGAGGTCGGCGCGGGAGATGCCGGGGCCGCCCTTGCGCACCACGTCGCCGCCGCCGGCCACGTCGAGGACGAAGACCTGGGCGTCGACCAACGCGGGCGAGAAGGTCGCGGTGAGGTTGTCGCCGCCCGACTCCACCAGCACCAGGTCGAGGGGTGCGAAGTCGGCCTCGAGGTCCTCGACGGCGAGCAGGTTGGCGGTCACGTCGTCGCGGATCGCGGTGTGCGGACAGGCGCCCGTCTCCACGGCGCGGATCCGCTCGGGGTCGAGGACGCCGGCGGCGCGCAGCATCCGGGCGTCCTCGTCGGTGTAGATGTCGTTGGTCACCACCCCGAGTCGCAGCTGGTCGCCGAGCTCGCGACAGACCATGGCGATGAGTGAGGACTTGCCGGTGCCGACCGGGCCGGCGACGCCGAGCCGGAACGCGCGGGTGGCGTCGGGACTGGTGGTGTCAGGCGTGGTGGTGTCTGGCATGGCGGTTTCAGGCACTGAACAGCCTCCGTGCGTGGGTGGGGTGGGCGTGCTGCCACTGCTCCAGCAGCGGTGCGGACGGCGCAGGGATGCCGTCCGGCTCGGTCAGGTGCGCGACGGTGGCCACGACCTGCTCGATCGCGGGACCGGCGTGCAGCAGCCACTCGGTGGTCTCGACCGGGTCGAGCGGGCAGAGCTTGAGGGCTGCGGCGCAGAGGGACTGGACGTCGTCGTACCCGACGAGACGGGCGGTGCGCGCACCGTCGAGACCGGCCGCGGCGGCCGTCGCGCCGACCGCCACGGGCCGGGCGGGAGCGGGAAGGGGCGCGAGGGCGGAGGCGGCGGCGCTGCCCGGCCACAGCCGCTGGGCCAGCCGGCGCTGCCCCCGCCCCACCGCGATGGACGCGGCACGCACGACCTCGCTGGGGGTCCGGGCGGCCCAGGCCAGTTGGAGGTCGTCGAGGGGCAGTCCGGCGAGGGTGCGGTGTCGGGCGACCACCGCCGTCGCCGCATCGACCAGCACGACGGTCCGCAGCCGGGTTGCCACCAGGGCGGGCACGTCGCGCGGCTCGAGGCCGCCGAGGAGGGCTGGCTCGAGGCCGGAGGACTGGGTGTGGCCGCCGACGGGCAGTCGGCCGTCGGCCAGCAGCATGGCTGCGAACTCGGGGTGGGGGAGCATGGCGGTTGGTGGTCCCAGTCTCACTCAGAACAGCGAATAGCGTTGGGCGAGTGGGAGTTCGGTGGCCGGGGCCGGTTCGACGCGCTCGCCGTCGATGGTGATCGCGAACGACTCGGGGTCGACCTCGATCATCGGCAGGGCGTCGTTGTTCACCATGTCGGCCTTGGTCACGGCCCGCGTCGGACGGACGGCGGCCAGCTCGCGGCGCAGGCCGAGCCGGTCGGCGAGGCCGTCGTCGAGGGCCGCGGGCGCCACGAACGTCAGCGCGTGGTCGGCGCCCGCCCCGCCCTCGCCCACCAGTGCCGGGCGCATGAGCACCGGCTGCGGTGTGGGGATCGACGCGTTCGGGTCTCCGAGCGCGGCATACACGATCGCGCCCGCCTTGATCACGACGTCGGGGCGCCACCCGAAGAGCTTGGGGTCCCACAGCACGAGGTCGGCGAGCTTGCCCGGTTCGACCGACCCGATCTCGTGGTCGATGCCGTGCGCGATGGCGGGGTTGATCGTGTACTTGGCCACGTAGCGGCGGGCCCTCTCGTTGTCGGCGGGGAGGCCGCCGCCCAGGGCGCCGAGCCGGTCCTTCATCACGTGGGCGACCTGCCAGGTGCGGGTGACCACCTCGCCGATGCGACCCATCGCCTGCGCGTCGCTGCTCGTCATGGAGAGGGCGCCGAGGTCGTGGAGGATGTCCTCGGCCGCGATGGTGGTCGCGCGGATCCGGCTCTCGGCGAAGGCCAGGTCCTCGGGGACCGCAGGGTTGAGGTGGTGGCAGACCATCAGCATGTCGAGGTGCTCGGCGACCGTGTTGACGGTATGGGGGAGGGTCGGGTTCGTCGAGCCGGGGAGCACGTTGGGGTGACCGGCGATGGTGATGATGTCGGGGGCGTGACCGCCGCCGGCACCCTCGGTGTGGAAGGCGTGGATGCTGCGCCCCGCGATCGCCCGGAGCGTCGAGTCGACGAACCCCGCCTCGTTGAGGCTGTCGCTGTGCAGCGCCACCTGCAGGCCGAACTCCTCGGCGGCACGCAGGGCTGCGTCGATCGCCGCCGGGGTGCTGCCCCAGTCCTCGTGGACCTTGTATGCCGCCGCGCCGGCGAGCGCCTGCTCGCGCAACCCTGCGCCGCTGACGGTGTTGCCCTTGCCCATGAGCAGGAGGTTGACCGGGAGGTGGTCGAGGCCACGGAGCACGGACTGGAGGTGCCAGGGGCCGGGGGTGACGGTGGTCGCCTTGGACCCCTCGGACGGACCGGTGCCTCCGCCGCCCAAGGTGGTCAGCCCCGCCGCCAGGGCCTCGTGGACCTGGCTGGTGGAGAGGAAGTGCACGTGCAGGTCGACCCCTCCGGCGGTGAGGATGCGGCCCTCGCCGGAGATGACGTCGGTGCCCGGCCCGATCTCCAGGTCCGGGTGCACGCCGTCGGCGATGTCGGGGTTGCCGCTGCGGCCGAGCGCAACGATCCGGCCGGCACGGATGCCGACGTCGGCGCGGACGATGCCCCAGTGGTCGAGCACGATCGCGTTCGTCACCACGGTGTCGAGGGCCCCGTCCGCGCTGCTGCGGGTGCCCTGGGCCATCGACTCGCGAATCGACTTGCCCCCTCCGAAGACGGCCTCCTCGCCTCCGAAGGTCAGGTCGTCCTCGACCTCGATCCAGAGGTCGGTGTCACCGAGCCGGACCTGGTCACCGGTCGTCGGGCCGTAGATCGCGGCGTAGCGCTCGCGGTCGAGGTCAGCCATCGAGCTGACCCTCGGTCGGGCGGCCGGTCGTGGCCGGCAGCTGGAGGCCGGGGACCCTCCGACGTCCGCGGAACGCGACGGCGTCGACCTCCCGGCTGACCCCTGGCTCGAACCGCACCGACGTGCCGCTGGGGAGGTCGAGCCGGAAGCCGTGGGCGGCCGTGCGGTCGAAGTCGAGGGCTGCGTTGCTGTCGGGCAGGTGCAGGTGGGAGCCGATCTGCACCGGACGGTCGCCGGTGTTCACGATGACGAGGGTGAGCCGTTCGGCGTCGGTGCGGTCGGCGTTGATGGTGACGGTGCCGGGCCTGACCCTGATCGCGCCGGGGCCGGAGGTGTTGCTGCTCAACGGGTTCCGTCCTCTCAGGCGATGGGGTGGTGGAGGGTGACCAGCTTGCGGCCGTCGGGGAAGGTCGCCTCGACCTGGATGTCGGCGATCATCTCGGGCACCCCGTCCATGACGTCGTCGCGGGTGAGCACGGTGCGACCCTGCTCCATCAGGTCGGCCACGAGGGCGCCATCCCTGGCGCGCTCGATGACCCAGGTCGAGAGGAGGGCGATCGACTCGGGGTGGTTGAGCCGGACGCCGCGCGACAGGCGGTCGCGGGCGACCATGCCGGCCACCGACAGCAGGAGCTTCTCGGTGTCAGCGGGGGACAGGTGCATCGCGGCCTCCTTGGCGTGACGGTGCCCGGCCTCTCGGTGGTGGTTCGGTGCGGTCGGGCAGGGCCAGTAGACCAAGGCAGTGTTTCGTGCGGATTTCCTCGCCGCCAGCGCTAGCGTCCAAGGATGTCGTCGCGCAGCACCCCCACGTCGCGCAGCGCCCTCACGTCCGGTGCCAACCCCACGTCCGGTGCCAGCCCCACGTCCGGTGCCAGCCCCACGGGGGGCGCCGTCTCCCCGCGCGTCGTCATCCTGCCCAGTCCGCTGCTCGGGCCGGCCAGCTACCTGCCCCTGGCCGGGCTCCTCAGGGACCGCGGGCTGCCGACCGTGGTCGCGTCGATGCCTGCCGGTGAGGTCATGCCGGGCGGCGTGCTCCACGCCTTCGGAGCGGTGACCGACCACCATGAGGCCACCCTGCTCGTCGCGCACAGCAACGCCGGGTACTACGCGCCGACCCTCGCCAGCGCGCGCGACCTACCGGTCGTCTACCTGGACGCTGCCCTGCCCGCTCCCGGCGTGGCCGAGACCAGGCTGGCTCCCGCGTCCTTCGCGGAGTTCATCGAGACACTTCCGCTGACGGATGGTGTGCTCCCGCCCTGGCCGTCGTGGTGGGACCGCGCGGAGGTCGCGGCCCTCTTCCCGAACGACGACTGGCTCGACCGCGTGACCCGCGAGGCCCCCCGCCTTCCCCCCGACTACTTCACGACGCCGCTTCCGGTGCCGTCGGGCTGGGAGGCGCGGCCCGCGGCATACCTCGGCTTCGGTGACACGTATGCCGAGGAGCTCGCCCGCGCCGAAGGGCTCGGCTGGGTGGTGCGTCGCGAGGCCGGCCACCACCTCGCCCACCTCGCCGAACCCGCCCGCGTCGCGGACCTCCTCCTGGGCCTCCTCCGCGCCCTTGCGACACCTGGCTGAGGTTGCTCGTCAGTCGTCGAAGGTGGACCAGCAGATGGCGCTGCGGCGCGCCTGGTCCTCGAGCACGAGCACTCGGATCTCCTGGGGAAGCTGGTCGCGCTGCCAGTCGCGCTCACGTCGTCTGGCTTCGGGATCGTGCGGGCTCGCTGCCTGAGCGGCCTTGATCGCGTAGGCCGCTGCCCCGAGGTCGTGTTCAGCCACGTGTCCGACGCACGCCGCCTGGCCGGCGGCATAGGCGGCGAACCGGGCTGGCCCCCGCAGCGGTCGCGCCGCACCCATCGCCTGTCCGCCTCGGGACCTCGCGTCCATCATCGTCAGCTCGCCGCGGGCCCAGGCGCGCGCCGCGTCGATCGCCGCTCGTGGGCGACCATCCGATGGCTCGTCCCGCTCGAAGAGGGGCAGGACGTGCTCGGCACACGCCGCTGCCCACCGGGCCAGGAGGTGGTGGTCGGCATCCGTGAGCGTCCCGCCGCGGCGCACCGTGACCAAGCGCGGGTCACGGACTTCGGGGAGGATCACGCGTCCAGCCTGCCAGCCCTCGACCTTCCCACCACGGCCTGGCCGGTCGATGCTGGAGGAGATGGCTGTGGAGTGACCGCCCTGAGTGCTCCGCTCCGGACCGATCCGTCGGGCACCGGTCTCCCACACGTCTCGGGGAACTGGCTCGGTCAGGCGGCTCGGAAGCCGTGGCGGTCCAGGGGCCGGGTGGTGTGGGTGCGGCCGTCGGGGGCGGTCCAGGTGCAGACGCCGAGCTCGTCCATGGTGACCTGCCAGCCGGCGTGGTGCTTGAACCCGTGGTGGGTGGCGCACAGGGTCTGCAGGTTGGTGACGGTGGTCGGCCCGTCGGGATGTCGGACCACGTGGTCGAGCTGGCAGCGTCTGGCGGCGGTGGCGCAGCCGGGGAACCGGCAGGTGCCGTCCCGGGATCGGACGGCTCGCGCGGTGGCGGCGCCGGGGCGGTAGGTGCGCGGGTCCTGCCAGCGGGTCGCGCCGGTGACCGAGTC